>NZ_MJDM01000005.1:1012094-1361358 GCF_008452795.1 Klebsiella sp. AqSCr
CCGGCTGCGGGCGGCGGCCAGCGCCTGCGGGCCGTCGCGAAAGCCATCGACGCAGGCTCCTGCCTCAGCCAGGGCGTTAAGCAGCCCCGCAAACAACCCGCCGTCGCTTCCTGGGGCCAGCGCCAGATGGCGATCGGCGATCTCGCAGGTAGCGGTGCGTCGGGGGTCGATCGCCACGATCCGCAATCGGGGATTATCCCGCTTCGCCTGCGCCAGCCGCTGGAACAGCACCGGATGCGCCCAGGCGGCGTTCGAGCCGACCAGCACCACCAGATCGCTGTTTTCCACATCATCGTAGCTGCAGGGCACCACGTCGGCGCCAAAGGCCCGCTTGTAGCCAGTGACCGCTGACGACATGCACAGCCGTGAATTGGTATCGATGTTCGCCGCGCCGATAAACCCTTTCATCAGCTTATTGGCGGCATAGTAATCCTCCGTTAACAGCTGGCCGGAGGCGTAAAAGGCCACCGCTTGCGGTCCGTGCTGGTCGATGATCTGTCTCAGGCGCGCAGCGGTTTCCGCCAGCGCCTGAGGCCAGGCTACCTGCTGGCCGTCGACCTCCGGCGTCAGCAGCCGCCCCGCCAGGCCCGTGGTCTCCCCTAAGGCGGCCCCTTTGACGCACAGACGGCCGAGGTTCGCCGGGTGCTGATCGTCGCCGCGCACGCTCACCTGCCCCGCGTCGTCCACGCTCGCCAGCACCCCGCAGCCTACGCCGCAGTAGGGGCAGGTCGTTCGGATGGTCTTCATCAGGAGGCCTCCGCGCGGGCCAGCAGCTGCTGGTTGCCCACCCACACTTTGCCGTTTTCCACTTTCACCGGCCAGGCGCGTACCGCCTGTTCGTCGCCGTCGCACGGCCAGCCGTCGCGCAGGCGTATCCGCTGTTTGTACAGCGGGGAGATCACCACCGGCTCGCCGCCGACGTCCCCTAACAGCCCACGCGACAGCACGTTGGCCGCGCTGCCCGGCTCGCGGTTGTCGAGGGCGTAGACCCGCTCGCCGAAGCGGAACAGGGCAATCTGCCGCTCCCCTAAGCGGGCGCCGATCCCCGCCTGCGCCGGAATGGCGTCAAGGTCGCATACCGCCTGCCACGGTCGGGATGGGAGTTCGCCTTCGGGCAACGTCTCAGTCAGCAGCGGCTGCGGCTGACCGCGCAGATCGCGGCGCTGCACAGCCTCGTCGGGCTGGTCGCTATTAACGAAGGAGCGGAACAGCGCCAGACGCTGCGGATCGTTGAGGGTGGTCTGCCACTCGCACTGGTAGCTGTCGACGATCCGGGCCATCTCCTGCTCCAGCTCCTCGCCAATGCCAAGACTATCCTCCAGCACCACCTGCCGCAGATAGGTGACGCCGCCCTCCAGGTTATCCATCCAGGTGCTGGTTCGCTGCAGGCGATCGGCGGTACGGATATAGAACATCAGCAGACGATCGATGCTGCGGATCAGCGTCGCTTCGTCGAGATCGCTGGCAAACAGGTCGGCGTGACGCGGTTTCATCCCGCCGTTGCCGCAGACGTACAGATTCCAGCCTTTGTCGGTGGCAATCACCCCGATATCTTTCCCCTGGGCTTCAGCGCATTCGCGGGTGCAGCCGGAGACCGCCATCTTGATTTTGTGCGGGGCGCGTAGCCCTTTATAGCGATGCTCGAGCCGTACCGCGAGCCCGGTGGAGTCCTGCACGCCGTAGCGACACCAGGTTGAGCCGACGCAGGATTTCACCGTGCGCAGCGACTTGCCGTAGGCGTGGCCGGTTTCAAACCCGGCGTCGGCCAGCTCGCGCCAGATAGCCGGCAGCTGTTCCAGCCGCGCGCCAAACAGGTCGATGCGCTGGCCGCCGGTCACTTTGCTGTAGAGCTGGTAACGTTTGGCGATCTGCCCGATGGCGATCAGTCCGTCCGGCGTCACTTCCCCTGCCGCCATCCGCGGCACCACCGAATAGCTCCCGTCCTTCTGGATATTGGCGAAATAGCGGTCGTTGGTATCCTGCAGCGGCAGGTGCGCCGGCTTCAGCAGGTACTCGTTCCAGCAGGAGGCCAGCACCGAGGCCACCAGCGGTTTGCAGACATCGCAGCCGTGCCCCTGGCCGTAGCGGCTAATCAACTGCTCGAAGGTATGGATATGGTTAACCCGCACCAGGTGGTAGATCTCCTGGCGCGACCACGGGAAATGTTCGCAGACGTCTTTTTTCACTTCGACGCCCTGCTCCGCCAGCTGATACTCTATCACCTGTTTCACCAGCGCGCTGCAGCCGCCGCAGCCGGTAGCCGCTCTGGTGCAGCTTTTTATCGCCGACATATCCCCCGCCCCATTGTTCACCGCCTGGCAGATATCGCCTTTGCTGACGTTATGGCAGGAGCAGATCGGCGCGCTGTCCGGCAGCGCCGCGACGCCGAGCGCCTTCGGCGCGGCTCCCTCCAGCGCGGGCAGGATCAGACTCTCCGGACGCGGCGGCAGCGCCATGCCGTTCAGCATCATCTGCAGCAGCGTGGCATAGTCGCTGGCGTCCCCCACCAGCACGCCGCCAAGCAGGGCTTTGCCGTCCTGACTGACGACGATTTTTTTGTAAATCTGCTGCGGACCGTCGGTCCATTGATAGCTCTGACAGCCCGGCGTGCGCCCCTGCGCATCGCCAAACGAGGCCACGTCGACCCCCAGCAGCTTCAGTTTGGTGCTCATGTCGGCGCCGCTAAAGCAGGCGTCCTCTCCTGCGAGAGTGGCCGCGGCGATGCGCGCCATCTGATAGCCCGGCGCCACCAGACCGTAAATTTTATTGTCCCACAGGGCACATTCGCCTATCGCCAGCACGTCCGGGTCAGAGGTGCGGCACTGGCCGTCGATGTGAATTCCCCCGCGTTCGCCCACCTGCAGCGCGCAGTCGCGGGCCAGCGCGTCCTGCGGGCGGATCCCCGCCGAGAAGACCACCATGTCGGTCCGCAACGCGCCGCCGTCGGCAAAGTTCAGCCGCAGGCCGTCGGCCTCGCGCACGATGGCGGTGGTCGCTTTGCTGGTATGCACCCCCACGCCGAGGGCGACGATCTTCTCCCGGAGCATCGCCGCCCCGCCGTTATCCAGCTGGACGGCCATCAGGTTCGGGGCAAACTCCACCACCTGCGTCTCCAGCCCCAGCTGTTTCAGGGCGTTGGCCGCCTCCAGCCCGAGCAGCCCGCCGCCGATAACCACCCCGCTCTTCGCCGCGGCGGCATGGGCGGCGATACGGTCGAGATCGTCAAGAGTGCGGTAGACAAAGCACCCCGCGAGATCGTTACCGGGGATTGGCGGAACAAAGGGATACGAGCCGGTCGCCAGCACCAGTTTATCCCAGTGGATTTCATGCCCCTCGGCGTCCCGTACCAGCCGTGCTTCGCGGTCGATGGTCGCCACCGCCTCGCCGAGGCGGAGTTCAATACCGTGTTCAATAAAGAAGTCCCCGGCCGCCAGCGACAGCGACTCGGCGCTGCGTCCGGCAAAATACTCGGAGAGATGTACCCGGTCGTAGGCGGGGTAACGCTCTTCGCCAAACACCACGATTCGATATTGCTGATGCAGATTGCGGCTCACGCATTGTTCGAGAAAATGGTGGCCGACCATGCCATGTCCCACCAGCACTAATACAGGTTTCGTCATCGTCATTATTCCTGCAGCCTGCGGCTGCGTTGAAGAGGGGTCAAAAAGCCAGTCCACGGTGGCAGGCTCATCGCTTTCCAGGCGCGCGGTGAGCGCGGCGGCGGCGGTGCAGTCGCCCATCAGCAGCACGCCGCGCAGGCGGCCATCGCGCAGCAGCAGGCGGCGATAGTGGCGGTCGATGGGGTCCCAGCTGGTATAAATGTCATCCTGTTCGCCGGCCTGCTGCTCGCCAGCGCTAAAGAGTTCAATGCCGGTGACCTTCAGGCGGGTCCCGGCGTCCTGCCAGACAAAGCCCTCGCCGGGGGCGCCGCACAGGCGATCCGCCAGCACCTCGGCCTGACGCAGGCAGGGAGCCACCAGCCCCCAGGTCTGGCCGTCAATTTCGCAACATTCGCCGATGGCGCTGATCCCCGGCAGCGAGGAGGCCATCTGACGGTCGACCACGATCCCCCGCTGGCACAGCACGCCGGACTGCGCCGCCAGACGGCTGTCGGGCTGCACGCCGGTAGCCAGCACCACTCTGGCGGCGCGGAATACGCGCCCGTCCGCCAGCCGCACGCCATCGGCGTCGATGGCGGCGATGCGGCACTCCAGCACGCAGCGAATGCCGCGCGCTTCAAGCTGCTGCCTGAGCTCATCGGCGGCAAAAGCGTCGGTCAGCGGCGCCATTAATCCGCTGCCGCGATGCAGAAGAGTGACCTCTCCGCCGTGACGACGCAGCGCCGCCGCCGCTTCCACCCCCAGCACGCCACCGCCAATCACCACCGCCGGGCCGGGTATCGCCAGAATACGTTCCACGTCCGCCAGAGTGCGGAAGGGCATAACCTGCGGACGATCAATGCCCTGCAGCGGCGGGATAAAGGGCCGCGAACCGGTGGCGAACACCAGCTCATCCCACGGCAGCCAGGTTTCCGCGATGCGCAGCCGCCGTTGCTGAATATCGACTTCATCGACCGCCTCGCCAGACCGCAGGCACACCCCGTGCCGGGTGTACCACTCCGCCGGCAGCAACGGGATCTGCGCCGCCGTTTTTTCACCTGCCAGCAGCGGCGAGAGCTGAATGCGGTTATAGGCCGGGTGCGGCTCGTCGCCGACGACGGTAATGGCAAACCGCGCGGGGTCGCGCTCAACCAGCCGCTGCACCAGCCGGGTGGCCGCCATGCCGTTACCGATCACCACCAGTCGCCGCGTCATGACCGCCTCCTTACGCCGCTTTCGGCTGTTTTTCATACAGGAAATGGAGGATCTGCTGGCGCAGATGGTGATACCGGCTGTCGTCCGCCAGCTGAACGCGGTGGCGCGGACGCGGCAGATCGACCGCGAGGATCTCGCCGACCGTCGCCGCCGGACCGTTGGTCATCATCAGTACCCGATCCGAGAGCAGCACCGCTTCATCAACGTCGTGGGTGATCATGACGATGGTGGTATTGAGCTCCTGCTGGATATGCATCACCGTGTCCTGGAGGTGGGCGCGGGTCAGCGCATCCAGGGCGCCGAAGGGCTCATCAAGCAGCAGCACTTTCGGCTTCATCGCCAGCGCCCGGGCGATACCCACCCGCTGCTTCATGCCGCCGGAGATCTCCCCGGGACGTTTGTGCAGCGCATGACCCATCTGTACGCGCGCCAGGTTGTGTTCGATCCACTCCCGGCGCTCACTCTTGCTCATGGTGCGACGGAACACCTGATCCACCGCCAGCGCCACATTGTCGAAACAGCTCAGCCACGGCAGCAGCGAGTGGTTCTGGAAAACCACCGCCCGCTCCGGCCCGGGACCGGCGATTTCCCGGTTATCACACAGTAGTCCGCCCTCGGTAGGGGTGGTGATCCCGGCGATCAGGTTCAGCAGGGTCGATTTTCCGCAACCCGAGTGGCCGATCAGGCTAATGGTCTCCCCTTCGACGATATCGAAGGAGACATTCTGCAGCGCCAGGAACTCGCCGCTGGCGGTGTTGAAGCGTTGGCTGACGGCCTGCACCTGAATTAATGGTTTCATGTTGGCTCCTTATTTTTCCTGCCAGCTAAAGCGGCGAGCGAGCAGCATCAGGCCCTGCTCCAGCAGCAGGCCGACGACGCCGATAATGACGATGGCGATGATGATGTTTTCCACATTGAGGTTGTTCCACTCGTTCCAGATCCAGAAGCCGATCCCCAGCCCGCCGGTAAGCATTTCCGCCGCCACGATCACCAGCCAGGCGATGCCGATGGAGAGGCGCACGCCGGTAAGCACCGCCGGCAGCACCGCCGGAAAGAGGATTTTGCGCATCACCGTCCACTCCGAGAGCTGGAGGACGCGGGCGACGTTGAGATAGTCCTGCGGGATCCGCCGCACACCCTCCGCGGTGTTGATCACCATCGGCCAGATGGAGCAGATAAAAATGGTCCAGCTGGAAGCCGGCTCCGCCTTCTGGAACAGCAGCAGGCCAATTGGCAGCCAGGCCAGCGGGCTGACCGGGCGCAGCAGAGCAATCAGCGGATTAAACATGCGGGCGAAGAACAGCGAACGGCCGATCAAAAACCCCAGCGGAATGCCCGCCAGCGCCGCCAGGCCGAAGCCCACCGCCACGCGCTGCAGGGAGGCCAGCACGTTCCAGCCGATGCCCATGTCATTGGGCCCGTCCTGATAGAACGGATCGGCAAACAGGGTCAGCGCCGAGTCCAGCGTGCTCAGCGGCGTGGGAAAGCCTTTGCTATGCATCGCCGCCAGCTGCCAGGCCAGCAGCAGCACTCCCAGCCCCAACAGCGGGGGCAGCAGGCGCTGGGTGAGCTCACGCAGCCAGCGCGTGACGGTCGGCGTGGTGCGCCGGACCTGCACCGGCGGCAGGATAATCACTTCGCCAGGCGCGTTGTCCACGCTGACGACCGGTTGCTTACGTTGTGCCTGCTTCATCTCATGCCCCCTTACGTTGAATAGAGAAATGGCGGGCGTAGCCTTCCGGGTCGGACCCGTTCCAGACCGTCCCGTCCATTAGTGTGCTGCTGCGCATCCTGGCTGCCGGCGCGCTGATCCCTCCTACCGCCTGGGCGGCAGCCTGCCAGACATCGATGCGGTTAATGCGCGACGCCACCGCGAGGTAATCCGGAGCCTGCTTCAGCAACCCCCAGCGGCGGAACTGGGTGAGGAACCACATCCCGTCCGACAGCCACGGGAAACTCACCTCGCCCCCGGCCCAGAAGCGCATCGGATGGGCATCCTGCCAGCGGCGGCCAAGGCCGTTGTCATACTCTCCAAGCATCCGGCCGGTGAGGTATTGCTCCTTGGTATTGAGCCAGCCGCGTCTGGCGAGCAGGCGGGCCGTCTCCCGGGTGTTCTCCGGCGAGGCGGCGATCCAGCGCTGCGCCTCCATCAGGGCCGCCACCAGCGCGCGGGCGGTGTTCGGGTTGCGTTCCACCCAGTCGCGACGGGTGCCCAGCACCTTTTCCGGATGCTCGGGCCAGATATCCTGGGAAGTGGCCGCGGTGAAGCCGATACGGTCGTTAATGGCGCGGGCGTTCCATGGCTCGCCGACGCAAAAGCCGCTCATATTGCCGATGCGCATGTTCATCACCATCTGCGGCGGCGGCACCACGACGGTGCGCACATCGTTGAAGGGATCGATGCCGGCGCTCGCCAGCCAGTAGTAAAGCCACATGGCATGGGTGCCGGTAGGAAAGGTATGGGCGAAGGTGTAACTGCCCGGCGCGCTGCGGTCGATCAGCCGCTTCAGCCCGCCGAGGTCGGTCACCCCTTTCTCCTGCAGCTCGCTGGAGAGGGTAATCGCCTGGCCATTGCGGTTGAGGGTCATCAAATTGGCCATCGCCTGCGGCTTGCTGGCGATCCCCAGTTCGAGGCCGTACAGCAGGCCATAGAGAATATGCGCCGCGTCGAGCTCGCCGGCCACCAGCTTGTCGCGCACCGCCGCCCAGCTGGCTTCCTTACTCGCCACCAGGGTGATGCCATATTTTTGGTCAAACCCCTTCGCCGCGGCGATGGCCAGCGGCGCGCAATCGGTCAGCGGAATAAATCCGACCCGCACGCGGGTTTGCTCCGGTTTGTCCGAGCCGCCGGCCCAGGCGGCCTGCATCACGCCCGGCAGCAGCATCGCGCCGCCCAGCGCGGCCCCTGCCTGCAGCAAGCGCCGCCGGGAAATTGAAAATTTGTCGCCCATATCCGCTCCACCATGCGCAAAAAAAAAGCGCCCGACAGTGCATACGCACTGCAGGACGCCTTTATCCACGGACACCCGAACCGCCATTGGTTCGTTGCCCGGACTTTTATTCACTTAATAAGTAATGCAAACGGGATGCCAGCTTTGGCAATAGCGCGCTGGCGGGCTTTTTCCCAACGCTGGCCGGTTTTTCACCTAAAAGTGCACCGCCGACAGGCAAAGAATGCCCATCGATTGTGCATCTACTCCTTTGGTGTTAGCAGCCAAATCGCCTTCACCATCAGCAGCGCGCGGGCTATCTCAACCATGCGCTGATTTTTGTCCATGGCCATCTTGCGCAGCGTCTGCCAGGCCTGCTCCTCCTGCATTCCCTGGTGCGTCATCAGCAGACTTTTCGCTTTTTCGATCAGCTTGCGCTCTTCGAGCGCGTCTTTCAGCGAGGCCAGCTGGCTGGAGAGCTGCTGCAGCTCATAGGCCTGCTGGCGCACCAGCGGCAGTAGCTGTTTATCGAGCCGTGGCATCACGCTATCGTCTTCCTCTCCGGCCTGCCAGCCAGGCGCGTCGTCTGCTAACAGCGCGTAGGTGGCATCCAGCAGATCGTCGATCAGTTGCTCTTCCACTTCGCGCAATTGCTCAAGCCGTTGGGTTTGCAGGCCAAACCAGCGCAGCGCCGTTTCCCCGCCGTCGGCAGCCGGCTGGCGGGTACAGGCGATCCGCCGCAGCTGTTCAATATCCAGACCGGCGTGGCACTGGGTTCTGAACAACTGGACGGTCGCCGGGCTGCCCAGCGCCTGAAAGCTGTCGAAGCAGGGCTGCTGACCGTCAATACGGTCCACCAGCTGCTGGCGCAGGCTGTCGCTGAACTCGCCGCGGGTAAAGCCCAATGCTCCCAGCGCGCGCTCCTGGCCCACCAGCTCTTTTCCCTGCATAAAGCTGTACAGGGCGACCATCCGACCAGCCACCGGCGGATCGTCAATGCTGTCATTGAGCTGCGGGGCGATGTTCAGCAGATGGCGGATGACGCGGCTGAACTGCTCCGTCGCGGCTTCAGCAGCAATTTGCCGGCGGCCGATCTGCGCGCGTAGCGCCGGGAGCTGCGCCAGCTCGTCAACCGCTCTGGCGATACGCCAGCACAGCGCGCTGCCGGCTACCGCGCGCGCCCGTTCGAGGCTGGCATAAAACAGGGCTAGCCGCTCGTCAACCAGCGCCCCTCCCGCCCGACACTCCGCTGTATACAGCAAGCCGCCCGAGCAAAGATAGATATTTGACGCCCCGCGCTCACACTGCAGCATATGCACCAGCGCGCTGAGCTGGCTGGCCAGTTCCCCCAGTTGGCTAAGCTGCTGAAGCTGTTGTTTTTGCAGGCGACGCGCCAGCTGCAGCCAGGCCGTCGCATCGTGCGCATGACCAGTCGTATTATTCATACCCCTCCTCCGGGTTAAAGCTTTATACTGCCTAAAGCAATAACCGTGCCTTTAAGAAGGAGTTTGTATGCAACGTATTGTGATCATCGCCAACGGCGCCGCCTACGGCAGCGAATCCCTGTTCAACAGCCTGCGCCTGGCCATTGCCCTGCGCGAGCAGCAGTCCGACCTCGATCTCAAGCTGTTTCTGATGTCCGACGCCGTCACCGCCGGGCTGCGGGGGCAGAAGCCGGCAGAAGGGTATAATGTGCAGCAGATGCTGGAGATCCTCACCGCCCAGCAGGTTCCCGTGAAGCTGTGTAAAACCTGCGCGGACGGCCGCGGGGTCAGCGCACTGCCGCTGGTTGACGGCGTGGAGGTTGGCACTCTCGTTGAGCTGGCCCAGTGGACCCTGGCGGCAGATAAAGTGCTGACCTTCTGAATCTGGGGCGCCAAACGGCAGGAAATATCAGGTTTCGCCGCCTGCAGAGGTAAAAAAAACGTTAGCTGAATGCTTTCAGGAACAACGTCATTTTTGTTTAATCTTTATCCCTTTTTTTGATCAAAATCAGCATCCCGACCCGCGCCGTTTGGTGTGATGCACAGAGCAAAGTGTGAACAATATCACGCGAGGACTGGGTGGGCAGGATGCTGTAGCGGGACAGAAACGGGGTATAAAATGGCGATGGTTAAAGCAAGTTTGACGTTATTTGGTGGTGACACGCTGGTGGTGCGGTGCTCAGAGCGCTGCCATATTCATCTGATGAGCGCGAAGGTCCCGGGCGACAGTCATGCGGATATTCTGAGCGTGCAGGATCGGGACAGCGCCTATCTGACGGTGCCCTACAGCGGCACCTGGAACGTGCTTATCGACAGTCACAGCCAGTCGCTGGAGCACTCCATCAGCTACGTGCCGGCCTGACCGTCACTGCCAGAACACACGCCCGGTCATGCCGGGCGTGGGATTCATGACAAACCTCATGCAATCATTGTACTTGCAGATTGCACCAGAAAAATAACAAGGAAAATCAATTTATTGATTTTCGGCTGATAACCACCAGTAAGGAAAAACCACGCTTTTTCCTTACTGGTCAGCAATCGGACGCCCGGTCATGCCGGGCGTTTTCTTTTGCGCGCGCTCAGGCCAGGCCCGGCGTCGGACTCTCGCCCAACAGCGCGCGGACGCTGGCCACCAGGTCATCGAGACTGGCATCGTGCATGCCCAGCTTGCGCAGCGCCTGCTCAAGCGAAAACAGATACTGGGCGTTGGTGCCGAGCGGCCCGCTGGCCCGGGCGATCAGCGGGGCGATAACCTGGGCACTGGTATCCGGTTCAAACAGTGGATGGCGCGGATCCATAATAAACACCAGGGCATTCACCGTCCGTCCGTCGTCCAGCTCCAGCTTGCACCAGGTGGGCAGATAGCAGCCGGTGATCATCTCCCGCTTCCACAGCAGGGTCAGCTCCTCCTCCAGCGTGTCGTCAGGCAGACGATAGGCGACGCCGGTGGTTCGGCCGCCCTCTTTGAGAGCCAGCATGCGTCCCGGCTGGCAGGCACTACCGCGCCCGGCGGTCAACCGCAGGCAAAACGCGCGGTGCCAGCCCGGCAGCGTGCCGGTGCAGGACTCGCGATAATTGAGCGCCGGGTTCCAGATAAGCGAACCGTAGCCAAAGATCCATACTGAGCCATCATCCGGGCGGCAGGCCAGCGTCGCCGCCAGCGAGGCTGCACGTTGTTCTGCCGACCAGAGTAGCGATTCCTCAATAGCGCCAAACGCTGTCTTACAATCCGCATTCATTAAGAAATCACGAGTTAACACTGTTTACTACCTCCGCCACTGCCCGCTTCCCGGCGTTCGTCTCATGCATCCGTCAATATTGCTGAAATATTATCCAGCTTTATCTTTCAATAAGCAATCAGCGGGGCGCTGGCAAGCGAAAAAGCGGCGTCAGCGATTATTTTTTCTTATGCCACTTATCATCATCGCCTTTCTCATAGCTGTTCTTCACCGCCGCCCAGGCGACTTTGTGCGCCGTCTCTTCGCGGCTGGCGTCATCGCGCCGCTCGTCTTTATCTTTATATTGATCCCAGGCGCTGTTAAACGCTTCTTTATAAATTTCCTGCGCATGGGCAGGCAGTACATGCTGAACGCTGTCGGGGAGTTCTTGTTTACTGCGATAGGGCATACTGACCTCCTGTTTGAGCATTAAGTTTAAGTCTGGTACGCAGTCGGCTGGCTATCAAGGTCAAAATGAGTAGAAAAATTATTTTAGTAATTATCTGAATAATAAGAACTAAATATAAGTAAACATAAATTATAATAAACTAATCAAGATATCCCTCGATACCCGTAAATTTAAGTAAAAAACCAGCGGTAATTTAGCAAGATCTGTTACTTTACCGCCCTACGTTTTTATAATTATAACACCTGCATAAATGGAGATGGTTCATGACCCATGCACATGAGGCGGTAAAAACCCGCCATAAGGAGTCTTCCCTCGTCTTTCCGGTGCTGGCGCTGGCGGTGCTGTTTTTCTGGGGCAGCAGCCAGTCACTGCCAGTGGTTATCGCGATCAATATCCTCGCACTGGTCGGCATTTTGAGCAGCGCCTTCAGCGTGGTCCGCCACGCCGACGTCCTCGCCCACCGCCTGGGCGAACCCTATGGCTCCCTGATTTTAAGCCTGTCGGTGGTTATCCTTGAGGTCAGTTTGATCTCTGCCTTAATGGCCACCGGCGACGCCGCGCCGACCTTGATGCGGGATACCCTCTACTCCATTATTATGATCGTCACCGGCGGTCTGGTCGGTTTCTCTCTGCTGCTGGGCGGGCGTAAATTCGCCACCCAATATATGAATCTGTTCGGCATTAAGCAGTATCTTATCGCCCTGTTTCCGCTAGCGATTATCGTGCTGGTCTTTCCGATGGCGCTGCCGGGCGCGAACTTCAGCACCGGGCAATCGCTGCTGGTGGCGGTAATTTCGGCGGCCATGTACGGCGTTTTCCTGCTTATTCAGACCAAAACCCATCAGAGCCTGTTTGTTTATGAGCATGAAGACGACAGCGACGATGACGACCCGCACCACGGTAAACCGTCCGCCCACAGCAGCGGGTGGCATACCGCCTGGCTGCTGGTGCACCTGGTGGCAGTGATCGCGGTTACCAAAATGAACGCTAACCCGCTGGAAACGCTGTTGACCAGCATGAATGCCCCGGTGGCCTTTACAGGCTTCCTGGTGGCTCTGCTGATCCTGTCGCCGGAAGGCCTTGGCGCCCTGAAAGCGGTGCTCAACAATCAGGTTCAGCGGGCGATGAATCTGTTTTTCGGCTCCGTGCTGGCCACCATATCGCTGACGGTCCCGGTGGTCACCCTCATCGCCTTCCTGACCGGCAATGAGCTGCGCTTTGGCCTTGGCGCCCCGGAGATGGTGGTGATGGTCGCCTCGCTGGTGCTGTGCCATATCTCCTTCTCCACCGGACGCACCAATGTGCTGAACGGCGCGGCCCACATGGCGCTGTTCGCCGCCTATCTGATGACCATTTTCGCCTGACCCCGCTTTCCCACCCGGCGGAGTCCGGGCGAAAAAAAGCCTGCCGGTTTTGACGCCGGCAGGCTTTTTTACTGATGCAGTCAGGCTTACTTGCTGGTATCCAGCTCGTCGAAGCTTTTCACCAGATCGTCAATCGCTTTCATCTGTTTGAGGAACGGCTCCAGTTTATCCAGCGGCAGCGCGGACGGGCCGTCGCATTTCGCGTGGTCCGGATCCGGATGCGCTTCAATAAACAGACCGGCGATACCTACCGCCATACCGGCGCGGGCCAGCTCGCTCACCTGCGCACGACGACCGCCGGAGGCTGCGCCAAACGGGTCGCGGCACTGCAGCGCGTGGGTGACGTCGAAAATGACCGGCGAGTTGTTGGAGGCTTTCTTCATCACGCCGAAGCCGAGCATATCCACGACCAGGTTGTCGTAACCGAAGTTCGCGCCGCGGTCGCAGAGGATTACTTTGTCGTTACCCCCTTCGATAAACTTATCGACGATGTTGCCCATCTGACCCGGGCTGACAAACTGCGGCTTCTTGACGTTGATCACCGCCCCGGTCTTCGCCATCGCTTCCACCAGGTCAGTCTGGCGCGCGAGGAAAGCCGGAAGCTGGATCACGTCCACCACGTCAGCTACCGGCTGCGCCTGGCTGGCTTCATGAACGTCGGTGATGATTTTCACGCCAAAGGTCTGCTTCAGCTCCTGGAAAATCTTCATCCCTTCTTCCAGACCCGGCCCACGATAGGAGTGGATGGAGGAACGGTTGGCTTTATCAAAGGAGGCTTTGAAGACGTAGGGAATACCAAGCTTCTGCGTAACGGTGACATAATGTTCGCAGATACGCATCGCCAGGTCGCGCGACTCCAGCACGTTCATCCCGCCGAACAGCACGAACGGCAGGTCGTTCGCTACGTTGATATCACCAATGCTAACCACTTTTTGTTTCATAAGTTCGCCTTATCAGGGTGTAACCGGAATGGTTCCAGACTAATGCAATGTAATTTGTTTATGCGAAATCGTGTTGATCTGCGCGCGGATCATCTCGCTGATCGGATCCTCCGGGCACTGCTCAACGAAATAGCTCAGATCCAACAGCGCCACGTGATCGCAGTCCAGCTGGGCGTATATCAGCCCCCGGTCGCGGATCTCATACGGATCTTCCGGATTAAACTGCAGCAGCGCTTCGCTGGCGCGCAGGGCCAGCTCCATCTGCCGCTCTTCCATCAGCGCCGACTTCAGGGTGTCCAGCAGCTTGCGGATCACCTCGGCGTTATCCGCTTCGTCGAGATCTTCATTAAACAGTTCCGCCACCGGCCCGATGTTGCCCTTCAGCCATACCTCCAGGGTATGCTCGTCGAGGGTCTCGCCGTTAAACGGATTAATCAGCCACATCTCTTCGCTGGTTTCCGGGTCCGCACGCAGCAGCATCTGGGTCGGGAAGATCACCGGCACCACCGGCAGCGCCAGGCGCTGGGCGATCCACAGCAGGATCGCGCCTAACGACACCGCGCTCCCCTGGCGGTTAACCAGCACTTTATCCAGCCATAGCGCGTCGGAAAGACGATACACGCCCTGCGAGGCGCCAAAGCCCCACTCGTCATAAAACAGCTCCAGCAATCGTTCTATCTGGCGCTCCTGGTCCCACGACGGCGCAATCTCCTCCTGCGCGAGGCGCAGCAATCGCTGCAGCTCTTCCTCGACAAAACGCGACGGAAAATCGTCGCGGACCTGTTCAGAAATGAGGACCATGCCATCACACAATGGCGCTTTGTTAAATTCGAAATCCGCTAATGACCCCATGACCTACCCCAGTATCGGTATTCTTGTGATGGCGAGTTGAATGATGATAAACAACACCACCAGCGCCAGCAGGAACGCGATAAAGCGGCTCTGCTGGCTGCGCGGACGACGACGGCCCAACGCGATAAAACCTAATGCGATGTAAATGATAACGCCAAACAGCTTTTCAGTCAGCCATGCGCCGTCTTCTGTGAACGGCAGGTAGTGCGTTATCGCCATTAACCCCGCGCCGCTGAGAAACAGCAGCGTATCGCTGCAGTGCGGCGCAATTCGCACCCACCGCTGGTTCAGCAGCGGGCTCTGGTGATACATCCACCAGTAACGTAAAACGAACAATCCTACCGACACCGCCACTGTGGCAATGTGCAGGTAGAGGACAGCCGTGAATAAGTTCATCAGCCAACATTCTCCATGTCGGGTAAACGTCCGAGGGTCAGACGCTCATTGTCGCCATAGTCGCGACAGGTCGCGACGTCCAGATAGCCCGCTTCGCGGAACAGCGCGCGAACCGCCTCGCCCTGAGTCCAGCCATGCTCCAGCAGCATCCAACCGCCGGGCTGCAGATACTGCCGTCCCTCGCGGATGATATGCGCCAGATCGGCCAGCCCCTGGTCGCCTGCGACCAGCGCCGTCAACGGCTCAAAGCGCACATCGCCTTCGGCGAGATGCGGGTCGGCGGCGTCGATATAGGGGGGATTGCTGACGATCGTGGCGAAGCGCTGCCCGTCCAGCGCGCTAAACCAGTCGCTTTGACTTATCGTCACGTTAGCGATGCCCAGATGTTCGGCATTGCGCAACGCCAGCGCCACGGCGTCCGGCATCACGTCCACCGCGGTGACCTCACAGTCCGGACGTTCGCTGGCCAGCGCCAGGGCAATGGCGCCGGTCCCGGTGCCGAGGTCGAGAATACGGCACGGCGCGGTTGGCAGACGCGCCAGCGCCTGCTCTACCAGACATTCGGTATCCGGGCGGGGGATCAGCGTCGCCGGGGAGACGAACAGCGGCAGCGACCAAAACTCGCGCTGCCCGACCAGATGAGCAATAGGTTCCCCGCGCTGGCGTCGCACCAGGAGCGCCTCCAGCCTCGCCGCCTCGTCAGCAGAGAGCGTCGTTTCACCGAAGGCCAAAATCCAGGTTCGCGCCCGGCCGGTAACGTGTCCCAGCAGGATCTCGGCGTCGCGTCGTGGGCTGTCGCTCTCCGCCAGGCGGGCGATCGCCTGATGCAGCCAGGCCTGAAAGGTCATCATTCCTGCTCGGACAGCGCCGCCAGCTGATCGGCCTGATGTTCCTGGACAATCGGCTCAATCAGCATGTCGAGTTTGCCCTCCATCGCCTCATCCAGACGGTAGAGCGTCAGGTTGATGCGGTGGTCGGTCACGCGGCCCTGCGGGAAGTTATAGGTGCGATTGCGGTCGCTGCGGTCGCCGCTGCCCAGCAGGTTGCGGCGCGTGGAGGCTTCCGCCTGCTGACGTTTGGCCACTTCGGCGGCGCGAATGCGCGCGCCCAGCACCGACAGCGCCTTGGCTTTGTTTTTATGCTGAGAACGCTCGTCCTGGCACTCCACCACGATGCCGGTGGGCAGGTGGGTAATGCGGATAGCCGAGTCGGTGGTGTTAACGTGCTGACCGCCTGCCCCGGAGGAACGGAAGGTATCGATGCGCAGATCTGCCGGGTTAATGTCCGGCATTTCGGCTTCCGGCAGCTCCGGCATCACCGCCACCGTACAGGCGGAGGTGTGGATCCGCCCCTGCGATTCGGTGGCCGGCACACGCTGCACGCGATGGCCGCCGGATTCAAATTTGAGCCGACCATAGACGCCGTCACCGCTGATCTTGGCGATCACCTCTTTAAAGCCGCCGTGCTCACCTTCGTTGGCGCTGAGGATCTCTACCTGCCAGCGGCGCGATTCTGCGTAACGGGTGTACATGCGGAATAGATCGCCGGCAAACAGCGCTGCTTCGTCGCCGCCGGTCCCGGCGCGCACTTCCACGAAGGCGTTACGCTCGTCATCAGGATCTTTCGGCAGGAGGAGAACCTGCAGCTGTTGCTCCAGCTGGTCGCCTTTTTCTTTGGCGTCACGCAGCTCTTCCTGCGCCATTTCGCGCATTTCCGGATCGTCGAGCATCATCTGCGCGGTTTCAATATCCTCCTGCACCTGACGCCAGTCGGTATAGCAGCGCGCCACATCGCTCAGTTGAGCATACTCCCGCGACAGCGCGCGGAATTTATCCTGATCGGCAATCGTCGCGGCATCGCCGAGCAGCGCCTGCACTTCTTCATGGCGCTCGTACAACGCTTCCAGTTTGGCAACAATAGAAGACTTCATAGGCGTGAATTCACCCTGTCCTGAAAATAAGAGAAAGGTGCGCTATTCCAGCCCGAGGCTGTTGCGCAGAATATGCAGACGTTCGTCGTCCCCGTCACGGGCGGCCTGCTGAAGAGATTTGGTTGGCGCGTGGATCAGGCGGTTAGTGAGCTTGCGCGCCAGATCCTGCATAATTTCCTGGGCATCACCGCCCTGCTCCAGCGCGGCCAGCGCTTTCGCCGTCAGCTCCTCACGGACCTGCTCAGACTGAGAACGGTATTCGCGAATGGTCTCGCTGGCGCTCTGCGCGCGCAGCCAGGCCATAAATTCGCTGGTTTCCTGCTCGACGATCGATTCCGCCTGCACCGCGGCAGCCTTACGCTGCGCCAGGTTATGCTGAATGATGTTTTGCAAATCGTCGACGCTGTAGAGGTAGGCGTTAGCCAGTTTGCCGACCTCTGGTTCAACGTCGCGCGGGACGGCGATATCCACCAGCAGCATCGGCTGGTTACGCCGCGCCTTAAGCGCACGCTCCACCATGCCTTTGCCGATGATCGGCAGCGGGCTGGCGGTGGAGCTGATAATGATGTCGGCCTCTTTCAGCCGTTCGTCGATATCGCTGAGGGCTATCACCTCGGCGCCCACTTCCTCCGCCAGCGCCTGGGCGCGTTCACGGGTGCGGTTGGCGATCACCATTTTGCGCACGTGATGTTCGCGAAGATGGCGCGCTACCAGCTCAATGGTTTCACCGGCGCCGACCAGTAACACGGTGACGCTGGAGAGCGATTCAAAGATTTGCCGCGCCAGGGTACAGGCGGCGAAAGCCACAGAGACCGCGCTGGCGCCGATATCGGTTTCGGTACGCACGCGCTTAGCCACTGAAAAGGATTTCTGGAACATCCGCTCCAGCTCGCTGACGTTAAGATGGCCGCGGCTGGAGTCGGCGAAGGCTTTTTTCACCTGGCCGAGGATCTGCGGCTCGCCCAGCACCAGCGAATCGAGGCCGCTGGCGACGCGCATCAGATGGCTGACGGCGTCATTACCCTGATGCCAGTAAAGGCTTTTTCGCAGGTCTTCTTCGTTGAGGCCGTGGTAGTTGCACAGCCAGCGGATCAGCGCTTCCTGCAGGTTATCCTGCTCTTCGACGCTGAGATAGAGTTCCGTGCGGTTGCAGGTCGACAGCACCACCCCACCCTGCACCATCGGCTGAGCCAGCAAGCTCTCCAGCGCCTTATCGAGCGTTTCCGGCGAAAACGTGACGCGTTCTCGCAGGGCGACCGGAGCTGTTTTGTGATTGATGCCAAGAGCTAAAAGGGTCATTGTGAGGGAGTAGTACCAGCGTTGCTAAGGTTAGTCTGAGTGCATCATACAGGATGCGCGTAATCAATAAAAGAGAGGCTCCCCTTTTGGAGTAATAGTTAAAGCAAGACCGCCATTAAGGTTAATTTTTTGATTTCAGACAACTTGAACGTAGACGCTATGGCCCGGCGACGCTAGCATTAAGGGTTATAAATGTAACCTGCTACACAAATCGGCCCGCTGTTCCCTGTCGCCGTTTTTCCCTGTAGACATCAAGGATTTGTCATCATTATGAATCGACTGTTCCGCCTGCTGCCGCTGGCCAGCCTCGTCCTCACCGCCTGTTCTCTTCATACGCCGCAAGGGCCTGGCAAAAGCCCGGATTCGCCGCAGTGGCGTCAGCACCAGCAGGCTGTCCGCAGCCTCAATCAGTTCCAGACCCGCGGGGCGTTTGCCTATCTTTCCGATGAGCAAAAAGTCTATGCCCGCTTCTTCTGGCAGCAAACCGGCCAGGACCGCTATCGCCTGCTGCTGACCAACCCGCTGGGCAGCACCGAGCTGTCGCTGACCGCGCAGCCGGGCAGCGTGCAGCTGATCGATAACAAAGGCCAGACCTATACCGCCACTGATGCCGAAGAGATGATTGGCCGTCTGACCGGGATGCCGATCCCGTTGAACAGCCTGCGCCAGTGGATCATCGGCCTGCCGGGCGACGCCACCGACTATTCGCTGGACGATCGGTACCGTCTGCGTGAACTGAACTATACGCAAAACGGCAAAACCTGGCACGTGACCTACGGCGGCTACACCAGCGATACCCAGCCAGCCCTACCGTCCAATGTCGAGCTGAACAATGGCGCTCAGCGCATCAAGCTGAAGATGGATAACTGGATCGTGAAATGATGACCCGCTGGCCCTCTCCTGCAAAACTGAATCTGTTTTTATATATCACCGGCCAGCGGGCCGATGGTTACCATACCCTGCAAACGCTGTTTCAGTTTCTCGATTACGGCGATACGTTGACCATCGAACCGCGTAGTGACGGCCAACTGCGCCTGCTGACGCCGGTGGCCGGCGTGCCGGACGAGGAGAATCTGATCGTTCGCGCCGCGCGTCTGCTGATGCATGCCGCCAGCGAAAGCGATCGCCTGCCGGCGGGCAGCGGCGCCGATATCAGTATCGATAAGCGCCTGCCGATGGGCGGCGGCCTGGGCGGTGGCTCCTCCAATGCCGCCACCGTGCTGGTGGCGCTCAACCATCTGTGGGGCTGCGGTCTCTCGGAAGATGAGCTGGCGACTCTTGGCCTTCAGCTGGGGGCCGATGTGCCGGTTTTCGTGCGCGGCCATGCCGCCTTCGCCGAGGGGGTGGGTGAAATACTGACGCCGGTAGAACCCGAGGAAAAATGGTACCTGGTGGCCCACCCGGGGGTCAGTATTCCGACGCCGATCATTTTTCGCGATCCGGAGCTACCACGAAATACCCCGCGCCGGTCAATTAATACGTTATTAAATTGTGAATTCAGCAACGATTGCGAGCTTATCGCAAGAAAACGTTTTCGCGAGGTTGATGCCGCGCTTTCCTGGCTGTTAGAATATGCGCCGTCACGCCTGACCGGCACAGGGGCCTGTGTGTTTGCTGAATTTAACACCGAATCCGCTGCCCGTCAGGTGCTAGACACTGCCCCGGCATGGCTAAATGGCTTTGTGGCGCGCGGAGTTAACCTTTCGCCGCTCAAGCAGGCCCTGCTCTGAATCCTGCGCCGTGATGGCACATTGATAATGAGTCAGCCGGGGAAATTGAGTTACGGTGACAACGTCACCCTGTTCCAGACGTTGCATCGTGCTCTTTAAATACACCGACTGGATCGAATGGCGCCATCCCGCACATTATTGGCCCATTCATCCACCACTGGACGCATGCCTGAGGTTCTTCTCGTGCCTGATATGAAGCTTTTTGCTGGTAACGCCACCCCGGAACTAGCACAACGTATTGCCAACCGCCTGTACACTTCTCTTGGCGACGCCGCTGTAGGTCGTTTTAGCGACGGCGAAGTCAGCGTACAAATCAATGAAAACGTACGCGGTGGTGATATTTTCATCATCCAGTCCACTTGTGCTCCCACCAATGACAACCTGATGGAACTGGTTGTTATGGTTGATGCTCTGCGTCGTGCTTCGGCAGGTCGTATCACCGCCGTTATCCCTTACTTCGGTTATGCTCGTCAGGACCGTCGTGTTCGTTCTGCTCGTGTGCCAATCACCGCGAAAGTGGTGGCGGATTTTCTGTCCAGCGTCGGCGTTGACCGCGTGCTGACCGTTGACCTGCACGCAGAACAGATCCAGGGCTTCTTCGATGTGCCAGTCGATAACGTGTTCGGCAGCCCAATCCTGCTGGAAGATATGCTGCAGCTGAACCTGGACAACCCGATTGTGGTTTCTCCGGACATCGGCGGCGTCGTGCGTGCCCGCGCTATCGCTAAACTGCTGAATGATACCGATATGGCTATCATCGACAAGCGCCGTCCGCGCGCCAACGTCTCCCAGGTGATGCACATCATCGGCGACGTTGCCGGTCGTGACTGCGTGATGGTCGACGATATGATCGACACCGGCGGCACCCTGTGTAAAGCGGCAGAAGCGCTGAAAGAGCGTGGCGCGAAACGCGTATTCGCTTACGCAACGCACCCAATTTTCTCCGGCAACGCTATCCAGAACATCAAAAACTCTGTCATTGATGAATTTGTCGTCTGCGATACCATTCCGCTGGCACCAGAAATTAAAGCGCTGGATAAAGTGCGTACTCTGACGCTCTCCGGTATGCTGGCTGAAGCTATTCGCCGTATCAGCAATGAAGAATCTATCTCTGCTATGTTCGAACATTAATCGAGCCCAGCACAAAAACCCGCTGCGGCGGGTTTTTTTGTCTCCGCACCTTATTTGTATGATCAATGCCTCCTTCACCTGCCATTTAGTTGACAGATGATGCGCTCATGGATGAAACATTATTGTGAACAGATTATTTTCCTCACATGTGATGCCTTTCCGCGCCCTCATCGACGCTTGTTGGAAAGAAAAGTACACCTCCGCCCGCTTCACGCGTGACCTGATCGCCGGGATCACCGTCGGGATCATTGCGATTCCGCTGGCGATGGCGCTGGCGATTGGCAGCGGTGTGCCGCCGCAGTACGGCCTCTATACCTCAGCGGTGGCAGGGATTGTGATCGCCTTGACCGGCGGGTCACGCTTTAGCGTTTCCGGTCCGACCGCCGCCTTTGTGGTGATCCTCTATCCGGTTTCCCAGCAGTTTGGTCTGGCGGGACTGCTGGTGGCGACGCTGATGTCGGGGATCTTTTTAATCCTCTTTGGCCTGGCGCGCTTTGGCCGCCTGATCGAATATATCCCGCTGTCAGTCACCCTCGGCTTCACCTCGGGGATCGGTATCACCATCGGCACCATGCAGATTAAAGATTTCCTCGGCCTGCAGATGCCCCATGTGCCGGAGCATTATCTGCAGAAAGTGGCGGCGCTGGCGATGGCCCTACCGACCATTAACGTTGGCGATGCCGCCATCGGCGTCGTTACTCTTGGCATTCTGATCCTCTGGCCGCGGCTGGGTATCCGCCTGCCGGGCCACCTCCCGGCGCTGCTGGGCGGCTGCGCGGTCATGCTGGTGGTCAACTTGCTCGGCGGCGATGTCGCGACGATCGGCTCACAGTTCCATTATCAGCTGGCGGACGGCACTCAGGGCAATGGCATTCCGCAGCTGCTGCCGCAGCTGGTATTGCCCTGGGATATGCCGGGCTCAAACTTTACCCTGAGCTGGGCCTCGCTGCAGGCTCTGCTGCCTGCCGCCTTCTCAATGGCGATGCTCGGCGCCATTGAATCTCTGCTGTGCGCGGTGGTGCTTGATGGCATGACCGGCACCAAGCACAAAGCCAATAGCGAGCTGATTGGCCAGGGGCTGGGCAACATTGTCGCGCCGTTCTTCGGCGGGATCACTGCCACCGCGGCGATTGCCCGCTCGGCGGCGAACGTCCGCGCCGGCGCCACATCGCCAGTTGCCGCCGTGATCCACGCCCTGCTGGTGATCCTGGCGCTGCTGATCCTCGCCCCACTGCTCTCCTGGCTGCCGCTGTCGGCGATGGCCGCCCTGCTGCTGATGGTGGCATGGAATATGAGCGAGGCGCATAAAGTCATCAATCTGCTGCGCCACGCGCAGAAGGACGACATCGTGGTGATGCTGATGTGCATGTCGCTAACGGTGCTGTTTGACATGGTGATCGCTATCAGCGTCGGGATCGTGCTGGCTTCGCTGTTGTTTATGCGCCGTATCGCACGCATGACTCATCTGGCGCCGGTCAACGTCGAGGTGCCAGACGATGTGCTGGTGCTGCGGGTAATTGGGCCGCTGTTCTTTGCCGCCGCCGAAGGCTTGTTCAACGATCTGGAGACCCGGATCGCCGGCAAGCGCATCGTGGTGCTGAAATGGGACGCGGTGCCGGTTCTCGACGCCGGTGGCCTGGATGCCTTCCAGCGCTTTGTGAACAAGCTGCCGGAAGGCTGTGAATTGCGCGTATCTAACCTCGAGTTTCAGCCGCTACGCACGCTAGCGCGCGCCGGCGTCAAGCCGCTGCCCGGACGCCTGAGCTTCTACCCCGATCGTCAGGCCGCGCTGGCTGACCTGTGATCACCCGGCGGCAGGTCCCTGCGCCTGCCGCATCAAGGATCCGGTCGCCTGCTGCAGCCAGCTCAGCACTGCCGGCGTCATCCAGGTGCCCTTCATCAAATGCGGCTCCTGCTCCATTGCCCGACGAAACTTCTGCAACGTCTGCGGCCGGGTACCGGCGTAGGACTGAAACAGTTCAAGCCACGCCCGGGCCAGCGCCTGACCCGACGCCGAGTCCGGCGCTACGCCCTCCCGGCACGCCTGATGCAGCTTCGCCACCAGCGCAGGCCACTCCTGTAGCCGGTCAAAATAGTGCTGGCGGGTGAACGCCATCTCTTCTTCGTCAAGGTACCGCGCCCAGATGGCCAGTTTGCTTTCGGCAAAGGCCTCGGTGATATAGGCGATGATTGCCGGCGTGACGCCGGTCTGTTCAACCATCTGCGGCTCGGCGGCATGCATCTCGTTCAGGCGGGTCAGAAACTCCGGACGCCCGGCCGTATCCTGCTCCAGGCGCTCCATCCAGCGCGTCGCCAGACGCATCGCCTGCGGACTGTCCGTCGGGCAGCCGCTCGCCATCAGCGTCTGCACCTCCTCCGTTAGCTCGCGCCACGCCTGCGCCCGCTGTTCATCCTGTGCCGCAAACGGCAGCGCGGCTAACTCCTGTTGACTAAACCAACGATCGTACATTTTCATTAACTCCAGCGTCTGTAGCCAGGACTCCAGATCGGGTTCATTGCCGCTCGCCAGCGCCTCGCGCAGCACCAATAGTCGGTCGCGCAGCCTGCCAACATCGCGTAGCTGGGCGTTGAGCATATCTATCTGCTGCGTCAGCAGCTCGGGCAGCGACAGCGTTTGCCGATCGAGATAGTCCTTGATTGTGGCGAGCGTTAGCCCGGCCTGCGCCAGCGCCTTTATCATATGCAGGCGCTGAACCGCGGACAGGTTATAGAGCCGATAGCCCGCCTCGCTTCTGGCCGAAGGCGTTAACAGCCCCGTCTGTTCATAATGATGCAGCGTACGTACCGTCAGTCCGGCACGCTTCGCCAGCTCTCCCACCTGAATTAACATGACTGCTCCTCTCTGTGGCCAGGACCGCTACTCTGCAGCCTGACGTAACGTCAGGGTCAAGCAAAAACCGCGCTTGCTATTCATTTTTGCTGGCAACCATAGCAGCACGAAGGCCAGGACGGAATGGGGACGTAATATGGCGGGAAAAGAGGAAGAGATAAAGTGAGACACAGAAAAGCGCATCGGCCTTCAGCGGCCGATGCGGGAAATCATGCTACGGTTAGCTGTGACGATGCTGGTTACGACGGCAGCGTTTATCGTAGTGGCGCACCCACCAGTAGCGGTCGCTGACCTGCTCGTGGCCGCCAATACGGGCACCGGCCAGCCAGAGCACTGCGCCAACGAAGATGCTTAGGATTGCGCCATGCGCAAAGAATTGTGGCAGGTTAAGCTGCGGAAGCTGGTTCAGAATGGAGTAACCTACCCCCACAACCATCACCACCAACCCTAACCCCATGAGTACGTTACCGAGTAACGAAGCGTTTTTGCGTTTCATGTGTCACCTCCGGACTTTGGGTTGCCAGGGAATGTCCCCAAATCTTATAGGTGTAGTATAGACAAGGTCTCTTCTGCGGAGTGCGTCCACGATCACATTAGTGAACAGCGAATAGACAAAAATTTACAAATAAGTCTATGAACCATATCAAATTCTAATGATTTAGTGAGTAAATCATCAATGCGGGTATTGTCTAATAGCCAGAATTTTGTCAAGCGCGCCCGCAGACAGTACACTACGCGGCAGAGAATGCCCCATGCAGGATAGAAAACGTGACCATTAAACTGATTGTCGGCCTGGCCAACCCCGGTGCGGAATATGCCGCCACCCGGCACAACGCTGGCGCCTGGTATGTGGATTTACTGGCGGATCGCCATCGTGCGCCGCTGCGCGAAGAGAGCAAATTCTTCGGCTACACCTCGCGCATCAACCTGGCGGGCGAGGACGTCCGCCTGCTGGTCCCCACTACCTTTATGAACCTCAGCGGTAAAGCCGTGGCCGCGATGGCGACCTTTTATCGCATCAACCCGGATGAAATTCTGGTCGCCCATGACGAGCTGGATTTACCGCCGGGCGTGGCGAAATTTAAGCTTGGCGGTAGCCATGGCGGCCACAATGGCCTGAAGGATATCATCAGTAAGCTCGGCAATAACCCGAACTTTCACCGTTTACGCGTCGGAATCGGCCATCCGGGCGACAAAAACAAGGTTGTCGGCTTTGTGCTTGGCAAACCACCGGCCAGCGAGCAGAAACTGATCGATGACGCTGTCGACGAAGCGGCGCGCTGTACCGAAATCTGGTTAAAGGACGGGCTGACCAAAGCGACCAACCGTTTGCACGCCTTTAAGGCGCAATAAGCCGTTGTCGTGCGGCATTTTTGCCGCGCACCGTGTATAATAGGCAAAGCTATTCAATTTTCTGCAATCTGTTCCTTGTAACAGATTGATTATCCAAAGATTAAGGTGATTTAAATCATGGGATTCAAATGCGGTATCGTCGGTTTGCCCAACGTCGGCAAATCCACCCTGTTCAATGCGCTCACCAAAGCGGGTATTGAAGCGGCCAACTTCCCCTTCTGTACCATTGAGCCGAACACCGGTGTCGTACCGATGCCCGATCCGCGTCTGGACAAGCTGGCTGAAATCGTCAAACCGCAGCGCATCCTGCCGACCACCATGGAGTTCGTGGATATCGCGGGCCTGGTGAAAGGCGCGTCCAAAGGTGAAGGTCTTGGCAACCAGTTTCTGACCAACATCCGTGAAACCGAAGCCATCGGCCATGTGGTTCGCTGCTTTGAAAACGATAATATTATTCACGTCGCGGGGAAAGTGAACCCGGCGGAAGATATCGACGTTATCAACACCGAACTGGCGCTGTCTGACCTTGATACCTGCGAACGCGCGATTCACCGCGTCTCCAAAAAAGCCAAAGGCGGCGATAAAGACGCGAAGGTTGAGCTGGCCGCGCTGGAAAAATGCCTGCCGCAGCTGGAAAACGCCGGTATGCTGCGCGCGCTGGATCTGACCAAAGAAGAGAAAGAGGCCATCCGCTATCTGAGCTTCCTGACCCTGAAGCCGACCATGTACATCGCGAACGTCAATGAAGACGGTTTCGAGAACAACCCGTACCTCGATCAGGTTCGCGCCATCGCCGAGCAGGAAGGGTCTGTGGTGGTGCCGGTGTGCGCCGCCGTTGAAGCGGACATCGCCGAGCTGGACGATGAAGAGCGTGACGAGTTTATGGCTGAGCTGGGCCTCGAAGAGCCGGGCCTGAACCGCGTGATCCGCGCCGGTTACGCTCTGCTGAACCTGCAGACCTACTTCACCGCGGGCGTGAAAGAAGTTCGCGCATGGACCATCCCGGTCGGAGCGACCGCGCCGCAGGCAGCCGGTAAGATCCACACCGACTTCGAAAAAGGCTTTATCCGCGCGCAGACCATCGCTTATGAAGACTTCATTGCCTACAAAGGCGAACAGGGCGCGAAAGAAGCCGGTAAAATGCGTGCTGAAGGTAAAGACTACATCGTGAAAGATGGCGATGTGATGAACTTCCTGTTCAACGTCTAATCCCACTGGCTGGCGTTTTCGCCGCCACCGCGCAAAAAAATCCACGCAGCGGCGTGGATTTTTTTTACCCAGGCGACACGCTACTCCACAATATGGGTATCTTCTGCCGCCTCGTAGCCATCAACGATCTGCACAATTTTCTTTAACTCAGCCTCAATAAAAGCCGGGGTAGCGCTTTCCCCTGAGGCCGGGTGATGAAGCTCCACCGATATACCGCTGGCGGCATTGGTCAGCGACAGGCTGATCTCCTGCTGGCCCCGCGAGGACGAAGAACGCCCGATATGCTGCATGATAGCCGCCGCCGCCGCGCGCGTATCAACGTCTGCGAGATGCCCCCATCTCATTTCAACATGCCCCTGCTGCCCTGCCTTTATCACCTGCAGCGTATAGCCGCTTCTTGCCGTTGCCATGCCTTTTCCTCCGATTTAGTTGCCCGGGCGTCACATTATCAGCCCGGTTTTATCAGCCAGGTTCGCGCACCTGCGCCTTGCCGTTAATGACTCTTTTCCACATAGGTCTGCATGTTTTCTTTGGTCACTAACTCAAACGGGATCCAGACATGAGACTCGACCTTTTCTCCTTTAATCAGCTTCAGCGCTACCGCTAAGGCCGTTTTGCCCTGACCGACGGCGTCCTGGAAAACCGTCACCTGAATCTTATCGCTGGCCAGGGCTTTCAGCCCGTCCGGGGTGGCGTCGATCCCGCCGATCAGCAGCTTCTTCTGGCTTTTCTCCAGCGCCATCGCCGCGCCAATCGCCATCTCATCGTTGTTCGCCGCCACAATATCAATCGCTTCTCCGTTGCCCGTCCAGTTCTGCATCAGATCCATGCCCTCGCTGCGGGAATAGTTGGCCGGCTGTTTCTGCACCACTTTCATTGCCGGATACTTGGCCACCACCTGCTCCACATCTTTGGTGCGCTGCAGCGCGCCGGCGTCGGTGAGATTGCCGATCATGATGGCGACGTTGCCTTTGTAGTTCGCCAGCTTCGCCAGCGCCTCCATCTGCAATGTGCCAGACTCCCGCTCGTCCGAACCGACAAACACCACGCCGGGCGGTAACGTTTTATCCCCCGGCGTCCGGTTCACATACACCAGCGGCATTTTGGCCTGCTGCGCCATCTTCGTCAGCTGCGGGGTGCTGGCGGAGTCCACCGGGTCGACGATGATCGCGTCCACGCCGGAGGCGATGAAGCTCTGCACCTGATCGGCCTGGCGTCCGGTGTCGCCGCGGGCGTCTTCAAACTGTACGTCGACGTGGCGGGCTTGAGCTTCTTTCTCAATGGACTGGCGGATAATAGTGAGAAAGTTTTGATCGAAGTAGGCCATTGAGACGCCGATCTTCTCTGCTAATGCCGAAGCGGAACTGGCCAGAAGGCCTACTAACAGGATGATTTTACAGTGCTTCATAGTATGCCCTCAGAGATCGAAATAAAATTTTCAATACAACTACAAACGGTATATTTAAATCATTTTCAGACTACGAAGGGCGTTCGGTTCTTGCAATATTGATGTAAAGAAAATGTTGCCATGCGCACACTTTATTTCACCGCCTCACTCACCGAGGGCTCACCGGTTGCGGGGAGCGCAGCGGTCGGCGACGCCGGCTGTTTTCGCTTCAGCAGGGCATACTCCACTATCAGCTGTTGCAGATGCAGCTCCGCGAGGCTTCCCCGCGCGGCTGGCCAGGGTTGATCAACCGGAAGCGCGGCCAGCTGGCGCAGCTGCTCCTCCAGCGGAACAGCTCGGTTAAACGACTGTGTGATGGCAAATACTGCGGTTTTCAGTTCGCTCACCGTCAGGTACTTCCCCTTCTGCTCGTCGAGGGCATTGAGCTGGTCGGCGAGCCGCTGCAGCTGCAGCATGCCCTCCGACCAGCCGGTAAGGTTTTCCGCGGGCAATGCGCCAGCACTCAGCTGCTGCCGCCACTGCTGCGCCAGCGGTTGCGCCTGATCCGGCCAGCGGATAAGGGCCTGGTGGACCAGCTGGTCGCCGTAGCTGACCGCCCAGTCCGGCGCCAGGCGGGCAAGCTCGCCAAGCTGGCGCTGCGTCTGTGGCAGATCAACCGGCCCCGGGGGCGTTGTCGCCGGCAGGCCCGGTATCGGTCCGGCATTTTGGGTGACCGAAATGGGCGGCAAGTCGGACTGACGCAGCGCCAGCCATCCGCCGACGGCGATACCCGTTACCGCCAGCATGGTAACCATCCCGGCGATAAACGGCTTCCAGCGCGGCGCGGCTGCCGGAGTAGACGCCGCCACCGGCGCGGGCCGCTTTGCAGGTGAAGGCGGAGCCAGCGGCTCAGCCTTTGGTCTACGTTTTAGGTCTGGCACTGGCTCAGCCTTCGCCGCATCCTCTTCGCTGACCAGAGTGCCGGGAAGTTCCGCGTCAGACACCGCCACCGGCGGCGCGGTGGGAAGCGCTGGCGCAGGGTCGAGGCTCTCGAAGCGAGTTGCCGTGCTGTGCAGTAGCGCCCGCAGGTCGCTCAGCTGGTTTTCAGGAGCGATCTCAAGGCGCTGGAGCACTGCGTCGAAGCTTTGCAGCGAACGTTCAGCCTGCTCAAGCGAATCAACATCCTCTGGGGTAAGATTCAGGGTACGGATCACCTGCCGCAGCCGCTTGCTCAGGGTGCGGAAGATCTCTGTCCGGGCCGGGAGCGCCTGTGGCCACAGGTTTTTCCCCTGACGAACCAGCAGCGACTCCATAAGCGTCAGCCCCTCATTGATCCCTGCCACCCCGCCCAGCCGGGCGCGGGCCAGGGTATACCAGGCGACAGTCTGCAGGTCCGCGCCGTGATGCTCCAACAGCCCGCGGGCAAGCTGCTCGGCATACGGCCAGTTAATATCCGGCCGCGCCGGGTGGCTGAGCTTGTTCATTTCCGCACGCAGGGCCATAAAATCAGCCAGCGTGCGCGGGTCGCCACCGGCTTTATAGTGACGGTCGTGGTGTGTTGTCATCATGATGTCTTTCAGCGAGAGATTAGAGGGCGGAGCGGGCGTCAAGGTACTGCTGACGTTTGAGGTGGCGGATCAACACCCTGCCCTCGGGCATAAACTCCGTGCCGTAACGCACCAGGCCAATATCCTTCAGCTCCGCATCAATGGCATAGCGCAGTTCGCCGGGCGCATGCTGATCGAGCATCACCACCGCGATCCGCTGCAGGCGCGGTTCGTATTTCAGCAACACCGCCGACAACGTGCTCATCAGCTGGTGCGCCGACGCTGGCATCCCCTGGAGGATAGCGGTCATATCCGGCAGGCCGTAGTCCGGCAGATGCGCCAGCGTTCCGGCCCGACAGTTGAGGATGCGCTGCATGTTATCGAGCACCGACAGGATGACCTGATCCGTTTCGCTGACAGTATTCAGGTCAAGCCCGCCGGCGAAATTGCCGTACAGGATGTCATACAGGGAGGGACGAGGCATTTTCACTTCTCCTTAAACGGGTGCAGCGTCAGTTGATTTTGGCTGGCTTCGATAATGCGCGGCCTCGCCGGATCAAGTTCGTCCCGGGTGAGTACCAGCCGCCAGCTGTTTTGCGTCAGGTCTGGATCGATAAACATGGCCGCCACCGCCACAAACTGCGCGCTGGTTTCCATGGGCATATCGACGGTCACCGATTCGCCCGGACGCAGGCGAACATCTTTTTCCGCCACCCGGTCCGCCTGCAGCGCCTGGCCATCGCCGGCAAACAGCGACGGGTAGTCAGTATTGTCGAACGCTTGCCGGTCCTTCAGCTGATAAATACGCACCACCGTCGCCAGGGAGGCGCCTTTGGCGTTGTTATTCACGCCTTCCCGGGCGCGAAGATCCAGATGCAGGGTTTTCACCTGGGGGTAAAAAATGGACTGGGTCACGGAAACGGCGCCGTCTTTCACGGTCTGCGTCAGGCCGCAGCCGGTTAAGAGGGTAACCATGAGGAATGCCAGCAACCTGGCGGAGGGTTTAACTGCGGTAATCGCCATCTTCATCGCTCTCCCTGCGGTGGATATTTTCCCGGACGCGCTGATAGCGCCCCAGATAAATCGTGACTCTGTCGTCAGCCTGTTTCTGCGCATCCAGAGGACGCAGCACAGCGGTACGGCCGAGCTGGACGGCATGCTCCTGCTGGCAGCAAAGTTGCGCATCCGGCAGTAAATGGCGGGCGACGCAAAGCTGCAGCCGCACGTCAAGATGAGATCCGAGCCAGACGTGCAGAAGCGCCATCAGGTCGCTGAACAGTTCGCCGCCGGGCAGCCAGCCGCGAACCTCATCAGGCTTTTCCGTGGCCAGCTGCAGCAATACCTGACCGTTCACATCCGTGGCGTGGGTTCCCATCACTGGCCTATGTTGCAGGCTAACCGGCTGACGGACGCTCATCGTTAACGGCTGCGACAAGGGGATCCGGCAGGGATCGTGGTGGTACACCGTCGCCCGGGTCCCCGGGGCCAGGAGCGCCACCAGCGCCTCCATGCCTTCCCCGGATCTCCCCGGCAGCATCATCACCGGCAGCAGCGCCAGAAATCGCGACAGCGGCGCTGCGGCAACGGCGGCACATCCCGGTATACCCAGCCCCGCCAGGCCCAGCAGATACTGCGAGATGTTGTCCGTGCCGCCCGCCCGAAAGGTTGCCGGGTAGGAATATTTGCGCCAGATACGGTAATACTGGGCGATCAGCCGATGGTTAAAGATATCGAGGAAATCCTCGGTGGCCTCGACGCCTTCCCGCCGTTGCGCAATGTCATCGCTATAGTGGGTCGGCAGCGGGGATTCCACGCCGTAGAGTCCCATAAAAGTCACGCGAACCGCCGGCGAACGGGGCGGTTCAGGATCGTCCATTCCACGGATTTCGCCAGCCGGAAAGCCCATCCCCGGATGCGGGCGAAAGCGTATGGGTTCATCACCTACTAGCCAGCCGCTGCCGATGATCGGCGCCTTCGGATGGTTCTTCTCCAGCAACTGGCAGAAGCGGTAAAAATTCATGTACGGCAACTGAGGCCGGAGCTGCGCCATCAGCCGGGCAGGCGCAGACTGTGATTCTCTTTCCACCGGATACATTTCCCTTCAGGTTGAACAATGAGCGTCAGCTGGTTGAACTGATTCATATCGGCATACAGTGCGAAAAAGCGGTTGAGCATGTCGCCAAACAGGTGGACATCGCCCGCACCGGTAAATCCGCTACCGTCGAGCGTCACTTCAATATCCAGCCCGCGCAGCAGGAAACCCTGCTCGAAACGCTGAATTCGGTGATGGCTGACCGCCAGAATGGCGTCCAGACGGCGATTATTGAGCTCATCCTCCCGCCAGTTGTAGAGCGACAGCGTGCCGCGCAGCACCTCGGCGCTGCTCATCATGTTGAGAAAACGGGTGCCCAGATGGCTCATGACCCGCCAGTGGTAGCGGTCTTCCGCCGGGGGATAGGCCGGCAGCGTGGGCTTACAGAGATTGCGGACGGTAAGCGGCGTGGCTGATATCGACTCACAGCGATCCAGCAGCGTGCTCTGTAGCGCCCGGCGCGGCAGCTGGCCGTTAGTGCCGGTGATGCGCAAGGAGACCGTTTCCCGCGCCAGCTCCCGGTCAGCCTCCCATTGCTGTCCGCCGAGGATAAGCCAGGTATCGTGCATGCCGGTTACGCCCCGTTTTACGCGGGTGTGGTAGTAGCGCTCCGGCGCATGGCGACGCATCATTCCCCCCTGGTGACGAAAGCGGGTGAAAGGCACATAGCGTGCCTCCCCGGTGCGCCCGGAGCCGGTCACGCTGTCAACAGAATAGATTTCGGTATGCCCGTCCTGCAGGCGCTTCGGACGCAGGAGATATTCGCTCTCCAGCCCGCTGATGGTCAACGGATCGGCCTCAAGGGTAAACAGGTTAATCACCGGCACACAGTGCAGGCGCAGGCTGCTTGCGCTGACGGGTAGATCACTTTGCCAGACCTCGCTGAACACCACCTCAAGCGTGAAATGCGATATCCCCGCCGGCAGGGTGATGTTTTCCAGGCCATTTAGCTGCACGAACATAAATTTTTCGCGAAAGGTGAAATACTCGAGCAGCAGCTGATAGCCGCTGAAAGCGCTCTCCCCCTTCGGCCATAAACGATCCTCCTCGCTGAATCCCCCCGGGGAAAAATAGCCGTCGAGGCTTACCCGCTCTGTCTGACCCGGCAGACGCAGGTACAGCGCGGCCTGGCGTCGGGTCAGCCACAGATGGAGGGCGCTGCCGGTAACAGCGTCTTCCCCCAGGTACAGCGCCAGGCGGCGGAGATCGGTCTGCGACCAGTCAGCCAGCTCGCTACAGGCGAATCGTAGTCGCAGGGCCGAACGTCCGTCCGGCTCCGCCGTCATCACCGCCTCCTCTATCGCCAGCGGGTTAAGCGTCAGATCGCGGGTGGTTCGGTACCGGCACACGGTATTTTTCGGCCCCAGTGGGCGGGAGCTAATCTCAAACCCGGCGGGCACCGTTTCCGCCATCTTCATCGCCGGCAGCGTTGGGGTCAGCGCCACCATCGATAGCGATGGAATAGTGCGCAAATAGTGCGGCCACAGCATGCTGACCAGCCCCTCGGTCAGCTCCGGCAGATCATCATCAATTTTTTCGCGCAAGCGACCTACGGAAAAGGCAAAGCCTTCAAACAGGCGCTCAACGTAAGGGTCCGGCGTACCGGCTTTATCGAGATCCAGCATCGCCGCCCGATCGGGGTGAGCCTGCGCGAACGCTTTTGCCGCCTCGCGCAGGTAGCGCATTTCAGCATCAAAATATCGCAGGGTTAAATCGTCCATTATGAATATTCCCTTATTCGTCTACAGGGAGACACGCAGCATGGCTGCGCGGTCAGATTAGTTGGCCGTCGGGCGGCCATGAGCGAAGGAGGCCTGGCGTTGCAGGTTAACGCCAATCAGTGAGGGAGAAGGTTCAGTATCCCTCTTCGCCGGGTATATCGTCGGTCAGCGGAACACGTTCAGCAGACGCGCGCACGCTGAATATCGTCTCCGGTAGCGTAAAGTTTCGCAGCGCCAGCAGCGCCAGCGGTCCTTCCCCCGCCTCGGTACGCAGCGTGTAGTTCAGCAACAGACCATCCGGCGCTTTCCAGCTCAGGCTCCAGCTGCTGCTCGTTCCGGGATAAGCGCTGACCACCGCCTTATCCAGCAGACGGATCCACCCCCAGGCGCCCGGGAAATCGCCATACTGGCGGGTGCCCGCCCGGGTACTGATCCAGCTCAGACTGGCGCCCGGCGCTTCGGTGTCAGCGGGCCAGCTGAACCGCCGCCAGACCGGCATCTGGTTCATATAGACAAGTTTCTGATTGTCGATGACCAGCTCCGTCTGCATCACGCCGTCCGCGGTGCCGGGACGTAGCGCAAAATGCAATCCCGCTTCGCCGTTGGCGAACGCGACGTCGGAGAGATGGCTCAGGGTATTCATCGCCTGCAGAAAGGCCGGGTTAAACGTCAGCCCCTGAGCATTGATACTGTCCGCCATCCAGCGGCTCCCCTCTTTATGCAGCACGCCGTTCAGCCGGGTCTGCAGAAAGCGGGCGATGCGCCCGGTCTCGCTGTCGAGGTATTTTGCCAGCAGCGGCAGAGAGACTTCACTGCTGGTATTTTTAAAGGGGTAGCGACCGCCAAAAGCGCTATTCCAGTCCTCCACCACCGCGCTGCGCCACTGGGCGTTGAGACTTTCCGCCGCCGGGGTCAGCACCTGCTGCCAGGCCTGTTCCATCGGGCGAACAAACAGCGTTTGCCCAAATCCACTCCACTCCTGGCCCAGCCCCGCCGCCACCAGGCTGCCGTAGTCGCGCGTTTCGGTTAAATCCACGGCCTTGCCCTGGAATACCGTCTGCGCAAGCAACCGGGTCATCGCCTGCGGATCGGTGGCGTTGGTGACCTGCTGCAAGCGCAGACGCACCTGGGTGACGCGGGTCAGGAAGGTCTGCAGGCTAAGACGGCTGGTGGGTGTCCCGCCGTCGCGATTGTCCAGCAGCGCCAGTACGGGCCCGAAGGTGGCATCCAGAGGACCGCGCGAGCCGGACTGCTGATCGATGGCGGGTGGGTTGTCACGGTTGAACAGCTGCCTGGCCGATTTGACCAGCGAATCGGCGATGGCTTCCCCGGTCTGGCCGGTTCGCCCCTGCACGCTCAGGGTGTTCATCAGCGCCACCAGCGGCGACTGGCGCACATCGGCCATCAGGGTCAGCTGGTCAATGGCATCAGAGAGGGTCGCCGCGCGCTGCCAGCGCAAACTGTTGAGGAAATCCAGCCAGGCGCCGCTAAAATCAGCGAAATAACGCTCCGCCAGCCTGGCTCGCAGAGCTTCCGGCGACGTCGACTGCGCGGCAGGCTGCTTCGTGTCGCTCAGCACCCAGTCCATTTCATCGCGGCGTTCCGCGACCACTTTCTCAATGGCCGGCTGCACGGCCTGCTCCCAGGCCTGACGGGTAAACATGCCCGGCACCACCTCATCAGTGCTGAACAGACGCGAAGCATCGGTGTCGGCAGTCATATCCGCCAGGCGCATATCGGCATACTGATTCGCCACCTGCGCGAGCATCTTCTGGTAAAGCGTGGACTCACTGTTGCGCTGGCCCATCTGTCGAATTAACCGTGTGCGCACCTGGCTGACCAGACCGTCATCGACAGGCAGACGCCACTGCGGATGCGACGCCAGACTGGCGGCATAAAATGCCAGCAGCGAAGGGCCGCTGCCCTGCCAGACGGCGTCGGCGATGCCTGAGCGCTGCGGCCAGTCCTGCATTAGCGTAGTGGCGAACCACGCGGCGTCCATTTTTTCCGGGCGGGTCAACATCAGATATTGTTTCAGTTGTCCGTAAGCGGTCTTCGTCATCTTCTCACGCAGTGGGCTGTCCGGCGGCAGCTGCACGAAGGCGGTGAGCTGCTCTTCCAGATGATGCGCCGCCGCATCGCGCAGCAGCGGCTGCGCCCTCTCTCCGTAGCGCGGGAACAGCGCCGCCAGCAGGTCATCGTTCTGACTGAGGCCAGCGCGGAGGTACCACGGCGCGCCGTGCTGCGAGCGGTATTCCAGTTGAGAAAGCGTTTTCTGTAACGCGGAGAGCGCATGAAGGCGTACGGCCAGCGGCTGTTTTCCCGCCGAGGCCTGCTGCACCTGCTGCTGTGCGGTCGTAACCAGCTCGCGGTTGGCGATAAAAGAGACCAGCAGAGTGGCGGCCCAAAATAACATCAGGGCGGCAGTTGCCACGCTCATCCCACGCATCCAGTTGACTCCCTGTTTGCGCGGACGTAGACCTGCGGGTAATTCCGTCATCCTGTCCGGCAGAATATCCCAGCGGTTATCCCGGCCCCAGTGATGGCTGATGCTGCGGCCGGCCTCCGCCGACGGCGCGCTGAACACCACTCCGGCCAGCGGCTGCGGGCGGTAAGGATTAAGCAATACCGATAACGGCTCCGTCACCGTTTCCGGTTTACGGGTCAACTGATCGGCCAGCGCGAGTAAAAAATTGTGCTGTGGCTGACCGCAGACCTGCTGTATGCCTTGCGCGGTCAGCTGCGGTATCAGCCCGGTAAGCTGTCCGGCGAGCGTCTGCGGTGAACAATTCGCAGGCAACAGGCACCCCACTGGCTGGGTGACGCGCCCGGCCTGTTCTCCGGCGCGCGGATGCAGCGACCAGACGTACAGTGGCAGCTTCCAGCCCAGAGCCTCATAGCGAAGCTTTAAAGCATGAGACACGCTATCCATTGCATCTGGCGTGAGACCTGAGGTTGCGCTGTTTTCCGTTGCCGGCAGAACGTCCAGCGCTGAGGTCACCCAGACCATTCCGTCCACCGCACGGCGGCGCAGTTTACGCAACACAGCCAGCCAGTCTGCATCGGCCGGAGTCGCAGGATCACCACCCCACAGCAGCACAGTCCCCCGGTCTTCCTGCCAGAGTTCCCTGGTGAGTTTTGGGGCCAGTTGTTCCACATCACTGACTGAGCCGGTCATCAGCAGGATACGGACTTTGCTATGCCAGAAATGACCGTAAGTATGTCGCAGAACTTGTTGTACGTCGTTTATTATCTTTTTACTTATGTCTACCTGTTTCAAATGAGCACTATTGTTTGACCAAGTATTCTGTTTATCATTTAACTTATGGAAAAAACGCAATCTTGATGCAAACGCAACAAGTGAGTACCGACTGACTAGCAACAAAGAGAGGAAAACAGGAACTGCGAAAATAGTACAGAGCACCCGAAATTTTTCTGCTGGTTCCATCCATCCCAGGGATGGTCCCCACAGGTAATATAGTAGAAACAAAATAACAGTAATAATAACGACAAAAAAAACGCCAGAAAATTTAATAAGGATTTTCTTCATGTTATAATAAACCTCTAAACACTGGCAACCGAGTTAAACAAATGAGAGTTCAAAACATCATTATTTTTATTTACCAATAAATACTGTCCTGGGGGAAGATGCTCATTTACATAACTCAATTGCAAAAACTCGGTAAGAGGCGGGCATTTACATAAATAGTTGTCTGAATCAATGTATATATACGACGAAAGTGCACTTTCCGACATTACATCTGTTGTTTTTAACACCACTTTTTTAAGCTCTTCTTCATTCAACCCAGAATATATAACACCAGATAGCCGCCTCCCTTCATTAACCCTTCCCCAAAGGAGCGATTAATCTATTCCTACCCAATCACATTCTGGTCGAAAAAAAGCCCCTAAAGATGAGTGACCACCAGTCTCACCATCATTTCTCAGTCTTCCCAACAAAAACATCACAGATTCAGATTTATCGTCGATTTCATCGTCAAGTAATTCTGCGCCATAAAAACTGGCGGCAATAAGAACTATATATTCATCAGAAGAGCTATCCAGCAAGTTATCGATGGATTCAGATAAGTTTCTACTAAACTCAATATCCCCCCCCCGGATATATATTATCAAGTCGTTCTTGCCAAATCTTTTCCATCAGAGGTTTTAAATTATCATTAAGAGCGCATATCACTTTTACCCTAACATATTTAGGCAAAAGGGTTATATGCATATGGATATCATTAATTAGAAATCCCATTATTTTATTAAATAAAATAGCATTTCTATCCTGTATTTGATGAATGCTATTTAATTCATTTATTGGGGAATTAAAACTAAGATATCTGGACATATGCGTTAACTTTGGTGCATAGCGAACAGGCAATAAATCCCCCTCTATGATATTAGTCACACCACCATTTAAATCAGGCAATCTGACCTGTAACTCAATGACCTCAAGATAGGCCCTTCCTTTTTGAAGCAACTCCTGATAATAATCCAGGCGAGTTTTATTCCAGTAAACTGTTTCGATATCCTCATTATTCCATATTATAACTCTGAAGAAAAATACAGCCCCGCTTAAGAGTAGCGGCACCAGCAATAACTCAGACCAGAAAGCATAATTATTTTTTGATAAATACTCAGGAAAATAAACCAAAAAAACACATACATATACAGCAAGAATACAAACACAAATTCCGAATTCAACCCATAATGATAATGTTTTTTGGGATGTTTTCTCTTCCGAAGGAATATCAAAAATATTTACTGGCATAAATTCATTCCTTTAAAACACGCGAACCGGTGGAAATAAGAATAGCGCCACATGAACAGCGATGCCCTTCTAACGCAACAGCTAACCCGTTATCGCAATGTTTTTCATCTCCCTCACTTATACTATTTATACCGTGTGTTGGACATGAGACTAGATCAGACTTACGTGCCACAGATTTACCATCAATGATTATCTGAGATGAGCCCGTTAAGACAGATCCACCATGAGATGTTTTATCACCTACACAAATAGTTTTTTTCATATTCTAATCTATTCAGTCTGATATATTAATTGGCAATAGTAACTTCAGGAAGTCTTTTTAAAATGACAGGTTGGAATCCATCGGGATCATCAATCATAACCGGTTCACCATTTTTCATGACAGGATTTCCATTATCATCTGTTTCCTGAACCTTCTCCTGAGGTTTTCCAGTTTTTTCATCAACAACGATAACCTGATCTGGACCTGTAAACTTAAATGCCGACTCGATACTATAATCGATATAGTAATCTTTAACTTTTTCAATAGATGTATTGAAAACATTGATACTTTCGCCCTGCAATGCAGAATCAGGGAATTCATCAAGCCGCAATATTGTATCAAATGTCTTACTGTAAAATAGTATATTATAAAAAACGCTTAATTTTTTAGAGGCTAATCTATCATCACGGGCACATCCAGTATAAAAAACCATATAATCATGAGCATCAAATAATATCCCATATCTTCGATTGACACAAACGGATGGATATGTACAATTACTATTTAGTAATAAAAATTGAGATATTTTACCTCCTCTTTTTATTCGAATTATGCTTTCAGGAAATAACGTTTCACCAGGAATATTAACATAAGTACCTGCGGGTATTTTTACATATTTCCCATCAAACACCCCAATCCATAAGTCCTGTTTTTTATTTACCAACCAATACTGATTGGAAAATAAAGACTTATTTCTCTTTATATCTGGGAGATTGTTTTGAGTTGTTTTAAAATCAATAAATTGATCATGATATCTTTCGTTTGCATCTCGATCTAATAGATTTCCAGGGTCACTCTTGGAAAAGAGTATCTCATCATTTCTATCGCTAGCATGGATAAATTGTGTTGATATCAAAAAATAAAATAAAACAAAATATTTCATGATTTACCATCCTATGGATAATCAAAATAATTGATAAAGATATTAATCAAAAACAGTAACTTCAGGAAGCCTTTTTAAAATGACAGGATTATAGCCATCAGGGTCATCAACCATTACTGGCTTTCCATTAATCAAGATGATTTTCCCATTGTCATCAGTTTTTGGTACCTTAGGTAAAGCTTTGCCTGTGTCAGGGTCAACAATAACGATCTGATCTTTTGCGATTATTCTAAATGCAACGTCAAGCGCATCATACCGATAGTATCCATTTATTGACACCAAAGATTCTTTTATATATTTAAGATCTTCAGGAGTTGAATAAGGTATTGAATCAAGCACAATTATCGCATCATATATTTTATCATATAGTAAAATATCATATAATATGATATGGCGGGTTGAGTTAGGTTCAAAACTAAAACTAGTACATCCAGAGTAAAAATATGTATATAATGAAGAGTCAAAAACTATATTATTTATTACACTGAGACATTTAGATGGGTAATTATTAGTTTCACGTTGCAATAGAAATTGTGAAATTTTACCCTTTCTTTTAACTCTTAATATTCGTTGTTGATGATACCCACCATTAGGAATGTCCTTGTAATAGTTTGCTGGCACTTTGATATTTTTTCCATCAAACAAGCCAAGCCATAGATCCTGTTCTTTATTTACCAACCAATATTCATTACTTGAAAAAACTTTGCTCCTCTGAGAATCAGGTAAATTATTTTGCTTATTTTTGTAATTACGATAATCACCGCGATATTCCTCATCAACACGTTGTTGTTCCTGTCTTGAAAAAATCTCCGAGAATGTCATGGAATTTGTATCCGAGTTGACGCTGGATACTGAATTATCTGACGCATAACAGATTTGTAAGCTTGCCGCTTCTAAAAATAAAAGCGACATGAAAGAATATTTAATAAAAATTCTCATTTCTCATTTTCTTGTTAAGGATAATTAAACCCATCGATGAAAGGAGCAGGATCAAGCCTGTTTGCTATACCAGGACCAGGTCTCTCTTTTACTCTAACTTCAAAATGGAGATGAGCACCTAAAGCTATACTGGTCATTCCATTGGCATTACCTGTGCAACCAGTTTCTCCCAATAATTCACCACAACGTACATGGTCTCCCCTCTCTAAACCAGAATGAATTGCAGACAGATGGGCGTAGAAAAAATAAACCTCACTAATTTCACTATCATTACATCTACAAAGCAACGCCTTCTCTAGTGGAAGATCGTCAACCTGAACAATAATACATAACTGTCTGCCATAATCACTACGAGGAGGATCAATTATAAAAGCGATGCGACCATCTGCTACTGAAAATATTGGTGTATTTGGCGCAGCTTCTATATCCAAGCCCTGGTGTTGATAACGACGTCCATTAGAGCGAGTTCTCCATCCCTTAAAAGTAGCACTACGGACTCGAGGAAGAGCATGAGTACGAATCCGGCAAACAGAAAGTGGATTACTCCATGTATTCCCCTCAACGTTTACAGAAGGAGATGGGGTATTTCTTGGCTGCGAATTCATAATAGTTACTGGAGGTAAATCCGTATTTAGAATGTACGTAGAATTAAGTTTCTGAATAATATCTTTGGTGGAGTAATTTTTCATCTTCGGTTCAATTCGGTAATGATCAGGTACGATAATTGAATCGAAATAATTGACCATCCATGCAACAAAAGCGGTCCTCCATGTACTATCAATAGAATAATACCTAATTATCATCTCATTATCTTTTAAATTACCAATTAGTCGGTTATAGAAAGCAATATTAGTCGGGATTTTTTCGCCTTTTCCAGGAGTTTCTTTCCCATTCATAATAATGTCATATGCGCCAAATGCCCCATTCATATGAACAAGGTAAGCTATTTTAACTAATTCATCTGATTCAAGAGCACTAACTGCTGATAACTTTAAACTAAGTGAGTCAATCCCTTTTCGATCATACAAACCAATCATATCAATACTGTATTCTGCATTAACCCGCAAAGATAAAACAGTATCTTTATCGATTTCCGTTATAGTTCCATCGACCAATTCACCAAAAAGTTTTCTATTTTTATAGACCAGTTTCTGGTAGGAATATTTTCCTGTTATAAGCTGATATATTTTAGACTCCGATTCTGCACATAGGGATAGCCATGTATCAGGTTTAAACTGTCCTAACCCTACCGCTCCAGAACCAGTAGGATTGGTCGCATTTGCTTTCCATCTTGACTCTGCATAAATTAATGCAGAAAGTCCCTCTGGCTGGAATCCATATTTTTTAGCTGTTTCAATGATATAATCTCGATATTGTTCTGCCTCTGGAGGAAGGCGTAACCCTTCACTGACATTACCAATATTACTCACACTGGTGGGAGCACCACCTTCGGTTCTCGTGGTTTGATTTACAGAAGGTGTCGGGCTTTCCGCTGTTCTACTTTCTGATGGGCCGGAAGCAGATGAGTCATTTATCTGTTTCGCCTTTACTTTTTCCTGTTGTTTGCTCGATTGTTGGGTACCTTGTTTAACTCTGGTACTCCCTTTTATTATCATTTCCCTGGATGATATCCGCAAACTTAACGTTCCCAGCGGCAATTTTTTATGGTCTGCAATCAGAATGTATTCTTTTTTATTTAAATGTTGCAGTTCAACCTTTATACCTTTGGTGCTGTCTTCAATAAGCAGACCAGCGACAACACCAGTGCTGTCTGTTACGTAATCATACGTCTTACCATCAAAAGTGAGTCTGAGTTTTGCATTGCCAAGCGGGCGCCAGACGAGATCGCAAATCCTCAAAGTCAATTGAGTATCATAAACTTTGTCTTTTGATGGTAAACTCAATACCTGACCGGGCTGGATAATATGCTGCTCTGCTTTAGTGAGAAGACCGTTAATATTGGCCAGTTCATTAACATCAATTCCGAATTTACGACTGATTTTCCACAGGCTGTCACCCTTCTGAACTGTATACTGTTCCATGGCTATTCCTTATCTTGTTCGTTTAATTCACCATCATATTGCGGACCATGTTCATCGAAATCCAGGTCATCATCAGTCTCATCCTCAATATCATGCTCATCGTTATAAGAAAAAAGGCTCGTCCATTTATCATCGCCAATTATTGCATGAAAATTTTCACTTTCAGGCGGTTCAAAACAACCTGACTCTCCATCATTAAAAGCAGAACTCCATATTTGTTCTTTTGATTTACTATCAAAAAGACTCACTTTCATAGTAGATGGCGCAGCATTACCAAGAGCATCTAAGAGCATAAAACTCATTGACTGTGGACCACTATCAGGAAGTTCTGGAATATTTGACTGCATAGAAGCTGGGCCACTGTAGAGAAGCTTACTTTGCTTCATCATAATATCACCAGGGCAGCCTAACTCGATGTTTCCTCCGGAAAGGCGAATGTATGCCCCGCCAGCACAGGTAAACGTTAAAGTTTTTGCCGCTGTAAAAGTCATACCCTCTGTTGTACTGGTCAGCGAAATATTTTGCTTAGCTATTACTTCAATATTTCCTGACTGAGCCTGTGATATTAGATCGCCTTTGGCCACAATAGCTTCTATGCCCTCAGTTTCGGTAAAGATTGATATTTTTTCAGAAGCGGCAAGAGTAATATTTTTCTTTGCTCCCAGTTCAACATTTTGCCCTGCAGTCATATAAATATTTTCGCTTGCAACTGCCTGAAGATGACTTCCACTGGCTAAAGCAATACCTTCTGGTGCACTCATCAGTAATACAGCCTGCTTTAGCGCAAGTAACTTCTCTTCCATCAGTGCCTGTTGTTGCTCATATTGCAAGAGCTGTGCTTTTGCTGCTGATGCTGCCTGTGAAAGAGACTCCATTTGACTAACGGCTTGCGTCAACAAGGAATGTACTGCAGCCATATCCAGCACTTTCCCTTGTGCCTCAGGCTGGCTGTCCGCAGTAATGAATATCCCTTTCCCCGCCCGGATCCCTCCCCACGAATCGGTACGCAGTTCAAACCCTTCCCCCCTAAGCTTGCGGCTGGCATCAACGTTATGTCCTAAATTCAGCTGCGTCTTGCCGCCGTACTCGGTGCTGAGCTTGATATGCTCCTCGCCGCGCTTATCCTCCATTCGCAGCTTATTGTTGGTCGGAGTACGAATCACATTGCGGGTGCTGTTTTTCTCCGTCACAGGGTCGACATGCCGTGAGTCGTGCAGCGCATGCGCAATATACGGCCGGTCAGGGTCGCCTTCGTGGAAAGCAATCGCCACCTCCGTGCCCTGGATCAGCGGGAAGTGAAAGCCGTACACGTCGCCGCCGTAGGGTTTGGCGAGACGCACCGGCATGCTTTCCTGCCCCTGCCCTTTCTCATCTCTGTCAGGGTCAAATTTCACCCGGTACAGGCCGGACGCATCCTGCCAGGCGTAGATATCATTCGCTTTCGCGCTGGTCACCCGCGCCGTCATGGTGCCAGTCACCTTCGGGCGCGGCAGCAGCGGCGGACGCCAGCACAATGTTTCGCTGTAGGGCACCGCCAGCAGGGACACCCGCAGCGCCTCCCGGCGGCTGGCGGTAAAACCGGTGCCGGTGATTAACAGCGGATCCTGTATGGGCGCAGGCAGGGTCGACGGCAGGCTGTCGGTAACGGTCAGCACCTGGGCCGGCGCCAGCCAGGCTGCAGTACTGCTCGCGGTAATAAGCGTCTGGTGAGCCAGAAAACGCTCATGGTCGAGGCGGGCATAGAAGTTGGCGGTCTCCGTCTGCGGGTCGATTTTATCGCCACGCTCCCGGTGGCGAAGCTTATAGTGGTATACCTCACCGTAAGTGATGCCTTCACCATTTCCCCGGGTCATATCCGCTGTTGCCGACTGGAGAACGCTCTGCGCATCGCGGGGGTTATAATCCCGGGTAGTGACGTTCGCCTCTACGACATTGTGCGTGATGTTCAGACCCCATATCGATTCCGTACCGCTGTCGCTCATCCCGGACGGGCTGTTTACAGGAAGTGTTTTATCGAACATCAGCGCCCGCTGCGCGTCGGCGAAATGGACCACTTCGCTCTGGGCCTCTTCCTGCAGGGTGAAGAAATAAAATATCCCCACCTCTGCCAGCAGGCGCTGGATAAATGCCAGGTCGCTCTCCTGATACTGATTAATTTGCTCGCGCCGCGGATAGTGTTGCTTGAGATTAAACTCATACTCCCAGTCATGCAGGTGATGTTCCTGCAATACCTGCTCCACCACCTCCGGCACCGATTTATTCACGAAAAAACGGTGGCTGCGAAACTGTTTATCCAGTAAGGAGAGGAAGGGTTCGAGGGTTATCTGATATTTCGACTGATCTTCTGAACTGCTGATACGCCGGAAGGCAGTCACCACGCCATGGACGCGTTTGCAGTCCGCCAGCTGCTGCAGTGCGCCGCCGCCCATCGTCAGCATGGCGGGTTTGCTCAGGAGCTGTGCGGCATCAATATTTTTCTCTGCGCTGGTAAACGTAATAGTGTAATAATAAAGTTCACTCAGTTTTTCTGCCCCACTGAATTCTTCCACATCCAGCGATGCGGTACATGAAGGAATATCCAGCTGGTAACGGTTAAGGGTGGTGCCGGTAATTATTGAAGAGGTATCCATTATATTCCTGTTTTACTCCGCTGTAATGACCATCAAAAATCAATTCACAGGACGCCCTGTTTAATTTTGTTTAATGATAATCATCTCATTCATCATAAATATATTTATGTGCATATCGATATATCAGATACCCCACCAGGAGTTTCGTAACTAAAAGGTAACCCCAGGGATATTTATATTCACTGACTGAGAAATAAAAAAAGCAGCCAGAAACCGGAGCCTTCAACGTTTATCGCCGCCAGCATTTCTCTGCCACTGTCCTTAGCGCTATCCATAATGATCTCCTTTATCCATCCCCTTTCCCGAGCTTCATCCCCGCAGAGGCTTCGCCTAGCCGACAAGATTGACTGGCTGCAGGCACGCTACCGCCCATCGCTGTTTCCTGTTTATCAGGGACCCGTAGCGCACAAGGTCAGGCAGGCAGATTGTTGTTCAACCTCCGCGATCGGGGTCGCTGATTACTCGGTTTCGCTTTTTAATCCGTTAGTCTCTGCTCCTGAGGTATTGGCCGTGCCCGGCGCCAGACAGGCGTCCTTCTGCGGGACCAGACTGATCTCCACCCGGCGATTTTGCGCCCGCCCCTCTGGCGTCTCGTTGCTGGCGACAGGACGGCTTGCGCCGTAGCCCTGCACCGCAAAACAGCTCTCCGGCACATCGCCGGTATCGCGCATCCAGTCGCGGACCGCCTCGGCACGCTTCAGGGAGAGTTGTTGATTGGATTTATCGTTGCCGATGCTGTCGGTATGGCCTGCCACCACGATCAGCCAGCCGGGTTTGGCCTTAATGCCCAGCAGCGAGTTCACCAGCAGCTTTGTCGAACCCGGTTTCAGCGTCGATTTGCCGGTATCGAACAGCGCCATGCTATCGAGGCGGATCGTCTGCGGCCCCTGAACAACCTGCTTAATGACCGGACGCGGCGGCGGGGGCGGCGCCCAGTCATTGATAGCGGCTTCAACGAAGGGGATCAGCCGGCCCCCCTGATACAGCCCCAGCCGATAACGCAGCGGCTCCCCCCGGCGCAACCAGTCATCCAGCAGGCGGCTGTCGGCACGCAGACGCTGCTGCGCTTGCAGCTTCGGCGTCGGCGGCGTGCCGCTGAGGCGGTGATACACCGCCAGATGATCGCCGACGCTGCGCACCAGGCGCTGGTTGTTGATAAAGGAAGCCAGCATCGCCAGCGCCAGAAAGAGGAAGCCCACCCCAGCGGCAAGACCGGCATCGCGCATCCGGCGGCTGACCCCGTGGCGGTGCGGCAGTGACGACAGAAGAAGATCCGGCAGCGGGTGAGGACCTGGCGCCGCGTCGTTGCCCGGGGAGAGCGTGGTGATCCCGGCGATTTGCTGTTGCCAGAGGTTATTCGCCACCGCCGCTACCGGTGTCAGGCAGATGCCCGCGGCACACAGGTTCAGCGGAGGAAGTTCTGCCTGCCGGGCGCGGAATGGCCGGAAAAGAGCGTTTTCGGCCAAGGTCAGAATGCTCTCCAGCCACAGCGTCTGATGCAGGCGTGAGGCAGAGCTGCCCTCCCGCTGCCACCCGGCAACCGCCTGGGGCGCTTGTCCCTTCAGCTGCACCTGGAGACCAGCCCTCTCCGGCGTGATGGTAAACCAGCGGCTTTCCGCGGCCTGGCCGCCTGGCGGCGTCACCCAGAACACGCTCCACACCGGCGGCAGACCGTTTAGCCAGGTTCGGCACTGAACGATACTCCGCCGCCAGTCGCGCAGCGACTGCGCCAGATGCTCCCCGGAGGGGTGGTGCTCCGGTACCACCGCCAGCAGCACGGAAACCTGCGATACCAGCGCCGGACGCGCCGCCGCCAGGTACTGCGCCAGCCGCGGCAACTGCTCCGCGCTGTCACCCCGGAGATACCAGCCGTGACGGGTTTCGCCGTGCGCCGAACGCCCGGGAAACAGACCGTCGGTATCCCCGCAGACCAGAACCACCGCCCCCTGAAAATCCTCGGGCGGCAGGACGATTTCCGATCGCTGACGGCTGACTGCCCGGCGACGCTGACGCCAGAGCGCCGCGCCGCCCGCCAGCAGGATGCACAGACTGAAGATCACCTGGTTGCCGATGGACAGCGGCCAGAAGCCCAGCACCAGCCACAGGGCCAGGATGACGGTCAGTATCGTAAGCAGACGACGGGCGTTATCACGCATCTCTTATCCCTGCCCTGCTATCTGCGCCACCATCTGTGACAGCACGGAGGAGAAGGTCAACCACAGCGCCGCCAGCGCCACAATGCCAGCCGCCCAGCCGCACCAGTACATCCGCCGTCCGCTGCGCAGCCGGGAGGCACGAACCACCACCGGCGCCTCCTGGGTCATGCTGAACGGCGGGACCCGCGCGCCAAGCGCTTGCGCCACGTCCTCACGCCGTTCGTCATCCTCGGCGCGGTACTGTCCGACAAATCCCAGCTGTAAAGTACGAAAGAAGCAGGTCAGCACTGCCGCATCCGCCGTGGGCTCTCGCAGCAGCTGGCGGATCCGTTCCCAGAGCTCTTCCCCGGCGTTGAGAGTGCTGAAAAAGCGCGCCTGCAGCGGATCCTTGCGCCACCTGCGGTAGCCATCATCCTGACTGGCGCGGTTGAGGACGCTCTCATCGAGCAGCGCGCAGTAGGCATAGAGTATCTGCTCAGCGCTGGCTTCACTGACTCCCCCCGCCGTCAGCGCCTCGCGCGCCTCGGTCACCCATCGACAGGCCTGGCGATAGAGCGCCTCGCCATCGGTCACCGGCTGGCCGCAGCGTAACTGGCTGACCATCAGCCAGCCCGGGTAAAAGGTTTTGTTGATCAGATCGCTTTCAGAGGTATTCATGAGCGCAGTACCGCAAAGAGTTCAAGTTTCACGTCGCCAAGCGATTCCGGGGTATAGAAGGTGCAGTTGCCGGCCTCCAGCATCGCGCGGGCGGCATCGGTGGAGAGATCCAGAGCGAAATATTGGTTTTCCAGACGTAGCGGAATGGCCGCCGGCACATGGCTCAGCGGTTTGATCGCGATGCCGCTGAGGGCAATATTGACGACCTCGGCGACATCATCATGGCTACCCGCCTTACAGAGCTGCGGAAAGCGGCTCTGTAGCTGGTGAGGGGGGAGTGAAGAGCGCACCGACAGATAAAAATCCGCCCCCTCGCGCAGCCGCGCATCGTGTAGCCTGCCCCGCCAGATCTCCCGGTCGGCGCCCTGCTCCAGAGCGATGGCGATCACCCTTGAGGGCAGGCTGACTTCGAGCAGCATATCCAGCAGGGCAAACAGCGGCGGGAATACCTGCTCTGGCGAGGCATGTCGGTAGCGGGGGATTGCTTCCAGATGATGTTCAAGGGAGAAAGTCAGCAGACTGCCGGCCAGCCTGGCCAGTTCGCGATAGAGCAGCTCCGGATGGCGCGAAGGGTCCTGATGCAGCTCGCTGAGCACCGGTTCAGCGCTGTTCAGCGCGTTGAGCAGCCAGAACAGGGAAACATCCGCCACGGCAAAATCAGCCATCCGCGCATTGCTTTCACGACGCATGGCCATCAGGCGTCTGCGTCGGGCCTGCAGGCGATGTAACAGCTCGCCCAGCTCGCTAACCAGCGTCGGGCTTGCCGCCAGCGACAGCAGCGGCGGGATGAATTCCGGGTCAACGATCCACTGCCCCTGGGCGTCGCGCACCAGACGCGCTACCGGGCAGGTGAGGAAGGCTGCATTTTCCTCGGTGGAGAGACGCAGCGTTAGCGCGTGTCGCAGAACGGCCAGCTCGCTGCGTTCATGGCCGGCCAGCTCCTGGACGGTCACCTGCTCGGCGCGCCAGCGGCGCGGGCGGGCGCTCTCCTGGCCGTCATCAAGATTGCCGCCGCTGGCGCTGAGCAGCGGCAGAGCGAGCAGAACCTCCACCCTGTCCTGCATCACGTCCGATACATCGCGGACCGGTGGCAAAATATCCGCCAGCTCGGTGTCAATCAGCGTTCCGTCGGCGAAACGCACGATCAGCCGGGTAGCGTTGAGCCGGGAAAGGGTGAGCGCGCTCGCGTCAAACTCCGCGCGCAATACCCCCCACGGGTGGGCGAGCGCCATGCGGGAGACCGTATCGGCGACGTGCGCGTCCCAGCGGGCCTGTTGCTGAAACTGCTGCGGGACCAGAAAAGCCCCGTCGCGCCATAATGGGCGGAAAATCTTCATTGCACCTCCTGTGCCTTTCGCTTTCATTGGTCTGCAGACAGGACCAAATGCCCGGACGGATATCCCTCATCCGCCGTGTGTTCGGCTGGATTTATTACCTGCCGCTTCAGGGAAAGGAAATATCTCCCCTGCCCGCGAGAGTTTCGAAGTCAGATGATATTTTTGGTCAAGGGATGTTTATCATAAAGCGAAAGAGTCAGGGGGAGGTAACGCCTGGCCCTAAATAATATCTGAATTCAACCCAAGGTAGCTTTATTGCTCTCGGTCATAACATGTAGAAGGAATATTCCATAAGCGGCCCTTTTATTATTTTCCTGTTGAATATTAATTAGCGAATTAATCCCTCCGTAGGGAATATTTATATTTACCTTAAATATAAATAATAATAAAAATATCACCGCAATCGATATACCCTCAGTAGCGCTGAGTCCAGAATCTCCCCCGGCAACTGCCAGATACCCGGAGGAGTGCCCCGCCCCCACCCGGCCATTGCCAGGCGCTGCATTACCCCGTATTTTGGTTTCCCGCTCCGCTGTGGGCGGGTGTCAGGGCGAACGAGAGAGAGAAAATGAAACCACTATTTGTCTATGGGACGCTCTGTCCCGGTCGCAGCAATGCGCATATTCTGGAGGCGATCGGGGGCGAGTGGCGTCCCGGCTACGTCACCGGCACCTTTTACGCGCGCGGCTGGGGCGCAGCCGCCGATTTCCCGGGGATCGTCCTCGACGCTCACGGCCCACGGGTCAACGGCTATCTGTTCCTGTCCGATCGGCTGGCGGCGCACTGGCCCATGCTGGACGACTTTGAGGAAGGGTACGATCGGGTGCCGGTGGAAGTGACCACCGACGATGGACAGCAGATCAGCGCCTGGATTTATCAGCTTCAGCCCCGGGGGTAATCCCCCGCCGCGCTGCGCGGCATGGTACAGCAGCCCAGCGCGATCGCGAGTCTGGCGTCGTTTCTGCCAATGCAGGTATACTTGCCAGATGTTTCCTCAGTTTCAGACACGCAGATGACAAAACTCACCTTACAAGAGCAGATGCTCAAAGCCGGCCTGGTCAGCAGCAAAAAAATGGCTAAAGTCCAGAGGACGGCGAAAAAATCCCGCGTTCAGGCCCGTGAGGCCCGGGAAGCGGTGGAAGAAAATAAAAAAGCCCAGCTGGAGCGTGATAAACAGCTTAGCGAGCAGCAAAAGCAGGCGGTGCTGGCGAAAGAGTATAAAGCCCAGGTGAAGCAGCTGATCGAGATGAACCGCATTACGGTCGCCCGGGGCGATATCGGCTTTAACTTTACCGATAATAATCTGATCAAAAAAATCATGGTCGACAAGCCCACCCAGACCCAGCTGATTAACGGCCGTCTGGCGATTGCCCGCCTGGCGGTGGATAACAAGCCCGAAGGTGAATATGCGATTATTCCGGCGGTAGTGGCTGAGAAAATTGCCCAGCGCGACGCCAGCAGCATCGTGTTGCACAGCGCCCTGAGTCAGGATGAGCAGGATGAAGACGATCCGTACGCCGACTTTAAGGTGCCCGACGATCTGATGTGGTAACCCCGGGCTTTCCCGCCGCGGGCGATCAAAACGGGCTCGCCTGCTGGATATGCATCGGCTCATGGCTGACGGGGTGGACAAAACGCAGTTCGCTGGCGTGCAGCATCAGCCGCGGAGCGCATTCCGTGCCGGGCAGCTCCCGGCCACCGTACAGATCGCAGCCAAGGATCGGATAGCCCAGCAGCTGGCAGTGAATACGCAGCTGATGGGTCCGTCCGGTCTCCGGGGTGAGCGTCACCCGGGTTAACGCCAGCGCCCTCTCGCCTTCTCGCGCCTGATACAGGCGGTCTATGACCCGATAGCGCGAACGCGCCGGTTTGCCGTGGCGGGCGCAGAGCGCCATGCGCGGGAAACGGGCCGGATCTTTGGCGATTGCCGCCTCCACTATCCCCTCATCTTCCGCCAGGTGGCCGCACAGCAGCGCCGTATAGACCTTGTCCACCGTGCGCTGGCTGAACTGTTGGCACAGCAAGGCGTTAATGCCCTTGTTGCGGGCGATCACCATCAGGCCGGAGGTGCCGAAGTCCAGGCGGTGCACCAGGGTGCAGCCCGGAAAGCGCTGTACCAGCCGGTGATGCACGGAGTCGAGGTTGCGCGGATCTTTGCCCGACAGGCTCAGCAGCCCGGCGGGCTTATTGATCAGCACCAGGTGTTCGTCCTGATACAAGAGGGTGATCTGTTCGCGACACGGCGGCGCGACAAAGGTATCGATAATGGTGGACATCAGGCGGCCCGAAGAAGGAGTGGCTGGCGATAGTACCTCATTTTGCCCAGCGGCACGATGCTGGCGCACAATCCGCCCTCGCGGCGGCGTCATTTATCACCCACACTTATCGCAAAGGCATGGCCTGTACAGGCAATGTGCTTTACACTGCGCGCTGCAAAATTTGTGTTAACCAACGAGTAATACGGTAATGGCGATGAACGGAACAATCACAACGTGGTTTAAAGATAAAGGTTTTGGATTTATCAAAGATGAAAACGGCGAAAATCGTTATTTTCACGTGATTAAGGTCGCCAATCCTGATCTTATCAAGAAAGACGCGGCGGTGACTTTCGAACCTACCACCAACAATAAAGGGCTGTCGGCCTACGCGGTGAAGGTCATTCCGGAAAGCAAATATATCTATATTGCCGGCGAGCGGTTGAAGCTGACCTCCATCAAATCCTATGTGGTGTACCGGGAAGAAGAGCCGGTCGAGACCCGCGTCGATAAAGAAAACGCCGTGCTGTCGGTCGGGCTGCTGATGAACAGCATCCGGCCAAAAGCCACGGTGCAGCCGGGAGAGATGCGCTCGGTGAAAAAGCTGGCGATCACCACCTTTCAGGGGACAACCCTGATCTTTTCGGAAGACGAAATCGATATCGATGCCACGGTAAAACTGCTTAAGGTGTAAGCCCTGGCGCGCGGTTTCCCGCGCGCCCGAAGTCCTGCCCGATATGCTACCCGCCATCGCCCCTCGCCGGACGGGGCGATGGCGCCAGAGAGCCGATAAGGATGCCGCCATGCCCGTAAATTTTGACTTCAACGATCTCTACGCCTTTCGCGCCCTGATGGAATATGGCAGTTTCCGGCTGGCGGCCGAATCCATCTGCCTGTCGCAGTCGGCCCTTAGCCGACGCATCGAAAAGCTGGAGACGGCGCTGGGCAACCGGCTGTTCGATCGCACCACCCGGCGGGTGACCCTCACGCTGTATGGACAAAATTTTGCCGAACGTTCGGAGCAGCTGCTGGCCCATGTCGAGACGGTGCTGGCGGATATCAGCCAGGTCAGCAAGGCGCGCACCGGGCTGGTGACGGTGGCGACAGTGCCTTCCGCCGCCTACTACTTTATGCCGGAAATAATCCGCAGCTTTCAGGCGCGTTATCCCCAGGTGCGCATCCGGTTGATTGACAGCAGCGTCGGGAATGTGATCGAGGCGGTCAGCAGCGGACAGGCTGACTTTGGCCTCTGCTTTGCCAAAAACCTGCCAGCCAGTATCGAATTCACCCCTCTTGCCGACGACCGCTATGTGGCCGCCTGTCGGCACGATCATCCGCTGGCGCGCAAGACGCACCTAAGCTGGCAGGCGTATTTTGAACAGGATTATATTGGCCTGGATCGGGTCTCCGGCAACCGGACGCTGCTTGACCGGGAGCTGGCGCATCTGACGCCGGCGCGGCCAAGTATCTGCGAAACCCGCCACGTCACCACGATGCTGGGGATGGTGGAAGCGGGCATCGGCATTGCCGCCGTGCCCGCGATGTCGATGCCCGCCGGGGAGCATTCCGTTCTCCGCGCTGTGCCGCTCACCGACCCGGTGGTCACGCGTACGGTAGGCCTGATCCGCCTCAGCGGCCGTATTCAGTCCTACGTGGCGGCAGAGCTGGAGAAGCTGATTATTGAACAGTATCCTTCTGGCTGACCGGCGCGGCGGCGGCTACGCTTCGCATACCGGTGGCGTGGATGGTCTCCTGCGCCGCCGGTGACGCCAGATACGTCAGCAGCGCCTTGCCTTCCTGCGGGTGGTCGGCGCTGATGGTCACCGCCCCGGCAAAGCGGGTGATGTACTGCAGGTTATCCGGCAGTTCGCCGACGAAGGTTACGCCGGGCACCGGCAGCAGTTCGCTCACCTGCTGAAAACCGATCGCATACCGTCCCTTGGCCACTTCCGAGGCCACCGGAATGCGCTCCACCATCTGCGCTTTACTCTGCATCGCGTCATCAATGCCCAGGGTGTGGAACAGCGTCGAGCTGACATAGCGTCCGCTGGCGCTGTCGGAGTACGCGACCGATGGCGCCGCCAGCAGCGTCGCACGCAGCTGGTCTGCGTTGTGGATAGCCGGCAGCGGCGCCCCCGCCTTCACCACCACGCCGATCGGCGAGTCGGCCAGCTCCCGGCGCGAATCCGGTTGCGTACGGCCCGCTTTCTCGAGGCTGGTCAGCGCGTCCCCGACCATGATCACCACGTCCGCGTGTTCGCCGCGCGCCAGACGGTTAGGGATCGCCTGCGGCGTTTTTCCCATCGACGGGCCAGGGATCACCACGAGGTGGTTGCCGGTTTGTTTTTCCCACGCCGGGGCCAGCTTTTCCAGCGCCGCTTTGAAGCCGCCGGAGATCATCACGGTGACCTCAGCGGACAACGCGCTGCCGCCGGTGGCGGCCAGCAGCAGCGTGGCGAGCAGGGTTCCTGTCGTTTTACGCATCATCTTCTCCCTGATTAACGTGCCGTCTGCAGCGCAACGGCGCTACGGCGATAGAGGTAGCAAGTGGCCAGCAGACCGCAGATGGCGGCAAAGCTCATCCAGTAGCCGGGAGACGCTTTATCACCGGTATACTCAATCAGCGCCGTGGAAATCACCGGCGTGAAGCCGCCAAACACCGCGGTCGCCAGGCTGTAGGCCAGCGAGAAACCTGCCACGCGCACTTCGGCGGGCATAATTTCGGTCAGCGCCGGGATCATCGCCCCGTTGTACATGCCGTAGATAAACGACAGCCACAGCAGCACGCTCAGCATCATCAAAAAGCTCGGGGCGTTCGCCAGCATGGTCAGCGCAGGCCAGGCGGTAGCCAGCGCCAGCAGGGTCATGGCGATCAGCACCGATCGGCGGCCAAAGCGGTCGGACAGCGCCCCGCCCACCGGCAGCCAGAAGAAGTTGGAAATCGCCACCAGCAGCGTGACCAGCAGGCTGTCAGAGGCGCTGAGCATCAGCACCTTTTTACCAAAGGTCGGGGCATAGACGGTGATCAGGTAGAACGCGGTGGTGGTCATCGCCACCATCATCATCCCGGCGATAACCACCTGCCAGTTCGCCAGCAGGGTGGCGAATACCTGGCGCATCGCCAGATGATGGCGGCGGGCAGTAAACTCCTGGGTCTCCTCCAGCTTACGGCGCAGGATAAAGATGAACGGAACAATCAGGCAGCCGAAAAGGAACGGAATACGCCAGCCCCAGTCGCTGATAGCGCTCGGCTCCAGTACCGCGTTGAGGGCAAAGCCCATCGCGGCTGCCACCATGATGGCAACCTGCTGACTGCCCGACTGCCAGCTGGTGTAAAAGCCTTTGCGGCCCGGGGTGGCGATCTCGGCCAGATAGACCGACACCCCGCCCAGCTCGGCGCCTGCGGAAAAGCCCTGCAGCAGACGGCCGATCAGCACCAGCAGCGGCGCCCACAGGCCAATGGTCTGATAAGAGGGGATCAGCACGATCAGGAAGGTGCCGGTGGCCATGATCGACAGGGTGACGATCAGCCCCTTGCGCCGCCCCACCTTGTCGATATAGGCGCCAAGTACGATAGCGCCGATGGGGCGCATCAAAAAGCCGGCGCCAAAGACTGCGAAGGTCATCATCAGCGAGGCGAATTCACTGCTCGCCGGAAAAAAGGTATGGGCGATGTAGGTGGCATAAAACCCGAACAGAAAAAAGTCGAACTGTTCGAGAAAGTTACCGGACGTGACGCGCAGAATGGCGCCGATCCGGTCACGGGTACTCATCTGTGAGGTTGTTGAATGCATGCAGGTCTCCAGTTTGTTATCCACGCGTTGTCGCGCGCCTGTCGCTGAAGACTGAAACAGAACCGGGAACGAAATAAGCGTAATAAACGCATCCACTAATGCATTTTACGCATGAATAACATTTAACTAATTAACATTACTTTTGCATACAATCATTTAACACACACCGTCCTAACCACGCCGCGGGTGACGGCGAAAAAGTCAGTTTTCCGTTTTGTGACCGGGGCCAGGATATGTCGCCGTGGGTTGAAGGCATAAAACCTGGCCTGGGGTAACGAAATACCCTGCCGGCTGGAAAGCGCGTCAGGAAGCGGTGGACTCCCCCACCAGCGTCTGCAACAGGGAGATAAGCCAGCGGGTAGCCTCGCGTTTCCCGCTGCGTTGGTGGGCGTAAATCTTGACGTCAAACGGCGGAACCGGAAACGGCAGCGGGAAAATGGTCAGCCGGGCGGCGCGGGCCATCGTCTCCGCCGCCCGCCGGGGCAGCGCCATCAACAGGTCGCTCTGCTCAATAATAAAGGGCGCGCTCAGCATCGAGGGGGTTTTCATCGCCACCTGCCGCGAATAGCCCTGTCGCTCCAGCTCACAGTCCAGCACCCCCTGCCGCTCATTCCACGGGGTCACCACCAGATGACGGGCCGCAAGGTAGGCGTCCAGGGTCAGCGCCGTCCGGTTGGCCTGGCTGATGACCACATATTCGTCCCGCAGCCAGTTAATCTCCTCAAGATCGGGATGGGCTGGCTCGTCAGGGGTATTGAACCCGAGGGCCAGGTCGACCTCGCCCGCCAGCAGCTCGGTCAGCGCCGGGCTGTGGGGCAGATAACGGAGCTCAAACCGCAGCCCGGGCGCCTCACGCTGCAGGTGATGCATCAGCGTCGGAAAGACGCAGAACGCGGTGAAATCGGTGATCGCAATCTGCATGCAGTCGGTGCTGGCGGCCGGCACAAACGCCTCCGGCGGCGTCAGCTCCTGGTTGAGAAACTTCAGCGCCGAAGCGATAGAGGGCGCCAACTGGCTGGCATAGACGCTGGGGCACATCCGGTGGCCTTCGCGGTAGAACAGCGGATCGTTGAGGGCGCTGCGCAGCCGGGAAAGCGCATGGCTCAGCGCCGAGGTGCTCATCGCCAGCTCTTCCGCCGCCAGGCGTACCGAGCGGGAGCGATAGACCGCGTCAAAGACCGGCAACAGGTTGAGGTCAATCCGGCGCAGGACAGGATGCATAATATTCATCGTTTGCTGATTTCATTGCACTTAATTCTTTTCACAATACCGCTTATCCTCAGGGTCAGCAATTTTGCTCTCTTTTGACTATGGATACAGGACACCCCATGAGCATCACAATCCGCCAGGCCACCCCGGACGACGCCACCGCTATCTACGACATGATTTATGAACTCGCGGTCTACGAGAAAGCCCCCGAAGAGGTAGTGACGACGCCAGAGGAGATCAGAGAGACACTGTTTGCCAGCGGCAGCAAAACCGAAGCGCTGATCTGCGAGGTGGCGGGCAAAGCGGTGGGCTACGCGGTGTTCTTCACCAGCTACTCCACCTGGCTTGGACGCAATGGTATCTATATGGAGGATCTGTACGTCACCCCCGACTATCGCGGGATCGGCGCCGGAAAAGCGCTGCTGAAAACCATCGCGCAATATGCTGTACAACGTCAGTGCGGGCGTCTGGAGTGGAGCGTGCTCGACTGGAACCAGCCGGCGATTGATTTCTATCTGAGCATTGGCGCGCAGCCGCAGGATGAGTGGGTGCGTTATCGCCTCACTGGCGATGCGCTGCGGGCCTTTGCGGAGTAAAGCGGCTCGCCAGCAGGTCGGCGCCAGGCGTCGACCTGCTGGTCGCGGATCAGGCTTCGACCGCGCTCTTCTGCAGCTGCGGACCGGCCAGCGCCAGACGCGCACCCGCTTCGGTATCGCTGTACTGCTTGAAGTTATCCATAAACAGCTGAGCCAGGCTCTCGGCCTTCTCCTGCCATTTATCCGCTGAACTCCAGCCATTACGCGGATCCAGCACCGCGCTGTCTACCCCTGGAATGCTCTGCGGGATCGCAAGACCGAACACCGGGATGGTCTCCTCGCGCAGCGGGCCGGTAGTGCCGTTGAGGATCGCGCTAATGATGCTGCGGGTATCGCGCAGCGACAGGCGTTTGCCCTCGCCGTTCCAGCCGGTGTTGACCAGCCAGGCTTCGGCACCGGATTCCGCCATCTTCGCTGCCAGTACGCTGGCGTACTGGGTCGGGTGAAGCAGCAGGAACGCCGCGCCATAGCAGGCGGAGAAGGTCGGCGTCGGCTGGGTAATGCCACGCTCGGTGCCCGCCAGCTTCGAGGTGAAACCCGACAGGAAATGGTACTGCATCTGCTCGGTGGTCAGACGGGAGACCGGCGGCAGGACGCCAAACGCATCGGCGGCAAGGAAAATCACCTTCGACGGATGGCCCGCGCGGGACACCGGCTTGACGATATTGTCGATATGCGACAGCGGATAGGAGACGCGGGTGTTTTCGGTTTTGCTGCCGTCGGCATAATCCACGCTGCCGTCAGCGCGCACTACCACGTTTTCCAGCAGCGCATTGCGGCGGATGGCGCCATAAATCTCCGGCTCCGCCTGCGGATCGAGATTGATGGTCTTAGCGTAGCAGCCGCCTTCGAAGTTAAACACGCCGTCATCGTCCCAGCCGTGCTCATCATCGCCGATCAGCTGACGATGCGGATCGGTCGACAGGGTGGTTTTCCCGGTCCCGGAGAGGCCGAAGAACAGCGCCACGTCCCCTGCTTCGCCACGGTTGGCCGAGCAGTGCATCGACGCGATGCCTTTCTGCGGCAGCAGGTAGTTCATGACCGAGAACAGCCCCTTCTTCATTTCGCCGCCGTACCAGGTACCGCCGATGAGCTGAATACGCTCGCTGAGATTAAAGGCGACAAAGTTCTCGGAGTTCATCCCCTGCGCCTGCCAGTTGGCATTGGTGCAGCCCGCGCCGTTGAGCACCACGAAGTCTGGCGTAAAGCTGGCCAGCTCGTCGGCGCTTGGCACGATGAACATGTTTTTGACAAAGTGGGCCTGCCACGCCACCTCGGTGACGAAGCGTACGCCAAGACGGGTGTCCGGGCTGGCGCCGCACCAGGCGTCGATGACGTACAGTTTTTTGCCGCTCAGCTGGCCCGCGACCAGGCTTTTCAGGCTGCGCCACACGTCTGGCGATAACGGCTTATTGTCATTACGGCCGAGGCCGGAGTCTGCCCACCAGACGGTGTCGCGAGTCTGTTCGTCGCGGACGATGTATTTATCGCGCGGCGAACGGCCGGTGAAGATCCCGGTATCAACAGCCACAGCGCCAGAGTCGGTCATCACGCCGCGGGCCGCGCCGGTCAGCTCAGGAGAGGTTTCATGTGCAATAAGCAAATCGTAATCAGGGTTGTAAAAGAATTCGCCGCTTGCATTAATCCCCAGCTCCTGCAGAGCCATTTTTACTGATTCAATTTGTTGTGACATGGAACTCCTGACAAACTATTTAAGGTAAGAGGCCTGGGTTATTCATTGCTTTCGTCATCGTCGCCGGCTATTTAATAAGATAAGTCCTGGACAATGAAATAAAGCAATAAATAACCGTGAGTCGCGATTTCATATCGTGCTCATGTAGGGTCGCCGATATGCATTCATAAATCTCAACTTTCCAAAAAATGTTAACACCTGTCGATAATTATGTTAATTGCATAGTTTCTATGCGCTATGCTAAAATTGCATAGCCTTTATTGCGTTTTTGAGGACTGGATCGGTGTTGGCAAATCTGGAAGTAAAATGGCTGTATGATGTGATTGCCCTCGAGGAGTCGCGCAGCTTTACCCTGGCGGCCAAAGCCCGCAACATCTCTCAGTCCTCGTTCAGCCGACGCATCCAGTCGCTGGAGGCTTCCCTCGGATTCAGCATCTTCGATCGTAGCGCCAACCCTCTGCAGCTGACCAACCGCGGGAAAATTTTTGTCGGCTATGCGCGAAATATGCTCGATGACATGGATTTTCAGATCAGCCGTATTAAAGGCTTAAATAACACTACCCAGAAAATAAGGATCGACGCCGCCCCTTCGCTGTCGGTGTTATTACTGCCCGAGATCATCGCCGGTTACACCGACCGTAAAAATAAGACTTTTCATGTTGAATCGATTAACGTCAACGACGCCGTATTTAACCTGAAAGAGGGAAAAAGCGATTTTATCCTCTCCTTCTATAATGAAGAATTGATGAACTATCCGTTTATTAATCATAAAATTTTTGATTCTTATCTGCACCTGGTCTCCCCCTGCGACGAACATGGCCGCCCGCTGTTTCATTTACATCGCGGCGTGCTGCCGCTGATGAAATACGCCAACGACAGCTATATGGGGCGCCAGGTGAACCAGGTGATCGACCGCACGCCGGAGATCACCTTCTCTCTCACCTTTGTCTCTTCCATGAGTGAGCTGCTCAAGCGCATGATCCTCAATGGCGACGGCGTGGGCTGGCTGCCGCAGTACTCCATTCAGCGCGAGCTGGACGAAGGCCGGCTGACGATCCTCGATGAGAGCCTGTCGCTGCCGATCGGCGCCTGGCTCTACCGCTCCGGCTCGCGGCTTAACCAGGCCGCCGAACGTTTCTGGCAGCACATTAAAACCCGTAACGAACCGCGGGAATAACCCCCTCAGCCGCTGATCCCCAGATATGCCTTACGCACCTCCGGGTCGTTGAGCAGCGTCTGGCCGCTACCGCTCAGGCGGATCTGGCCGTTCACCATCACGTAGGCGCGGTCCGACAGGTTGAGGGCATGGCGGGCATTCTGCTCCACCAGAAACAGCGTCATCCCCTGGGCCGTCAGCTCGCGCAGGATCTGAAAAATCTGCTTCACCACCAGCGGCGCCAGCCCCAGGCTCGGCTCATCCAGCAGCAGCAGGCGCGGTCGGCTCATCAGCGCCCGGGCGATGGCCAGCATCTGCTGCTCGCCGCCGGAGAGGGTCATCGCCCGCTGTCCCCGCCGCTCTTCCAGCCGGGGGAACAGCTGGTACATTCGCGCCTTGTCCTCGGCCTGATAGCGGTTGCCAATGGCAATGGTCCCCATTAGCAGATTCTCCTCGACGGTCATATCGGGAAAGATGCGCCGCCCTTCCGGGGCCTGGGCGATGCCGTTGCTGGCGATAAAGTGGGTCGATTTCCGGCTGATCGCCTCCCCGCGATAGAAAATCTCCCCGCCGGCAATGCGCGGCTGGCCGAAGACCGACATCAGCAGCGTTGATTTACCGGCGCCGTTGGCGCCGATCAGCGCCACCGTCTCCCCCTCGTTGACGGTGAGGGAGACCTGCTTCAGGGCCTGGATCGGCCCGTAGAAGACATCCACCTCATTAAAGGCAAGCAAAGGCTGGCTCATCGGCGCGTCTCCTCTTCCTCAGCGCCTAGATAGGCGGCAATCACGCTGGCGTTGGCCTGGATCGCCTGCGGCGCGCCGCGGGCGATGACGTCCCCGTGATCGAGGACGATGATATGATCCGAAATCTCCATCACCATCCCCATATCATGCTCGATCAGTAGCACCGTGATGCCGTGCTGCTGGCGCAGAAAGCGAATAATCCGGCTCAGCGCCTGGGTTTCCACCGGGTTGAGACCGGCGGCCGGCTCGTCCAGACAGATCATCTCCGGACGGGTGCACATGGCGCGGGCGATCTCCAGCCGCCGCTGCTGTCCGTAGGAGAGGGTCCCCGCCAGACGGTTGGCGCAGTCCACCATCTCCACCACCTCCAGCCAGTAAAAAGCGCGATCCAGCGCCTGACTCTCCGCCTGCCGATACCCACGGGTATTGAGGATCCCGGCCAGCAGATGGCGGTTGACCTGGGTATGCTGGGCCACCAGCAGGTTCTCGATCACCGACATCTCGCGGAATAAACGTATATTCTGGAAGGTGCGCGCCAGGCCAGCGCGGTTCACCAGATGGGTGCCACCGAACATCTTGTAATAGATCCGCCTCCCCAGCTGCGCCGGGTGGAGAAAATCGTCCGGGTGAAGCTTCTGCCCCAGCACCTGAATGACATCGGTGACCTTTTCCCGCGCCCGCAGCACGATACTGCCCCCCGTCGCCCGATAAAAACCGGTCAGGCAGTTAAACACCGTGGTCTTGCCCGCGCCGTTGGGGCCTATCAGGGCGGTGATCGACCCCCGCTCCACCTCCAGATTGACATCATTCAGCGCTTTGATGCCGCCGAAATGCATCATCAGATGCTCAACGCGTAAGATGCTGTCGGTCATGGCGCGACTCCTTTTCGCAACGCAACCCCGCTGCGGCTGGTGCGCACCAGGCCGCGCGGCCGCCAGATCATCATCATCACCATCAGCACGCCGAACAGCAGCACCCGATATTCGTCAAAGCCGCGCAGCAGCTCCGGGGTGACCGTCAGAACAAACGCCGCCAGTACCACTCCCAGGGTGGAGCCCATTCCCCCGAGCACCACAATCGCCAGGATCAGCGCCGACTCAAAAAAGGTGAACGACGTCGGGTTAACAAACCCCTGATAGCTGGCGAAGAACACCCCGGCGATGCCGGCCGTCGACGCGCCGAGCATAAACGCCGAGAGCTTCACCAGCACGTGATTGAGCCCCATCGCCCGACAGGCGATCTCATCCTCGCGCAGCGCCTCCCAGGCGCGGCCGATGGGCATCCGCGTCAGGCGATGCTTCACCAGCAGCACCAGCATCACCACCAGACACAGCACGGCGTAGAGAAAGATGAATTTCAGGTTGGGGTTGTAGCTGACGTGGAAAAACTCATGGATGGGGATGCCGCCATCTTTCGCCCGGCGGGTAAACTCGAGGCCAAACAGCGTGGGGGATGGCACCGGTACGCCGTTAGGGCCGCCGGTGAAGCTCACCCAGTTGTTGAGCACCAGGCGGATAATTTCGCCAAAGCCGAGGGTGACGATGGCCAGATAGTCGCCATGCATACGCAGCACCGGAAAGCCCAGCAACGCCCCGGCGAGAGCCGCCATCACCGCCCCCAGCGGCAGCATCGCCCAGAAGCCAAGTCCCAGGTACTGGTAGCCCAGCGCCAGGCCGTAGGCGCCGATGGCGTAAAACGCCACATAGCCCAGATCGAGCAGGCCCGCGAGGCCCACCACAATATTCAACCCCAGGCCAAGCAGAACGTAGATCAGCCCAAGAATGGCCACGGTCAGCAGATATTTTGTGGCGAGAAACGGAAAGACAATGGCCAGCCCCACCAGCAGCGGTATTATCCAGCGCAGCCGCGAGCGGTAGCCCGGCGGCCGGACGTACACCCCGTCATCCGCCCCCTCAAAGCGGGCAATAAAGGCTTTTCCCCTGTGGCTCTGCAGCAGCAGACTGAGCGCCAGCCTGCCGGCCATCACCACCGCCACCAGAATCGCCACCCGCGCAGGCGCGAGGGTAAAACCATACCCTTTGAGCACCACGCCGACGATCGGGCCAAAGACAATTAACGCGCAAAGGCCGGCCAGTACGCTGTCGATCAGCGCGTTTTGGATAGCCCGCGCAGGCTGGCGCGTAATTTCACCCATAAAGCCTCCTTAGACCTTGGCCACCAGCGGACGTCCCAGCAGCCCCTGCGGGCGAAAAATCAGGATCGCCACCAGCAGCGCAAAGGAAAAGACGTCTTTGTAATCCGAATTCACCAGCCCGGCGAACTGGGCTTCGGCCACCCCAAGCAGCAGACCACCCAGCATCGCGCCAGGCAGCGAGCCGATCCCGCCCAGCACCGCGGCGGTGAAGGCTTTGATGCCGATAATAAATCCGATATAGAAGTCGAAGGTGCCGTAGTTCATGGTCACCAGCACGCCGGCCAGACCGGCCATCGCCGCGCCGATGACAAACACCAGGGAGATCACCCGGTCGGTATTGATGCCAAGGATCGCCGCCATGCGCCGGTCCTGCTGGGTGGCGCGGCAGATGCGCCCCAGCCGGGTATACTGAATAATCCAGGTCAGGATAAGCATCCCCACCAGCGCCGCGACGAAAATAAACACCTTGGTCCAGGTGATCTGCACCACCCCATCGCCCACCGTCATGCGCAACGCGCCGCTAAGCAGCGTCGGGATCCCCTGCTGGTTCGGCCCCTGGCTCAGCTGGACATAGTTCTGCAGGATCAGCGACATCCCGATAGCCGAGATCAGCGGCGCCAGCCGCGTCGAGTTGCGCAGCGGCCGGTAGGCGATGCGCTCGATCGCCCAGCCGTATACGCCGGTGACCACGATGGTGAACACCAGGGTGGCGAAAATCAGCAGCGGAAAGGAGTGGATCCCGAAGAAAGAGAGCAGCGCCAGGCCGATGGCGCACAGGTAGGCGGAGACCATATACACCTCGCCGTGGGCGAAGTTGATCATGCCGATGATCCCATACACCATGGTGTAGCCGATGGCGATTAAGCCGTACACCGCGCCCAGCGTCAGCCCATTGATCAGTTGTTGCAGAAAAAACGCCGTCATAGCCCCTCCAGCCGCCAGGCAGACGGCCGCCGGGTTCCGTTCCCGGTCAACCGCCGTTATGTGACAATTCGCAAGTCAAAAGGACAGAGCGTCCTCAGGTCGTGGCCGATCAGAGCTGGTGATATTTGCCCTTGTCGTCCCACTGATAGACCACGTAGTCGGACACCTTGAGGTCGCCTTTGCCATCCCAGGCTTTCTTGCCCATCACCGTCTCGACGTCGTGGCTCTTCAGCCAGTCGCTGGCTTTGGCGTTATCGGTACCGACGGCGTTCCAGGCCGCGGCGATAGCCTGAATGGAGGCGTAGGCGTAGAGGGTATAACCTTCCGGCTCAAAGCCGCTGGCGCGGAACTTCTCGATCACCGCTTTGCCGTCCGGGAGGGTGCGCGGATCCTGACCAAAGGTCATCAGCACGCCGTTGGTGAACTGCGGCCCGCCGGCGGCCGTGACCAGCTCCTCGGTGACGATACAGTCGCCGGAGAAGAATTTGGCCTGCACCCCCTGCTCGCGCATCTGGCGCACCAGCGGGCCCGCTTCCGGATGGCAGCCGCCAAAGTAGACCACGTCCGGCTTGAGGGCGCCGATCTTGGTCACCAGGGCGTTAAAGTCTTTTTCACCGCGGGAAAGGCCTTCGTACAACACTTCTTTGGTACCCCGCTTCGCCAGCGCCGCGCGGGTGGCATCGGCCAGCCCCTGACCATAGGTGTCTTTATCGTGGATCACGGCGATTTTCTTCGCCTTCAGCACGTCCAGCATATAGTTGGCGGCGATCGCCCCCTGCTGATCGTCACGACCACACATGCGGAAGAGATCTTTCATGCCGCGCTCGGTGATCTGCGGGTTGGTCGAGCCGGGGGTAATGGTCAGGATCCCGGCTTCGTCATATACCTCGGAGGCCGGCATCGTTGAGGAAGAGCAAAAGTGCCCCACCACGGCGGAGACTTTCGCTTCATCCACCAGCCGGTTGGCCACCGCCACCGCCTGCTTCGGTTCGCACGCGTCATCCCCCTGCACCAGCACAATCTTTTCGCCTTTGATGCCGCCGGCGGCATTGATATCGGCCACCGCCTGCGAGGCTCCCTTCCAGTACTGGGCGCCGTAGGTGGCGTTGGGGCCGGTAAAGGGCCCGGCGACGCCGATCTTCACGTCTGCCTGGGCGTAAAAGGCCATGCTCATACAACCTGCTATCACAACATGAAGCGTCATTGTTTTCAGTTTCAAAGACATTCGGATATTCCTCAGCGATGTAAAGCCTGGCGTCATGGAATGACGCAGAAAATATCACTTACCGTGTGGTGCCGACGTTGGCGCAGCGCCAGGACGGCCAGGGTGGAAGAAGCAAAAATCCCGCCAGGAAGGAGTGGAACACCGGAGAACAGTCGCCCCGGTCGGTACGCACGCGACGGCAACCCGTGCCGCATCCGGCAAGGGCGCATTCCCTTTCAGGTCAGGAGATCGGTTGCCATCACGTGGCGAGCCGGACAACGCGGTATCCGTACCGGCCCGTGAGCTAAACATAGATGCAGTTAGCGGTCGCTGCGCGCCAGCGTGGTGCAAAAATGCGAATATGATCAACAGTGGTGATTATTTTGTTGCGGTAATGTGAAGATGATAACAGGAGAGCCCGTTAAAGGCTCTCCTGTGACCCGGTGGCCGCTCAGAGTTGACTGGTGAACGTTCGGGAGATCACATCCTGCTGCTGTTCGCGGGTCAGCGCGTTAAAGCGGACCGCATAGCCGGAGACGCGGATCGTCAGATTCGGATACTGCTCCGGGTGTTCTATCGCATCGAGCAGCTTTTCCCGGTTCAGCACATTGACGTTGAGATGCTGTCCCCCCTCCACCGTCTCCTCGTGGTGGAAGTAGCCGTCCAGCAGGCCCACCAGGTTGTTTTCCTGCGCTGACGGGGCTTTGCCGAGCGCCGCCGGCACGATGGAGAAGGTATACGAGATGCCATCTTTGGCGTAGGTAAACGGCAGTTTCGCCACCGAGGTCAGCGACGCCACCGCCCCTTTCCGGTCGCGGCCATGCATCGGATTGGCCCCCGGAGCGAACGGCGTCCCCGCCCGACGTCCGTCCGGGGTGTTGCCGGTTTTCTGGCCGTATACCACGTTGGAGGTGATGGTCAGGATCGACTGGGTCGGCACCGCCTGACGCCAGGTGGGGAGCGCCTGAATTTTGCGCATAAAGCGCTCCACCAGGTCGCAGGCGATGGCATCAACCCGATCGTCGTTGTTGCCGTACTGCGGATAGTCGCCTTCAATGACAAAGTCCACCGCCAGCCCGTGGTGATCGCGCACCGGCTTCACCCGGGCGTACTTTATCGCCGACAACGAATCCGCTGCCACCGACAGGCCGGCGATGCCGCAGGCCATCGTGCGGTAGACGTCGCGGTCGTGCAGGGCCATCAGCGCCGCCTCGTAGCTGTACTTATCATGCATGCAATGGATGATGTTCAGCGCGCTGATGTACTGCACCGCCAGCCAGTCCATAAAGTGGTCGAGGCTGGCCATCACGGTGTCGTAGTCCAGCACCTCATCGCGCAACGGTGCGGTTTTCGGCCCCACCTGAATCTTCAGTTTCTCATCCACCCCGCCGTTAATCGCGTAGAGCAGCGTTTTGGCGAGATTGGCGCGGGCGCCGAAGAACTGCATCTGCTTGCCGATCACCATCGGGCTGACGCAGCAGGCGATGGCGTAGTCGTCGCTGTGAAAATCGCTGCGCATCAGATCGTCGTTCTCATACTGCAGCGACGAGGTGGCGATAGAGACCCGGGCGGCATATTTTTTAAACGCCGCCGGCAGCGCTTGCGACCAGAGCACGGTCAGGTTCGGCTCCGGCGCCGGGCCCATGGTATGCAGAGTATGCAGATAGCGGAAGGTGGTTTTGCTGACCAGGGTGCGACCATCCAGCCCCATGCCGCCCAGCACCTCCGTCGCCCAGATGGGATCCCCGGAGAACAGCGAATCAAATTCCGGGGTGCGCAGGAAACGCACCATGCGGATCTTCATGATGAAGTGATCAATGAGCTCCTGGGCCTGCTCCTCATTCAATAAACCGGCGCGCAGATCGCGTTCGATATAGATGTCGAGGAAGGTGGCCGTGCGCCCCAGCGACATGGCGCCGCCGTTCTGCGACTTCACCGCCGCCAGGTAGGCGAAGTAGAGCCACTGCACCGCCTCCCGGGCAGTGCGCGCCGGGAGAGAGATATCGCAGCCGAGGCGGGCCGCCATCTCCTGCATCTGCAGCAGCGCGCGCCGCTGTTCGGCCAGCTCTTCGCGCAGGCGCAGGGTGGCCTCCAGCGCCTCGCCGCGCTCAAGGGCCGGCTGCAGGTCGGCAAACTGCAGCTCACGTTCGCGGACCAGATAGCGAATGCCGTACAGCGCCACGCGGCGGTAATCGCCGATGATCCGTCCGCGGCCATAGCCGTCCGGTAGCCCGGTCAGCACCCCGGATTTACGGCAGCGCAGCATATCCGGGGAATAGACGTCAAAAACGCCCTGATTGTGGGTCTTACGCAGCGCCGTAAACTGATACTCAAAGTCAGGATCCATTTCGCGACCATAGGCCTCGAAGGCGCTTTTGATCATCTTGATGCCGCCAAAAGGATGCAGGGCGCGCTTCAGCGGCTGGTCCGTTTGCAGGCCGACGATCTTTTCCAGCGGCTGGTTGATATAGCCCGCCGCGTGGGCGGTGATGGAGGTGGCGACATTGGTGTCGAAATCCACCGGCGCATGGGTGGCGTTCTCGACGCGGATCCCGGCCATCACCTGCTCCCAGAGGGCGGTGGTCGCTGGCGTCGCGTTAGCGAGGAAAGACTCATCGCCCTCGTAAGGGGTGTAGTTATGCTGAATAAAGTCGCGAACGTCGTTCTGCGTTTGCCACGCCGTACCGCGAAAGCCCAGCCAGGCGTCGGCGTATCGTACATCCTGGGTATCGATATCTACTTTCATGAACATCGTCTCTCTACAGAATAAAAAGTCAGGCCAGCGCCGCCGCGGTGTGGATCCGGCCTAAGCGGATCGCATCGAGGGCAATCATGCGCTCTTCATTGGTAGGAATAACCGCGCAGCGCACCCGGCTGCCGTCGGCGGAGATCAGGCGCTCGCCGGCCGAATTGGGCTGCTGATTGCGGGCGGCGTCCATCGCAAGGCCAAAGACCGCCAGCCGCTCGCTCACCAGCCGACGGATCAGCACCGAGTTCTCGCCAATCCCGCCGGTGAAAATAATGCCGTCGAGACGCTGCAGCGCCGCGGCGTGGCCGGCAATATGGCGGGCGATACGATGGACAAAGGTTTTAATCGCCAGGCGGGCGCGTGCATGGCCCTCATGCCACGCCTGCTCCAGCACCCGCAGGTCGGAGGAAAGACCGGAGATCCCCAGCAGGCCGGAGGCGGTGTTGGCTACCCGCTCCAGGTCGCTGAGGGTCTGCCGGGTTTCCCCGGCAATCCACGCCATGGCGCCGAAGTCGACATCACCGCTGCGGGTGCCCATCATCAGCCCCTCCAGCGGCGTCATCCCCATCGAGGTGTCCACGCTGCGGCCGTTACGCACCGCGCAGATCGAGGCGCCATTGCCCAGGTGGGCGATCACCAGGCCGCTCTCCTGCTCCGGCAACCCGAGCAGCGCCAGGGCGCGCTGGGACACATAGCGGTGCGAGGTGCCGTGGAAACCGTAGCGGCGTACCCCGAGATTCTGGTAATACTCCCACGGCAGACCATAGAGAAAAGCTTCCGGGGCCAGGGTCTGGTGAAAGCTGGTATCAAAGACCGCCACCTGCATCACCTCCGGGAACAGCCGCTGCGCCGAGGCGATGCCGCTGAGACTGGCGTAGTTATGCAGCGGGGCCAGGGACGATACCTGGCGAATGTTATTGATAACCTCCTCGCTAATAATGACCGACTCGGTGAACAGGTCGCCGCCGTGGGCGACGCGGTGGCCAATCAGGGCCACGCTGTCGATGAGGTCGCGTTGGGCTAATGCCCCGGCAATCGCCTGCAGGGCGCCTTCGTAGCCGCGCTGCGCCAGCGCCACCGGCTCGCCGCCGTTGAGCGAGAGAGACGCCCGTTCCGCGTTGATGCCCTCGGCCACGCCGTTGAGCAGGCAGTCGCAGCTGGCGGCGTCCAGGACGGAAAATTTGATTGACGACGAGCCGCAGTTAATCACCAGTACTACCGGAAATTCAGTCATGTTGTACTCCGCGTGGCCTGAGCCGGATTAGAACAGTTTGTAAGCAATGTTGAGGATGGTCAGCAGACCGATAGCGGTCACAAAGAGGTTGTCGAGACGGCCACGGTATTTGGCCAGCGAAGGCGCTTTACGAATGGCGTACATCGGCAGCAGGCACAGCAGCGAGGCGATAATCGGCGCGCCCATGGCCTCAATCAGGTCGAGGATATTGGGGTTGGCATACGCCACCACCCAGGTCGAGCCCATGATGAACACCATGCTCAGGGTATTGAGCTTGCCGCTGGAGACCCGGGTTTTATCCCCTTTATAGCCAAAGCGCAGGATCAGACCGTTCAGCCCTTCGAGCGTGCCGAGATAGTGGCCGAAAAACGATTTGAAGATGGCCACCAGGGCGATGATCGACGCGCCATACTCCAGCAGGGTGGCAAAGGTGGATTTGGTGCCCGACATCGAGGCAAAGTGGTTCGCCAGATAGGAGAGCACCGGGATATTCTGCGCCTTGGCGTCCGCCATGTTCTGCGGTGAGAGGGTAAACAGGCAGCTGAAGGCGAAGAACATCACCACCGCCACCATCAGCATGCTGGCCCGGGAGATGATCTGTGAGCATTTGCGTTCGGTATACTCGCGGCCAAACTGCGCTTCATACTCTTCGCGTTTGGAGACCACAAACGAGGAGACGATCGGCGAGAAGTTGAAGGAGAACACCATGATGGAGATGCCCAGCCATACCGTCACCAGAATGCCGTCGTGACCGGTTAAGGCGATATCGCTGAGGTTGACCTGGTCAATCACCGCGCTATTCCAGTAGGGGATCAGGGACAGGGAGATCACCACCAGGCTGGCGATAAACGGCCACACCAGATAGCTCATCACCTTGACCATCAGGTCTTTACCAAACCAGATGACAAACGCCATCAGCAGCAGCAGGAGCAGCGCCACCACCCCGCGGTTGAGAGCCGGCATCTGCAGCTGGTTCTCCCAGAAAGTCATAAAGGTATTGGTGATCGTGACGCCATAAATCCACAGCAGTGGGCAGATGGCGAAGAAGTACAGAAAGGTGATCACCACCCCGCCGGTTTTGCCAAAATGCTCTTCCACCGTTTCGGTGATATTGCCGGAGGGGTTAGCCCCCGACAGGCATAGCCGGGCCAGGGCCCGATGGCAATAAAAGGCGATGGGATAGGCCAGCACCAGCATCACCAGGATCGGGATCAGCCCGCCGAAGCCGGCGCGGATCGGGAAAAACAGCACCCCGGCGCCGATAGCGGTGCCAAACAGGCCCAGGGTCCAGGTGGTGTCAGATTTACGCCAGGACGAAAGGCTTGTCTGGCTGGATGCAATGCTCTCAGTCGTACTCATATCCTGTCCTCACTTATGTATTGAATTAAGCGTCAACAAAACCGGTAATTTGCGATACCCGGGAGAGATCGATATTGCCCCCGGAAATCAGGCTGACCGTTTTGCGGTTCTGGATATAGCTGTCGAGTTTGCCGCTTAATAACGCGGCGCAGGCTAACGCCCCGGCCCCTTCGGTGATCACTTTATTGCGCTGAATTAAGGCGACCATGCTCTGGCGAATGTCGTCCTCACTCACCAGGACGATGTCATCCACCAGCTGGCGGGCGATTTCATAGGTCAGTTTCCCCGGGCGGGCGACGTCGCAACCATCGGCTAAGGTGCCGGCGTGGCGATGGCTGGTGATTTCCCCGGCATACCAGGAGGCGGCCATGCCGTGAACATTCTCCGACTGCACGCCGATAATGCGGATTGTCGGGTTAATGGATTTAATCGCAATCGCGATACCGGCAATTAAGCCGCCGCCGCCAATGGGCACGATGACATTATCCACGTCATACAGATCTTCTAATATTTCGAGTCCAATCGTCCCCTGCCCGGCGATAACCTGCGGGTCGTCATAGGGGGGAATAAAAATGCGGCCCTCAAGTTCAACAATATCGCTGGCTTTGGCGAGGGTATCGTTAAAGTTATCGCCATGTAGCACCACTTCCGCCGAATAATCACAGGTGGCGGCAACTTTCGATTTCGGCGCCCCTTTCGGCATCACTACTTTCCCGTCAATGCCTAGCATGGCGCAGGAGAGCGAGACGCCCTGGGCGTGGTTGCCCGCTGAGCAGGCCACCACCCCTTTGCGTTTTTCCGCCGCGGTTAAACCGCACAGTTTATTAAAGGCGCCGCGAATTTTAAATGAACCCGTGCGCTGCATATTTTCGAATTTAAGAAATATTTCGCCCTGGCAGCGCTCGCTAAAATAATTCGAACGGGGCATGCCTGTTTTATATATTTTTCCCGCGAGGCGTTGTTTCGCTTCGAGAATATCGTCAATAGATACCGGAAGATCGTAGGTAATATGCATTATGGCCTCTGTATCTTAATATAAAGTCAATGACCGGGCGTCATCCTGCTGATAACAGCGAGGACGTGTGTTGGATTATTTAACGACTTTCAGTTACGCAATAATTTGTAATGGCTGCCAGTGGCGGTTGCCCTGCCCCGAGGAATAGTGTTTCGCCATCTCCACCAGCGACGCCGCGGCGGTTTTTAACCGGTAATTTTTCGACCATACCGCCGCATAGCGCGCCACCGGCAAGGCCTCTTTAATGGGGATGGTGACAAACTGGCTCGAGCCAAACGGCGTGGTCATGTCGCAGGGGATCACCGTCAGAAAATCGGCATTGAGCACCAGGTTATAGATCGTCACCACCGAATCGGTATTAACGATATTTTCACGGCGGATACCGCTGCGCTGCAGGGTGGTCAGCAGTTCGCTGTAGTAGCCCATATTGGTCTCCGGCAGCACCCACTGCTCGTGCTGGAGCGAGGCCAGGCGGACGGTGCCGTTGCCGATCCGCGCCCGGTTCGCCACCAGCACAAACTCAGACTCAAACAGCGGCTCGACGTGCAGGTCCTGCAGTTTCATCTCATCGCTCAGCGTCCCGATGGCGAAGTCGAGGCGCCCGTCGCGGATTGCCGGCAAAAAGGCGGAGAGCTGCGCCTCATACATCGAGACCCGCGCCTTGGGGAAAGTCATTTTAAACTGATGCACCATCTCCGACATAAAGGTAAACCCGACCAGCGAAGGGAAACCAAAGGAGACATCCACCACCGCGCTGTTGGTCAGAGCATTCATTTCATTGACCATATTTTTCATTTCACGGGTGATCGCTTCTGACCAGTTGAGAAATACCTGCCCGGCCTCGGTGAGCGAGACGCCGGTATTTCGCCGGACGATTAATTCGCTACCAAAATAACTCTCCATGTCGCCAATAATTTTACTGACCGCCGGCTGAGTGAGTCCTAACGCTTTTGCTCCGGCCCCGATTGACCCGCTGCGGATCACTTCCTGGAAAACTACCAGATGCTGTGTTTTAGGCAGAGAAAAAGTATTCATCGCGTCTCACTTTCATTCCTTTGTTGACGGCGGAAAGTGTAACAAATCGCAATTGCCGGGTTATGTGAGAGCTCTCACAAAGGCTCCGCCGCGGCGGATAAGCAGGATCCACGAGCCAGAATAAGCAAATTAAAATCAATACATTACAAGCATCATGAACGCTATTTGCGCGCCTTTTGCCGTGGCCGAATGCGGGGATAAAAATAATTGATGGCGATAACATCGACGGCGAAATGGCGATAAAAAATACGTCTTTTGTACGTTATTCGACCCGCGCTATCAGGTTGAGAAGAAAGCCGAAAATTAAATTAATGCTGTAAAGAATAAAAGGCAGACGTAATAAACGCCATTATTTAACGACAAGCCGGTCGGGCATCACATTTTATCCCCGGCGGTTGGGGAAAATGCACGGTCATTATTTACACCAAAGAAACATTAAATTCACAATTTTTCTTTTGGGTCGCGATAGGCAGCGATCTTTTTTCCGCCATAGCGCAGTTGGTCATACTTTGATTAAAATCAACCCTGGTAATTTATCTTTTACGACGGCCATTGGAGAGTCATTTGTGTTGCCGATCACAAATCCATAAAACAACGACCCGGCCTATCGTGAAGAGATGATCCCGCGGCTGCGCCAGCAGCTTAACGAGCAGCTGATGAGCGACCAGCTGGCTGTCGACCTGCTCTCTTCCTATCTGCGAATGGATCTCAGCGCCCAGCCGTGGGACCAGCCGCTATAGCCCGCCCCGGCGCAGATCGCTGGCCCGGGCATTTCGCCTATAGCTGGCTGACCCCCAGCGCCGCGGCCTCATCCCGCCACGCCAGCAGCGGCGCATAGGCCTCCCGCGACATATCGCTATAGCCGCAGATCAGCAAGGCGTCGCACAGGGAACGATAGCGATCATCGCTTACCAGCTGCTGGAGCGCCTCGCGCAGGCTATTCAGCGTTGCCGCCGGGGTGGCGCCGGCGGTGATCAGCGGCAGCCCCGGCGCGGCCGGGCTCCAGCCGATCGCCACCAGGCCAGCCAGAGCCTGCGGCTGATGGCGCTGCAGCAGAGCGTAGGTCACGCAGTCGATGGCGGCGATATCGGCGTTTTCCTGCTGCAGTTCGCGCAGCGATTGCCGATGGCTGCCGCTGAACATCACCGCTGAAAAAAAACGCCCCTCCCGGGAGAGCGGCGCGACCATTTTACGCAGTACGTTGTAGCCGGACTGCGAGTGCTCGGCATTGCACACCGCCCGACGGCCAAAAAAGTCCCCCAGCATCCGGTGACTATCCGCTTCGCGGACCACCAGCAGGCTGCGATAGCGGCGCCCTTCGCAACCGGGCGCAGCGTAGTGGAAGCAGCCCACCGTCTGCACCTCAGGCAATTGGGTCACCAGCGGGTAGCCACAGGTCTGGCTCAGCAACAGCGTCGGCTGGCGCCAGTGAGCCAGCAGATCCCCGGGGTCAGCCGCCGGAGGGTCCCCCGCCACCATCACGCCGCGTTCGTCCAGCAGCGACTGCACCGCCTGCCACAGGGCCTGGGTCTGTTGACGGTGGATGGCATACATCGGAAAAGTCATGCGTTCAGCCATATTCTCCTCCCGCCTGCGCCTGCTCGCCAAAGCCCGGATGGGCGTTCACCGCCACCGCCCGGCGGCTAAAATGGCGTCGCCACTCGCCGTACCCGCGCACCAGGAACCCCTGATTACGCTGCAGATACGCCGCCTGGCGATGCAGATACAGTTGACGTAAAGCGTACCAGGGGACCCCTGGCAGATCATGATGCACCGCATGGTAGTTGAGATTGAGGAACAGCACCCGCCAGGGGAGCCCGGCCTCGTTGATCACCGAGCGGGCCAGCGGGTCATCCGCGGCGCGGTGTTCGAGAAAAGAGCGTACTTTGGTCAGGGCCAGCGCCGGGTAGCTCACCGCCAGCACAAACCACAGCGGAGAAAAACCCTGCGCCGCCATCCAGGTCAGCAGACCCGTCAGCAGCAACAGATGCAGACTCCACATGGCGATAGCGCGGCGGTCGCCCTCGCGGAAAGCCCACAGCGCGCTGTTCAGGGTGTGAATAATATCCATCATCGGCGCCAGCAGCAGACGCCCCCAGAAGGTGTTGCGCAGGTGGATAAGGCGGCGCTGCCAGGCTGAGAAGCGCTGCCAGCTTTCCGCCGTTACGTAGTACGATTCGGGGTCATCCTCAGGGTGCGTCAGCAGATGGTTGCGATGGTGCGCCAGGTGGCTGTCGCGGTAGACGCCATAGGGATACCAGACCGCCAGCGGCAGCGTCCCCAACAGCTGGTTAAACCATGCCAGCCGGGTGGGATGCCCATGGATCAGCTCATGCTGTAAGGACATATACCAGGCGGTAAACCAGATCAACAGCAGCGTGGCCGGAAACAGTCCCAGCGTCCGCCAGCCCGCCACGCAGGCAAACCAGCCGCCGTAAACCGTCACAATCAGCAGCCAGGTCGGCAGCTCGCTGCGCCACAGCCAGCCGCGCGCCAGCTGGCTGATCAGGTTGCGCTGTTGGTCATCCACATAGACAGCCGTCTTCTTTTCCGTCACTTCCGATACCTTGCCGTGTTGCCTCATTCCCACCGAAGATGTGAGATAACACGTTAAATAACAAAGTATTTAATTGACTTAGCTTTGCCAAAAAGCGCGTTTGTGTTCAACAGGGCAAAGAGAATACCGTCCATGGCGCAACAGCTTGGCGGTGTTTAAACCGGTCCATCATCCGGCGGCGCTGCGCTTGCCGGGCCTATGGGATAACCCCTCCCCGGGCCATCCAGGCCGGTGCAGGCGCAGCGCCGCCGGACAAGGACAGCGGCGTCGCTTTTGTGCCGGGCGGCGGCGACACCTTGCCCGGCCTACAATCCGTGCGGCCTGTCGTTAATTTATTTACCGCTGTTGCTGAAATTTTACCGCCAGGTCGAGGATACTAAAGGACTCCAGCGCCTTACCCGCCTTCGCGCCGACGATACCGGCGGAGCGTCACAGCGACTACTCCTCTTCCCGCTCCGCTGGCGTCCAGGTCGGCAGAGTCTGGAAGGTGTGCAACAGCCCTTCGGACCACGCCTTGCGAATGCGGTTGAAGTAGGGATCGCTGTCGGTGATGCGATGCTGCCCGGCACTGCTGAAGCTGCCGCTGCGGTAGAGCAGCGTATCCAGCGGCAGGCCGACGGACAGATTACTGCGCAGCGTCGAATCAATGGAGATCAACGCGCAGCACATCGCCTGCTCCAGCGGCGTGTCGATGGTCAGCACCCGATCGATGATCGGTTTGCCGTATTTGCTTTCGCCAATCTGGAAATAAGGCGTGTCGCGGGTGGCTTCAATAAAGTTGCCCTCCGGATAAATATGGAACAGACGATGGGTTTCGCCGGCGATCTGGCCGCCAAGCAGCAGGTTGCAGTTGAAGTTGGTGTTACTGCAGGTCTGCTGGTTGCTGCTGTCGCGCTGGATCACCTCCAGCAGCGTTTTACCGATCAGCATCGCGGCGTCGTAGAGGGAAGTGACCTGCATCAGATTCGGCTCCTGCTGGGTACGGATGCGCGCGCTGAGCAGGCTTATCACGCTCTGGGTGGTGGCCAGATTGCCGGCGGATTGCAGCACCAGCACCCGTTCCCCCTCCTGATGGAAAACGTGCAGCTTTTTAAAAGTGGCAATATGGTCGACGCCCGCGTTGGTGCGGGAGTCGGAAGCAAACACCAGTCCATCCGCCAGGCACATGGCCACACAGTAGGTCATTGCGGTTATTCCCGTATTATTGCTGCTGCGCCTGCTGGCTGTGTTCGCGCACTTCAGCGTTAGTTAACATAATCTCCCCGCCGCCGCCCAGCCGGGTGCCCCGTACCGGGCAGGCGTCGAGATAATCCAGCCCGGTCGCCAGCCGTAAATGCTGATTCAGGCGACGGGTATTATTGGTGATATCAAACGACAGCCAGCGGCCGTCGAGCCAGACTTCCGCCCAGGCATGCATCGCCACATGCTGGGCGTTATCGCTGTAGACATAGCCGCTGACGTAGCGCGCCGGGATCTCCAGCGCGCGGCAGCAGGCGAGAAAAACATGGGTATGATCCTGGCACACCCCCTTCGCGCGGGCGAAGGCGTCGGCGGCGGAGTCCTGCACCTGGGTCGCGCCGGGGGAGTATGGCATTCTTAACAGCAGATCCGCCATCAGTTGATTCAGACTCTCTTCCGCCGCATCGGGACGATAGAGGCGCTGGGCAAACTCACGGATCGCCGTATCGGCGCGGGTTAGCGGCGTACAGCGCAGAAAAACCAGCGGCGACAGCAGCTCGGCCTCTTCATCACGCGTCTCCTCCCCTTCGTCGGCGATATCGACAATCCCGCTGGCGCGGATGGTGATCTCCTTGTGCGGGTTATCCAGCGTCAGCACATGCAGCACATTGCCCCAGCCGTCGGTAGTGGTCACCGCCGCGCCGTCCGGCAGGGTCAGCGTCCAGGCGGTGATCGTCTGCCGGGCGGTACTGCGCGGCGTCAGGCGCAGATACTGGGTGGAAAACTTCACTTCTTCATCGTAGCCATAGCGGGTGAGATGATCGATGACCAGTTTCATAAGGCCTCCAGGTAGGTTTGTCTGATGCTGTCGGACAGCGCGTTAATTCTCGCCAGCAGCCCGTTAAGGGTGGTCTGCAGGTCCGCCTGCGCCAGGTCGTCACGGGTGCTGAAGCGCAGGTCAACGTTGAGCTGATGGGCGAGGCGCAGCGGTTGATAGGAGCGGTCGTTGGCGATCTTCTCCAGTTCGCCCACCAGGTCGGCAATGCTGGCGCGCAGCGAACGCGGAATATCGTTGCGCAGGATCAGCAGCTCCATCACCGTTTCGCGACTGACCGGCTGGCGGTAGAGGCTGTTGTAGGCTTCGCGGGCGCTGACCGCATTGAGCAGGGTATCCAGTCGGTAGTATTCCCGCACCGGGTCCGGATCGTTGGTCAGCTGTTGATCCTTAATCAGCAGCAGCTGGGTGGTGGCGAAGGCGCGCTCAATCAGGGTGCCGATACCGATAAAGCTCAGCGCGTCGTTGCGCAGCAGCGTGCCTATCACCGCTCCGCGAAACAGATGCACCCGCTCTTTCACCCACTCAAAAAAGCCGTCGCTCCCCAGCTCGCCCAGCCCCTGCTGGCGCAGGCTTCGCAGCTCAATGCGGGTGGCATTGATGCTCTCCCACACTTCGGCCGACAGACTGCCGCGCACGGCGTGCGCATTGTTCCACGCCATCTCCACGCAGCTGTAAATACTGCAGGGGTTGTTGCCATCAAGGGCAAAAAAGTTGAGCAGATTGCTCATGGTAAAGCGGGCATGGCGCGCCTGAAACAACTCGTGGGTCATCGACAAATTCAGCGGTAGCGCCAGATCCCGCGACTGCTGGCTGTGGCGGGGGATCATCGATAATTTCCAGGTCACGTCCAGCACCCGGGCGTAGCTCTCCGCCCGCTCGAGATAGCGGGCCATCCAGAACAGTTCACTCGCCGTACGACTTAGCATGATGCGTCATCCTCCATCACCCAGGTATCCTTGGTTCCGCCGCCCTGCGACGAGTTGACCACCAGCGACCCTTCGGTCAGCGCCACGCGGGTCAGGCCGCCGGGCACCAGCCGCATCTCCTGCCCGGACAGCACGTAGGGCCGTAAATCGATATGCCGCGGCGACAGCCCTTCCTCAACGAAGGTGGGGCAGGTCGACAGCGCGAGGGTGTCCTGGGCGATATAGTTGGCCGGATTGGCCAGCAGGCGCTGGCGGAAGGCCTCCCGCTCCTCTTTGGTGGAACGTGGGCCGACCAGCATGCCGTAGCCCCCGGCGCCATGGACCTCCTTGACCACCATCAGCTCGAGATTGCTCAGCACGTAGCGCAGGTCCTCCGCTTTCCGGCACTGCCAGGTGGGGATATTGCTGAGGATCGGTTGTTCGCCGAGGTAAAAGCGGATCATCTCCGGGACGTACGGATAGATCGATTTGTCGTCAGCCACCCCGGTGCCGATGGCGTTGGCCAGCACTACGCCGCCGGCGCGATAGACGGACAGCAGCCCCGGGACGCCGAGCATCGAATCGGCGCGGAAGGCCAGCGGGTCGAGCCAGGCGTCGTCGATGCGGCGATAAATCACATCCACCCGCCGCGGCCCCTCGGTGGTGCGCATATACACCGCGCCGTTTTTAATAAACAGATCGGCGCTCTCCACCAGCTCGACCCCCATCTGCTGCGCCAGGAAGCTGTGCTCGAAGTAGGCGCTGTTGAAGCGACCCGGGGTCATCACCACGACGCAGGGATCATCCACCAGCGAGCTTTCGCGCAGGGTCTGCAGGAGGTAGCTCGGGTAGCGCTCCACCGGCGCAATATGATGCTGCTCGAACATCTCCGGATAGAGGCGCATCATCATCTTACGGTTTTCGAGCATGTAGGAGACGCCGGACGGCGTGCGCAGATTATCCTCCAGCACGTAGTACTGACCGTCGTTATTGCGCACCATATCGACGCCGGTGATATGGGCATAGGTGTTGTTTGGCAGGTTGATGCCCTGCATGCACGGCTGATACTGCTCGTTGGCCAGCACCTGCTCGGCCGGGATCAGCCCCGCGCGCAGGATATTCTGCTCATGATAGATGTCATAGAGGAAGGCGTTCAGCGCTTTCACCCGCTGGCGTATGCCGCGGTCAATGCGCTGCCACTCCCCGGCGGGTATGATCCGCGGCACGCTGTCAAACGGGATCAGCCGCTCGGTCCCCTCATCCTCGCCGTACACGTTAAAGGTGATGCCGATACGGTGAAAAAGCAGTTCCGCTTGCGCTTTTTTCTGCCGGATAGAGAATTGATCGGTGTTGCGAAACCATTGCCACCAGGCATTATAGTGCGGCCGCTGTTCACCCTGCGCGGTCAGCATCTCGTCATAATAATGCCCGTCAGGTAGCGTAATTTTAATCATGGCTATCCCCTCCGGTTGTACTCACTTTGTGGTAATCCCGCTAAGAGATAAGCATTAATTATGCCAGGTCCTCTGCCGCCGCGGCGTTGTGCAAATCGGTTCAGCCCCGCCGTCTGGTTGTGCAAAAAATCGCCAAAACAGCCGCCCGCGCCCGGCGGCGGCTGCACCGTCGTGAGGCAGGGCGACGTTTTTTGCGCCATCGTGGACGCCAGCGCCCTCAGCCAGGCGGCCCAGCCCGCGGCGGTCTCAGGAGACCTGGCAGGTAAATCCTCTGTTTTCACGCAAAATGTTACCCCTGACACGCGCAGCGGCAGATATTCGTCTAAGGTTTTTGGATGGCCAAACGTCGTGGCCCGCAGTCGATAATGATAAGGAGAACTCCCCATGACGAGTACTGATGCACGTCGTCCCGCTGCTTTGCCCTGTTCCCTGCGCCTGGCGATCGGCGGCGCTCTGATCGCCCTGATGAGCCTGAACGCTCAGGCGGAAGACGGCAAAACCGCGCCGCCCCCCTCGCCGGATATTCTGCTGGGCCCGCTGTTCAATGATGTCCAGAGCGCGAAGCTGTTTGCCGATCAGAAAACCTTCGCCGACGCTATCCCTAACAGCGATCCGCTGATGATCCTTGCCGATTACCGGATGCAAAAAAACCAGGCCAGCTTCGACCTGCGCCACTTCGTCGAACTGAACTTCACGCTGCCGAAAGAGAACGACACCTATGTGCCGCCCAAAGGGCAAACTCTGCGTCAACATATCGATGGCCTGTGGCCGGTCCTGACCCGCAGCACCGTCGAGGTGGAAAAATGGGACTCGCTGCTGCCGCTGCCTAAGCCCTACGTGGTGCCCGGAGGACGTTTCCGCGAAGTCTATTACTGGGACAGCTATTTCACCATGCTGGGTCTTGCCGAAAGCGGTCACTGGGATAAAGTCGAGGATATGGTCGCCAACTTCGCCGCGGAAATTGACGCCTGGGGCCATATCCCCAACGGCAACCGCACCTATTATCTCAGCCGTTCGCAGCCCCCCTTCTTCTCCTTTATGGTGAGCCTGCTGGCGACGCACGATGGCGACCAGGTGCTGAAAACCTACCAGCCGCAGCTGGAGAAAGAGTATCGCTACTGGATGGCCGGAGCGGACGCGCTGGCTCCCGGCAGCGCCGACAAACGGGCGGTGCGGATGGCGGACGGCGCGCTGCTCAACCGCTACTGGGACGATAACGACACCCCGCGTCCCGAGTCCTGGCTTGACGACGTCAAAACCGCCAAAAGCAACCCGAATCGTCCGGCAACCGAGATCTATCGCGACCTGCGCTCCGCCGCCGCCTCCGGCTGGGATTTCAGCTCCCGCTGGATGGACAATCCGCAGCAGCTCGCCACCATTCGCACCACCTCGATTGTCCCGGTCGATCTCAATGCCCTGATGTTCCATCTGGAGAAAACCCTCGCCCGCGCCAGCAAGGCATCCGGGGACAGCGCTGGCGCTACGCAGTACGATGCGCTGGCTAACGCCCGCCAGCAGGCCATCGAGAAATACCTGTGGAATGATAAAGAGGGATGGTACGCCGACTACGATCTGAAAAGCCACAAGGTGCGCAATCAGCTGACCGCGGCGGCGCTGTTCCCGCTGTACGTCAATGCCGCGTCACGCGAGCGGGCGACGAAAGTGGCCGCCGCCGCCGAGTCGCGCCTGCTTAAACCCGGCGGGCTGACCACCACCACCGTCAACAGCGGCCAGCAGTGGGACGCCCCCAACGGCTGGGCGCCGCTGCAGTGGGTGGCGGTCGAGGGGCTGCAAAACTATGGTCAGCAGAAGATCGCCATGGAGGTCACCTGGCGCTTCCTGACCAACGTGCAGCATACCTATGACAGTAAGCAAAAGCTGGTGGAGAAGTATGACGTGAGCTCGACCGGCACCGGCGGCGGCGGCGGGGAATATCCGCTGCAGGACGGCTTTGGCTGGACCAACGGCGTCACCCTGAAGATGTTGGATCTGATCTGCCCGCAGGAGAAACCCTGCGATGCGCTGCCCGCTACCCGTCCGGCGACAACCCCTTCACCGCAGGACAAACCTGTTGCGGCGCCCGCGGCTAACGACCCCGCCCCTGCGGAACCGCAAAAGACCGGCTCCTGACGCATCGCCGCCCCCTACCAAAATCGGTAGGGGGAAGCGGTCTCCCTGGTCACTATCATCCCGCGCAGACCCATTCTGCGGCTCCCGGGAAACACTTCCCCACCCCCTCGCGTTGAACAGGTCACCTTTTCGCTTGATCGCACAAATACAAACAATAATAATTCGCATTACTTTTTAACGAATAATGACAGATTCGTTTTTCACGCGGCGGCGTACAGGAGTACCAGACCGCGTTGGTTCAGGATGATCTTATGAACGTGGCTATTTCTCGAAAACGCCCGGGGCTGCTGTATGCCCTTGCGGTCGCACTCCCCTTCACCGCGCAAGCCGAAGAGACGGTGGTGGTCACTGCCACCCCGCCGGCGTCCGCCAGCGCGCCGACGGAGGGCTACAGCGCCAGCACCTCGCTCGGGGCGACGAAAACCGACCAGCCGTTAATCACTACCGCCCAGTCGGTGTCGGTGGTCACCCGCCAGCAGATGGCGGATCAGGGGGCGAATACCATCAGCCAGGCGCTGGAATATACCCCGGGGGTCTACTCCAGCTTCGGCGGCGGCGCCACCCGGTTCGACGCCATCTCCCTGCGCGGCTACCACGGCGGCGACGTCGATAACCTGTTCCTCGACGGCATGCGCCTGATGAGCGACGGCGGCAGCCATAACGTACTGCAAATCGACCCGTGGTTTATCGAACGCGTGGATGTGATCCGCGGCCCCTCCTCCGCGCTCTACGGGCAGAGCGTGCCGGGCGGCGTGGTCAACCTGACTTCCAAACGTCCGCAGTTCAGTCAGCAGGGCCACATCCGCCTGACCGGCGGCACGCAAAATACCAAAGGCGCGGCCTTCGATTACACCGACGCCATCAATGACCAGTGGGCATGGCGGCTGATCGGGATGACCCGCAGCAGCGACACGCAGTATGACCATACCCGCGAAGAGCGCTACGCGATTTCGCCTTCCCTGCTGTGGCAGCCGGACAGCGACACCTCGCTGCTGCTGCGCGCCTATCTGCAAAAAGATCCTTCCGGCGGCTACCACGGCTCTTTGCCGCTGGACGGCACCCGCTACGCGCACAATGGCCGTAAGCTCTCCCCCAGCACCAACGAAGGCGATCCGGGAGATGGCTATCAGCGCCGCCAGCAGATTTACAGCTATGAGTTTGACCACCAGTTCACCGACGTCTGGTCGGTCTCTTCCGCCGGGAGCTACACCCATACCAACGTCTCCCTCGATCAGGTCTACCAGGTCGGCTGGATAGATGACAGCGACATGCTGGCCCGCGGCTACAGCGGTTCGCGCGGTTCGCTGGACGGCTGGTCAACCGATAACCGCCTGCGCGCCGATTTCAATACAGGCGACCTGGCGCACACCCTGATCCTCGGCGCCGAATATCATCGCTTCCGTAACGACCTGTGGACCGGCGCCGGCGGCGCGGCGCCCCTTAACCCGTTTAGCGGCTATACCGCGCAGACCGGACATACCGTTACCTACAGCGACGACAATAATCGCCGCTATTACCAGACCGGGCTGTATCTGCAGGATGAGATGGTCTGGAACCGCTGGCATGTGGATGTTTCCGCCCGCTACGACCGCATCGTTTCCCAGCAGGTCAGCGATACACAGGGGACCTCAAACCGCCGTTCAGACGACCATATCAGCGGCCGCGCCTCGCTGTTGTACGCCCTGGACAACGGTCTGTCGCCCTACCTGAGCTACAGCCAGGCGATCACTCCGGCGATGCTGCCGGGCGCGGACGGCAAACCGTTGAAACCGACCACCGCCGAACAGGTTGAAGCCGGCCTGAAGTTCCAGCCGCCGGGCAGCAGCGATCTCTATAGCATCGCGATTTACGACCTGACGCAAAAGGATGTCGCCACTCGCGACCCGAACATCGCCACCGCCACCTATATTCCGGCGGGTAAGGTCCATTCCCAGGGCGTTGAGCTGGAAGCGCACCACCAGATCACCCCGCAGCTGAGTACTATCGCCTCGTATACCTGGAATCGTCTGCGTTTCCAGGACACCAAAGACGGGACCGACAATAACACGCCGCAGCTGACCCCGGATCAGATGGCCTCCTTCTGGGCGCGCTATCAGTTCCCGGCGGGGATCTCCGTTGGCGCCGGCGTCCGCTACATCGGTAAACAGTGGGCGGATGATGCCAACACCGCGCGGCTGCCGTCGGTCACGCTGATGGACGCCATGATGCGGGCCGACCTCGGCGTCTGGTCGCCAACGCTGAAAGGCGCTTATGTGCAGGTTAACGCCAACAATATCGGCGACCGCGAGTATATTTCCGGCTGCTATGGCACCGGCAACTGTTACTGGGGAGCAGAGCGCAGCGTTATAGCCACCGTGGGCTACGATTTCTGAGGACGTGGCCTCCGGGAGACTACCGGAGGCCAAACGAGGGATTACATGGCGTCCAGCGCTTTCTGTAGTTTCCAGATATAGCGCGGCGCCTGCGGTGCCGGGTGTTTTTTCACCACATGTTCGAAGAACTCATCGGCGTCGAGATCGTTAATCTCCTCGATGGCGTCCTGGCGGTTCGAGGAGAAGGTACGCAGCAGCGCGCCAGCGCCGTTGGCATAGGAGACCACCACCGCATAGCGCATCACCTGCGGGTCTTTGATCCCCGCCAGCGGACCGTTCTCCAGAATGCTCAGATAGGCGGCCCCCATCGAGATATTACGTTCCGGGTTTTTCAGCTCACTGACCGACGGCTCGCCGCGCCACCCCATCCGCCGATAGACATCGCGTCCGGAGGTCGACGGCTTGAGCTGCATCAGCCCGACGGCGCCGGATTTACTCACCACCGCAGGATTACCACCCGACTCGATGGCGATGATCGCCGTGATCAGCTGCGGATCCACGCCCCAGGCGGCGCCGGCTTTTTCACTGATCGGCATCCACTGCATCGCCCGCTTCACCGGGACCTCGGGGTTCCACGGCGGGTTAGTGTAATCATGTTTCGAACTACAACCGGCCAGAAAAACGACTAAAATAAGCAACCATCTCAATTTCACACATCTATCCTTATCTACCCAAACGCCATCATGCTACAGAACGACGGCCGCGGTACGTCTCCCGCCTGCCGACAACCTGAAGGATGACGGGTGCGGACTGAAGTTAGCCACCTGGAGATGACAATCGCCATTCCAGGCGGCATCATAACCCTTTCATTCATAGCAAGGAATTATCATGTCTCAGTTTTATCTGGTCGCGCCATCCGGGTATTGCATCAACCAGCAGGCGGCAGCCCGCGGCGTCGAGCGTCTGCAGCAGGCCGGACACGAGGTGGCCCACCAGCAGGTCATTCCCCGCCGGCAGCAGCGTTTCGCCGGGACTGAACATGAACGGCTGGCCGATATTAACCAGCTGGCCCAGTTGCCCGGCCGCAACCGGATCGTCCTCGCCGTGCGCGGCGGCTACGGCGCCAGTCGCCTGCTGCCGCATATCGACTGGCAGGGACTGGTTGCCCGCCAGCAGCGCGACCCGCTGCTGATTTGCGGCCACAGCGATTTCACCGCTATCCAGTCGGGCCTGCTGGCCATGGGCAACGTCATCACCTTCAGCGGGCCAATGCTCGCCGGCAACTTCGGCGCGGAGACACTCGACCCGTTTACCGAGCACCATTTCTGGCAGGCGCTACGCCAGCCGGAATTCACCCTCGAATGGCCGGGCGAAGGGCCGAACTGCCGGGTGGAAGGCACCCTGTGGGGGGGAAATCTGGCGATGCTGACCTCGCTTATCGGCACGCCGTGGCTGCCGGCGATCCGCGACGGCATCCTGGTGGTGGAGGATATCAACGAGCACCCGTTCCGCGTCGAGCGCATGCTGCTTCAGCTGTTGCACAGTGGCGTGCTGGCGGCGCAGAAAGCGGTGATCTTCGGCAGCTTCACCGGCAGCGCGCCGAACGACTATGACGCGGGATACGATTTGCCGCAGGTCTTTGATTATCTGCGCCAGCAGCTCCCCCTGCCGCTGATTAGCGGACTGGAGTTTGGCCACGAGCAGCGCACGGTGACCCTGCCGCTGGGCGCCCGCGCGCGCCTGGTGAATCAGGCGACGGCCACCACTCTGACGATCGGCGGCCATCCGGTGCTGACAGAATAAATTTCCCGAACGCATAGGCGGATCCCCTGCGAATTGTTAAAATAGTGTCACTTTTAGCCATTTTTTCACGCCAGTCAGGGAGTACGTGAACATTGGACGCCGCTGCGGTCATTAGTCTGTTTATTCTGGGTTCTGTTTTAGTAACCTGCAGTATCTTATTGAGCTCCTTTTCTTCGCGCCTTGGCATCCCGATTCTGGTCATCTTTCTGGCCATCGGGATGCTGGCAGGCATTGACGGCATCGGCGGCATCCCCTTCGACAACTACCCCTTCGCCTATATGGTGAGTAACCTGGCGCTGGCGGTGATCCTGCTGGACGGCGGGATGCGCACCCAGGCCAGCTCCTTTCGCGTCGCGCTGTGGCCCGCGCTGTCGCTGGCGACGGTTGGGGTACTGATCACCTCGGCGCTGACCGGGATGATGGCGGCCTGGTTGTTCAAGCTGGATCTGATCGAAGGCCTGCTGATCGGCGCCATTGTCGGCTCCACCGACGCCGCGGCGGTCTTCTCGCTGCTCGGCGGCAAGGGGCTCAACGAGCGCGTCGGCTCGACGCTGGAGATAGAGTCAGGCAGTAACGACCCGATGGCGGTCTTCCTGACCATCACCCTGATCGAAATGATCCAGCAGCACCAAACCGGCCTCAGCTGGATGTTCGCCGTGCATATCATTCAGCAGTTCGGCCTCGGGATCGCCATCGGCCTCGGCGGCGGCTACCTGCTGCTGCAGATGATTAACCGCATCGTGCTGCCCGCCGGCCTCTATCCGCTGCTGGCGCTGAGCGGCGGGATCATGATTTTTGCCGTCACCACCTCCCTCGACGGCAGCGGTATCCTCGCCGTCTATCTCTGCGGCTTTCTGCTGGGCAACCGGCCGATCCGCAACCGGCACGGCATCCTGCAGAACTTCGACGGCCTGGCGTGGCTGGCGCAGATCGCCATGTTCCTGGTGCTGGGCCTGCTGGTGACGCCCTCCGACCTGCTGCCGATCGCTATCCCGGCGCTGCTGCTGTCGATGTGGATGATATTCATTGCCCGGCCCCTGTCGGTGTTTGCCGGCCTGCTGCCGTTTCGCGGCTTTAACCTGCGCGAACGGGTGTTTATCAGCTGGGTTGGCCTGCGCGGCGCGGTGCCCATTATTCTCGCGGTGTTCCCGATGATGGCCGGCCTGGACAACGCCCGCCTGTTCTTCAATGTCGCCTTCTTCGTGGTGCTGGTGTCGCTGCTGCTGCAGGGCACTTCGCTGTCGTGGGCGGCGAAAAAAGCCAAAGTGGTGGTTCCGCCCATCAGCTGGCCCATCTCCCGCGTCGGGCTGGATATTCACCCGGAAAACCCGTGGGAGCAGTTTGTCTACCAGCTGGGGGCCGATAAGTGGTGCATCGGCGCGGCGCTGCGCGACTTGCACATGCCACCGGAGACGCGGATTGCCGCGCTGTTTCGCAACAATGTCCTGCTGCACCCCACCGGCAGCACCCGCCTGCGGGAAGGCGATATCCTGTGCGTTATTGGTCGAGAGCACGACCTGCCGGCGCTGGGCAAAATGTTCAGCCAGTCGCCGCCGGTGGCGCTCGATCAGCGCTTTTTCGGCGACTTCATTCTTGATGCTGAGGCCCGCTTCGCCGATGTGGCGCAAATCTACGGTCTCGACGGCGGTGAGGAGTTCCGCGAGCATCAGCAGTCGCTCGGGGAAGTGGTGCAGCAGCTGCTGGGCGCGGCGCCGGTGGTGGGCGACCAGGTGGAGTTCGCCGGGATGGTGTGGACGGTAGCTGAAAAAGAGAACGATCACGTGCTGAAGGTTGGGGTGCGGGTCGCGGAAGACGAGGCGGAGTGATCCGCCCCGGAATAGGTTACAGGGTCACAACTGGCACCCGCGGCGCCAGGGCGCACATCAGCTCATAGCCGACGGTGCCGCTGCTGGCCGCCACGTCGTCGATTTTAATCTCTTTGCCCCACAGCTCGACCGGCGCGCCGATCCCGGCCTGCGGACAAGGCGTTAAATCGACCGCCAGCATATCCATCGATACGCGTCCAACGGTGGTGGTGCGTACGCCATCCACCAGCACCGGCGTGCCGCTCGGCGCCACCCGCGGATAGCCATCGGCATAGCCGCAGGCGACGATGCCGATCCGCTGCTCCTGGGTGGTGCGGTACAGGCCGCCATAGCCAATCGCCTCGCCGGGGCGCAGGTTCTGCACGCCGATAATCTCGCTGCGCAGCGTCATCACCGGCTTCAGCCCGGTGTTGGCGATGTCCTGCCACTGCCCGGAAGGCGACGCGCCATACAGCACGATGCCTGGACGAACCCAGTCAAAATGCGCTTCCGGATGCCAGAGGGTCGCCGCCGAGTTGGCCAGCGAGCGCGGGCAATCCAGCCCCTCCGCCGCCTGTTCGATACGGCGCATCGGCTCGACAATTCCCTGCGGGTTCTCCGCCTCCGCGAAGTGCGACATCAGCGTCATCTCGCCGACGTTGCTTATCGCCCGCAGCTGCTGCCAGACGGTGTGGACCCGCTCAGGCATAAAGCCCAGCCGGTTCATGCCGCTGTTCACCTTGAGATAGATATCCAGCGGCGCGCGCAGCTTCGCCTGCTGCAGGGCCTTAATCTGCCAGTTGCTGTGGACGCTGGTGGTTAAACGATATTGATCCAGCACCGCCAGCTCATCGGCATGGAAGAAGCCCTCCAGCAGCAGGATCGGGCCTTTCCAGCCCTGCTCGCGCAGCAGGATCGCCTCTTCCAGGTTGAGCAAGGCGAAACCATCCGCCGCGCTTAACGCACTCCATACGCGCGCCACGCCGTGGCCGTAGGCGTTGGCCTTGACCACCGCCCACAGGCGCGACCCGGGGGCCGCGCGACGCACTATCTGTAAATTCTGCCGCAAGGCCAGCAGGTCGATGCTGGCCACTACCGGACGGGTCATGCAAGCTCCTTAGTTGTGTGCGCCGTGCAGGTGCTGCGGGCGCGCCGGGGTAAAACCGGGGCTGTAGCGGGCAACCGCCAGATCGTCGTAAGGGATCGCCGGCGTGCGGCCGGAGATCAGATCGCTGATAAGCTGCCCGGAGCCGCAGGCCATGGTCCAGCCAAGCGTGCCGTGGCCGGTGTTGAGCCACAGATTTTTATACGCTGTGCGGCCGACCACCGGCGTGCCGTCCGGCGTCATCGGCCGCAGGCCCGTCCAGAACGTCGCCTGCTCCACGTGGCCGCCGCGCGGGAACAGATCGCGCACCACCATCTCCAGGGTTTCGCGACGCGGCTGCAGCAGCGTTTTGTTAAAACCGACGATCTCCGCCATGCCGCCGACCCGAATGCGCTGATCGAAGCGGGTGATGGCGATTTTGTAAGTCTCATCAAGGATAGTTGAAACCGGCGCGCCGTCCTCCTGAGCGATCGGAATAGTCAATGAGTAGCCTTTCAGCGGGTAGACCGGTATATCCACCAGCCCTTTAAGCATCGCCGTCGAGTAGGAGCCGAAGGCCATCACATAGGCGTCGCCCTTGATAATCTCATCGCCGCATTTCACCCCGGCAATGCGATCGCCCTCGTGCAGCAGCGCATCCACTGCGGTGTTGAAGCGGAAGGTCACGCCGGCCTGCTCCGCCATCGCCGCCAAACGGGTGGTAAACAGCTGGCAGTCGCCGGTTTCATCATTTGGCAGACGCAGGCCGCCGGTCAGTTTGTGGCTGACCTCCGCCAGCGCCGGCTCCACCTCCGCCAACCGCTTCGCTTCCAGCAGCTGATACGGCACGCCGGCGTCCTCCAGCACCGCGATGTCGCGGGTGGCATTTTCATACTGTTTGGCGGTACGGAACAGCTGCAGCGTCCCGCCCTGGCGCCCTTCATACTGAATGCCGGTGGTGTCGCGCAGCGCCTTCAGGCAGTCGCGGCTGTACTCCGCCAGGCGCACCATACGGCCTTTGTTCTCCATATAGTGGCGGGTGTCGCAGTTGCGCAGCATCTGCCACATCCACTTCAACTGGAACGAGGTGCCGTCAAGACCGATCGCCAGCGGCGCATGGCGCTGAAACATCCATTTGATCGCCTTCAGCGGCACCCCCGGCGCCGCCCAGGGCGCCGCATAGCCGGGAGAAATCTGCCCGGCGTTGGCCGCGCTGGTCTCCTCTGCCGGACCGGGCTGACGGTCGATGACCGTCACGTCATGACCCGCCTGACTCAAATACCACGCGCTGGCTACCCCAACCACCCCACTTCCCAGTATGACGACACGCATAGCGACTCCGTAACAGTTAAAGAACAATCATCTAATTACAAATTGATAACTCAGTTGAAAATATTATTCAACATACGCTTTATTTATGGTGACTTAACTCACAGCAAACCGCACCAGCCCTGCGCTGTGAGATTTACGATCTCATGCTGCGCTTTATTTTTACCCAGCATTAAATTCTGCAAACAAGGCAAAAAAACGGCTTTGAGATGGGGAAATCGCGAAGAAAAGCGATTGGCGTACAGCACAGTTTGCTGCACCGTGTTCTATGCTTGTTTAGAGGTTTTCCGTTCAGAGAAAACCAACAACAACGAGGGCGCGCTAATGGCTACGATTGACTCCATGAACAGGGACACCACCCGTTTAAGCGATGGACCCGACTGGACGTTCGAGTTACTGGAAACCTACCTGGCCGAAGTGGACCGGGTCGCCAAGCTCTATCGTCTTGACACCTACCCGCACCAGATCGAAGTCATTACTTCCGAGCAGATGATGGACGCCTACTCCAGCGTCGGCATGCCCATCAACTATCCGCACTGGTCGTTTGGCAAAAAATTTATTGAGACCGAGCAGGCCTATAAGCACGGTCAGCAGGGTCTGGCGTATGAGATAGTCATCAACTCCAACCCCTGTATCGCCTACCTGATGGAGGAAAACACCATCACCATGCAGGCGCTGGTGATGGCCCATGCCTGCTACGGGCATAACTCGTTTTTTAAAAATAACTATCTGTTTCGCAGCTGGACCGACGCCAGCTCGATCATCGACTATCTGATCTTTGCCCGTAAGTACATCACCGAGTGCGAAGAGCGCTATGGCGTCGACGAAGTAGAGAAACTGCTCGACTCCTGCCACGCGCTGATGAACTACGGCGTCGACCGCTATAAACGTCCGCAAAAAATCTCTCTGCAGGAGGAGAAAGCGCGGCAGAAAAGCCGGGAAGAGTATCTGCAAAGCCAGGTGAATATGCTGTGGCGCACCCTGCCGAAGCGCGAAGAGGAAAAAGCGATTGAATCCGCTCGTCGCTACCCTTCCGAACCGCAGGAGAACCTGCTGTACTTTATGGAGAAGAACGCCCCGCTGCTCGAACCGTGGCAGCGCGAGATCCTGCGCATCGTGCGTAAAGTCAGCCAGTATTTCTACCCGCAGAAACAGACCCAGGTGATGAACGAGGGGTGGGCCACCTTCTGGCACTACACCATCCTCAACCATCTCTACGATGAAGGGAAAGTGACTGAGCGCTTTATGCTGGAGTTTCTCCACAGCCATACCAACGTGGTGTTCCAGCCGCCGTACAACAGTCCGTGGTACAGCGGGATTAACCCCTACGCGCTGGGCTTCGCCATGTTCCAGGACATCAAGCGCATCTGTCAGTCGCCCACGGAAGAGGATAAGTACTGGTTCCCCGATATCGCCGGTTCTGACTGGCTGGAAACGCTGCATTTCGCCATGCGCGACTTTAAGGATGAAAGCTTTATCAGTCAGTTCCTGTCGCCGAAGATCATGCGCGATTTCCGCTTCTTTACCGTGCTCGACGACGATCACAACAATTATCTGGAGATCTCGGCGATTCACAACGAAGAGGGCTATCGCGAGATCCGCAATAAGCTCTCCGCGCAGTATAACCTCAGCAATCTTGAGCCGAACATCCAGGTGTGGAACGTTGACCTGCGCGGCGACCGATCGCTGACCTTGCGCTATGTGCCGCACAACCGCGTCCCGCTGGACAAAGGCCGGCGCGAAGTGCTGAAGCATGTGCATCGTCTGTGGGGGTTCGATGTGCTGCTGGAGCAGCAGAACGCCGACGGCAGCATTGAGCTGTTGGACCGCTGCCCGGCGCGGCCGAACGCGCTATAGCATTGCGGGGCGAGTAAAATAACAAAGGGGGCCATTGGCCCCCTTGTTCTGTATATCGATCGCGAAAAGCCCGCTTAACGCATATTCATGGCTAAATCACCGGGCAGCGATTTCTGCATCCGGTGCCAGATCTCGCCGCTGTCATGGCCGTAGCGACGAACCAGCTCGTAAACCTGGTCATGCAGGCCAGCCTCACACACTTTCGCCAGCTGATGATAGAAACCGAGCGCCAGGCTGCGCGCTTCCGGGCTGGAGAAATAGTGGCGGCCGATGCGGGTATACAACCCCTTCATGCCGTTGAGGATCAGACCGTAGATCGGGTTGCCGGAGGCAAACGCCAGACCACGGAAAATATTATAATCAAGCTCGGCGAAGGCGTCGGCGTGATCCTCCACCTCCCGGGCGCTGTCCAGGACCGCCAGCGCTTTATCCGGATGCTGGCGAAACGCGGTGCGGATAAAAATCGTGGAAATGTTGGTGCGCACGGAGAGCAGATTATCAATCAGCTGCGGTACGCTGTCGTGATCGAGGCGCGCCAGCGTTTCGAGGATATTCAGGCCGGAGGTTTCCCAAAAGTTATTCACTTTAGTGGGCTTACCATGCTGAATGGTCAGCCAGCCGTCACGGGCCAGACGCTGCAATACTTCGCGCAGGGTTGTGCGGGTGACACCGATCAGCTCAGAAAGCTCGCGTTCAGCGGGGAGAATCGATCCGGGAGGGAAGCGGTTATTCCAGATACTCTCAATGATGTACTCTTCCGCGAAACCCGCAGGGCTCTGCGCCTTAATGACCATAGTAAGATTTCCATTACACAGCGTTACAATTGCACTCATCATACCAGAGCCGCTATAGCGCAGATAGCATGGCAAGTGAATTAAAAAGGGATCGCCGTTTAATTTTCCGCTTTTACTTTGCGCTTTTCCTTATCTTCACAAACCGCCAGCGCGGCGCGAAGAAAGTTGCTTCTCATTTTGCTCAACTGGTACTCTTGCCAATCGTTATGCACAAAACCATGCACTCATTGACGGGGAAGGATTCTGTCGTGGAAATTTCTTATGGCCGCGCGCTGTGGCGCAATTTTCTTGGCCAGTCGCCGGACTGGTACAAGCTGGCATTAATCATTTTCTTAATCGTAAATCCGCTGGTGTTCGCCGTGGCGCCGTTTGTCGCCGGCTGGCTGCTGGTGGTCGAGTTTATCTTTACCCTCGCCATGGCGCTGAAGTGCTATCCGCTGCTGCCGGGTGGTCTGCTGGCTATCGAGGCGCTGCTGATCGGCATGACCAGCCCGGCGCACGTCCGGGAAGAGATCGCCGGCAATCTGGAGGTGCTGCTCCTGCTGATGTTCATGGTGGCGGGTATCTACTTTATGAAACAGCTTTTGCTGTTCGTGTTTACGCGCCTGCTGCTGGGGATCCGCAGCAAAATGCTGCTATCGCTGGCGTTCTGCCTGGCGGCCGCCTTCCTCTCGGCCTTTCTCGATGCGCTGACGGTGGTGGCGGTAGTGATCAGCGTCGCCGTCGGGTTCTACGGCATCTATCACCGCGTCGCCTCGGCGCGCCCGGACGATAGCGACCTGCTCGATGACAGCCATATCGAGCAGCACTACCGTGAGGTGCTGGAGCAGTTCCGCGGCTTTCTGCGCAGCCTGATGATGCACGCCGGCGTCGGGACCGCGCTCGGCGGCGTCATGACCATGGTCGGCGAGCCGCAAAACCTGATTATCGCCAAAGCCGCGGGCTGGCATTTTGGCGAGTTCTTTCTTCGCATGGCGCCCGTGACCCTGCCGGTGATGGTCTGCGGTCTGTTAACCTGTCTGCTGGTCGAAAAGTATCGCCTGTTTGGCTACGGCGAACCGCTACCGCCGACGGTGCGCAAGGTGCTGCAGGAGTTTGACGATCGCAGCCGCGCCCAGCGCAGCCGTCAGGAGCGACTGCGGCTGATTGCCCAGGCGCTCATTGGCGTTTGGCTGATCGTGGCCCTGGCTTTTCACCTGGCTGAGGTCGGCCTGATTGGCCTGTCGGTGATCATCCTCGCCACCACCTTTACCGGCGTTACCGATGAGCACGCCATTGGCAAGGCGTTCACCGAGGCGCTGCCCTTTACCGCGCTGCTGACGGTCTTCTTCTCCATCGTCGCGGTTATCATCGATCAGCAGCTGTTCACGCCGGTGATCGAGTTTGTCCTGCAGGCCTCGCCGCACGCGCAGCTGTCGCTGTTTTATCTGTTCAACGGCCTGCTGTCGTCCATTTCGGATAACGTGTTTGTCGGCACGGTCTACATCAACGAAGCGAAAGCGGCGCTCGAACATGGCGCCATCAGCCTGCCCCAGTTTGAGATGCTGGCGGTAGCGATCAACACCGGCACCAACCTGCCCTCGGTGTCCACCCCGAACGGCCAGGCGGCGTTTCTCTTCCTGCTGACTTCCGCCCTGGCGCCGCTTATTAGGCTCTCCTATGGCCGTATGGTGTGGATGGCGCTGCCCTACACCATCGTACTGACGCTGGTCGGCCTGTTATGCGTCGAGTTCACCCTGATGCCAGTCACCGACTGGCTGCTGGCGCACGGCTGGCTGGTGACGCCCAGCCTGCCCTGAGTCAGTTTTTGCCCGGGTTCGCCCGGGCGCATCAATAACCCGTTACGGAATATTTTCCGCCGCGCCTCTGGCGTCGGTTCGGTTTTCGTTTACACTGCCATGATTTAGCATCTTCCAGGGAAATGATTATGTTGCAATATTTAAACCAGTGCTCAAGAGGACGCGGTGCCTGGCTCCTGATGGCGTTGACCGCTTTTATTCTCGAACTTGTCGCGCTGTGGTTCCAGCACGTGATGCTGCTGCAGCCGTGTGTCATGTGTATTTACGAACGCTGCGCGCTGTTCGGCATCATGGGCGCGGGACTGGTGGGCGCTATCGCCCCCAAAACGCCGCTGCGCTATGTCGCCATGGCAATCTGGTTGTACAGCGCGATACGCGGACTACAGCTGGCGTGGGAGCATACGATGATCCAGCTGCACCCTTCACCGTTCCAGACCTGCGATTTCGCCGCCCGCTTCCCAACCTGGCTGCCGCTGGATAAATGGCTGCCGCAGGTTTTCGTTGCGTCCGGAGACTGTTCAGTACGTCAGTGGCAGTTCCTGTCGCTGGAGATGCCGCAATGGCTGGTGGGGATTTTCGCCGCCTATCTGCTGGTCGCTATTCTGGTGATCGTTGCTCAGCCTTTCAAAGCGAAAAAACGCGATCTGTTTGGTCGTTAAGCCGCGGCGAGTACAGCCCACAATGAAACGCCCTGCGGGGCGTTTTTTTATGCCTCCTGCGCATCGCTGAATCGTTTCCCGTCTATGGTTGACCTCTATGGTTGACCATAGCAATTAAAAGGAGCATATTAAATACATCTTTTAAAACCCAACAGGAGCTCACATGTCATCTTTACTGATCCCCGCAGACTGGAAAGTTAAACGCTCCACCCCATTCTTTACCAAAGAGAATGTCCCTGCCGCCCTGCTGAGCCACCACAACACCGCGGCTGGCGTCTTCGGCCAGCTGTGCGTCATGGAGGGAACGGTGACCTATTACGGTTTTGCCAATGAACAGGCGACGGAGCCGGAGAAAAAAGTCGTGATTCATGCCGGGCAGTTTGCTACCAGTCCGCCGCAGTACTGGCACCGCGTCGAACTCAGTGACGACGCCCGCTTCAATATTCACTTCTGGGTGGCGGAAGAAACCGACGGTGAAAACGGGCTGTTCCACGCGAAGAAAGCGTGACGGCGCTTAGCGCGCCCTGTCAGGCAGATTAAGGATATGGTCCTGCCAGTCGACCACCGTGGACTCAGGCACCGCAATATGGCGAACGGAGATGCGTTCGCCGTGCATCGCCGCTTTTGAGCCAGTCAGCAGCGGGTGCCAGGCCGGCAGAGGCTTGCCTTCCGCCAGCAGGCGATAGGCACAGGTCGGCGGCAGCCATTCGAAGGTCGGCAGATTTTCGCGGGTAAGCTTGATGCAGTCCGGCTCATACTCAAAGCGACGCGCGTAGTTACGACACTGGCAGGTTTTGATATTGAGCTGACGACAGGCGACGTTGGTGAAGTAGATCTCGTCAGTGTCTTCATCCATCAGCTTGTGCAGGCAGCACTGGCCGCAGCCGTCACACAGCGATTCCCACTCCGCGTCGCTCATGTCATCCAGTGTTTTTTGTTGCCAGAAAGGTTGTTCGCTCATCGGAGTGTCCGTCGTTGCCAGTTAAGGGTGCACCTTATAACCAGTCTGGCACGCCGATGCAAGTTTTGCCGCCCCAAAAGGCGGCAAATAGCGCTTACAGCACGCGGGTAGTGAGCGCCAGGCCGTTGAAGCCGACCTCCAGCTCGTCACCGCTGTGCAGCGGCCCCACGCCTTCCGGGGTGCCGGTGAGGATCACATCCCCGGCTTTGAGGGTAAAGAAGCGCGACATATAGGCGATCAGCGGCACAATCCTATGGATCATGTCGGCAGTGGTGCCCTGCTGGCGCACTTCGCCATTAATCTTCAGGCTTAACGACGTATTCTGCGGGTCGCCGTGGAACTCAGCGGCCGGGATAAAGCCGGAGATCGGACAGGCATTATCGAAGCCTTTGGCCTTCTCCCAGGGTTGTCCCGCTTTTTTCATTTTCGCCTGCAGGTCGCGCAGCGTGAGATCCAGCGCGACGCCATAGCCGGCAATCCCTTTCAGCACATGCTCTTCCGTCGCCTGACGCAGCGTGCTGCCGATAAGCACCGCCAGCTCGACTTCGTGATGCACCGAGCCCAGCCCCTCAGGAAGCACCAACGGCTGACGAAGATCGCACAGCGCAGTCTCAGGTTTAATAAACAGCACCGGCTCTTCCGGCGTCGCACTGCCCATTTCCTTGATGTGTTTCGCATAATTACTGCCGACGCACACTACTTTGCTTACTGGATAATCCAGAAGCGCACCCTGCCAGTTATGATGTTGGTACATTATTTTCCCTCGTGGGTTAATCGGATTGTTTCCCCTGTTCCGCCAGGTGTTTCTTTAGTAGATTTTCAGACGGCGGAGGCAGTTGCAGGTAATAGCCCTGTTCGCTTAACGCCTGTTTCACTTTTTCCAGATCGGCGTTAACCAGTTTTTTGCGCCCATCCAGCGGCAGCAGCATCGCCATTTGCGGCGTGCCAAAGCTGCGCATTAGCTCGTCAGGAACGCGCGAGAAATCGTCCTTTTTTTCGACGTATAAATAGGTTTGTTCACGTTTAGTACTTCGATAGATCACACAAAACATAGTTTTACTCGGAATTAGACCCGTGGTCACTTGCCTCAATATATGAGTGACTATAACATGCCTTTTAGTCTTCGGAATATCACCGCACTTCGGCGGTTGATAAACAGCAAATTGAGTAAGGCCAGGATGTCAAATACGCCAATCGAACTTAAAGGCAGTAGCTTCACGTTATCTGTCGTTCATTTGCACGATGCAAATCCCGAGGTTATTCGTCAGGCGTTAGAAGACAAAATCGCCCAGGCTCCCGCTTTTTTACGTCATGCTCCGGTGGTGGTGAATATCGCCAGCATCGAGGAGGAGGTGGAATGGCGCGCCATCAACGAGGCTATCGCCGCGACCGGTTTACGTATTATGGGCGTTAGCGGATGCAAAATTCCGCGCCTGAAAACCGAAATCGACCGCGCCGGCATCCCGTTATTAACCGAAGGGAAAGAAAAAGCCTCTCGTCCGGCACCGTCCGACCCCACCCCGCCGCCGCCAGTTGCTAGTCAGATCACAAAAACGCGTTTGATTGATCAGCCGGTACGTTCCGGTCAGCGCATTTATGCGCCACACTGTGATCTTATTGTTACAAATCATGTGAGTGCCGGTGCGGAACTTATCGCTGACGGAAATATCCATGTATATGGCATGATGCGAGGACGCGCGCTGGCAGGCGCCGGTGGCGACAGAGACGCCCAGATATTTTGTACCCACCTTGCGGCGGAGCTGGTCTCCATCGCCGGGGAATATTGGCTGAGCGATAACATCCCGGCCGAATTTTATGGCAAAGCGGCGCGCCTGCGTTTAGGTGAAAGCGCTTTGGCAATTCAACCGTTAAATTAATCCCTTTTTAACAAGGAATTTCTATGGCACGCATTATTGTTGTGACTTCGGGTAAAGGGGGCGTTGGCAAGACCACCTCCAGCGCGGCCATCGCTACAGGTTTGGCCCAGAAGGGAAAGAAAACCGTCGTTATCGACTTCGACATCGGCCTGCGTAACCTCGACCTGATTATGGGCTGCGAACGTCGCGTCGTTTATGATTTCGTCAACGTCATTCAGGGCGATGCCACACTGAACCAGGCGCTGATTAAAGATAAGCGCACGGAAAATCTCTACATTCTCCCGGCTTCCCAGACCCGGGATAAAGACGCTCTGACTCGCGAAGGCGTCGACAAGGTTCTCGAAGAACTGAAGAAAATGGAATTCGATTTCATCGTCTGTGATTCCCCGGCAGGCATTGAAACCGGTGCGCTGATGGCGCTTTACTTTGCTGATGAAGCCATCATCACCACTAACCCGGAAGTCTCCTCCGTTCGCGACTCCGACCGTATCCTTGGCATTCTCGCCTCTAAATCCCGCCGCGCGGAAAATGGCGAAGAGCCAATCAAAGAGCATCTGCTGCTGACCCGCTACAATCCAGGCCGCGTTAATAAAGGCGATATGCTGAGCATGGAAGACGTGCTGGAAATTCTGCGCATCAACCTGGTAGGCGTGATCCCGGAAGACCAGTCAGTCCTGCGCGCATCCAACCAGGGTGAGCCGGTGATCCTCGATGCCGCCTCGGACGCAGGCAAAGCCTATGCCGATACCGTTGAACGTCTGCTCGGAGAAGAACGCCCTTTCCGCTTCATTGAAGAAGAGAAGAAAGGTTTCCTCAAACGCCTGTTCGGAGGATAAATTATGGCTTTACTCGACTTTTTTCTCTCGCGAAAAAAGAACACGGCTAATATTGCGAAAGAACGCCTGCAAATCATCGTCGCCGAGCGCCGCCGCGGCGACGCGGAGCCGCATTACCTGCCGCAGTTACGCAAAGATATCCTGGAAGTGATCTGTAAATACGTACAGATCGACCCGGAGATGGTCAGCGTGCAGCTGGAGCAGCGGGACGGGGATATATCCATTCTTGAGCTGAACGTGACCCTACCCGAAACGGAAGAGTCGAAATCCTGACCTGTCGCGCTATCGCGAAAAAAAACCGGCTACGCCACGCGCCGCCGGTTTTTTAATGGTCTGAACCTGGCCGCGAACTAGCGCGGATAGTCGTTTAACAGCCTCTTCAGCCGCTCGGCCATCAGCTCCCCGCGCCAACCGGAAATCAGCTCAGGTTCACCGGCTTGCGTTTTCAGCTGCCAGTGCCAGTTCAGCAGCTGGTTGATCTGCCGACGCGACGCCAGCAGCTCCGCGCTTACGCCCTTCTCCGTGCTCACTTCCTGCACCAGCGCTTTAATATCTTTAAAGGCTTTGCGGTAGCCCGGCATGTCGATCAGGTTCTGCAGCGGCGCCGGCAGGGCCGACTCCGGCAGCGCCTGCGCTTTTTCGACCAGGCTAATCAGCGTTTTGCCGTGGAAGCGAATTTCGCTACCGGATAACCCGAGGCTGTCGAGCTCGCCCAGGCTGGTGGGCATATAGCGCGCCACGCTCCACAGATGCTCTTCCCGCACCACAAAGTTTACCGCCAGGTCGCGCTCGCGCGCTTTGCGCAGGCGCCACTCCGCCAACAGCTGCAGACAACCCAGCTGGCGGGTACGCAGCTGCCAGGCGTTGCCGATATCGCGCCAGGCCTCGGCCGGGTCGACCACCTCCTGACGACGCTGCTGCATCACGCGGCACTCGTCGAGCGCCGCCGGCAGCCAGCCAGCGCGATCGGTCTCCGCCATTAACTGGCTGGCGATCGGCAGCAGATACCAGACGTCGGCCGCGGCATATTCACACTGACGCTCAGTCAGCGGGCGCGCCAGCCAGTCGGTGCGGGATTCACTTTTATCCAGCGCTACCCCGGAATACTCTTCCACCATCGAAGCGAAGCCCCAGGACATTGGGCGGCCGCAGAAGGCCGCCAGGATCTGGGTGTCAATCAGCGGCTGCGGCATCAGGTTAAATGCATTAAGGAAGACTTCTAAATCTTCGCTGCCGGCATGCAGGTATTTAGTCACATCCTGGTTGAGCAGCAGGTCGCGCATCGGCGCCCAGTCGTTAATCGTCAAGGGATCGATCAGAGAGACCTGCTGGCCGTCGAACAGCTGCAGCAGGCCCAGCTGCGGGTAATAGGTGCGGGTGCGGACAAATTCCGTATCCAGAGCGACGGCGGAGGCCGCGCTTGCCGCTTCGCAGACAGCGCGCAGGCCATCGTCGGTGGTGATCATCTGATAGTTCAAAGCATACTCTCTTAACTTGCGCCCATAAAAAACGCCGGCGTAGCCGGCGTCAGGCGACTCATTCGTTACTTAGCCTTTATTGTCCACTTTAGCGCGCGCTTCGTCACGCAGTTCTCGCCGCAAAATTTTTCCGACGTTGGATTTCGGCAGTTCGTCACGGAATTCCACCAGCTTCGGCACCTTGTATCCGGTCAAATGGCGACGGCAGAACGTAATCAGCGCCTCTTCGGTTAACGCAGCATCTTTCTTGACTACGAAAATCTTCACCGCTTCGCCGCTGCTGCCGGACGGCACGCCGATGGCCGCCACTTCCAGCACCCCGCTATGCTGCATGACCACATCTTCGATTTCGTTCGGATAGACGTTAAAACCCGACACCAGGATCATATCTTTTTTGCGATCGACGATGCGCAGGAACCCCTCTTCATCCATCACCGCGATATCCCCGGTGTGCAGCCAGCCGTCTTTGATAATCTCATCCGTCGCGTCAGGGCGCTGCCAGTAGCCCAGCATCACCTGCGGCCCTTTAATACAGAGCTCGCCCGGCTGACCCGGCGCCACTTCGTTATCATCATCATCCACCAGTTTGGCTTCGGTGGAGGGCACCGGCAGGCCAATGCTGCCGCTGTGGTAGTCAATATCGTGCGGGTTAACGCTGACCAGCGGGGAACACTCTGTCAGGCCGTAGCCCTCCAGCAGATATTGCCCGGTCAGTTTTACCCAGCGCTCGGCCACCGCCTGCTGCACCGGCATTCCACCGCCGGCGGACAAATGCAGCGAGGAGAAATCAAGCTGCTGGAACTCTTTGTTGTTCAGCAAGGCGTTGAACAGGGTATTGACCCCGGTCATGGCGGTAAAAGGATACTTCGCCAGCTCCTTCACCAGCCCGGGGATATCGCGTGGGTTGGTGATCAGCAAATTTTGCCCGCCCAGTTCGATAAACAGCAGGCAGTTCATGGTCAGGGCGAAAATGTGATACAGCGGCAGCGCGGTCACCACGAACTCTTTGCCGCGATGCAGCAGCGGGCCGTAGGTGGCATTGACCTGCTCGAGGTTAGCCAGCATATTGCGGTGGGTGAGCATCGCACCTTTGGCCACGCCGGTGGTGCCCCCGGTGTACTGCAGAAACGCCAGATCTTCCGCAACGATCTCCGGCTTGACGTACTGCATGCGATAGCCGTGCTGCAACGCGCTGCGAAACGAGATGGCGTCCGGCAGGTGGTACTTCGGCACCAGGCGCTTAATGTACTTGACCACAAAGTTCACCAGCGTGCCTTTGGCGGTGGAAAGCTGGTCGCCCATGCGCGTCAGGATCACATGCTGGACCTGAGTTTTCGCCACCACTTTTTCCAGGGTATGGGCAAAGTTGGAGACTATGACGATCGCCGCCGCGCCGCTGTCGTTGAGCTGATGCTCCAGTTCGCGCGGGGTATATAAGGGGTTGACGTTAACCACGATCATCCCGGCGCGCAGGATGCCAAACAGAGCCACCGGATACTGCAGCAGGTTAGGCATCATCAGGGCCACGCGATCGCCCTTCTGTAACCCCAACCCCTCCTGAAGATAAGCGGCGAAGGCGCGACTACGCTCCTCCAGCTTACGGTAGGTCATCACTTCACCCATATTGATAAACGCCGGTTGGTCGGCGTAACGGGTGGTGGCATGTTCAAACAGTTCAACCAGGGATTGATAGCGGTCAGGATTTATCTCCGCCGGAACATCTGCGGGATAACGGTTTAGCCAAACCTTTTTCACTGCATCACCTCTGAAATAGTTATTCGTCGTCATCACAGCCCCTGGATAATACATTTTGTTAACATTATATTAACTCAGCGTACCAGTTTATTAATTAGGCAATGAGCAGGTTGCGAAGCGCGTCACTATTTTTTTTCTTATTCGACTGAAAACAAAGAAACAGCGGACCGGCCGCTGTTTCTTTGAACTAACATAAACAACAAAATCATTCGGTTACAACGTTTCTCACCTCAGCAGGGCCGGGATTGTACCAGCCCCAGCCGCCATAGCCGTAGCCCCAGGGGCGCGGACCCAGCATCCACGGGTCGATAGGTTGCGGAGGCATCACCACCTGCTGCACTACGTTCCAGCGCTTGTAGCCGGTGGCGTTCATCAGCATAAATTTATACGGCGTGCTGCCCACCTTGCCGTCAACCACCCCGGCGATCGGTCCGACCACAGTCACTAGTTGACCGCGGAAATCCACCGGATCGAGGAAGCCATTGACGTCAGCAAAAATCCTTCCGCGGGACGGCTCGCCCAGCACTGGCCGCGCGCCGCTGTCCAGCGGTACGGTGGCGATTTCTAAGCGGGTTTTCCCCTGCTGGTTTTGCACATTGACCACCTTACCGCCAAAGCGCGCTTCCTGGCCAACGTACAGCTGCGGGGCGTTCATCACCCGCACCAAATCCTGCTGCGGCGTCGGGCTGGTGCCTTTGATGGCATCCGGCACCGATACGCAGCCGCTTAGCGCAACGGCAATCGCTGCGGCCAGCAGCCAGCGAACGCCCTGTTTTTGACCCGCCATGATGCGACTCCTTTTCTCAGTCTTCTTGTTACTGAGATTCACTCGCGGCCTGGAAGTTTCTTCCACGCCACCTCGTTTCGCAAATAAACCGGCTCCGCTTTCTCCACGGCCACGGTTTTCCCCGCCGCCAGCAGGTAACAGGCTAACGGCAGCATATCCTCCGCCGCCGGCAATTCAATTTCGCCGCTGCTTAAGGTCAGTCCGCTCGCTTTCGCCAGATCCGGCCACGCCTGCCATCCGGTGCCGACGGTGGCCCATTCGCCGGAAAGCTGTGCCAGTCGTTCGGCTACCGCGTCCGGTTTGAGCACCGCTTCCGTCTCTTCGCCATGCCAGACGCCCTGCTCGTCGCGCTGGTACTCGGCCCAGTAGACTTCGCCCATACGCGCATCAATGGCCGCGAGCACACGGGTGGCGCCGGTTTTGCGCCAGGCGCCCTGCGCCATGGTGGCCAGCGTGGAAACGCCAATCATTGGCAGTTCGGCGCCCAGCGCCAGCCCCTGGGCGATACCGATGCCGATGCGCACGCCGGTAAAGCTGCCCGGACCGCGGCCAAAGGCCAGCGCGTCCAGCTCGCTCAGCGTGGTGCCGCTCTCGGTGAGGACCTCCTGCACCAGCGGCAGGATACGTTGGGTATGTTCGCGGGGACAAATTTCGAAATGAGCACTAAGGGTGCCATCATTCCACAGAGCCGCGGAGCAGGCCTCTGTGGCGGTATCGATAGCCAAAATTCGCATGGGTGGTCACGCTCTCGTTACATAGTTCAGGCCTTCAGGCAGCCTGATTTCCGGCAAACGGCCAACCCGCCGCCATGCCGCCCGAAGTCTATTGGGAACCGCTAATTAACAAAATGGCGCGCAGCTTAACACATTTTAGTGCGGATTACCTTGCCGGCGGTACGGCGAGAAAGCGCACCGCCCGACGGATATCGCGGGTTCGCGGCGCCGGCGGCAGACTGGCCAGGAACACCGCGCCGTAGGGGCGCATCACCAGCCGGTTGTCGCAGATCACCAGCACCCCGCGGTCGTCGATATCGCGGATCAGACGCCCCACCCCCTGCTTAAGGGTGATCACCGCATCCGGGAGCTGCACTTCATCGAAGGGATCGCCGCCGCGCAGCCGGCAATCTTCCATCCGCGCTTTTAGCAGCGGATCGTCCGGCGAGGTGAACGGTAGCTTATCGATAATCACCAGCGACAGCGCGTCGCCGCGCACATCGACTCCCTCCCAGAAGCTGCTGGTAGCCACCAGCAGCGCGTTGCCGGCGCTGACGAACTGCTGCAGCAGCTGGCCTTTGCTGGTCTCGCCCTGCAGCAGCACCGGTAGCGTCATGGTGGCGCGGAACTGCTCCGCCAGATCGCGCATCATGGCGTGCGAGGTGCACAACATAAAGCAGCGACCATCGTTGGCCTCGATCAGCGGCTTGAGCATCGCCGCCAGGTGTCGCGCCGCGCCGGGCTGGTTCGGCAGGGGTAGGTTGCGCGGCACGCAGAGCAGCGCCTGGTGCTGATAGTCAAAGGGACTCGGCAGCAGCAGAGTCTGCGCCTCATCGATCCCCAGCCGGGCGGTAAAGTGATGCAGATCGTCGTTCACCGACAGCGTCGCCGAGGTAAAGATCCAACTCCCCGACTTCTGCGCCATCACCTCTTTAAACTTCTCGGCCACGGTCAGCGGCGTCAGCGCGAGAGTAAAGTGGCGCGAGGTACACTCATACCAGTAGCTGTAGCCCGGCTGGTTGATCTCTTTCAACCGCTTCAGGCGCCCGCGATAGAGGGTGGCACGCTCAAAAGCGGCGTCGAGCAGCGCCGAGCGGCCCAGCGAAAGTTTGGCGACGTCATAGCATAGCTCGAGCGCGTCATCGAGCAGCAGCAGCGCTCGCTGAATGTGGCTGTCCGCCAGCAGCTCGCGCAGATTGCCGCGGTAGCCCGGGTCTCCCAGCTGCAGGCGGAAATCCTGCGCGCTTTGCGCCAGGCGGTCGGCGCATTTTTGCAGCTGCTGAGTGTCTTTCAGTTCGGTGCGGTAGGCAATGTTGATGTCTTTCGCCAGGTCCAGCAGCTGGCGGCTGGAGAGCGACTGGCCAAAGTACTGACTGGCGATATCCGGCAGCTGATGGGCTTCATCGAAGATCATCACTTCCGCCTCGGGGATCAGCTCGGCAAAGCCGCTCTCTTTGACCACCATATCGGCCAGAAACAGGTGATGGTTGACCACCACCACGTCGGCGTCCATCGCTTTTTTACGCGCCTTCACCACGAAGCAATCTTTATACAGTGGGCAGTCGCTACCGAGACAGTTATCGTTGGTGCTGGTCACCAGCGGCCAGGCCTGAGAGTCTTCCGCGACGCTGGCGCAGGTGCTGATATCGCCATCCTGGGTTTGATTCGACCAGGAGCGCAGGAGGATCACATCGCTGAGGGTTTGCACCGGCAGATCGCCGCCCGCCAGCGCCTGCTGCTCAAGACGTTCGAGACACAGGTAGTTGGAGCGCCCTTTGAGCAGCGCCAGTTTCCCGGTGAATTTGAGCGCTTTGGCGACGGTGGGCAGATCGCGGCTGTAAAGCTGATCCTGCAGCGCTTTCGAGCCGGTGGAGATAATCACCTTTTTTTTCGCCCGCAGCGCAGGCGCCAGGTAAGCGTAGGTTTTACCGGTTCCGGTCCCCGCTTCCACCACCAGCGGCCGGGAGGCCTCAATCGCTTCGCTGACCGCCACCGCCATCTGGCGCTGCGGCTCGCGCGGTTTAAATCCCGGTATGGCTTTGGCTAGCTGGCCGTCTGCTGCAAAATCGTCGATCACATTGCCCCCTGGTTATTTGGACAGTGATTATGTCAGGGAGGACGGCGTTTCGCCAGTCCGGGTAGTGACGCGAGCGGCACATTATGGCAGTCTTGCCGCAGCCGAATGGAATGCTTAAAGAGGAAAAAGCAATGACAATTACGCGTATTGATGCCGAAGCCCGTTGGTCAGACGTGGTGATCCACAACCAGACCCTGTACTACACCGGCGTGCCGGCAAATCTCGATGCCGACGCTTTCGAGCAGACCGCCAATACCCTGGCGCAGATTGACGCGGTGCTGGAAAAACAGGGCAGCGACAAGTCGCGTATTCTTGACGCCACCATCTTCCTCGCCGATAAAAGCGACTTTGCGGCGATGAATAAAGCCTGGGACGCGTGGGTGGTGGCTGGTCACGCCCCGGTGCGCTGCACGGTGGAAGCGACGCTGATGAACCCGCAGTATAAAGTTGAGATCAAAATTATCGCCGCGGTGTAATTACTCGTCCTCATCCTCATCTTCAAAGCGCGCGACGATCTGCTCGCCGGTATGCGTTGCGCGCAGCTCTTCCGCCACCAGGGCAATCGCCTGGCCGCTGCTTATCCCCTGAGCCATTAGCTCATGGATACGTTCGACCGCTTTTTGCTGTTGCTCGTGGCTCAGCGAAGGTAAACCTGCAAACATCTTTTACTCCTGCTACATTGTGGGGCGTAATTATTTCACGCCGTCCCCAACTACGCCAGAGGGGCGGCAACGTTCAGGATCGAGAAAGATGTTGTCCCCCGCGATTATTACCCTGCCCTGGCGCCCGGATGCGGCCGAACACTATTTTGCGCCGTTAAGCGCCCTGCCCTGGGCGATGCTGCTGCATTCCGGCTTTGCCGACCATCCGCATAACCGCTTTGATATTCTGGTGGCTGCCCCGCGCGCCACGCTGCTGACGCGCGGTGAACAGACGTGGGTCGACGACGGCGAAACCGTTGTTGTCTCAGCGGAAGATCCGCTGCAGCTCCTGCAGCAGCAGTTGGATCGTCAGCCGTTCACGCCGCAACCCCATGACGATCTGCCGTTTCTCGGCGGCGCGCTGGGATTATTCGGTTACGACCTGGGCCGTCGCTTTGAGCGTCTCCCTTCGCACGCGCAGGCCGATATCGCGCTGGCGGATATGGCGGTGGGGATCTATGACTGGGCGCTTATCGTCGACCACCAGCGCCAACAGATATCGCTGCTCAGCTATGACGACCCGCAGCAGCGTCTACAGTGGCTGGAGGCGCAAACGCCGACGCCGGGTGAAACCTTCGCCCTGACCTCTGCCTGGCAGTCAAATATGAGCCGCCAGCAGTACGGCGAAAAATTTCGCCAGGTACAGGCCTATCTGCACAGCGGCGACTGCTATCAGGTCAACCTCGCCCAGCGTTTTCAGGCCAGCTACGTCGGTGATGAATGGCAGGCCTTCCGCCAGCTGAACGCCGTCAACCGCGCCCCCTTTAGCGCCTTTATTCGCCTCGATGAAGGGGCGATTTTAAGCCTGTCGCCGGAGCGCTTTATCCAGCTGCGCCAGGGGGAGATCCAGACGCGGCCGATAAAAGGCACCCTGCCGCGGCTCGATTCGCCGCTGGCAGATGCGCAGCAGGCTGAGAAGCTGGCGAATTCGCCGAAAGATCGCGCCGAGAATTTAATGATTGTCGACCTGATGCGCAACGACATCGGCCGCGTCGCCGTCCCGGGCAGCGTGCGGGTCCCCGAGCTGTTCGTGGTGGAGCCGTTCCCGGCGGTCCATCATCTGGTCAGCACCATCACCGCCCGCCTGCCAATGACGCTGCACGCCAGCGACCTGCTGCGCGCCGCCTTTCCCGGCGGCTCGATCACCGGCGCGCCGAAAGTGCGGGCGATGGAGATTATCGATGAACTGGAGCCCCAGCGTCGCAACGCCTGGTGTGGGAGCATTGGCTACCTGAGCTATTGCGGCAATATGGATACCAGCATCACCATTCGCACCCTGACGGCATGGCAGGGACAGCTGTACTGCTCCGCCGGCGGCGGAATTGTGGCGGATAGCGAGGAAGCGGCGGAATATCAGGAAACTTTTGATAAAGTTAATCGTATCCTGCAGCAACTGGAGAACTAGACCATGGCGGATCGCGCCCTTAATCTGGATGATTTTCTGTCCCGCTTTCAGCTTCTGCGCCCGCAGCCTTCGCGCCATGCGCTCAATCAGCGGCAGGCGGCGGTGCTGGTGCCGATCGTGCGCCGGCCGCAGCCCGGCCTGCTGCTGACCCAGCGTTCGCCGCTGCTGCGCAAGCACGCCGGCCAGGTCGCCTTTCCCGGCGGCGCAGTAGATAATACCGACGCGACGCTTATCGCCGCCGCCCTGCGCGAAGCTCAGGAAGAGGTGGCGATCCCGCCAGAGGCGGTCGAGGTGATCGGCGTCCTGCCGCCGGTGGACAGCGTCACCGGCTTTCAGGTGACGCCGGTGGTGGGCATTATTCCCCCGGATCTGCACTATCACGCCAGCCAGGACGAAGTCTCCGCGGTATTTGAAATGCCGCTCGCCGAAGCCCTGCGCCTTGGGCGCTACCATCCGCTCGATATCCACCGCCGGGGCAACGACCACCGCGTCTGGCTCTCCTGGTACCAGCATTATTTTGTCTGGGGAATGACCGCCGGGATCATTCGCGAGCTGGCGCTGCAAATTGGCGCACGTCCTTAGCTATACTGATAATGAGAGGGCGCTCTCATTATTAGTAAAATCGCGGTTAGCCATTAGTTTAATTCATGTGAATAGTTGAACTGACAGGGCGCTTCCCTCTTACACTATGCGCAGTTATTACATCGTTACCGCACCCGCGGTAACCCTGTCAGGAGTATTATCGTGATTAGTCTATTCGACATGTTCAAGGTGGGGATTGGTCCCTCATCTTCCCACACTGTTGGCCCGATGAAGGCCGGAAAACAGTTCGTCGATGACCTGGTCGAAAAAGGATTGCTTAATGCAGTGACTCGTGTGGCGGTTGACGTCTACGGTTCACTGTCATTAACCGGCAAAGGCCACCATACGGACATCGCCATTATCATGGGACTGGCGGGCAATCAGCCCGATACGGTCGATATTGACGCGATCCCGGCTTTTATCCGTGACGTCGAAGCGCGCGGTCGTCTGCTGCTGGCCAACGGCCAGCATGAGGTCGACTTCCCGGCGGATGACGGCATGCGTTTTCGCAGCGACAACCTGCCGCTGCACGAAAACGGCATGACCATTCACGCCTGGGCCGGCGAGAAAGAGATCTACTGCAAGACCTACTACTCGATCGGCGGCGGCTTTATTGTCGACGAAGAGCACTTCGGCAAGGAAAACGCCAACGAACTGCAGGTGCCCTACCCATTTAAATCGGCGCAGGAAATGCTGGCCTACTGCAAAGAGACTGGCCTGTCGCTCTCCGGGATGGTGATGCAGAACGAGTTGGCTCTGCACAGCAAAAAAGAGATCGAGGATTATTTCGCCAACGTCTGGCAGACCATGCGCGCCTGTATCGACCGCGGGATGAACACCGAGGGCGTGCTGCCTGGCCCGCTGCGCGTACCGCGTCGCGCCTCGGCGCTGCGTCGTCTGCTGGTGGCCAGCGATAAGCTCTCCAGCGATCCAATGAACGTTGTTGACTGGGTCAATATGTTCGCGCTGGCGGTCAATGAAGAGAACGCCGCCGGCGGTCGCGTGGTAACCGCGCCGACCAACGGCGCCTGCGGCATCGTTCCGGCGGTACTCGCCTATTACGATCACTTTATCGAGTCCGTCAGCCCGGAGATCTATATTCGCTACTTTATGGCCTGCGGGGCGATCGGCGCGCTGTACAAGATGAATGCGTCCATTTCCGGCGCGGAAGTCGGCTGTCAGGGCGAGGTGGGCGTCGCCTGCTCGATGGCGGCGGCGGGCCTGGCTGAACTGCTCGGCGCCAGCCCGGAACAGGTTTGCGTGGCAGCGGAGATCGGCATGGAACACAACCTCGGCCTGACCTGTGATCCGGTCGCCGGTCAGGTGCAGGTGCCATGCATTGAACGTAACGCCATCGCCTCCGTCAAGGCGATCAACGCCGCGCGAATGGCGATGCGCCGCACCAGCGAACCGCGCGTCTCGCTCGATAAGGTGATCGAGACCATGTATGAAACCGGTAAAGACATGAACGCCAAGTACCGCGAAACCTCGCGCGGCGGCCTGGCGATTAAAGTTCAGTGTGACTAAACTTTTCGTGCCCCTCTGCGCCTGCAAAGCGCGCAGGGGGTTAACCCTGGTGACTGAAATCTCCCTGATGCGCCTTCAACGGCGCATTTTCTTTTTTCTATACCTGGCGATATTCTGCCACTACACTTGCTCTATAAAATAAGCCACGCTTAACCACTCGTCCTGTCGACAGGGTGTCGCACATGCAGACTGCACAAAAAGTCATTACGGCCTATCGTCACAAACGCATTATTGTCTGCCTGCTGGTAGCCCTGGCGACCCTGGGCGCCACATTAGCCATCCGATTTATTTCGCAGCGCAGCGTAAATGAAGATTATATTCGCACGGCCGCCAGCCAACGGGTGGCGGCGCTCAATGACATCTTGCGCCCGCTAAGCGCGCAGCGAGCCACCCTGCTCCCTCTGGTGGGCAAACCCTGCCCTGATATCCATCTGACGCTGCGCAAAATGGCGGCCTCGTTGCAAACCATTCGTTCCGTCGCCCTCGTCACGTCAGGTATCGTTTACTGTTCCAGTATTTTTGGCCCGCGACAGGCAGACTTACATCGCCTGCAGCCCGCGCTTCCTGCGCCCCGCCCTCTGCTGCTCTTCTCGAACGACAGCTCCTTGCTCAAAGGCTCGCCGGTACTGATCCAATGGTATCCAGCCGCGGAGAGCGGCCTGGACGGCGTGATGCTGGTGGTGAATATTGAGCTGCTGGGAACCTTAATTCTTAATGAAAAATCGGCCCTGATCAGCGACGTCAGCCTGCAGGTTGGCGATCGTTATTTTAGCAGCCGCCATGGGCTTCTCGAAAAAGCGCATGTCCCGCAGGGCACGGTGATTTATCGCCAGCGCTCTACGGAGTTTCCGTTTACTGTCAATATTAACGGCCCTGGCGCCTCGGCGATTGCGCTTGAGGAGCTGCCCGGCGAGCTGCCGCTGGCGCTGATTTTTAGCCTGCTAATGACCGGCATCGCCTGGCTGGCCACCGCCGGCAGAATGAGTTTCTCGCGGGAAATAAGCCTTGGCATTTCGGCCCGGGAGTTTGCCCTCTGGTGCCAGCCGCTGCAGGATGCGCGCAGCGGCCGCTGCTGCGGGGTGGAGATCCTGCTGCGCTGGAATAATCCCCGACGTGGGACGATTTCGCCGGAGGTATTTATCCCCATCGCCGAAGGCAATAATCTGATCATCCCTCTCACCCGCTATGTGATTGCCGAAACCGCTCGCCGCCTGGACGCTTTTCCTCGCGACCGCCATTTTCACATCGCGATCAATGTCGCCGCGCGCCATTTCGCTAACGGACTCCTGCTGCGCGACCTGCACAATTACTGGTTCAGCGTGGATCCGGTGCAGCAGCTGGTGGTCGAGCTAACCGAACGCGATGTCCTGCAGGATGGCGACCAGCATATGGCCGAACATCTGCACTTTAAGGGCGTACAGCTGGCGATCGATGATTTTGGTACCGGCAATACTTCGCTCTCATGGCTGGAAAAGCTGCGCCCGGATGTTTTGAAGATCGACCGCTCGTTCACCAGCTCGGTCGGCATAGATAGCGTGAACGCGACGGTGACAGATATTATTATCGCCCTCGCCAACCGCCTGCATATTGTTACCGTTGCCGAAGGGGTGGAGACGCTGGAGCAGGAAAACTACCTGCGTAGCCACGGCGTCGATGTGCTGCAGGGGTTTTATTATGCGCGGCCGATGCCGGTGGAGGCGTTCCCGGCGTGGCTGGCCAGCAGGGAGGAGAGTGAGAGTGAGAGTGAGAGTGAGAGTGAGAGTGAGAGTGAGAGTGAGAGTGAGAGTGAGAGCGAGACGACAGAATAACTCGCCGGCCGCAGCGGCCGGCGAGCCTGGCGATTACTCTTCTTCGTCGCTCGGCGGACGAGTGACCACCGCGCGCACCAGATCGACCCGGTAATCATTCGCTTCCACTACGGTAAAATGCAGCGGCGGAAGCGACACGACGTCGCCAATGCGCGGGATATGACCATTGGCGGAGATCACCAGCCCGGCAACGGTGGCAATATCCTCATCGTCATTGATCAGTGGATCCAGCCCCAGCGCCTGCTGCAGCGCATGCAGGTCGGTCGACCCCTTAATAAGCCAGCCATCGCCATCGATGACAATCTCTGGCGTCTCATCAGCGTCCGGGAATTCACCGGCGATGGCTTCAAGGACGTCCAGCGGCGTGACCAGCCCCTGCACCACGCCAAATTCATTAGTTACGATGACGAAGCTGCCGCGCGCCCGACGCAGGACCCCGAGCAGATTGATCGGGTCCAGCGTTTCCGGAACGACAATTGCCGGGGAGGCAGAAGCCAGCGCCGCGACGTTTTCCCCCGACTCCAGGGCCACCAGCATCTCTTTCGCCCGCACGATACCAATGATTTCATCCAGCTCTCCGCGGCAGACCGGGAAGAGGCTGTGCGGCGACGACAGCAGTTGACGACGAATTTCATCTTCACTCTGCTCAGCGTCGACCCAGCTGATTTCTCCGCGCGGGGTCATGATGCTGCGCAGGGAGCGCTGGGCCAGGGTCAGCACGCCGTTAATCATGTAGCGCTCTTCTTCCGCAAAGGCGCCCTCAGGAACGGGCACCGCGGCTGGACTGTCTGCGTCATGGCTGACGGAGGCCTGTTTGCGGCCGCCCATCAGGCGCAGGATGGCATCCGCGGTCCGAGCGCGCAGCGGCAGCGTCGACTGGTGGCGAACAAAGTTACGGCGCGCCACCTGGTTAAAGAACTCGATAATGATCGAGAAACCGATCGCCGCGTACAGATACCCTTTCGGAATATGGAAGCCAAACCCTTCCGCCACCAGGCTCAGGCCAATCATCAACAGGAAGCTCAGACAGAGCACGACCACCGTCGGGTGCTGGTTGACAAAGCGCGTCAACGGCTTGGAGGCCAGCAGCATCAAGATCATCGCGATCACCACCGCCGCCATCATCACCGGCAGATGGTTAACCATCCCGACCGCCGTGATCACGGCGTCCAGGGAGAAGACGGCATCCAGCACCACTATCTGCAATACTACTACCCAGAAACTGGCATAGCCTTTACCGTGACCGGCATCGTGCTGGCGGTTTTCCAGCCGTTCATGCAGCTCGGTTGTCGCCTTAAACAACAAGAAGATCCCGCCGAGCAGCATGATGAGATCGCGCCCGGAAAAGGAGAAATCGGCGATGGTAATCAGTGGTTTCGTCAGCGTCACCATCCAGGAGATGACCGACAGCAGCCCCAGGCGCATCACCAGCGCCAGTGACAGGCCGATCAGACGCGCTTTATCGCGCTGCTTCGGCGGCAGTTTGTCCGCCAGGATGGCAATAAACACCAGGTTGTCGATACCGAGCACAATTTCCAGAACGATAAGCGTCAACAGGCCGGCCCAGATTGAAGGATCCATTAACAATTCCATGTACGACTCCGGTTTGCGGCAAGGTCAGTCATCGCCATGCCATGCAGGGGCGCGACACCAGGTGCTGAAAGAAATGCGGGATACGTAGAGGTGGCAATCAGATGCCAGAAAGTGAAAAGACGTCGATGACGGTCCATACTGCGGGCTATGCCCTATACTCCTGAGTAATTAAACGGAAGTTAAACATAGCAAAATATAGATCGAAATTGGAAATAATTTACCTGAATTTGCAATAACTAAGGCTATTTTTTGCGCTGCAAAATTATTCGCAGACGATACGTGATTAACGGATCTTCATCACATTAATTATTTTTTCACTGTCTAAAATAATTCGCGGTAGTAACTATTTTCTATCTTACACCCTAACTGAATCGATTTTGTCCTCAAGAGTGATTCAGGATGTATCAAAGCAGATGATGCATTCACGATAATAAAGGAGGTAGCAAGTGACGATTGCTATTGTAATAGGCACACATGGTTGGGCTGCAGAACAGCTGCTGAAAACAGCAGAAATGCTGTTGGGCGAGCAGGAAAACGTTGGCTGGATCGATTTCGTTCCGGGTGAAAATGCCGAAACGTTGATCGAGAAATACAACGCCCAGTTGGCAAAACTGGATACCAGTAAAGGCGTGCTATTTCTCGTCGATACATGGGGAGGCAGCCCTTTCAACGCTGCGAGCCGCATTGTCGTCGATAAAGAGCATTACGAAGTTATCGCCGGCGTCAATATCCCGATGCTGGTGGAAACCTTCATGGCCCGCGACGACGATCCTTCCTTTGATGAACTGGTCGCCTTAGCGGTTGAAACCGGCAGCGAAGGCGTGAAAGCGCTTAAAGCCAAACCGGTGGAAAAAGCGGCCCCTGCGCCCGCGCCTGCCGCAGCGCCAAAAGCCGCCGCACCGGCCAAACCCATGGGCCCGAACGACTACATGGTAATTGGCCTTGCGCGTATAGACGACCGTCTGATCCATGGTCAGGTCGCCACCCGCTGGACCAAAGAGACCAACGTTACCCGCATCATCGTTGTCAGTGATGAAGTGGCCGCGGATACCGTGCGTAAAACTCTGCTGACCCAGGTTGCGCCGCCGGGCGTCACCGCTCACGTGGTGGATGTGGCCAAAATGATCCGCGTCTACAACAACCCCAAGTATGCCGGACAGCGCGTTATGCTGCTGTTTACTAACCCGACCGACGTTGAACGTATCGTCGAGGGCGGCGTGAAAATCACCAGCGTCAACATCGGCGGTATGGCGTTCCGCCAGGGTAAAACCCAGGTTAACAACGCGATTTCAGTCGATGCCAAAGATATTGAGGCGTTTAAAAAGCTGAACGCCCGCGGTATCGAGCTGGAGGCACGTAAAGTGTCCACCGACCCGAAACTGAAAATGATGGATCTGATCGCTAAGGTTGATAAATAACCCGGCGGATCGCGCCCCAGTTTTCACTTTAAGACTTAATCAACAGGAGAAGTACAATGGAGATTACCCTTCTTCAGATTGTGCTGGTGTTCATCGTCGCGTGTATTGCGGGTATGGAGTCGGTACTTGATGAATTTCAGTTCCACCGTCCTCTGATCGCCTGTACGCTGATCGGCGCCGTTCTCGGCGATATGAAAACCGGTATTATCATCGGCGGTACGCTGGAGATGATAGCCCTGGGCTGGATGAACATCGGTGCGGCGGTAGCCCCTGATGCCGCGCTGGCGTCCATTATTTCCACCGTCCTGGTTATTGCCGGCCATCAGAGCATCGGCGCCGGTATCGCGCTGGCTATCCCGCTGGCGGCGGCAGGCCAGGTGCTGACCATCATCGTGCGCACCATCACCGTGGCCTTCCAGCACGCGGCGGATAAAGCGGCGGAGAATGGCAACCTGACCGCCCTGTCGTGGCTGCACGTCTCGTCCCTGTTCCTGCAGGCGATGCGTATCGCTATCCCGGCCGTTATCGTGGCGATTTCCGTCGGCACCAGCGAAGTTCAGGGCCTGCTGAATGCTATCCCGGAAGTGGTCACCAGCGGTCTGAACATCGCCGGCGGAATGATCGTGGTTGTCGGTTATGCAATGGTCATCAACATGATGCGCGCAGGCTATCTGATGCCGTTCTTCTACCTCGGCTTCGTCACCGCCGCCTTCACCAACTTCAACCTGGTGGCCCTGGGTGTGATTGGTGCGGTCATGGCAATCCTCTACATCCAGCTGAGCCCGAAATATAACCGCGTCGCCGGTGCGCCGGCTCAGGCGGCTGGTAACAACGATCTCGATAACGAACTGGACTAACAGGTGAGCGAAATGGTTGATATGACTAAAAATACCACCGAGAAAAAACTCACACAGAGTGATATTCGTGGCGTGTTCATTCGTTCTAACCTGTTCCAGGGTTCATGGAACTTCGAACGTATGCAGGCGCTGGGGTTCTGCTTCTCTATGGTTCCGGCGATTCGTCGTCTGTACCCGGAGAACAACGATGCGCGTAAGCAGGCGATTAAGCGTCACCTTGAGTTTTTCAACACCCACCCTTACGTTGCCGCTCCGGTACTGGGCGTAACGCTGGCGATGGAAGAGCAGCGCGCCAATGGCGCAGAGATTGACGATGGCGCTATCAACGGCATCAAAGTCGGTCTGATGGGACCGCTGGCCGGCGTTGGCGACCCGATCTTCTGGGGTACCGTGCGTCCGGTGTTTGCAGCCTTAGGCGCCGGGATCGCGATGAGCGGTAGCCTGCTCGGTCCTCTGCTGTTCTTTATCCTGTTCAACGCGGTGCGTCTGCTGACCCGTTACTACGGCGTCGCCTATGGTTATCGCAAAGGCGTGGATATCGTTAAAGATATGGGCGGCGGCTTCCTGCAGAAACTGACTGAGGGGGCGTCAATCCTCGGCCTGTTTGTCATGGGGGCGCTGGTTAACAAGTGGACGCATGTGAACATTCCGATGGTGGTGTCAAAAATCACCGGCTCTGACGGACAGGTTCACGTCACCACGGTGCAGACTATCCTTGATCAGCTGATGCCTGGTCTGGTGCCGCTGCTGTTGACCTTCGCCTGTATGTGGCTGCTGCGTAAGAAAGTTAACCCGCTGTGGATCATCGTTGGCTTCTTCGTCATCGGTATCGCCGGCTACGCGGTCGGCCTGCTGGGTCTGTAATTTCCAGGCTGTACGCCGGGGGCTTGCCCCCGGCTTTTTTTTATCAGGAGAAACGCAAAGCAATGACCTTCACGGACCTGGTGATCATCCTGTTTATCCTTGCGCTACTGGCCTACGCGATATATGACCAGTTTATTATGCCGAGGCGAAACGGCCCGGTACTGCTGGCCATCCCCCTGCTTCGCCACAGTCGCGTTGACGGCATGATCTTTGTCGGCCTCACCGCCATTCTGATCTATAACAACATCACCCAGCACGGCACGGCGATCACCACCTGGCTATTATCTGCGCTGGCGCTGATGGGGCTCTATTTATTCTGGATCCGTACGCCGAAAATCATTTTTAAACCGCGCGGCTTTTTCTTCGCCAACGTGTGGATAGAATATCAGCGGATTAAAGAGATGAATTTATCCGAGGACGGTGTGCTGGTGATGCAATTAGAGCAACGGCGGCTGCTGATACGCGTACGAAATATCGACGATCTGGAGAAGATATACAAACTTCTCATTACAACTCAATGACTTAAAAATATAGCCAGCGCTATATTATTCCCGTTAGCAGCGGAGAAATATTATAGCCACGGCTATATTTCCCGCCTAACCTTATCTTTTTTATTAACTATTTTTTCACTTATAAATTTAAATGAAAATCGTTATCATTTGGTTATTAAAATAGCCCTCTTCTGTTATTGTTTTATATTCTAAAAATATGTTAAGGTTGCGCCCGTCGTTGGGGAGTAGCCGATTTCCTGCCCGCCAGGAAATGTACGTGTCAACATACTCGTTGCAAAACGTGGCACGTACGGGTTGAAGAGATTCAATCAGGCGAGACCATAGATACATCACTGCTGTACGTATTGCTCAGCCATTGAGCGGCTCCGCGTATGTTTACTGGGGGCAGCGATGTGTCATATGGATTATCCCCGGTCAGGACACGCACATGAATTTATCCGCTACCATTCTTCTCGCTTTCGGCATGTCCATGGACGCCTTCGCAGCCTCCATCGGCAAAGGCGCCACCCTGCATAAACCCAAATTTTCAGAGGCAGTACGCACCGGGCTGATTTTTGGCGCCATTGAAACCCTGACACCGCTGGTCGGCTGGGGGCTTGGCATGCTGGCCAGCCAGTTTATCCTCGAGTGGAATCACTGGATTGCCTTTATTTTACTGGTGTTTCTCGGCGGGCGAATGATCGTCGAAGGTTTTCGCGGCGACAGCGACGAGGCGTGCGAGGCGCCTCACCGACATGGTTTCTGGCTTCTGGTCACCACCGCCTTCGCCACCAGCCTTGACGCGATGGCCGTCGGCGTCGGTCTGGCCTTCCTGCAGGTCAGCATTGTGACCACCGCGCTGGCGATCGGCTGCGCCACCTTTATCATGTCGACGCTGGGGATGATGGTCGGTCGCTTTATCGGCCCGCTGCTTGGCAAACGAGCCGAAATTCTCGGCGGTATCGTGCTGATTGGCATCGGCAGCGAAATCCTCTGGAGCCATTTCGCCGGTTAAGCTTTACGCTTCGCGCTGCCAGCAGTGGATCATAAAATCGGTCTGGCAACCAAAGGTCGGCTGCTGACGCAGCGCGGCGTGCACTTCGGCTTTAGCCCGCCATGCGAACGGCGTCATCTGCAGCAGGGCCTGCGCTTCACTTCCCGTCAGGATCATCGGGTAAGCCAGCTGCTGCTGAGCCTCCAGGCGGAACCCCGGCATCGCTTCCGTCTTCAGCTCATGCAGGCGAACTTCATCGTAAATCAGCCCTTTCAGCTCCAGTAGGTGACGGGGACCCGGCGTGGCGGTGATCACCCAACCACCGGGACGCACCACCCGCGCCAGCTCTTCGGCGTTGCAGGGCGCGTAAATGCGCACTACCGCGTCGAAGCTAGCGTCGGAAAATGGCAGGCGCTGGCTGGAGGCCACGCAAAAATTCACCTGCGGGTAGCGTTTTGCCGCCGCGCGGATCGCCGGCTTCGACACGTCCAGCCCCCAGCTGCGGCTGGCGATGGCGGCAAACGCGTGGGTGTAATACCCCTCGCCACAGCCGATATCCAGTAAATCCGTAGGGGCGTAATGTCGCAGCCGCTCAGCGATAGCATCCCGTAGCGGCCGATAATGTCCGGCGTCGAGGAACGCCCGCCGGGCCTGCATCATTTCGGCGCTATCGCCGGGATCGCGCGACCGCTTGAACTGCACCGGTAGCAGATTGACGTACCCCTCTTTCGCCAGATCGAACTGGTGCCGCTGCGGGCAGGAATAGTGGTTGTCGCTACGGCTGAGCGGCGCGTGACAAAGGGGGCAACTGTATGACATGACGGCTCCGGTGTTGCTGAAAGGGCGAAAGTGTAGCGCTATTCGCCCCTGCAGACCACTGTTACAGCGCCGGCCCCTGTGGGTGGCTATCGTGCATTACGATCAGATTCTCCGCCCCTTGCGGCATGCCGTCCGGCATGACGTTCTCCAGCCGCAGGACATCGCCCATGATCTGGCTGAAGACCGGCGCGGACACAGCGCCGCCGTAATAGGAACCATTGCTCGGATCGTTCATCACCACCACCAGCGCGAACTGTGGTCGACTGGCGGGCGCCACGCCGGCGGTATAGGCCACATACTTATCGATATATTTGCCGTCCGGGCCGATTTTCTTCGCCGTGCCGGTTTTTACCGCCACCCGGTAGTCGCGTACCGCCGCTTTGGTACCGCCCCCGCCCGGGAGCGCCACGCTCTCCATCATATGTTCCACGCTATGCACAATACTCTCCGGCATCACCCGCGTGCCCATCACCGGCGGATCGATGCGGGTAATCGACAGTGGTCGCGCAATGCCGAAGCCGCCGATGGTGGCGTAGACGTGGGCGAGCTGGAGCGGGGTGACCATCAAACCATAGCCGAAGGCGAAGGTGGCGCGATCCAGTTGCCCCCAGTAGCGGCGATGCGGCATCAGCCCGGCGCTTTCGCCGGTCAACCCCAGCCCCGTCGGTTCGCCGAAGCCGAAAGCTTTATAGGTATCGATCAGATGCTGCACCGGCATGGCGAGCGAGAGGTGGGACACGCCGGTATCGCTGGATTTCTGCAGGATCCCGGTCAGGCTCAGCTCCGGATAATAGCCCACATCGCGAATACGATGGCCATCGAGGACGAACGGATGGGTATCCACCACGCTGTCTGGCTGGACAATCCCCTGCTGCAGCGCAGTCATGATCACCAGCGGTTTGACCGTCGACCCGGGCTCGAAGGTGTCGCTGATGGCCCGGTTGCGAAAATCATCCAGCGTCGCGCTATCGCGATTGTTCGGATTGAAGTCCGGATAGCTGGCCATCGCCAGGATCTCGCCGGTATCAATTTTGATCAATACCGCCGCCCCGGACTCTGCTTTGTTCCAGCGGACGGCGTTGTCGAGGGCGTCTTCCGTCACCGTCTGCAGGCGTTCATCAATACTCAGCTGCAGATTATGCGCCGGAACCGGCGGCACTTCGGTAATGTTCTCAATGACATTGCCATGTTTATCTTTACGCACCAGACGTCGCCCGGGTTTACCGGTCAACTGGGCGTTAAAGCTTTTCTCCACCCCTTCGATGCCCTGATTATCAACATTGGTAAAGCCCAGCAGATTGGCAGCCACGTGGCCCGCCGGGTAGAACCGTCGCGATTCATCGCGCAGGTAGACGCCCGGCAGATGCAGTTTATCAATCCACTCTGCCTGCTCGGGATTGATCTGACGCGCCAGATAGAGAAAGCGAGCGTGGGGATGACTCTGTACCCGCTGGGCCAGCTCTCCGAGGTTGAGGTGCAGCGCTTCGGCCATCGCCTGCCAGCGGGGTCCATAGCCCACACCGCCCTTCTCCATAGTGGTCTGCGGGTCGATCCAGATAGCACTGACCGGAACGCTCACCGCCAGCGGCCGTCCTTCCCGGTCGCTGATCATCCCCCGCTCAACCGCTACGGGTTCTTCGCGCAGGGAGCGCATATCTTCTTGTTTTACCAGGTTATCGGGGGAGATAATTTGTAGCCAGCCCACGCGGACCAGCAGCAGCCCCAGACAACCGAGAATGGCCACACACAGTAACCCGAAGCGAATCGGGGTGAAACTGGCGGCGGACTTCGTTTTTTTCTTTAGCACCATAGCTCCGGCATTGTTTTGCAACCAACTGATTTAACAGAAAATTAGCAAAACAGACTGCTACACAATGCTAATAAAGATGAGTATTTGCAACAAGACGCGACGGGAGGGGGAAAAATGACATGCTTTGCAATAAAAATGCAAAAGCCCCGCGCAGGCGAGGCTTTTATACAAGAAGAATGGTCTTGTATCAGATAGCAGTTACGTTAACTGCAGCCGGACCTTTCTGGCCGTCCTGAATTTCGAACTCAACGTTCTGGCCTTCAGCCAGAGTTTTGAAGCCGTTACCCTGGATAGCGGAGAAGTGTACGAACACGTCTTTGCTGCCATCAGCCGGAGTAATGAAACCAAAACCTTTAGACTCGTTGAACCACTTAACTTGACCTTTAATCTTTGCCATTTGCAAAATTCCTTAGACTGTTTTCTTCGCCTGCTGGCGTTTACCTAGATAAAACTGACACATAACTGCATGAGGCACTAATTTAAGGTTCGGCAGAGAAGCGGTATTCAACGACAACGTGTTTACTCAGGACTTCTTTACTGAAAATGCCACACATAAACAGAACTGTACCTCGTTTAACCCGAAACGTGTTATCACACACTACGTAAATAATGGCAAGCCATTTTTAAACGTGTCTCGATCGTTCGCACAAATTATAAGGTAATCATTTGATCGCCTGCACATTTATGCGTCTTTGCCGCCCCTGGCAAGGCGCTACAGCATCAGCCAATATCGCCCATTCGTTGCCTCATTACTGCAACTTTTTTACCATAGCTCAACAACTTCGCTTCGTCCAGGTATGTCCGTACACGAACTGCTGTAATGTAAGCGTCTGGTGGGCAACGGTGAATATTGATGCGCATAATTCGTTATAACTCCAGACTAAAAATCGCTAAGCCGTGCCAGTGTAGTGATAATAAAACCTGTTAGTCGTCACGCTAAAAATAGTGCTAATTCTGCACCTTAATAATGAAAAAAAGATGACAGTGTCACGTTACCCAACAATAAACGCGGCGAGAATGACTTTATTTACAGCGTGTAATAAAGAGGATATTGCACTAAGAAAGGAATAATGGAATAAGAATAAGATATTACCGCCCGCTATCATGCAGGTGCGCATCTTATGATGCACACCTGTCGGGCGCCTTAACGTTCAGCTACCAGGCGGATAAACTCATCCTCCCCTTTCGCCTTGCCGGCGACGGTCGGCTCAGCCACATCCTCTTTCTCTGGCGCATTAGCTTCGCACAGGCGACGTAACAGCGCATTCTGCCGCTTTTGCTGATCCAGCAGCGCTTGCAGCAGCTCTATCTGCTCATTGGCCCGCGAACTGGCGCGGTTGACGAAGAACCATAACAACAGACCAACAAGCAGCAGCGCCACGGACACAGCCAGCGATGCCAGATTTAAAATCCCAGGATTTAGTAACTCACTCATTTCACCACCTCAAAGAGAAGGCGTTCATTCTACCACCCGCGGCGCAGAAGGAAATCAGTCGGCAGAAAAATGTCTTACCACGGAATAAATTTATTAATAGTGCAAATGCCGCTGAAAAACTGAACATCCTGGTCGCACATTACGTTAAGCATCTGAGTCCACAGCAACAGGCAGCCTGCTATGATGACTATCAGTAAAACCCACCGTAATTTTTTCACTCCACTCTCCGCATCAGTACGCAATGTCGCCAGGATAGCACGGCCTTCTTAAACCGCGGCTAACTGTATTACGAAAGGTAAGTTTAGGAATCATCGACTTGTTTCAAAACGTGTTCGTGTCAAAATCACGCCAGGGATCATACAAATAATGAGGCATCAATGCGATTAATCATTCGTACTATTATCTTGGTGGCTATCTTATGGATTGGCGTATTATTGAGCGGTTATGGGGTGTTATTCCACAGTGAGGAAAACGTCGGCGGTCTGGGTCTTAAGTGCCAATACCTCACCGCCCGCGGAGTCAGCACCGCACTTTATGTTCATTCCGACAGCGGAGTGATCGGCGTCAGCAGTTGCCCTCTGCTGCGTAAAAGCACAACCGTGGTTGATAACGGCTAACATCGAACCGGCGATCGCGACGTAGCGCCGCGGTCGCCAACCCGGTATCCGCCGCCTCAGAACGGATAGTCGTTGTATCCCATTTGTTCAGAAATCTTACGCGCCGCCTGATGGAGCATCGCCACGTATTCATGCAAGCGTTCTTCAGAGAAACGTAGCGTTGGGAAAGAGATGCTCAGCCCGGCGATGACCACGCCGAAACGGTCAAACACCGGCACGCCAATGCAGCGCAGCCCCTCTTCCTGTTCCTCATTATCCTCGCCATAGCCCTGCTCGCGAACGCCATCCAGCACTTTCAGCAACTCCTCGGTGCTGGTAATGGTCCGCTCGGTGCTGCGCTTATACTCCACGCCGTCGAGGATCTGCTCCACTTCGCTGCGATCGCGCCATGCCAGCAGCACCTTGCCAATCGCGGTACTGTACAGCGGGTTGCGGCGGCCAATACGCGAGTACATCCGCAGGTTATACATCGAGTCAATTTTATGGATGTAGACGATACTGTCTTCATCCAGCGCCCCAAGATGGATGGTCTCTTTCGTCAGTCGCGAAAGTTCGCGCATCTGAATATCGGCGCTGCGCACCAGGTCGACGTTCTGCAGCGCGCGCGCGCCCAGTTCGAACAGCTTGAGGGTGAGAGAGTATTTCTCAGACTCTCCTTCCTGTGCCACATAGCCCAGTGATTTCATGGTCTGTAAAAAGCGATAAACGGTGCTTTTCGACATCATGACGCGCTGGGACAGTTCGGTAATGCCAATTTCACGCTCTTCACCCAGCGCCTGTAGGATGCCGAAAACCTTCAATACCGAAGAGACAGAATCTGGCTGTTTATCCAAATCTGCACCTGCCATTTATCACCTCGTCGTAACTGTTTTATAAAAATTAGAACCGGTTTTTATTATAAATTCGCCGCCTCTGAGCCGCAATCATTCTTCTGCCACTTCGTTACAAATCTGCGACATACTGCGAATTAATCAATGCTAAACTCATCATTCAAAAAACCGTTTCATTTAAGACTCATATTCACCATGGATAAAAATTCTTCTGATGGCGTGCCGTTGCCGCAACGCTATGGCGCCATTCTGACCATCGTGCTTGGGCTGACCATGGCCGTGCTCGACGGGGCTATCGCCAACGTCGCGCTGCCGACTATCGCCAGCGATCTCAACGCCTCACCGGCGGCTTCAATCTGGATCGTTAACGCCTACCAAATCGCCATTGTCATCGCCCTGCTGCCGCTATCCTTCCTCGGCGACATGGTCGGCTATCGGCGTATCTATAAGATAGGCCTGGTGGTGTTTATCTTTACCTCGCTGGCCTGCGCGCTGTCGCGTAGCCTCGAAATGCTAACCTTCGCTCGCGTCGCGCAGGGATTGGGCGGCGCCGCGCTGATGAGCGTCAACACCGCGCTGATCCGTCTGATTTATCCGCAGCGCTTTCTTGGTCGCGGCATGGGCATTAACTCCTTTGTCGTTGCCGTCTCTTCGGCGGCCGGCCCGACTATCGCCGCAGCGATCCTCTCCCTCGCCTCATGGCAATGGCTGTTTTTAATTAACGTGCCTCTCGGCATCGTCGCCTTTGTTCTGGCCATGCGCTTTCTGCCGCCCAACAGCGCGCGCAGCAAAATCATCCGCTTCGATCTGCCGAGCGCCATTATGAACGCCCTTACCTTCGGGCTGCTAATCACCGCCCTGAGCGGTTTCGCCCAGGGGCAGTCCACTCAGCTGGTGCTGGCGGAGGTCGCCGCTATGCTGGTGGTGGGGTTCTTCTTCGTTCGCCGCCAGCTCACGATGCCCGTCCCCCTGCTGCCGGTCGACCTGCTGCGTATCCCACTCTTCTCTCTCTCTATCTGCACTTCCATCTGCTCCTTCTGCGCGCAGATGCTGGCGATGGTCTCCCTGCCCTTTTTTCTGCAGTCGATGATGGGGCGCAGCGAAGTGGAGACTGGTCTGCTGCTAACGCCGTGGCCGTTAGCGACCATGGTGATGGCGCCGCTGGCCGGCTATTTGATCGAGAAATGTCATGCCGGGCTGCTGGGGGCTGTCGGCCTGCTGATTATGGCCTGCGGCCTGTTCGGCCTGGCGCTGCTGCCCTCGTCGCCCTCCGATCTGGATATCATCTGGCGCATGGCGCTGTGCGGCGCCGGCTTCGGGCTGTTTCAGTCGCCGAACAACCATACCATCGTCGCCTCGGCTCCGAGCCATCGTAGCGGCGGCGCCAGCGGCATGCTGGGCACCGCTCGCCTGCTCGGACAGAGCACCGGCGCGGCGCTGGTGGCGCTGCTATTCAATTTGCTCGGTAACAACGGCACCCACACCGCCCTGCTGCTGGCCGGCACCCTGGCTATCGTCGCCGCGCTAATTAGCGGTCTGCGGGTCACTCAGCCGCGCGCAGCCTGACGGACGGTAAAAAAAATCCGCAGCTTGCGGGCTGCGGATTTTCGTTTTCAGCGTCAGAAGATGGATTATTTCAGATATTCACCGCTACGCAGGGCTTCAATACGCTTATCCAGCGGCGGGTGAGTCATAAACAGTTCGCTCATGGATTTCGCTTTACCGTTAATGCAGAACGCCATCATGCTGCTGGCTTCCTGCGGCTCATAGCTGGTTTTCAGACGCTGCAGGGCTGCAATCATCTTCTCGCGGCCTACCAGACGCGCCGAGCCGGCGTCAGCATGGAACTCACGGTAACGCGAGAACCACATGGTGATTATGCTGGCCAGAATACCGAACACCAGCTCAAGCACCGTGGCGACGGCGAAGTAGATCAGCGGGTTGCCATTGCTGCTCTCCCCTTCATCTTCCCGGTTGCCGCCGAGGAAACCGGCCGCAATCTGCGCGATAACGCGGGAGATAAAGATAACGAAGGTGTTCACCACCCCCTGGATCAGGGTCATGGTAACCATATCGCCATTGGCGATGTGGCTGATTTCATGGGCAATGACCGCTTCCGCTTCATCACGGCTCATGTTTTGCAACAGCCCGGTGCTGACGGCGACCAGCGAGGCGTCACGACGCGCGCCGGTGGCGAAGGCGTTAATGTCAGGCGCGTGATAGATAGCTACCTGCGGCATGGCAATACCTACCTGCTGCGCCTGCTGCGCAACGGTATTCATCAGCCAGCGTTCCGTTTCGTTGCGCGGCTGCTCGATCACTTCCCCACCCACTGACTTCAGCGCCATCCACTTCGACATCATCAGCGAAACGATAGAACCACCGAAGCCGAACAGCAGGGCCATAATCAGAAGACCGGTCATGCTGCTGGATTGGATCCCCGTGAGGCTTAACACCAGCCCGAACACGACTATCACTGCCAGGTTCGTCAGCAGGAAAAGCGCGATTCGCATCATAATTTTCTTTTTACCTCAATTTAACAAAACGCACTATGCGATTACCCACATCGTATGGGTCAGGCTGCAATTTTCAACCATCAGCCCCCGCTAAGTCACGATAAAAACACAACTTTACATTTTGTAGCATCTTGCTGACAGCGGCAGCGCAGGTTGACATTTTGTTAGATGAGCTGAATGGCGATGACAACGCGCACAAAAAAAACGGGCACCTCTCAGGGTGCCCGTTAGCAACTTATTTGCTGGCCGGCGGTTCCACCGCCGGGCGCGCTTTTTCCAGATGCGCCAGGTCTACCGCGATATGGACCGTTTCATCAAGATACGGATCCGGCTCCTGGTAATCCTTCGGCAGATCGTCCAGTTTTTTCAGCGGCGGCTTGCCTTCGCGTTTCAGGCGATCGTTAATCCGCGCCAGACGAATCGCATCATCTTCTTCGTTCTCTTTCTCACGCTGGGCGTAGTTCAGAGAGACGATGTTACGTTTGTCCTTCATCGCGTTATAACGGGCAATATCCTTCATGATGTACTGGAATTCAGGATCCTGCGCAATACGCTCGTCGTGGCGCTTGAGCAGCTCCGGTCCAAACGGGGTCAGATCCCCGGACTTCACATAGGTGGCCGCGTTGATGCTATCCCACGGCAGCGCGTTGTCTTCATACTGCTCGCCGGTTTCGCGATCTTCATTGCCGGTTGGCATCATGATATCCGGCGTCACGCCTTTGCGCTGCGTACTGCCGCCGTTAATACGATAGAACTTCTGGATGGTGTACTGGACGGAACCCAACGCCGGCCACTCCGGACGCAGCATTTGATCGTAAATACGATTCAACGAGCGATACTGCTGTACCGTCCCTTTACCGAAGGTCGGTTCGCCAACGATCAGCGCGCGGCCATAGTCCTGCATCGCTGCGGCGAAGATCTCAGACGCCGAGGCGCTAAAGCGGTCAACCAGCACCACCAGCGGCCCTTTGTAATAAACCACGCCATCGTTGTCGCTGTCTTCGCGCACTTTGCCATTATTATCCCGCACCTGCACCACCGGACCGGACGGAATAAACAGACCCGAGAGCGATACCGCCTCTGTCAGCGCTCCGCCGCCGTTGCTGCGCAGGTCAATGATGATGCTGCTGACGTTCTGTTTTTCCAGCTTCTGCAGCTGCACTTTCACGTCATCGGTCAGGCCAACGTAAAAGCCTGGAATATCCAGCACGCCGACTTTTTCTTTCCCGACGGTTTTCACCGACATCTTCACCGCACGGTCTTCCAGACGAATGCGCTCGCGGGTCAGCGTTACAATACGCGTCTTGGCTCCTTTACCGGCCGGCAGGATTTCAAGACGAACCTTGCTGCCCTTCGGCCCTTTAATCAGCGCCACGACGTCATCCAGACGCCAGCCGATGACATCAACCATCGACTTCCCGGTCTGGCCAACGCCAACGATGCGATCGCCGACGCTGATCGCTTTGCTTTTCGCGGCTGGACCGCCCGCCACCAGCGAATTAATGACGGTATAGTCATCATCCATCTGCAGCACGGCGCCGATCCCCTCGAGTGAGAGGCTCATTTCGGTGTTGAACTGCTCGGTATTACGCGGCGACAGATAATTTGTGTGCGGATCGATTTCGCGAGCGAAGGCGGTCATCGCCAGCGAGAAGACATCTTCGCTGTTGGTTTGCGCCAGGCGACGGATAGCAAACTTATAGCGACGGGTTAAGGTGTCGCGGATCTCTTTATCGTCTTTACCCGCCAGCTTCAGGCTTAACTGGTCAAACTTAACCTTAGCGTCCCACAGCTTGTTCAGCTCGGCCTCGTCTTTTGGCCACGGCGCTTTGGAGCGGTCAAGGTTGAAATTATCATTGCCGGTAAAGTCCATCGGACGTTCAAGCACCTTCAGCGCATACTGATAGCGCTCGAAGCGGCGCTGCTGCCCCAGGTTGTAGAGGTCGTAAAAAACGTCCAGTTTCCCGCTGCGCAGCTCATCGCCAATTTGGTCTTTTTTAGCCGCAAACTTCGCCACATCGCTGGCCAGCAGCACATTGTGGCTGTAGTCCAGCAGGTTCAGGTAACGGTCAAAAATCTTTGCCGAGAAGGCGTTGTCGAGATCAAACTGACGGTAATGAGAGCGGGTAAAGCGCGACGTCACGCGCTCGCTTACCGTCGCGTGCTGCGGCTCTTCTTTCAGCACGGGGATTTGATCTGCGCGGGTTATGTCATCAACAGCGAATGCATGGCCTGCTATTGCCAGCAGGCCCGCAAGCGCGGTGATTTTAAAAAATGTGTTCATGCCTGGCCCGGCCTCCGTTTCAGAACACCAGGTGTTCTGCGCGTACAATCATTGACATACCAGAAGTCAGCTGTACACGAACGCCATCTTTGGTGATTTCCAGAACGGTGGCGTCCATGGCGTTATTGCCTGCTTTTACCTTCAGCGCCTGGCCGACGGTCAGAACGGAAACATCCGATACCGGAGTAAGACGCTCTTCACGCGGGGCTTTGGCCGCAACAGGACGCGGTTTACGCTGTTCAGCGCCTTCTTTACGACGCGGCTGCTGAGGACGCGGTTTACGCTCGCGGCGAACGCCTTCATCCTGCTGGCCTGCGGCCGCAGCGGCTTCGCGTTTTTTCGCCTGCTGGGCTGCGCGCTGCGCCTGAACGCGAGCTTTCGCTTCTTCCAGCTGCTGACGCGCATGGGCAATGTGCTGCTCTTCCAGTTCGCCGCACGGATTGCCATCCAGGTCAACGCGAATAGCGCCGGCTTTTACGCCGTACAGATAACGCCAGCTGGACGTGTAGAGACGTAATGCAGCGCGAAGCTGGGTCTTGCTGAGATTCATCTCACCACCCACTCGCTCAACGAGATCCTGAAAAATTCCGATTTTCAGGGGGCGCGCTTCACCTTCAGCGCTAAAGCACTGCGGGAAACGTTCGGCCAGAAAGGCGATAACTTCTTTACTGCTATTCAACTTAGGTTGATTTTCCATGAAATTTCCTGATTACAACGGACGTAGCCAACAAGCCGCAGGCATGAACAGGCGACATTATAATGACGTCCTCGCTAAATGCTACGTTATCCGTTGATTATCCCACGACACGGGTAAAGATTTTTTGATAATCCGTGGCCGCAATGAGTTTTTCCAGATGCTCGACCAGCGTGCGCAACCCCTGCTCATCTTCAGCGGTGAAGCGCCCGTAAGCCGGACTATCGATATCCAGCACGCCGATAATCTGGCCATTCACGCGCAGAGGGAAGACAATTTCCGAATTACTGGCGGCATCGCAGGCAATGTGGCCGTCAAAGGCGTGGACGTCCTCGACGCGCTGGACCTGAGCCTGCGCCACCGCCGCGCCGCATACGCCTCGCCCGACCGGGATCCGCACGCAGGCCAGTTTGCCCTGGAACGGTCCCAACACCAGGGTATCGCCTTCCAGAAGGTAGAAACCGGCCCAGTTGACCTCGCTCAGCCGCTCGAACAACAGCGCGCTGGTATTGGCGATCATCGCCAGAAAACTGGTTTCACCTGCCATTAATGCCTGGAAATCGCGGTTCAGATCCGCGTAAAATTCTGTTTTGCTCATTATATCTTCACTTTGTTGTCTTACTGCCTGATACGTACAGCCTACTAAAATAAGCATTAAATGCGCTTGGGCTCAAGATGAATTCATTCATAGGTTAAGATAGTGAGATACATTCATTCCTGTACGTAATAAATGCCGATAAAAACACCCACCCTCAAACCTGCGAAAAAGATGGTCGTGCATACCGTCAGCACGCCGCTTCCCTATGCGCATTATCAGCGCTGTACGCAGTGTGACATGCTCTTCCGCTTACCGGTGCTCAAACGCAACCAAAGCGCCTGGTGTCCGCGCTGTAACGCGAAGGTGCGCGATGGCCGCGACTGGTCGCTGACCCGCCTGGGCAGCATGGCCCTCGCGATGCTATTGCTCATGCCTTTCGCCTGGTCTGAGCCTTTGCTGCGCCTGCATCTGTTGGGCGTACGCATCGACGCCAACGTCCTGCAGGGGATCTGGCAGATGACCGCGCAGGGCGATCCGATTACCGCCGCCATGGTGCTGTTTTGCGCGGTAGTCGCCCCGGTGCTGCTGGTGGTCTCCATCAGCTATCTCTGGCTGGGCAATGTGCTGGGGATGAACCTGCGGCCGGTGCTGCTGATGCTCGGCAAGCTTAAAGAGTGGGTGATGCTGGATATCTATCTGGTGGGCATCGGCGTCGCCTCCATCAAGGTGCAGGATTACGCCTTCCTGCAGCCGGGCATCGGTCTGGTGGCGTTTATCTCCCTGACGTTGTTGAGCATCCTGACGCTTATTCATATGAACGTCGAAGAGCTATGGGAGCGTTTCTATCCCGAGCGTCCGGCGACCCGCGCCGATAATAATCTGCAGGTGTGCACCGGCTGCCATTACACCGGCTATCGCGACGCGCGCGGCCGCTGCCGACGCTGCCACACGCCGCTGCATCATCGCCGACCGCAGAGCCTGCAGCGCAGCTGGGCGGCGCTGATTGCCTCGCTGGTTTTCCTCTTTCCGGCCAACCTGTTGCCAATCTCCATCATCTACGTCAACGGCGCGCGCCAGGACGACACGATCCTCTCGGGGATCATCTCCCTGGCCAGCAGCAATATCGCCATTGCCGGGGTCGTGTTTATCGCCAGTATTTTGGTGCCATTCACCAAAGTTATAGTGTTATTTACCCTGCTGCTCAGCATACAATTCAAGTGCGAGCAGGGATTGCGCACCCGCATCCTGCTGCTGCGGCTAATCACCTGGATTGGCCGTTGGTCGATGCTGGATCTGTTTGTTATCTCACTCACCATGTCGCTAATAAATCGCGATCAGCTCCTCGCCTTCACCATGGGGCCGGCTGCGGTTTACTTTGGCGGCGCGGTAATTTTAACTATTCTTGCAGTTGAATGGCTGGACAGCCGCTTACTTTGGGACGCACATGAGTCAGGAAACGCCCGCTTCGCAGACTGAAGCCAGAATAAAAACCAAACGCCGTATTTCGCCATTCTGGCTGCTGCCGGTCATCGCGTTGCTGATTGCCGCCTGGCTAATCTGGACCAGCTTTGACGACCGCGGATCGACGATTACGATTGATTTCCAGTCCGCGAACGGCATCGTGCCGGGACGGACGCCGATCCGCTATCAGGGGGTTGAAGTCGGCACCGTCCAGGATATTAGCCTCAGTAAAGATCTGAGTAAGATTGAGGTTTCGGCCAGCATCAAACGCGATATGAAAGATGCGCTGCGCAAAGAGACCCAGTTCTGGCTGGTCACGCCGAAAGCCTCTCTGGCAGGCGTATCGGGCCTCGATGCGCTGGTGGGCGGGAACTACATCGGCATGATGCCGGGCAAGGGTGAACCCGAAGATCACTTTGTCGCCCTCGACACCCAACCTAAATACCGCATCAACAACGGCGAGCTAATGATCCACCTGCAGGCGCCGGATCTTGGCTCTCTGAACAGCGGCTCGCTGGTCTACTTCCGAAAAATCCCGGTCGGGCGGGTGTATGACTATTCCCTGAATGCCAATAATCAGGGGGTGACCATCGATGTGCTAATTGAGCGCCGGTTTACCAATCTGGTGAAAAAAGGCAGCCGCTTCTGGAACGTCTCAGGCGTCAAGGCCGACGTCGGCCTGAGCGGGGCCAAAGTGCAACTGGAGAACCTGTCCGCGCTGGTGAACGGCGCCATCGCCTTTGACTCCCCCGCCGATTCGCATGTCGCCTCGCAAAACGATGAATATCACCTGTATGAAGATCTGGCGCATAGCCAGCGCGGCGTGGTAGTGACCCTCGATCTGCCTGATGGCGACGGACTGAAAGCAGGCTCGACGCCGCTCATGTATCAGGGGCTGGAGGTGGGCCAGTTAAGCAAACTGAATCTAAACCCCGGCGGCAAAGTTACTGGCGAGATGACCGTCGACCCGAGCGTGGTGACGCTGCTGCGGGAGAAAACGCTGATTCAGATGAAGAAGCCGAAGCTCTCCCTCGATAACCCCAGCATTAGCACCCTACTCACCGGCAATACCTTTGAGCTGGTGCCCGGCGAAGGCGAGCCACGCAATCACTTCTCGGTAATGCCCGCGGATAAAGCGCTGCTGGATGAGCCCAACGTCGCCACCGTTACCCTCTCGGCGCCGGAAAGCTACGGCATCGACGGCGGTCAGCCGCTGGTGCTGCACGGAGTAAAAGTCGGCCAGGTGCTGGAGCGTAAACTGACGGCCAAAGGGGTAACCTTTCAGGTTGCCATTGATCCTGAATACCGCGATCTAATTCACGGCGACAGCAAATTTGTGGTTAACAGTCGTCTGGACGTCAAAGTGGGGCTCGACGGCGTGCAGGTGCTGGGCGCCAGCGCCAGCGAATGGGTGAACGGCGGGATCAGGGTGATCCCGGGCGAAAAAGGCAAAATGCAAAGCAGCTATCCGCTGTACGCTAACCTTGAAAAGGCGCAGGAAAATAGCCTGAGCGAAGTGCCGACCACTACCCTGAGCCTGTCTGCTGAGACGCTGCCTGACGTTCAGGCCGGCTCGGTGGTGCTGTATCGTAAATTTGCCGTCGGCGAGATCATCGCCGTCAAACCGCGCAAGGATGCATTCGATATCGATCTGCATATCAAGCCGGAGTACCGCTACCTGCTGACCAACAACAGCGTCTTCTGGGCGGAAGGCGGTGCGAAGGTCAAGCTTGACGGTAACGGACTCACCGTGCAGGCCTCGCCGCTGGCGCGCGCGATCAAAGGGGCGATCAGTTTCGATAACCTCAATGGCAGCAGCGCCGGAGCACGGCTGAATAACAAACGTATCCTTTATGCATCTGAAACGGCGGCGCGCGCCGTGGGCGGCCAAATCACCCTGCACGCGTACGACGCCGGGAAGATGGCGGCCGGGATGCCGATTCGTTATCTCGGCATCGACATCGGTCAAATCCAGTCGCTGGAGCTAATCACCGCCAAAAACGAAGTGCAGGCGAAAGCGGTGCTCTATCCGGAATACGTCGGCACCTTCGCTCGCGCCGGGACCCGCTTCTCGGTGATCACTCCGCAAATCTCCGCCGCGGGCGTGGAACATCTCGACACCCTGTTCCAGGCCTACATCAACGTTGAGCCCGGCCGCGGCCCGGCACGACGCGATTTTGAGATCCAGGATACGACGATCAGCGATTCGCGTTATATCGACGGCCTGAACATCGTGGTGGAAGCGCCGGAGGCGGGGTCGCTTGGCATCGGTACGCCGGTCCTGTTCCGCGGACTGGAAGTCGGGACGGTTACCGGACTGTCGCTGGGGTCGATGTCTGACCGGGTGATGGTTAAGCTGCGCATCAGTAAGCGCTACCAGTACCTGGTACGTAATAACTCGGTGTTCTGGCTGGCCTCGGGTTACAGCCTCGACTTCGGCCTGATTGGCGGGGTGGTGAAAACCGGTACCTTCAATCAGTTTATCCGCGGCGGGATCGCCTTTGCCACGCCGCCGGGCACGCCGCTGGCGCCGAAGGCCCAGGATGGCAAGCACTTCCTGCTGCAGGAGAGCGAGCCGAAAGAGTGGCGGGAGTGGGGCACCGCTCTGCCGCAGTAATGCCCCCTTCTCCCGCCCCGGGCAACGCCGGGCGCGGGGAGAGGGTAAACCGCACGCCCCGGTGTCACGCGCCGGGGCGTTTGTGCTAAACTGCGCACCCTTTTTTTCTGTGGTGCGCTGCCCGTGGCTGAAAATACTGTCTATTTCCCTGAAGCGTTTCTCGCTCAAATGCGCGCGGCGATGCCAGCGCATCTCTCTTTCGACGACTTTATCGCCGCCTGTCAGCGCCCGCTACGCCGCAGTATTCGCGTCAATACGCTGAAGATTAGCGTCGATGATTTCCTCTCTCTGGTTGCCCCCTACGGCTGGCAGCTCGCGCCGGTGCCCTGGTGCGCAGAGGGATTCTGGATCGAGCGAGAGGATGACGACGCGCTGCCGCTGGGCAGTACCGCCGAACATCTCAGCGGGCTGTTCTATATTCAGGAAGCCAGTTCGATGCTGCCGGTCGCCGCCCTGTTCGCCGATAACCGGCAGCCCGAACGGGTGATGGACGTTGCCGCCGCCCCGGGATCGAAAACCACCCAAATTGCAGCCCGAATGGGCAACGCGGGCGGCATTCTCGCCAATGAATTCTCCGCCAGCCGGGTGAAGGTGCTGCATGCCAACATCAGCCGCTGCGGCATCAGCAACGTCGCTCTGACCCACTTCGACGGCCGGGTTTTTGGCGCGGCCTTGCCCGAAACCTTCGATGCCATCCTGCTTGACGCCCCCTGCTCCGGCGAAGGGGTTGTACGTAAAGACGCCGACGCGCTGAAAAACTGGTCGCCGGAGAGCAACCTCGACATCGCCGCCACTCAGCGCGAGCTTATCGACAGCGCCTTCCATGCTCTGCGCCCTGGCGGGACGCTGGTGTATTCCACCTGCACCCTGAATCGTGAAGAAAATCAATCGGTCATTGAGTGGCTGCTGTCCCGCTATCCGCAGGCGGTGGAGATCCTGCCGCTGGGAGAGTTGTTTCCCGGCGCAGCCGACGCCTTAACCGCGGAAGGTTTTCTGCACGTTTTTCCGCAAATTTACGATTGCGAAGGCTTCTTTGTCGCGAGGTTGCGCAAAACTGCGGCGATCGATCCGCTCCCGGCGCCAGGCTATAAGGTCGGTAAATTCCCGTTTACGCCGCTGAAGGACCGGGAGGCCGCCGCGGTAACTGCCGCCGCCAGGGCTGTTGGCCTGGAGTGGGACGCAGGCCATACGCTGTGGCAGCGGGATAAAGAGCTGTGGCTGTTTCCGCTGGCTTTGGAGCCCCTGTTCGGCAAGGTGCGCTTTTCTCGCATCGGCGTGCGCCTGGCGGAGCTGCACAATAAGGGGTACCGCTGGCAGCATGAGGCGGTTATCGCCTTTGCCGCGCCGCAGCGCGCCTTCGAGCTGTCGCAGGAGGAAGCGGAAGAATGGTATCGCGGGCGCGACGTCTATCCGCAAACCGCGCCTGGGCAGGATGAAACCATTGTGACCTTCCAGGGCGTCCCGCTGGGCCTGGCGAAGCGCGTCGGCTCCCGACTGAAGAACAGCTATCCGCGCGAACTGGTGCGCGATGGAAAACTTTTTGCCGGCAAGGTGTGAGGCCGCGCAAAAAATGCGCACTTTTTGACTGGCGCTTTTCGCCCCATTGACTACGCTGAAAAATAACGGCCATAACTGGTCGTACCACAACTCAGCTGAAAAATGGGGTGAAGCGATGAGTAAAACCAATGTCCGCATCGGCGCGTTCGAAATAGACGATGCCGAACTGCACGGTGAGCATCAGGGTGAGCGAACGTTAAGCATACCCTGCAAATCCGATCCAGACTTATGTATGCAGCTTGACGCCTGGGATGCCGACACCAGCGTGCCCGCGATTCTCAATGGCGAACATTCCGTTCTCTACCGTAAACATTACGACCGCCAGTCCGATGCCTGGGTCATGCGCCTTGCCTGACACCAATGAACCCGTCGCCTGAGACGGGTTATTTATTTCCCCGTCCCGCCGTCATCCCCTACACTAAATAGTATGTGAACCCGAGCATGAGGCCAGGATGTTTGCCTTAGTGTTGTTTATTTGCTATCTGGATGGCGGCTGCGAGGACATTGTGGTTGACGTCTACCGCGAGGAAACGCAGTGCTTAGTGGCGATGGAGGATCAGCGGATCCGCCACGGTGGCTGCTACCCGATAGAAGATTTTATTGATGGCTTCTGGCAACCCGCCAGCGAATACAGCGACTTTTAGCCTGCCGACTGCAGCGCCACCAGCGTCAGCGTCCCACCAAACACAGCGCCCGTATCAATATAGTGTTGATTATCGTGGTCATAACGCGCCTGAAGCGGCGTATGGCCAAACCAGAAATGGTCTGCGCCGCCAATAGCGCCATGGCGCCCCGCCAGGTGTTCACTCAGACGATGGCGGCTCCATAGTACCCGTTGGGGATCCACCGGCTGCTGCCAGCGATAGACCGGCGCCGGGTAATCGGCGTGGGCGATCACATGCCGCGCTTTCTTGCATTCCACTTCAATAATCAACGGTAGCCGCCGACAGTGCGCCAGCAGCCGATCGACGTCGGCCCGCTGCCGCGCATCGCCCTTGACGTACCAGTCGCCACCGTTCATCTGCCAGAGCCGCATATCTCCGCTCTCCAGCGCCTCCAGCGCCATCTGCTCATGATTCCCCCGAACGGCCCTGAACCAGCGACAGCGCAACAGGCCAAGACAATCGGCGCTCTGCGGCCCGCGATCGATCAGATCGCCCACCGAGATCAGCAGATCGGCCCAGGGATCAAAACGCAGCTGACGCAGGCGATTCATCAGCAGCGCAAAGCAGCCATGCAGATCGCCCATCAGCCAGATATTACGCCAGTCGCTGCCGTTAATACGTTGATACATATAATTACCTCTCAGCGGTAATTATAGGTAATTCCAGCAAAGGTCCACGGAATTTAATTTACACCTCAATCAATTTTAAACAGACGGCAAATATAGTCCGCCAGAGGATTAAGCTTGTCAGTGGCTCGCTTTAAAATAGGGGGAAATCACAACGAGGTGTTTATCGTGACAGACAATAGCCTGCATTCATCCGGCGTGCTAGCGCCGCGCTCGCATCTTATTGCCGATCTGGTGATGGGCAGATTGACACCTGCCCCCATCTGGCGGCAAAAAAATTACCGCTTTAAGTTTTTGCTGCGCACGGCCTTATTTTATAACGCCACCAGAGCGATGCTGGAAGCGCTCAGCGCTCGGGATGATTTTAATCAGCTGCTGGCCGCGCAGGCTACGCTGCCGGGCAAAGTACACCGTCAATATCTGACCCGCGATCTCAACGCCTGGCAGCGGGCGGTGGCGGTAATCAACCATTATCGTTATATCGACACCCTACGCGGATCGCGGCTGGCGCACGCTATGACCGCGGTGTCTGAGGTCCCGCTGCTGACGTTAAACGGAAAAGAGGACCGCCGGTTTACTCTTTATGCCTCCTCGGCAGGCAAAGCCGAACGTGAGGGTGAAACCACTCTGTGGCTGCGCGACAGCGACCACACCCTGCTGGCCAGCGCCACCTTCAGCGTAACCCGTGATCACGATGCCTGGCAGCTGGTTATCGGCGGTCTGCAGGGGCCACGACGTCACGTTTCTCATGAGGTGATAAAGCAGGCGACTCGCGCCTGCTACGGCCTGTTTCCGAAGCGCCTGCTGCTGGAGTTTATCTGGCAGCTGGCCGCGCGCAGCCAAATCGCGGCTATTTACGGCGTCAGCGATAATGGTCACGTGTTCCGCGCCCTGCGCTATCGCCTGAGCAAAGGCCGCCATTTCCACGCCAGCTACGACGAGTTCTGGCAGTCTATCGACGGCCAGCCGGAAAGCCCCTGGCGCTGGCGGCTACCGCTATGTCTGGAAAGAAAATCGCTGGAGAGTATCGCCAGTAAAAAACGGGCTGAATATCGGCGGCGATTCCAGCTGCTGGATCAGCTGACGGAGCAGGTGGCAATATTGACGCAGCGGCATGCCGGTGACTAAATTGCGCTGTCGGTGAAGCCGAATTACAACATGGCGTTTGCTTATTATGTCAATATTTCGCTACTATCAGGGTCCCCGAAGGCCACCGGATAGTCGCTTGCATAATGAGTAAAACCGAAATTTTTCTGCTGATTATTCTGGCGGTCATTCTGCTCGGGAGCATATGGTTTATTTTCAGCGATGAAATTTGGCTATTGCTCTGCTATCTGGAAAGTCAGATATACCCTACATTCAGCGTTCCGCAATAATATTTTCCGCCCGCAAAAGTGCTCGTGCTTATTATTTATGCCACCTCGTCAGCCGGCGAGGTGTAATCGCATGAATTGCCAAATCGTTTAGATTTTGCTTATTTTATTTATCATACAAATATGTATACTAGCAGGCTTCCGATGTTGGCCCGCCAGTTAACCTGCACGCCGGGCCTGTTTAGGTGCAGGTTTTTTCTTTTCTCCGCCCTCGTTTACGGTTCCACCTTTGCCACCTCCCCCTTCCACAGGATGCGATTTATGTGTAAATGAATTGTGTATGCTAAAAACGGTGTGCTATAACGGGACATCCAGAGGCCAGCGGGTGTTTGACTGACAGGATGTCGCTGGCTATTGAGAAAGAAGACAGATAAAGATAAAAAGAGACCGAATACGATTCCTGTATTCGGTCCAGGGAAATGGCTCTTGGGAGAGAGCCGTGCGCTAAAAGTTGGCATTAATGCAGGCTAAGTCGCCTTGCACTATAAGAATAGTTTAACGCGTCAGCTTTTCCAGTCCGCGGCCAAAGTGGCTGCATAATTCCTGGAAAGGGGGCCCCTGCCAGCGAAAAAACCGCCACTGCCGTTGTCCGGCAAGGGCGGTTTTTTTAATGTTATTACAGCAGGATAGCGAGAAAGTTTAGCAGAGCTTCTGCGCTCGCTCGATAAAGGGCGCGAGGCTCATTTTTTGTCCCGGATGCTGCGGATCGTCGTTCTGGATCACTGAGATCGGCTGCGCGGTGGTTTTGCCGGCTTTGACCTGCTGCTCAGCCACCTCATTGAGCGGATACTGAACCAGCGTGCTCGGGTTGATGGCGTAAAGCGCGTTACCCGGTCGACAGGTCAACATAACCTCTTCCCGGTTGAACGCCCAGCTCTCCTTCCCCACCTCAAAACGGCTCACGGTGATAATTTGTGGCGCTGCCAGAGCAGCCCCGGAGCTTGCCAGTAACAACATGGTCAGAACAATTTTTTTCATGATTTTGCCAGTTAATTCAATAAGGTTCCCAGGTGGCAAACAGACTGACGGCCAGCAGCGCCAGCGCGCCCAGCCCTATTTCAGCCTGCGTGGTTCGCAGGATCAGGCTTTCCGCCCGCGAACCGCTTGCCGACATGCGCGGTACCAGAACATACCTGTTCACTAACGCAATTACCACCATCCCGGCGACCAGCGCACATTTGATCAACAACATGCGTCCCCACGGCGATGCGCCAATCAATCCTCCCTGGATCAACAGCGCATTGAGCGCTCCGCTGGCAATCGTGCCGGCGACGGCCAGATGCCCGTAACGTGAAAAGCGCGCCATGGTATAGACCGCGGCCGGCCGCCAGCGCCCCTGCGCCAGGCGCAGGCAATAGATAAAGGGCAACAGACCGCCAAACCAGCTGGCGACGCAGAAGAGATGCACAGCGTGGTTTGTCCGCTGCAGCACGCCGGTGAGACCATCGTGCATAGCGGCGTGCCCTACCCCGGCGGAAAGCAGCAGCTGTGCCGCCAGCAGGGCCACCAGCTGGCGGGCGCCGTGACGGGGACGGATCCACACTACCGCAAGCGCGATCCACGCCAGTAGGATCTGCCAGATCCACACTCCACCAAAGTGGGTCCCGGCCACCGCCTGCCAGACGGCGGGTCGCCAGACATCCGTCCAGCCTTCGCCCATCATTCCTCCCTGCAGGAGATACAGCGCCAGCGTAGAGATCGCGCCGATCAGCAGCAGCGGGCGCAGTAGTGGATAAAAGCGCAGCATCAGCACGCGTCTCAGCGGTACCGGCGCCCACCAGGCGCCATACAGCACGCAGCCAAAAGCCAGCATCAGGGAGATAAAGTGCCCAAAGCGCAGGGTAATATAGAGCCCGGTCAGCATCGCTTACTTCACGCTAAAGGTATATTGCCCTTTGGTTTTATGACCATCCACCGAGACCACATGCCATGCCACGGTGTACTCTCCCGGCGGCAAGGCTTCCGCCAAAGGTAACGTGACCTCGGCCGGATTATCGGCGCTGCGGGTCAGTTTTCCGGTAGCCACCGCATGCTGCTGCGGACCGGTGACGGTCACGCCGCTGAATGCGGGTTCAATACCTTCGGAAAAACTGAGCGTCAGCGTCTGTGGGGAAGCTGAAAGCTGCGCCCCGGCGGTCGGGATCTGCTGCTGCAGGTGAGCGTGGGCGAAGGCGCCCGCCGCGGTTAACATCCCGGCAAGCGCAACGGAGAGGCGCAACGCGCGTCCAGCAAGAAGTCGCATATTCGTCATTCCCTTTTGTTATGTCTGTAGCACAGAGAATAACCCTGTATAATGCCAGAGTCGAGCCAGGCATCTGGCCCTGACCGGATTTATAAGCAGAGTGGAGTGGATGATGGAAAGAAATCTGGCCAAAATTTCGCAAGATGAGATGGATAAAGTCAATGTCGATCTCGCCGCCGCCGGCGTTGCTTTTAAGGAGCGGTACAATATGCCGGTGGTCGCTGATTTAGTCGAGCGTGAACAGCCTGCACATCTGCGCGACTGGTTCCGTGAACGACTGATCGCCCATCGGCTGGCCTCCGTCTCCCTTTCGCGACTACCGTGGGAGCCGAAACAGAAATAATGCGCGCTCGCCTCCTCCCCGTCGGTTGGCAAGCCCGGCCAATTCCATTACGCTTATTGTTTTGCTCTGGAGCGAGCCATGCTGCGCGTCATTGATACCGAAACCTGCGGCCTGCAGGGGGGCATCGTTGAAATCGCCTCGGTCGATATAGTCGACGGGCAAATTACCAATCCCATGAGCCATCTGGTGCGTCCCGATCGGCCCATCAGCCCGCAGGCGATGGCTATCCACCGGATCACGGAAGAGATGGTCGCTGATAAGCCGTGGATTGAGGAGATTATTCCGCACTATCATGGCAGCCCGTGGTACGTCGCGCATAACGCCAGCTTCGATCGCCGGGTGTTGCCGGAGATGCACGGCGAGTGGATCTGTACGATGAAGCTGGCCCGACGCCTGTGGCCGGGAATCAAATACAGCAATATGGGGTTATATAAATCACGTAAGCTGAACGTGACTACGCCGCCGGGACTGCATCACCACCGGGCGCTGTATGACTGCTATATCACCGCCGCGCTGCTGCTGGATATCATCAATGTTTCCGGCTGGACCCCTGACGAAATGGCCGATATCACCGGTCGGCCGGCGCTGCTGACTACTTTTACCTTCGGCAAATACCGGGGTAAGGCCGTCGCCGAGATTGCTGAAAACGATCCAGGCTATCTGCGCTGGTTATTCAACAATCTCGACCGCATGAGCCCCGAACTGCGCCTGACGCTCAGGCATTACCTCGGGGAATAGCGCCTACACTGCCGCTTTTCCCGGCAGTGTCCCCTGCGCCAGGGCGATGAAAAAGGCGTACTCCAGCGCCACCCCTTCATAGCTTTTAAAGCGCCCGGATTTTCCGCCATGTCCGGAATCCATATCGGTGCAGAGCAGCAGCAGGTTATCGTCGGTTTTCAGTTCCCGCAGTTTCGCCACCCATTTAGCCGGCTCCCAGTATTGCACCTGGGAATCATGCAGACCGGTAGTCACCAGCATGTGGGGATAGGCCTGCGCCCTCACGCCGTCATAGGGACTGTAGCTTTTCATATAGTGATAATAGGTTTCATCCTGCGGATTTCCCCACTCTTCAAATTCGCCGGTGGTCAGCGGAATAGTTTCATCCAGCATGGTGGTCACCACATCGACGAACGGCACCTGGGCTATCACGCCATGGAACAGCTCTGGCCGTTCATTCACGGCCACGCCCATCAGCATTCCGCCGGCGCTGCCCCCCATGCCGTAGCAAAGCCGCGGATCGCCGTACCCCTGGGCAAGCAGCGCGTCACAGACGTCCAGATAGTCGTTGAAGGTATTTTTCTTACACAGGAATTTACCGTCTTCATACCATTGCTGACCCAGCTCGCCGCCGCCGCGGACGTGGGCGATGGCGTAGACAAAGCCGCGGTTGAGCAGGCTCAGCCGGCTGGCGCTGAAATCGGCATCGATACTCTCGCCATATGAGCCATAGCCATAGACCAGCAGCGGGTTGCTCCCTTTGCGAAAATGTTCGCGATGGTAGACCAGAGAGACCGGAACTTCGACGCCATCGCGGGCGGTCACCCACAGGTGTTCGCTCTGGTAGCAGCTCGTATCCAGCCCCTTTACCTCCTGCTGTTTGATCACTCTTCGTTCGCCGGTATCCATATCCAGTTCAAACAGCGTATCCGGCGTAGTCATGGAGGAATAGCCGTAGCGCAGTCGCGACGTTTCGGGCTCCGGATTATAGGCAAGCCAGGTGACATAGGCCGGATCGTCAAAAGCGATCCCCACCACCTCCCGGGTCTTGCGGTTAATTTGCCGCAGACTGGTCAGGCCACGCTGACGCTCTTCCACAACCAGCCAGTCGGTAAACAGGGTAAATCCTTCGAGCATCACGTCGTGACGCGGGGGGATCAGCGTGGTCCACTGTTCTTCATCACGCAGCACGGTACGGTAGAGGCCGAAATTCTTCCCCTCCCGGTTGGAACGAAGATAGAAAGCGTGCTGATAGTGATCAAGACTGTATTCATGATCTTTACGCCGTGGCAGAAAGCAGACCGGCTCGGCGTCTGGCAGTTCGGCGTTGAGCAGCAGCACTTCGCTGGTGGTGGCGCTGGAGAGATAAATTACCACGAACTGCTGGGAGGTGGTTTTATGCACGCTGACGTAGAAGGTCTCATCTTTTTCCTCGTAGACCAGCGCGTCGCTCTGCGCCGGTGTCCCGACGGTGTGGCGCCAGACCTGATAAGGGAGCAGCGTGGTGGGATGTTTACGCACATACCAAACAAAGCGTGAATCGTTGCTCCAGGCAAAGCCGGAGGTGACATTTTCGAGGATTTCCGGGTACCACTCGCCGTTGCTGAGGTCGCAAAAGCGCAGGCCGTACTGGCGGCGGGAAAGGTAATCTTCCGCCACCGCCATTAGCTGGTTGTTGGGCGCAATGCCCAGTCCGCCCAGGGTGTAGAACTCGCTCTTCGCCGCACGCTGGTTGGCATCGAGCAGGATCTCCCACTCATCCCACTCTTCTTTCAGCACCGACTGCCGCTGGTAGATAGCGTATTCGCAGCCCGGCTCATACACCTGACGGTAGCGAAAGCCGTTTTTACTGTAGGGGGCAGAGACTTCCCGCTGCGGAATGCGGTCGATAATCTCCTTCAGCAGACGCTCCTGCAGGCTGAGCTGCGAATCCATCACTTGCTTGCCGTAAGCGTTCTCCGCGTGCAGATACTCCAGCACGTCAGGTCGCGCGCGCTCATCGTCGCGCAGCCAGTAATAATTATCGATGCGTGTATCGCCATGCAAGGTCATGGCGTGAGGGATCCGTTTAGCTTTAGGTGGCATGTTATTCTTCTGCTGCTTTATCGTGACACAAGAGCATTCAGGGCGCAGGGTGGCGCCTGAATGATGACGTGTATATAAGGGTGGCAAAAGACGCGAGCGATGCAAGCGAAACGTGATGATTTAGACGCTTAGCGCTTGTTTTTGTGACTGGATATCCTGTTCTATATCGGCCCGGACATCTTTCGGCAGCGCCAGGGCGTCTCCCAGCGCATTAAGGTAGCTACGCTCCATAAAATGGTCGATATCAATCACCGCGCAGCTGACGTAGTAGATCTCCAGCGCCTCCTGCGGGTCGATGATGCCCTCGGCGAGACGCTGCGGATCCAGCGGCTGGGCCAGCGCCTGGTCAATTAGCACCCGGGCCTGAACGTCAATATTGGCCGCCCGCAGCTGAGTTTCAATATTCGCCCGCTCGTGGTCATCAATATGACCGTCGCTTTTCGCGGCAAATACCAGGGCCGTGATCAGCCGGACGCTACGCGGATCGACATCCGTCGGCGCCGCTGCCGTCTCAGGCGCCTGGGCGGACGTATTCTGCGCGCGCATTTTCTGCTGATACTTGTTCCATAACACCGTGCCCGCCACCGCCCCGCCGCCTGCCAGCAGCGCGCTAGTGCCATATTTCGCCAACAATTTGCGTGACGATTTGCTGGCCACCAGCAATCCGGCCAGCCCACCGATGGCGCCGGGCAGCAGGCCGCTCCCTTTTGACGACTCGCCGGACGGTGACGCACCCTGCTGCCCGAGCAGCGACTGCAGTTGATGTAGCCAGTTAGCCATGGTTTTCCTCTCAGGTGACAAACACTGTTATCAGCCTAAACGACGCGATGTCAGGAAATGTTAGATATGGCTAAAGATGCGCAAAGGTACGTGCGACGGCAGCATCGGAGCCGACCGACCAGTGACTGACCGCCAGCGTTCAGGCTGCCTTGGCTTTGCGCGCTTTGGCCGCCGGCACGGCGTCATCACCCGCCGGAGAAGTCTCGGCGGTAGCCGACGGCGCGGAGGCGTCCTGTGCGGGCGTCTCTTGCTCCGGCAGTCGGCCAACTCGCAGGATATGCTGCAGCGCTTCTTTACGCTCCGCCAGCCACATCGCCATGGTATCGCGCTGGACGTCATCCATCTCCAGCGGCGATGCCACCAGCCAGTCATTCAGCACCTCTGCCAGATCGAGCATTTTGTCGTAAGCGTCGGCCTCTTTTTTGCTGGCAAAAGACATTTTTTCCTCACCTTCGCGGATCACCACATATTTAATTTCAACCGCCATACTGCAGCCTCTCAACACTGTATTTTTATACAGTATAGCAAATTTCCCTCCCGGACTCAACTCACGCGCGTTACGCGCGTAAAGACATACGCAAACGTTTTCGTTTATAATCGCTGCCATCTATTTTTACTGCGGATGAGAGTTATGACTGTATTAGGCACCGCGCTGCGCCCGGCAGCCACCAAAGTTATGTTGTTAGGTTCCGGCGAGTTGGGTAAAGAAGTCGCTATTGAATGTCAGCGTCTGGGCATTGAAACCATCGCCGTAGACCGCTACCCCGATGCCCCGGCGATGCAGGTCGCCCACCGCGCCCACGTCATCAATATGCTGCACGGCGAGAGCCTGCGCGCCCTGATTGAACAGGAAAAACCCGATTACATCGTGCCGGAGATCGAAGCTATCGCTACCGACACCCTGGTCGAACTGGAACAGGCCGGGCAGAAAGTGGTCCCCACGGCGCGGGCGGCAAAGCTCACCATGAACCGCGAAGGCATTCGCCGCCTGGCGGCGGAAGAGCTGCAGCTTCCCACTTCCTGCTATCGTTTTGCCGACAGCGAAGAAGGCTTCCGCGCGGCGGTTACCGAGATCGGTTTGCCATGCATCGTTAAACCGGTGATGAGCTCCTCCGGCAAAGGCCAGAGCTTTATCCGCTCGGCTGACCAGCTCAGCGAAGCCTGGCGCTATGCGCAGCAGGGCGGCCGCGCTGGCGCCGGACGGGTGATCGTCGAGGGGGTGGTGAACTTCGATTTCGAAATCACCCTGCTCACCGTCAGCGCTGTCGATGGCGTGCATTTCTGCGCTCCGGTTGGCCATCGTCAGGAAGACGGCGATTACCGCGAGTCCTGGCAGCCGCAGCAGATGAGCGACCTGGCCCTCGAGCGTGCCCAGGCCATCGCCCGCGAGGTGGTGCTGGCGCTGGGAGGTTATGGTCTGTTTGGCGTGGAGCTGTTCGTATGCGGCGACGAGGTGATCTTCAGCGAAGTCTCCCCGCGACCACACGACACCGGGATGGTGACGCTTATCTCCCAGGATCTCTCGGAATTCGCCCTGCACGTTCGCGCCTTCCTCGGGCTACCCGTCGGCGCTATCCGCCAGTATGGTCCGGCCGCCTCCGCGGTGATCCTTCCGCAGTTGTCCAGCCAGAACGTCAGCTTTGGCCAGCTGCAGTCGGCCGTCGGGGCTGGCCTGCAGCTGCGTCTGTTCGGCAAGCCGGAGATTGACGGTACCCGCCGCCTGGGGGTAACCCTCGCCGTCGCCGATTCGGTTGAGGAAGCCGTGGCGCGGGCTAAAGCCGCCGCCGCGGCGGTCATCGTCGAAGGGTAAAGACAAAAAAACCCGGTCGCGTTGCCGCAGACCGGGTTGTTGACCTGGAGGCGTGGTTTATTTCGCGCCTTCCACCGCTTCTCGCGCGAGGGTGGTGATGCGATCGTAGTCGCCGGCTTCGAGGGCGTCGGCTGGCACCAGCCAGGAACCGCCGATGCACAGTACGCTGTTCAGCGCCAGGTAGTCACGGTAGTTGGCCGGAGAGATACCGCCGGTCGGGCAGAAACGAATGTGGCCGAACGGACCCGCAATCGCCTGCAGGGCTTTCACGCCGCCGTTGGCTTCCGCCGGGAAGAATTTAAACTCTTTCAGGCCATACTGCATACCCAGCATCAGCTCAGATACCGTGCTGATCCCCGGGATCAGCGGGATGGTGCCGTCTTCGGTCGCCGCTTTCAGCAGGGATTCGGTAAGACCCGGGCTGATAGCGAACTGCGCGCCGGCTTCCGTTACCGCTTTCAACTGCTCAACGTTGGTAACCGTGCCCGCGCCGACAATCGCGTCCGGAACTTCTTTGGCAATCGCGCGGATCGCCTCCAGGGCGCACTCGGTGCGCAGGGTAACTTCCAGCACGCGAACGCCGCCCGCCACCAGCGCTTTCGCCATCGGTACCGCGTGTTCCAGCTTTTTCACTACGATAACCGGGACAACCGGACCGGAGGTGAGGATTGCTTCTGCTGTTGTTTTCCAGTTTTTCATCAGGATTTTCTCTCGCCAGATCTAGAAATTAAATCGTCTTAAAAAGTGATGCAGGTTGCGCCCTGCTCCGCGCCAGAGAGCTTCTCACGCAGCGCCCCAAACATCTCCCGACCGGTTCCCACGCGCGACGCGCTGAGGTCAGGGATATGCGGCTGACGCGCCGCCAGTTCGGCCTCATCCACCAGCAGCGTCAGTTCCCCCGTCTGTCCGTTAACGCGAATAAGATCGCCATCGCGCACTTTCGCCAGCAAGCCGCCATCATACGCTTCAGGCGTGACGTGAATGGCAGACGGAACTTTACCGGAGGCGCCAGAGAGTCGGCCATCGGTCACCAGCGCTATTTTGAAACGGCGGTCCAATAATACACCAAGTGGCGGCATAAGTTTATGTAATTCTGGCATCCCGTTCGCTTTTGGCCCCTGATGACGGACCACCACCACGCAGTCTTTGTCCAGCAGCCCCGCTTCAAAGGCCGGCAACACGTCGTGCTGGCTCTCAAATACCACCGCCGGCGCTTCAATCACCTGGTTCTCCACCGGGACCGCCGAAGTTTTCATCACCGCGCGTCCCAGGTTGCCGCTCAGCACCTTGGTGCCGCCGTGGCGGGAGAATGGTTTTTCAAAGGTCGCGATGACCTGGTCGTCCAATGGCGCTGTCGCCCCTTCGCGCCAGTCCAGCTCGCCGTTATTCAGCCATGGCTCCAGGGTGTAGCGCGACAGGCCAAAGCCGGCCACGGTGTGAACATCCTCATGCAGCAGGCCGCCTTTCAGCAGCTCGCGCACCAGTACCGGAACGCCGCCTGCCGCCTGGAAGTGGTTGATATCCGCCGGGCCGTTGGGATAGAGGCGCGCCAGCAGCGGCACCACGTCTGACAGGTCGGAGAAATCGTCCCAGTTAATGATAATTCCCGCCGCGCGGGCCATCGCCACCAGGTGCATAGTGTGGTTGGTGGAGCCACCGGTCGCCAGCAGCGCCACGATGCCGTTGACCACCACTTTTTCGTCAAACATTTTGCCCAGCGGCATCCACTCATTGCCGTTGCCGGTCATGCGGGTGACCTGGCGCGCGGCGGCGGCGGTCAGTGCTTCCCGCAGCGGAGCATCCGGATGGACAAAGGACGAGCCCGGCAGCTGCATGCCCATAAATTCGACCACCATCTGGTTGGTGTTCGCCGTTCCGTAGAAAGTACAGGTCCCCGGCGCGTGATAAGAGGCGGCTTCGGACTCCAGGAGCGCCATACGGTCAACTTTCCCTTCTGCATACAGCTGGCGAATGCGAACCTTCTCTTTATTCGGCAGGCCGCTGGCCATCGGACCGGAGGGAATAAAGACCGACGGCAGATGGCCAAATGAGAGCGCCGCCATGGTCAGACCGGGAACAATTTTATCGCAGACCCCGAGATACAGGGCCCCGTCGAACATGTTATGCGACAGGCCGATGGCGGCGGACATAGCGATCACCTCGCGGCTCAGGAGTGAAAGCTCCATCCCGTCCTGCCCCTGCGTTACGCCGTCGCACATCGCCGGCACGCCGCCGGCGACCTGGCCGACCGCATTGGCGCTGTGCAGCGCTTTGCGGATGATCTCCGGGTAGTGTTCATAGGGCTGGTGAGCGGACAACATGTCGTTGTAGGAGGTGATGATGGCAATGTTGTTGCGCAACATGCTCTTCAGGGAGGCTTTGTCGTCAGCCTGGCAGGCCGCGAATCCGTGAGCCAGATTGCCGCAGGCCAGTTGCGCACGATGCACGGTGTCGGTTTTGGCCTGGTTAATCCTTGCGAGGTAAGCCGCGCGGGTGTCACGCGACCGTTCGATAATGCGATTTGTTACCCGTAACATTGTCGAATTCATAAAGGCTCCTCAAATTTTTATCTGTCCGGCCGCTGCGTGATGACGTGTTGACGTGGTAAAGGCCACAAACACCAGCGCTCAGGGGCAAAATGTCTGCAGGCAGTGTAATAAAAAAAGCCCCGTGGGTGAATCCTCACGGGGCTTAAAAGATTAAAAAGCGTGCGACTTTCTGCGTCAGATCATGTTACCGGTAAAATAACCCTGACGGATTAGCCTCCAGCCTTACTCGAACTCGTTCCATGAACGACCGTCGCGAGTGATCATGGCCACCGACGCAACCGGTCCCCAGGTCCCGGCCTGATAGGGTTTCGGCGCATCGCGGTCGGCTGCCCAGGCTTCGGTAATGGAGTCAACCCATTTCCACGCCTCTTCTACTTCGTCGCGGCGAACGAACAGCGCCTGGATGCCACGCATGGTCTCCAGCAGCAGACGTTCATAGGCATCGGCCAGGTGCGTCTGGTTAAAGGTCTCGGAATAGCTCAGATCCAGTTTAGTGATCTGCAGGTTATGTTTATGATCGAGGCCCGGCACTTTGTTCAGTACCTGGATATCTACCCCTTCGTCCGGCTGCAGGCGAATGGTCAGCTTGTTCTGCGGCAGCTCCTGCCAGGTCTCTTTAAACAGATTCAGTTCCGGGGTTTTGAAGTAAACCACTACCTCTGAGCATTTGGTCGGCAGACGTTTGCCGGTGCGCAGATAGAACGGTACGCCAGCCCAGCGCCAGTTATCGATATCGACTCGGATCGCCACGAAGGTTTCGGTGTTGCTGGTCTTGTTGGCCCCCTCCTCTTCGAGATAGCCAGGCACTTTTTTGCCCTGGGCAAAGCCGGCGGTATACTGGCCGCGAACGGTTTTCTCGCGCACGTTGGAGCGGTCAATACGGCGCAGGGATTTCAGCACCTTGACCTTTTCATCACGGATGCTGTCGGCGCTGAGATCGGACGGCGGCGACATGGCAATCATGCACAGGATCTGCAGCAGGTGGTTCTGGATCATGTCGCGCATCTGCCCGGCCTGGTCGAAGTAACCCCAGCGCCCTTCAATACCCACCTCTTCCGCGACGGTGATTTCGACGTGATCGATGGTGCGGCAGTCCCAGTTATTGACGAACAGGGAGTTGGCGAAGCGCAGCGCCAGCAGGTTGAGGACCGTCTCTTTACCGAGATAGTGGTCGATACGGTAGACCTGACACTCTTCAAAAAACTCGCCGACCTGGTCGTTGATTTCACGGGAGGTTTCCAGCGAGGTGCCGAGCGGTTTTTCCATGACCACGCGCGCTGGCTTGGCATTAAGCTTCGCTTCGCCCAGCCCTTTACAGATCGCGCCAAAGGTGCTCGGCGGCATGGCGAAATAGTTGATGGTGACACGGTTCTTTTGATCCAGCATCTCACCCAGGCGGGTGAAGCCGCTGGTGTCATTGACGTCAAGATTACAGAACTCCAGGCGTCCGCTCAGGGTATCCCACAAACCTTCATCAATTTTTTCCTTCATGAAGGTTTCCAGCGCTTCGCGCACGACTTTGGTATAAGCCGCTTTATCCCAGTCGGCACGGCCGACGCCAATGATTCTGGTGTCAGCGTGGATCTGGCCCGCCTTTTCAAGCTGATACAGGGAAGGCAACAATTTACGCCGCGCCAGGTCGCCCTTCGCGCCGAAAATGACCAGGTCGCATGCCTGGGCCGTTTGCGTTACCGCCATGTCATTCTCCTCAGTTGATAGTCTGGTGCTTTTGCCAGGCTATATTTGTAATTTTCTTACACTGCACTGTACTGTGTTTACGTATTTCCCGAAAGCCTTCCCCTTCGTTTGCGGCGGTAAAACCGCACAGGGTGAAAACATTCGGCGATGATTTGGGCATTCGGCCGTTATTGTTCGTTGTTTGTACCTGGTTCAGGTCAGTAAAATACGACCCTGATCATGTAATGAAAAAAAACAACATCATTTCACGTCATTCCTCACCGCTTGCGCTTGCGGAGGGGTATATTCTTGCTAAAACGCCCAATGATTTCACCCATTAATGAAATCGTTTCCATTGATGAGCGCCCTGTTACTAATGAACATGCTGGAAAAAATCCAGTCCCGACTGGAACACCTTAGCAAATCTGAACGCAAAGTGGCGGAAGTGATCCTCGCCACCCCCGAGCAGGCCATTCATTCGAGCATCGCCGCCCTCGCCCTTGAGGCCGGGGTTAGCGAACCGACCGTCAATCGCTTCTGCCGTAGTCTCGAAACCCGCGGATTCCCTGACTTCAAACTGCATCTGGCCCAGAGCCTTGCGCACGGCACGCTCTATGTTAACCGGAATGTCGATGAAGACGACAGCGTTGAGTCATACACGGGAAAAATATTCGAATCGGCCATGGCGAGTTTAGATCAGGTGCACCATTCTCTCGACATGTCGGCGGTAAATCGCGCGGTGGATCTGCTGACTCAGGCAAAAAAAATCGCCTTTTTCGGCCTCGGCTCCTCAGCGGCGGTCGCTCACGACGCGATGAACAAATTTTTCCGCTTTAACGTGCCGGTCATCTATTCCGACGACATTGTCCTGCAACGCATGAGCTGTATGAATTGCGATGACGATGATGTGGTGGTGATTATCTCGCATACCGGAAGAACCAAGAGCCTGGTGGAGCTGGCGCAGCTGGCTCGTGAAAACGATGCCATGGTGATCGCGCTCACCTCCGCCGGTACGCCGCTAGCCAGGGAAGCCACGCTCGCCATTACCCTTGATGTGCCGGAAGATACCGACATCTATATGCCGATGGTCTCCCGTTTGGCCCAGTTGACCGTCATTGACGTGTTGGCGACTGGCTTTACCTTGCGTCGGGGGGCAAAATTCAGAGATAACTTGAAGAGGGTCAAGGAAGCGCTGAAGGAATCGCGTTTTGATAAAGAACCATTCGTACCCAGTGATAATCAATAAAAGTTGATAACAAGCAGTACCCCATTACACCTTCGATAACGATCCGGCTGTGCGACGTTGCAGGCTGGCGCTACCGAATCCATGTTCACGCAACACCAAAGTTGTATCAGTCAACGGAGTATTACATGTCCAGAAGGCTTCGCAGAACCAAAATCGTTACTACCTTAGGCCCGGCAACTGACCGCGATAACAACCTGGAAAAGGTTATCGCCGCGGGCGCAAACGTAGTACGTATGAACTTCTCTCACGGCACCCCGGAAGATCATCAGCTCCGTGCCGACAAAGTGCGTGAGATTGCGGCAAAACTGGGCCGTCATGTGGCCATCCTCGGCGACCTCCAGGGACCAAAAATTCGCGTATCGACCTTCAAAGAAGGCAAAATTTTCCTCAACGTCGGCGATAAATTCCTGCTCGACGCAAACCTTGGCAAAGGCGAAGGCGACAAAGAGAAAGTCGGGATCGACTATAAAGGCCTGCCGGCGGACGTCGTGCCGGGCGATATCTTATTGCTCGACGATGGTCGCGTGCAGCTGAAAGTCCTCGAAGTTCAGGGGATGAAAGTGTTCACTGAAGTGACCGTCGGCGGCCCGTTGTCCAACAACAAAGGGATCAACAAGCTGGGCGGCGGCCTGTCTGCCGAAGCGCTGACCGACAAAGATAAAGCTGATATCGTCACCGCCGCTAAAATCGGCGTCGACTACCTGGCCGTCTCTTTCCCGCGCTGCGGCGAAGACCTGAACTACGCCCGTCGCCTGGCGCGCGATGCCGGCTGCGATGCGAAAATCGTCGCCAAAGTTGAGCGTGCCGAAGCGGTTTGCGATCAGGATGCGATGGACGACGTGATCCTCGCCTCCGATGTGGTAATGGTTGCCCGTGGCGACCTCGGCGTCGAGATCGGCGATCCTGAGCTGGTGGGCATCCAGAAAGCGCTGATCCGTCGTGCCCGTCAGCTGAACCGTTCCGTCATCACCGCCACCCAGATGATGGAGTCGATGATCACCAACCCGATGCCGACTCGCGCGGAAGTGATGGACGTGGCCAACGCCGTGCTGGATGGTACCGATGCGGTGATGCTCTCCGCGGAGACCGCCGCCGGTCAGTATCCTTCGGAAACCGTGGCCGCGATGGCGCGCGTGTGTCTGGGCGCGGAAAAAATCCCTAGCCTCAACGTCTCCAAACACCGTCTGGACGTCCAGTTCGACAACGTGGAAGAAGCGATTGCCATGTCGGCGATGTATGCCGCCAACCACCTGAAAGGCATCACCGCCATCATCACCATGACCGAATCGGGCCGTACCGCGCTGATGACTTCGCGCATTAGCTCCGGTCTGCCGATTTTCGCCCTCTCCCGCCACGAGCGCACCCTGAACCTGACCGCCCTCTACCGCGGGGTGACGCCGGTGTTCTTCGACAGCCAGAATGACGGGGTGGCCGCCGCGCACGACGCCGTCAATCTGCTGCGGGACAAAGGCTATCTGGTCTCCGGCGACCTCGTGGTCGTTACCCAGGGTGACGTGATGAGCACCATCGGCAGCACCAACACCACCCGTATCCTCACCGTCGAGTAAGCACGGTAGAGATAAAAAAGCCTCCTGACGGAGGCTTTTTTTATTTCTTTTTCGGGAACAGCTCTTTGCGTTTATAGGGCTCGATTTCACCCGGCTTGCGCGTTTTCAGCAGCTTCAGGATCCAGGTATACTGCTCGGTGTGCGGCTTAACAAACACTTCCACTTCTTCGTTCATCCGCCGGGCGATGGTCGTATCGTCAGCGTCCAGCAGATCGTCCATCGGCGGGCGCACCAGCACCGTCAGGCGGTGCGTCTTGCCATCGTAGACCGGGAACAGCGGTACGACGCGGGCGCGGCATACTTTCATTAAGCGGCCAATCGCCGGCAGCGTGGCCTTGTAGGTGGCAAAGAAATCCACAAACTCGCTGTGTTCGGCGCCGTGATCCTGATCGGGCAGATAGTAGCCCCAGTAGCCCTGGCGCACCGACTGAATAAACGGTTTGATCCCATCGTTGCGCGCGTGCATACGCCCGCCAAAACGACGACGCACGGTATTCCACACGTAATCGAACACCGGGTTACCCTGGTTATGGAACATCGCCGCCATCTTCTGCCCGCCGGAGGCCATCAGCATCGCCGGGATATCCACACCCCATGCATGCGGAACGAGAAAAATAACCTTCTCATTATTGCGCTGCATCTCGTCGATGATCGCTTTCCCCTGCCAGTCGACGCGGGCAAGGATTTTCTGCGGATCGCGCAGGCCCAGCTCGGCCATCATCACCATCGCCTGCGGCGCCGAGGCATACATGGCGTCGATAATCGCTTCCCGCTCGTACTCGCTTTTTTCCGGGAAGCAGTACAGCAAATTAATCTGCGCCCGGCGGCGCGAGCTTTTCGCCAGACGCCCTACCAGACGACCGAGTTTGCCGAGGAGCGGATCGCGAAAGGATGGCGGCGTCAGCGCAATACCGGCGAAGGCAAAGACCCCCAGCCAGGCGCCCCAGTAGCGCGGCAGTAAAAAGGATTTTTCAAACTTAGGGATAAACTCAATATTATTTTTTTTCGTTTCCATGCCCAATCCGCAGATCGACTGCTTAATCAAGATAATGGGATAGTGTAGCGAGACGTCGGGTATCCTACAAAAGAAAAAGCCGGCGCCCTGGGGCACCGGCTTTCCACTGACCGGTGGTTAGTCAAACCGCAGCTGCGGAACGACCTCTTTGACCTGCGCCAGATAGTCGGTCCGGTCGGAACCGCTCAGCCCTTCGGTACGCGGCAGCTTAGCCGTCAGCGGGTTGACCGCCTGCTGGTTGATCCACACTTCGTAGTGCAGGTGTGGCCCGGTAGAGCGTCCGGTATTCCCCGACAGCGCAATGCGATCCCCGCGCTTCACTTTCTGCCCCGGCTTCACTAACAGCTTACGCAGGTGCATGTAGCGAGTGGTATAGGTGCGACCGTGGCGTATCGCGACGTAATACCCGGCAGCGCCGCTGCGTTTGGCCACGACTACTTCACCATCGCCCACCGCCAGCACTGGCGTTCCCTGCGGCATCGCGAAATCGACGCCACGGTGCGGCGCGACGCGGCCGGTGACCGGGTTCAGACGACGCGGATTAAAGTTAGAGGAGACGCGGAACTGACGCGCCGTTGGGAAGCGCATAAAGCCCTTCGCCAGACCCGTCCCGTTGCGGTCGTAGAATTTGCCGTCTTCGGCGCGGATGGCATAGTAATCCTTACCGTCAGAGCGAAGACGCACGCCGAGTAACTGGCTTTGCTCACGTTTGCCGTCGAACATTTCGCGCGACATCAATACCGAGAATTCGTCGCCTTTCTTCAGCTTACGGAAATCCATCTGCCACTGCATGGCCTTGATCACCGCGTTGATTTCCGTGCTGGTCAGCCCGGCATCACGCGCGCTGGAGACAAAGCTGGCGCCGACGGTGCCCTTCAGCACGCTGTTGACCCAATCGCCTTTCTGCAGCTCGCTGCTCATTTTAAAACCGTTATCCACACGGGTATAGGTGCGGGTCTCGCGGCGGGACATCTCCCAGGTCAGGCTCTGCAGATCGCCGTCGGCGGTCAGGGTCCAGGAGAGCTGCTGGCCAATCTTCAGGTTGCGCAGCTCTTTATCGGCGGAGGAAAGCTGGGCGATATCGCCCATATCGATACCGTACTGGTTCAGGATGCTGCTGAGCGTATCGCCGGTCGACACCACGTATTCGTGCCCGCCGGCATCGCTATTGGCTTTTTCGTCGAGCTCATCCTGAGGAATGGCTTCTTCTTCCTGCGGGGCCTGGTCGATCGGCTCGGAGGCTTCCGGCAGCAGGGAACGGATCTCGCTTTTTTCCAGTTCAATGGTTCTGACGATGGGGACGGATTCCGGGTGGTAAATGTAGGGTCGCCAGACGGCGACCGCTAAGGTAAGAACGCTAAGCGACCCCAGCATGACGCGATGAGGTCGTGGCAGATTGTTGAATGCCTGAGTGACAGCGCGGGCTATCTGTTGCACGTATTCACTTCCTCGTTAATCTCCTTTCAGGCAGCTCGAATACTGATTCGCCAGTTGGGTGAGGAATTGCGGGTAACTCGTTTTACCCAGCGTAATTCCTGTCCCCAGTGGATCCAGGGTCCCCATGCGCACAGACGTGCCCCGGGCAACAGCTTCGATAACCGCTGGCCTGAACTGTGGCTCAGCAAAAACGCAAGTGGCTTTCTGCTCAACCAGTTGTGTTCTGATTTCGTGTAAACGCTGCGCACCGGGCTGTATTTCAGGGTTGACGGTAAAGTGCCCCAGCGAGGTCAAACCGTAGTGTTTTTCAAAGTAACCGTAGGCGTCATGAAAAACGAAATAGCCCTTCCCTTTCAGCGGTGCCAGCTCATTGCTCACCTGCTTGTCGGTCGCCGCCAGCGCGGTCTCGAACTGCTGCAGGTTGCTGTCGAGTTTGGCTCGACTCTGCGGCATAAGTTCCAATAATTTATCGTGGATTGCAACCGCCGAAAGCCGCGCTATCTCTGGGGATAACCACAGATGCATATTGTAAATACCGTGATGGTGATCGCCGTCACCTTTTTCTGCTGCGCCATGGTCATGACCATGGTGATCGTCATCGTCGTCCGCCCCGGTGATGAGCAGCGGTTTGACCCCATCCAGCTCGGCAATCGTCACCTTTTTATTCGCCGCAATGCTTTGCGTCGACCTATCCATAAAGGCTTCCATTTCCGGACCAATCCACACCACTAAGTCTGCGTTCTGTAAGCGTTTTACATCAGAAGGACGGAGGGAATAATCATGCTCGGAGGCGCCATCGGGCAGCAGCACCTGGGTCTCGGTCACCCCATCGGCGATGGCCGCCGCAATAAAGCCCAGCGGTTTCATAGAAGTCACCACGGCGGCGCTGGCCAGCGGTACCTGCGCGAACAAAAAAACAGCGCCAAGTCCAGCGCAAAGAAGCGTATTTTTATGTAACATAATGCGTCTAGTCATCGAAATAAGTGAGTGTGATGTGATATTATAACATTCACTAGCTTGTGCAACCCCTAAATTACTATGACAAACCTTGTAACGCTGGAAAATGTCTCGGTGGCCTTTGGCCAACGCCGCGTGTTGTCTGACATCTCGCTGGCTCTCACGCCAGGCAAAATCTTAACCCTGCTGGGCCCCAACGGCGCCGGCAAATCGACCCTTGTGCGGGTGGTCCTCGGGCTGGTAGCACCGACAGAGGGTGTTATCAAGCGTGACGCACGCCTGCGCATCGGCTATGTGCCGCAGAAACTGCATCTGGACGCCACGCTGCCGCTGACCGTCAGCCGCTTCCTGCGTTTGCGCCCGGGCACCCGTAAAGACGACATCCTGCCGGCGCTGAAGCGCGTGCAGGCGGGGCATCTGATCGATGCGCCGATGCAAAAGCTCTCCGGCGGCGAAACGCAGCGCGTACTGCTGGCCCGCGCCCTGCTCAACCGTCCGCAGCTGCTGGTGCTGGATGAACCGACCCAGGGTGTTGACGTCAACGGCCAGGTGGCGCTCTACGATCTTATCAACCAGCTGCGCCATGAACTGGACTGCGCGGTGCTAATGGTATCCCACGATCTGCATCTGGTGATGGCCAAAACCGACGAAGTTCTGTGCCTGAACCAGCATATCTGCTGCTCTGGCGCACCGGAGGTGGTCTCCATGCACCCGGAGTTTATCTCCATGTTCGGCCCGCGCGGCGCGGAACAGCTGGGGATATACCGCCACCACCATAATCACCGCCACGACCTTCAGGGGCGAATTGTACTGCGTCGGGGAAACAGCCGCTAATGATTGAACTTCTGTTACCTGGCTGGCTTGCCGGGATGATGCTGGCCTGCGCCGCTGGTCCGCTGGGCTCCTTTGTGGTCTGGCGCCGCATGTCTTATTTCGGCGACACGCTGGCGCATGCGTCTCTGCTCGGCGTCGCTTTCGGTTTATTGCTTAACGTCAATCCGTTCTATGCGGTGATCGCCGTGACCCTGCTGCTGGCCGGCGGGCTGGTGTGGCTGGAAAAACGACCGCATCTGGCGATCGATACCCTGCTGGGCATCATGGCGCACAGCGCGCTGTCCCTGGGGTTGGTGGTGGTCAGTCTGATGTCTAACGTCCGCGTCGATCTGATGGCGTACCTGTTCGGCGATCTGCTGGCGGTTACGCCGCAGGACCTGATCGCCATTGCCATTGGCGTGGTGATTGTGATTGGCATTCTGCTCTGGCAGTGGCGGAATCTGCTGGCGATGACCATCAGTCCGGACCTGGCGTTTGTCGACGGCGTGGAGCTGCAGCGGGTCAAGCTGCTGTTGATGCTGGTCACCGCCCTGACTATCGGCGTGGCGATGAAGTTCGTCGGGGCGCTGATCATTACTTCCCTGCTGATTATCCCGGCCGCCACCGCCCGCCGTTTTGCCCGTACGCCGGAGCAGATGGCCGCCGTGGCGGTGGGCGTGGGCATGCTGGCCGTTACCGGCGGGTTAACCTTCTCGGCTTTCTATGATACCCCGGCCGGGCCGTCGGTGGTGCTCTGCGCCGCGGTGCTGTTTATTCTCAGCATGACGAAAAAAGCCGCCAGCTGAAAATGAAAAAGCCCGGTCACTCTGCTGACCGGGCTTCACCATGAACTGCTCAACCGCAACGCGCTACGGCATTTCCGGCGGCGTAATCCCGAAATGATTCCAGGCGCGCACCGTCGCCATTCTTCCCCGCGGCGTACGCTGCAGAAAGCCCTGCTGAATTAAGTAGGGCTCCAGTACATCTTCAATGGTTTCCCGCTCTTCGCCAATCGCGGCGGCGAGGTTATCCAGCCCCACCGGGCCGCCAAAGAACTTATCTATCACCGCCAGCAGCAGCTTACGGTCCATATAGTCGAACCCTTCCGCATCGACGTTAAGCATATCCAGCGCCTGGGCGGCAATATCGGCGGAGATGGTGCCGTCGTGGCGCACTTCCGCAAAGTCACGCACCCGGCGCAGCAGACGGTTGGCAATACGCGGCGTGCCGCGTGAACGGCGGGCTACTTCCAGCGCGCCCTCGTCGCTCATCTCCAGCCCCATATGGCGGGCGCTGCGGCTGACAATATGCTGCAGATCGGGGATCTGATAGAACTCCAGACGCTGCACGATGCCAAAGCGGTCGCGCAGCGGCGAGGTCAACGAACCGGCGCGGGTGGTGGCGCCGATCAGGGTAAACGGCGGCAGATCGATCTTGATGGAACGCGCCGCGGGACCTTCGCCAATCATTATATCCAGCTGGTAGTCTTCCATTGCCGGATAGAGCACCTCTTCCACCACCGGCGAGAGGCGATGGATCTCATCGATAAACAGTACATCGTGCGGTTCGAGGTTGGTGAGCATCGCGGCGAGGTCGCCCGCCTTCTCCAGCACCGGGCCGGAGGTGGTACGCAGATTCACCCCCATTTCATTGGCGACGATATTGGCCAGGGTGGTTTTCCCCAACCCTGGCGGGCCAAAAATCAGCAGGTGATCGAGGGCGTCGCCGCGCAGCTTCGCCGCCTGGATAAAGATCTCCATCTGCGAACGCACCTGCGGCTGGCCGACATACTCTGCCAGCAATTTTGGGCGGATGGCGCGGTCAGCGGCCTCTTCAAAGCCGCTGCTGTCTGCCGATACCAGCCGGTCTGCTTCAATCATCCCTTACCTCACAACGCAGCGCGCAGCGCTTCGCGAATTAGCGTTTCACTGTTGGCGTCCGGACGCGCGATCTTGCTGACCATCCGGCTGGCCTCCTGCGGTTTATAGCCCAGCGCGACCAGCGCGGCAACCGCTTCCTGCTCGGCATCGTCCGCCGTTGGGCCTGCCGGCGAGGTCAGCACCAGATCGGCCGCCGGGGTGAACAGGTCGCCGTGCAGCCCTTTGAAGCGGTCTTTCATCTCAACGATCAGACGTTCAGCGGTTTTTTTGCCAATCCCCGGCAGCTTCACCAGCGAGGCGACCTCTTCCCGTTCAACGGCGTTGACGAACTGCTGCGCCGACATGCCGGAGAGGATCGCCAGCGCCAGCTTGGGCCCCACGCCGTTGGTTTTAATCAGCTCTTTAAACAGGGTACGTTCCTGTTTGTTGTTAAACCCATACAGCAGCTGGGCATCTTCACGCACCACAAAGTGGGTGAAGACGATCGCCTCCTGCCCGGCCTCCGGCAGCTCATAGAAGCAGGTCATTGGCATATGCACTTCATAGCCGACGCCCGCCGTTTCCAGCAACACCAGCGGGGGTTGTTTTTCGAGAATGATGCCTCTGAGTCTGCCTATCACGTGGGGCTCCTGCGTTATGGTCTAAGTATCAGGCGGTATCATAAAAAAAGGCTGGATAGATATCCAGCCTGATTTGCGATTATCGTAAGCGCCCCCGCGCCAGATTGAGCCGGGTTTCGCTGATCTGAGCGGCATTCTGGCTGACATGGCAATGGGTGATGGCGATCGCCAGCGCATCCGCCGCATCCGCCTGCGGATTGGCGGGCAGCTTGAGCAAGGTGCGCACCATATGCTGGACCTGGCTCTTTTCGGCGCTGCCAATCCCGACCACGGTCTGCTTGACCTGACGGGCGGCGTATTCAAACACCGGCAGCGCCTGATTGGTCGCTGCGACGATCGCCACCCCGCGCGCCTGCCCGAGCTTTAACGCCGAGTCGGCATTCTTGGCCATAAAGACCTGCTCAATGGCGAAATAGTCGGGCTGGAACTGGGTGATGATCTCCGTCACCCCGGCGTAGATCAGCTTCAGCCGCGACGGCAGATCGTCCACTTTGGTGCGGATGCATCCGCTGCCCAGATAGCTCAGCTGCCGCCCAACCTGGCGGATCACGCCATAACCGGTAACGCGCGACCCCGGGTCAATGCCGAGAATAATAGCCATCACGCGCCTCCGGTTAACCGTGGATGCGGCTGCATCACAGGGTGGCTGCGACCTCGTCGGAGATCTCGCCGTTATGGTACACTTCCTGCACGTCGTCGCAGTCTTCGAGCATATCGATCAGACGCAGCAGCTTCGGCGCCGTCTCGGCATCCATATCCGCTTTGGTGGACGGAATCATTGAGACTTCGGCAGCGTCGGCTTTCAGGCCGGCGGCTTCCAGCGCGTCGCGCACGGCGCCCATCTCTTCCCAGGCGGTGTAGACGTCGATGGCGCCGTCGTCATAGGTCACCACGTCTTCTGCGCCTGCTTCCAGCGCCGCTTCCATGATAGTGTCTTCATCGCCTTTCTCGAAGGAGATAACGCCTTTCTTGCTGAACAGGTAGGAGACGGAACCGTCGGTGCCGAGGTTACCCCCGGTTTTGGTGAAGGCGTGACGCACTTCCGCAACGGTACGGTTACGGTTGTCGGACAGACATTCCACCATCACCGCGGTGCCGCCAGGGCCGTAACCTTCATAAATGATGGTTTCCATGTTCGCGTCTTCATCGCCGCCGACGCCGCGCGCGATGGCGCGGTTCAGGGTGTCGCGAGTCATGTTGTTAGACAGCGCTTTATCAACGGCCGCACGCAGACGCGGGTTGGAAGCCGGATCGCCGCCGCCCAGACGCGCGGCGGTGACCAGCTCGCGAATGATTTTCGTAAAGATTTTACCGCGTTTGGCATCCTGTGCCGCTTTGCGGTGTTTGGTGTTGGCCCATTTACTATGACCTGCCATAAAAAACTCTCCAAAAAGCGCGCCCTTTCAGGCGGCGTTAATTACAAATTCTTCAATCGCCTGCCGGTTGCTCCACGACTTGGTCAGCGCAGCGGCTTCCGTCGCGCTGACCCAGCGATAGGCCAGATGTTCGGTGAAAGTAATCTCCCGCTCATGAGGCAGCGCAAGACAGAACCAGAATTCCGTATTGCGCTCTACACCCGGCGCATAGCGATGACGCAAATGAGAAAATATCTCGAACTCCACCGTGCGCTGACAGTCGATTAAGGTCAGTTGCTCGCAGGCAACGTCAATGGCGACCTCTTCCTTTACTTCACGCGCGGCGGCCTGCAGCGCGGTCTCTCCAGCTTCCAGGCTGCCGGTGACCGACTGCCAGAACGCGGGATCGTCGCGCCGCTGCAACATCAGCACCCGTTTCGTATCTTCGGCGTAAATCACCACCAGCACCGAAACGGGCAGCTTAAATGACATATTACTTGTTCTCCAGAGACGCTTTTGCCTCTTTCTCCACAACCTGAATACCCAGCTCACCGAGCGCCGCCGGATTGGCGAAGCTTGGCGCTTCGGTCATCAGGCAGGCGGCCGCAGTGGTTTTCGGGAAAGCGATAACGTCGCGGATGTTATCGGTACCGGTCAGCAGCATGGTCAGACGGTCAAGACCGAAGGCCAGACCTGCATGCGGCGGCGTACCGTACTTCAGCGCATCCAGCAGGAAGCCGAATTTCTCACGCTGTTCCTGTTCGTTAATGCCCAGAATACCAAATACGGTCTGCTGCATCTCGCCGCGGTGGATACGCACCGAACCGCCGCCGACTTCATAACCGTTAATAACCATATCGTAGGCGTTGGCTACAGCCTCTTCCGGGGCGGCTTTCAGCTCATCCGCGGTCATATCTTTCGGCGAGGTGAACGGATGGTGCATCGCCGTCAGGCCGCCTTCGCCGTCGTCTTCGAACATCGGGAAGTCGATCACCCACAGCGGCGCCCATTTGCTCTCGTCAGTCAGACTCAGGTCTTTACCCAGCTTCAGACGCAGCGCGCCCAGCGCGTCGGCCACTACTTTCTTGTTGTCGGCGCCGAAGAAGATCATGTCTCCATCCTGCGCGCCGGTGCGGTCAAGGATCGCTTCCACGATTTCAGCGGTCAGGAATTTGGCCACCGGGCTGTTGATCCCGTCCATGCCTTTGGCACGCTCGGTCACTTTAATATAGGCCAGCCCTTTCGCGCCGTAGATCTTCACAAAGTTGCCGTATTCGTCAATCAGCTTGCGGGTCAGAGAGGCCCCGCCCGGGACGCGCAGGGCCGCCACGCGCCCTTTCGGATCGTTGGCCGGGCCGGCAAAGACCGCGAATTCCACAGACTTCAGCAGGTCGGCGACGTCCACCAGCTCCATCGGGTTACGCAGATCCGGTTTATCGGAGCCATAGCGACGTTCGGCTTCGGCGAAGGTCATGATCGGGAACTCGCCCAGGTCGACGCCTTTCACTTCCAGCCACAGCTGACGCACCATCGCCTCCATGATCTCACGCACCTGCGGCGCGGTCATAAAGGAGGTTTCCACGTCGATCTGGGTGAATTCAGGCTGACGGTCGGCACGCAGGTCTTCATCGCGGAAGCATTTGACGATCTGATAGTAGCGATCGAAGCCGGACATCATCAGCAGCTGTTTGAACAGCTGCGGCGACTGCGGCAGCGCGTAGAATTTGCCTTTGTGCACGCGGGAAGGCACGAGGTAATCGCGGGCGCCTTCCGGGGTGGCTTTAGTTAGCATCGGGGTTTCGATGTCGAGGAAGCCATGGTCGTCCATAAAGCGGCGCACAAAGCTGGTAATTTTCGCGCGGGTTTTCAGGCGCTGCGCCATCTCCGGACGACGCAGGTCGAGGTAGCGGTATTTCAGACGCGCTTCTTCGGTGTTGACGTGATTGGAGTCCAGCGGCAGCGATTCTGAGCGGTTAATGATCGTCAGATCGGAAGCCAGCACTTCGATAGCGCCGGTGGCCATGTCCGCGTTGATGTTTTTCTCTTCACGCGCGCGAACGGTGCCAGTGACCTGAATGCAGAACTCATTACGCAGTTCAGAGGCTAACTTCAACGCATCCGCACGATCCGGATCGAAAAACACCTGAACGATGCCTTCGCGGTCGCGCATATCGATAAAAATGAGGCTACCGAGATCGCGACGGCGGTTGACCCAACCACACAGAGTCACCTGCTGCCCAACGTGGGACTGTCGAAGCTGTCCGCAATATTCTGTACGCATGAGATATCCCTTAACTTAGCCGTCGGCGGATTGTCGTCTGCCCTGCAGGCGACGAGGTCGCAGCTTTAGCTGATGTCACAACTGAATGAAAAAAGGCGGCTATTATACTGGAAATTCTGTCGTTCGATAAGTCCGACGCACGATGTACGCTGCTTTGCTGCGCGCTTAACGTCCACACTCACATAAATTAACAAAATTTGTTACTCTTTTGCTGAAGCCGCAAAGGTATTGTAGCCGCCTGACAACAGATGAAGATACGGGGATACCATGTTAGAACTCAATGCAAAAAACACGGCGCTGGTGGTAATCGATCTGCAGGAAGGCATTCTGCCTTTCGCCGGCGGCCCGCATCGGGCTGACGAGGTGGTGGCGCGCGCCGCTCGCCTGGCAGACAAGTGCCGGCAACAGGGTTCGCCGGTCATCATGGTCCGCGTGGGCTGGTCGGCCGATTTCGCCGAAGCGCTGAAACAGCCTGTCGACGCTCAGGCCGGGGCGCATACGCTGCCCGAAAACTGGTGGACCTACCCGGCCACGCTGGGTAAGCAGGAGAGCGATATCGAAGTGACCAAACGCCAGTGGGGCGCGTTCTATGGCACCGACCTTGAGCTTCAGCTGCGCCGCCGCGGGATCGACACCATTATTCTCTGCGGCATCTCCACCAACATCGGCGTCGAATCCACCGCCCGCAATGCCTGGGAGCTGGGTTTTAACCTGGTCATCGCTGAAGATGCCTGCAGCGCCGCCTCCGCCGAGCAGCATCAGGGCAGTATGACGCATATTTTCCCGCGCATCGGCCGGGTGCGCAGTACCGAGGAGATCCTCACGGCGCTATGATTTATATTGGGCTTCCCCAGTGGTCGCACCCGAAATGGGTGCGCCTTGGCATCACCAGCCTTGAAGAGTACGCCCGCCACTTTAACTGCGTGGAGGGCAACACCACCCTGTATGCGCTACCAAAGCCGGAGATTGTCGCCCGCTGGTACGAACAGACTCACGATGACTTCCGCTTCTGCTTCAAATTTCCGGCCACCATCTCGCACCAGGCCGCCCTGCGCCATTGCGACGAGTTAAGCAGTGAATTTTTTGCCCGCCTGGCGCCGCTGGCCTCGCGCATCGGCCAGTACTGGCTGCAGCTGCCGGCGACGTTCGGTCCTCGCGATCTCCCCGCGCTATGGCATTTTCTCGACGGACTGCCGAAGGATTTCACCTACGGCGTCGAAGTTCGTCATCCCGAGTTTTTCGCCAAAGGGGAAGCGGAACAGCAGCTCAACCGCGGGCTGCACGAGCGTAACGTCAACCGCGTGATCCTCGACAGCCGCCCGGTCCATAGCGCTGCGGCCACCAGTCCGGCGATGATCGATGCCCAACAAAAGAAACCGAAGGTGCCGGTACATGCGGTGATGACCGCCCGACAGCCAATGGTGCGCTTTATCGGCGGTGACGATATGGCCCATAACCGGGAACTGTTTCGCGTCTGGCTTCAGACCCTGGCGAAGTGGCATCAGTCGGGGACCCCGTGGTTGTTCCTGCATACTCCGGACATTGCCTTCGCCCCGGCGCTGGTGGATACCCTGTGGGGTGACCTGCGCGCTGCCCTGCCGGCGGCAGGAAATGCGCCGTCGATTCCGCAGCAATCTTCTCTTTTCTGATATCCTGCTATCATATCCGGAGCCATCTGCCAGAGTTAAAGGGAGTTTTCGTATGGTCAGCGCGCTGTATGCCGTTTTAGGTGCGTTATTGTTAGTGAAGTTCTCATTTGACGTGGTGCGTCTGCGCACCCAATACCATGTAGGCTACGGTGACGGCGGCTTTAGCGAGCTGCAGGTTGCCATCCGCGTTCACGGCAATGCCGTCGAATATGTGCCGATTGGCCTCATTTTGCTGTTATTTATGGAGATGAACGGCGCTCAGACCTGGATGGTGCACGTTTGCGGGATTTTATTGATTGTCGGGCGACTGATGCACTCCTGGGGCTTTCATCACCGCGTCTACTACTGGCGCCGCTCCGGCATGAGCGCCACCTGGTGCGCGTTGTTGCTAATGGTGCTGGCCAATCTCTGGTATATGCCCTGGGAGTTGGTTTTCTCCCTCCGTTAGCGCACAATACGCCGTTTTCGTTTTTTCGGGTTTAACGTTATGTCTCACCGCGATACGCTTTTTTCCGCGCCGATTGCCAGCCTCGGCGACTGGACCTTTGATGAACGGGTTGCTGAAGTCTTCCCCGATATGATCCAGCGTTCTGTGCCCGGCTACTCCAATATCATCTCGATGATCGGCATGCTGGCCGAGCGCTTCGTTCAGCCCAACACTCAGGTTTACGATCTTGGCTGTTCGCTGGGCGCCGCCACCCTCTCCGTGCGCCGCAATATTAGCCATCCGGGCTGTCGCATTATCGCTATCGATAACTCGCCCGCGATGGTGGAGCGCTGCCGTCGCCATATTGACGCTTATAAAGCGCCGACGCCGGTCGAAGTGATTGAAGGGGATATCCGCGACGTGACCATTGAAAACGCCTCGCTGGTGATCCTGAACTTTACTATTCAGTTCCTTGAGCCGGGCGATCGCCAGGCGATCCTCAATAAAGTCTATCAGGGGCTGAATCCGGGCGGCGCGCTGGTGCTCTCGGAAAAATTCAGCTTCGAAGACGCCCACGTTGGCGAACTGTTGTTCAATATGCATCATGACTTTAAGCGCGCCAACGGCTACAGCGAACTGGAGATCAGCCAGAAACGCAGCATGCTGGAAAATGTGATGCTGACGGACTCTGTCGAAACCCATAAAGCCCGCCTGCGTCAGGCTGGGTTTGAACATGCCGAACTGTGGTTCCAGTGCTTTAACTTTGGCTCGCTGGTGGCCGTGAAAGCCGGGGAGCAGGCATGATCGACTTCAGTAACTTCTATCAGCTGATCGCCAAAAGCCCGCTGTCTCACTGGCTGGAGACGCTGCCTGCCCAGGTAGCCGCCTGGCAGCGCGATGCCCTGCACGGCAAGTTTCGTGAATGGGAGCGCGCCGTAGAATTTCTGCCGGAGTTAACGCCCTGGCGTCTGGATCTTCTGCACAGCGTCACCGCCGAGAGCGAAACGCCGCTCAGCGAAGGCCATCAGCGGCGGATCGAAAATCTGCTTAAAAACCTGATGCCGTGGCGCAAAGGCCCTTATTCGCTGTACGGCATCAATATCGATACCGAATGGCGATCCGACTGGAAATGGGAGCGCGTTCTGCCGCACCTGTCCGATCTCACTGGCCGGACTATCCTCGACGTGGGCTGCGGCAGCGGCTATCACATGTGGCGGATGATCGGCGCCGGCGCACATCTGGCGGTCGGTATCGATCCCACCCAGCTGTTCCTGTGCCAGTTTGAAGCGGTGCGTAAGCTGCTCGGTAACGACCAGCGGGCGCATTTGCTGCCGCTGGGCATCGAGCAGCTGCCGGCGCTGGAGGCCTTCGACACCGTGTTCTCGATGGGGGTGCTCTACCACCGCCGCTCGCCGCTGGACCATCTGTGGCAGCTGAAAGATCAGCTGGCGCCAGGGGGCGAGCTGGTGCTGGAGACGCTGGTGGTTGAAGGAGATGAAAATACGGTGCTGGTTCCGGGCGACCGCTATGCGCAAATGCGCAACGTCTATTTTATCCCCTCGGCGGCGGCCCTGAAAATGTGGCTGGAGAAGTGCGGGTTTATTGACGTGCGCATCGTCGACGCCTGCGTCACCTCGACAGAGGAGCAGCGACGCACCGAATGGATGACGACCGAATCGCTGGCCGATTTCCTCGACCCACAGGATCAGCGCAAAACGGTGGAAGGCTATCCGGCGCCATTACGGGCTGTGATCATTGCCACCAAACCGGAAACCCAGCAGTCGCTGGCGAAAAAAGCGAGATAAAAAAAGGCCCCTGTTTAATGGGCAGGGGCCTGGTACGGGCAATCATCATATTGGGCGACATGATGTGCAGCAAAAAACCGTTTAACTTCTCCAGGCGGAGATAATCCTTTTCATCTCCGCCACCGCTGCGCCATTCACGGCGTAGCGTCTGTATTCATCGGCATCGGGATCGGCTGACATCGAAACGCCCGGATGACGAAAGCGCATTTCCGACGGCAACCAGTGACCAGCCGAGCTATGGACCTCTTTCACCCCCGCCTGCAGAAACAGCGGCAGGTTCGCGGCGCGGACTCCCGCACCGGCCATAATGATTGGAGTATCCCCTGCGGCAATAAGTTCCGTAATTAATGAAATACCTTTCTCCGCCGAGGATTGTTGACCGGAAGTCAGGATACGTTTGACCCCCAGCTCACCCAGCGTTTTCCAGGCCTGACGCGGGTCGGCGCACAGATCGAACGCCCGATGAAAGGTCACCGCCAGCGGCCCCGCCGCGGCCATTATTTTTTTCATCCGCGGGATATCGACCTGGCCATCAGCATCCAGCACGCCGGTCACCAGCCCGGGGAAGCCCAGATCCCGCACCATGCGAATATCGTTAAGCATCGCGGCGAACTCTTCCTCGGTGTAGCAGAAATCGCCGCCGCGCGGGCGAACGATCGGATGCACCGGGAGAGTAATCGCCTCGCGGGCCGAGACCAGCACCCCATAAGAGGGGGTTAATCCCCCTTCCTGCGGCGCGGCGCAGAGCTCAATACGATCGGCGCCGCAGCGCTCAGCCTCCCGGGCGCACGCCATGCTGTAGCAACACACTTCCAGTACCGCCATTCCTCTCTCCCTGATCCAGACAACCTTTGCAGCATGTCACGATTTCACGCGGCAGACGCCGCGCGGCTTCACACTGTTACGTATCGGCTTGCTCGCTGGCGACGATTTGTTCAATAGACCACGGATGAAATTTGACCGTCACGCTGCCGTCGGTCACCGCCAGGGTGGGGTTCGGCAGGCGCTCATGCTCCCCTTTCGGCGAGCTGGTTTTGACCACGATCCCCGGCTGGCTGAGTCCGTCATCGGCCAGCAGCGCCAGCGCGCGGGCATTTAAGGTTGCCGGATCGCCGGGCAGGACGATTTCGATATGCTCCCAGCCTTCATGGGGATAACGCTTTTCACCCGGCCACGGCAGCTCAACGATATGGAAGCGCCAGTGCGCCACGCAGACCGGCTCCGCCAGTTTGAACAGGCAAATGGGCCGGCCGTTGATCATATTCTCCGACAGCAGGGTGCCGCACTGCTCCAGACCGCGGCGCCAGCGTTCCGCAGTGGTATTCTGATGACAGCGCAGGGAGATATGGTCGGCGTCGAGCCCGGCGATCTCCAGTCCCAGTCGCGCAGTGAAGCGCTGAAGCGCATCGGAAAATCGCGGGAGATCCGCCGTAATATCGGCCAGTTGTTCATCTTGCTGCCAGTTTGCCATGGGTTTGCTCGTCAATAATGCTCGTCAGTAATGAAAAGGTAATTTACCGTGTTTCGGCCTGCGGACCAACCGCCGCCCCGCTGATGGGCAACTGACCGGCGATGGATTGCGCACGCCGGCGCGCCGCGCGCAATGCTGACGGACGGGGACAAATGCAGTATACTCCCGCCCTAATTTGTCCACATTATGGCGCCGCCTCCCTCGGGGGCAGGCGCATTACACGTAAGGTATTCCGGTGAATATTCAGGCTCTTCTCTCAGAAAAAGTCAGCCAGGCCCTGATCGCGGCAGGCGCGCCTGCCGATTGCGAACCCCAGGTCCGCCAGTCAGCAAAAGTTCAGTTCGGCGACTATCAGGCCAACGGCGTGATGGCTGTCGCCAAAAAGCTGGGTATGGCGCCGCGACAACTTGCAGAGCAGGTACTGTCTCATCTTGACCTCAACGGCATTGCCAACAAGGTTGAAATCGCCGGGCCGGGCTTTATCAATATTTTCCTCGACCCCGCGTTTCTGGCGGACAACGTCAACCGCGCGCTGCAGTCTGAGCGCCTGGGCGTCACGAAACCGCAGGCGCAGACTATCGTCGTCGACTACTCGGCACCCAACGTAGCGAAAGAGATGCACGTCGGCCATCTGCGTTCGACCATCATTGGCGATGCTTCAGTCCGTACCCTGGAGTTCCTGGGTCATAAGGTGATCCGCGCCAACCACGTCGGCGACTGGGGCACCCAGTTCGGGATGCTGATCGCGTATCTGGAAAAACAGCAGCAGGAAAACGCCGGCGAAATGGCCCTGGCCGACCTCGAAGGTTTCTATCGCGAAGCGAAAAAGCACTATGACGAAGACGAAGCCTTCGCCGAGCGCGCGCGCAGCTACGTGGTTAAGCTGCAGGGCGGTGATGAGTACTTCCTGCAGATGTGGCGTAAGCTGGTCGACATCACCATGTCGCAGAACCAGATCACCTATGATCGCCTGAACGTCACCCTGACCCGCGATGACGTGATGGGTGAGAGCCTGTACAACCCGATGCTGCCGGGGATCGTCGCCGATCTGAAAGCCAAAGGGCTGGCGGTTGAGAGCGAAGGCGCTACCGTGGTCTTCCTTGATGAGTACAAAAACAAGGAAGGCGAACCGATGGGCGTCATCATCCAGAAAAAGGATGGCGGCTACCTCTATACCACCACCGATATCGCCTGTGCGAAGTATCGCTATGAAACGCTGCACGCCGACCGCGTGCTCTACTACATCGACTCTCGTCAGCACCAGCACCTGATGCAGGCGTGGACCATCGTGCGCAAGGCAGGCTACGTGCCGGACTCCGTGCCACTGGAGCACCATATGTTCGGTATGATGCTGGGGAAAGACGGCAAGCCGTTTAAAACCCGCGCCGGCGGTACCGTGAAGCTGGCGGATCTGCTGGACGAAGCGCTGGAGCGCGCCCGTCGCCTGGTGGCCGAGAAGAACCCGGATATGTCGGCTGACGAGCTGGAAAATCTGGCGAAAGTGGTGGGTATCGGCGCGGTTAAATATGCCGACCTGTCGAAAAACCGCACCACCGACTATGTCTTCGACTGGGATAATATGCTGGCGTTCGAAGGCAACACCGCGCCGTATATGCAGTATGCCTATACCCGCGTGCTCTCCGTGTTCCGCAAAGCCGGCATCGACGAAAACGCGATGATCGACGCGCCGGTGGTCATCGCCGAAGATCGCGAAGCTCAGCTGGCCGCGCGCCTGCTGCAGTTTGAAGAGACCCTCTCCGTGGTCGCTCGCGAAGGGACGCCGCACGTGATGTGCGCCTACCTCTACGATCTGGCGGGCCTGTTCTCCGGCTTCTACGAGCACTGCCCGATCCTCAGCGCGGAAAGCGAAGAGACCCGCAACAGCCGTCTGAAGCTGGCGCTGCTCACGGCGAAAACCCTCAAGCTGGGTCTCGATACCCTCGGTATCGAAACCGTCGAGCGTATGTAACAAGCAACCCGGCGAAAGCCGGGTTAGTTTTATTCGGCGCCTCGCCAGCGGGGCGCCCTGCTCAGAAGTACTTGCGTAGATACTCCGTCAGACAAAGGATCGCCATCGCCTGACCGTAGGGCATCGAGGTAAGCGGGATCTGGCGATAAAAGTCGAGGTCTGACCCCATCCCGGTGCCAAATGAGGTCTGCAGCAGCTCCCCCTGCGGCGAAATATTCTGCACAATTCCGCGAATCGCTTTTTCAGCCACCCCGGCGTAGTGCTGCCCGACGTAACGCTTGCGCACCGCTTTGAGAATGCCGTAGGCAAAGCCGGCGGTCGCCGAGGCCTCAAGATAAGAGTGCGGGTCGTCCAGCAAGGTATGCCACAGGCCGCTGTCGTCCTGGCATTTTGCCAAGGCGGCAATCTGTGCGTCGAGGACTGTAATCAGATAGCGCCGTACCGCGTTCCCCTCGGGGAGATCCACCAGTTCCAGAAAATCCGGGATCACCATGGTGAGCCAGCTGTTGCCCCGCGCCCAACGCGCCCGGGCAAAGTTATGCCGCCCCTCATAGTTCCAGCCGTGAAACCACAGCCCGGTCTCCCGGTCCATCAGGTTCTGCACATGGAGCAGGAACTGGTAGGTTGCCTCCTCCACATACTGCGGGCGGTTAAGCAGCTTGCCAATTTTGGCTAACGGCAACACGGTCATCATCAGCGTGTCATCCCACATTTGCTGATGGTTCTCCTCCGCCAGAGTCATGTGCTGCATACCGCCCTGCTCGGTGCGCGGCATCTCGTGCATCGCCCACTCCGCCCAGCTCTCCAGCCACGGCAGATACGCCATACGGCCGGTCTCTTCAAAGCGGTAAGCCAGGGTCAGAAACGGGGCCATAGTATTGACGTTTTTGGTCGTTGCCCCCTCGGCGAAGCGGTCGGCAAACCAGCGATCGATGATATCACGCATCTCGATATCGCCGGTTTGCTGGTAATACTGATAGATGCCGTACAGCCCAACGCCGTGGGTCCACTCCCAGCCGGCCCAGCCTTTGGTATCGATCACGCGCCCGTCATCCAGGCGTAGTAAAAATTGCCCGCTCTCATCCTTAATATTCACCAGGTTTTGCGTCACGTTGCGGATCAGCGCCTGCAGTTCGCTGCGGGCGATAAAACGCTCAGGCTGACGCAGTAATGGGCTATGTTTGACCGGCCAAACTTTCATGTTGTTAACCTCGGGTATATGTCGAATTCAAAGCGCCGCCCTTAATGAGCGCCGGGGCAGCAGGTTTATGACGATTCAGATAGCCAATATTGTTATTGCCCCACAGACAGTCGTAAGGCATCCCCGCCAGCAGCTCGACCACCGCGCGGTGTTCCGCACTGGTCTGTTCCGACTGAGCGTAGCCGAGCTCGCGCATTCTGAGGGTCTCGCTGCGCAGGACGCTGTGGGTGTGCAGGTTGAGCTTGAAGCGCAGCGAGACGAGGAAGCCGCAGGCTAACACCACCAGAGTGCCGACGCTGAGGATCAGCAGAATGGTATGGCTGACCCCTTCAGGCTGTATTTTTTGCCCGGAAACAAACCCCGACAACTGCATAATGATCCCCACCAGCATCACCGCCCCCGCCTGCGAGGCTTTGCGGGTCAGGGTCATGATGCCGGCAAAAATCCCCTCCCGGCGCTGGCCGGTGATCGCTTCGTCGACGTCGGCAATATAGGTGTAGGTATTCCACGGTACGTAATTTATCCCGCCGCGTCCCAGTCCGGCGACAGCAGAGATGAGCAGCAATAAGGAATAGACGTCGCTCAGTCCGGCGTAATAGAGCAGCGCGTAGGAGAGTGAGCTCAGGCCAAACAGGACCACCACCATGCGGTACGACGGCGCGGGGCCAAAACGAATGCACAGCGGGATCATGGCGATTACTGCAATAAACTGGAAGATGGCCATCGTCCCCAGCAGGTTCGAGGCGACGGCGGCTTCCTGCATCAGAACAAAGACCACGTAATAGGTAAACACGGCATTGAAGACGTCCTGGGCGATATAGCCCCCAGATACATGCCGAGGTGCTGGCGGAAAATTTTTATCCGCAGCGTAGAACTCAGCTCAATCACCAGGCGATTGAGGCTCTGAGCAAGGGTTAAGTTTTGTTTTTCCGCTTCCGCCCGCAGGGCCGCTTCCGACCACGCCTCCCGCGGTCGTTCCCAGGTGAAACACCAGACCAGAGTCAGCATCACCGCGCACAGCACCGAGAACACCAGACTGGCATAGAAGAACGAGCTGGCATTATCTTTGCCGAGCCAGGAGAGAAGGATCCCCGGCAGGAAGGAGGCTAAAATCGCCGACATCTGCGCCATCGAAATGCGCGCGCCGGAGAATTTGGTTTTCTGTTTAAAGTCATCGGTCATCTCCGGCACCAGCGTCTCATAGGGCACCAGAATCATGGTATAGACCATATCAAACAGCAGATAGGTCGCCAGGTAGTACCAGAAGCCCATCTCGCCGACCCACATCGCTGAATAGCTGAATACGCAGGGGATGCCGAGCAGAATAAAGAATTTTCTGCGGCCGAAGCGCTTACCAAGCCAGGTGGTGCCAAAGTTATCGGTGAGAAAGCCCATCAGCGGGCTTACCACCGCGTCCAGCACGCGGGCGGCAGCAAAAATAAGCGTGGCCTCAATCGGGGTCAGTCCGCAAAAGGTCGTGTAAAAGTAGAGCAGCCATGCGGCGGTTAACGCCGTCGTGCCGGCGCCGAGAAAATCGCCCGCGCCGTAGGCCAGATAGTTAGCCAGTCCAATTTTTCGTGTTTTCATCGCCGTGATCCTGTGTCTTTTTTTTAAAAGAACGCCGACAATCGTTCCGGATTTGCCACCGGAAGGGAGTGGGTACCTGGCTACACTAAAAGCTGTGAAAGGAGGTTACCTTTGTACTTTTGCCACGGAACAGTCGCCGGTGGCAAAATGACAAAGAGATGACGTCGCCACTTCACTCATTTATAAAACAGCATTTCTTTTTAATCAAAAGAGAGGTTCATTGATGTGATCTGGTTGGAAGGTCGCCGACTAACGAACAGGCTCGCAAATCCCGGGATCGGCCCTTGCGCAGTCGGGGAAACAGGAGTAAAGAATGGAAGAAAGGGTTATTCCGCGTATCTCAAGGAGGCCAGATGCCTTATACCCATCTGCTGGTTGCCGTCGCGCCAACGCCGGAGAGTCAGGTATTAATTAAAAAAGCGGTGTCGATTGCCCGCCCCGTTAACGCGAAGGTGAGCTTAATCACTCTCGCTACGGATCCGGAGCTGTATAACCAGTTCGCCGCACCGATGATGGAAAATCTGCGCGAAGTGATGCAGGAAGAGACGCGGGAGTTTCTCAATGAGCTGGCTCGCCACGCGGACTACCCAATAGAAAGAATGACCATCGCCTGCGGCGAGCTAGGCCATCATATTAAGGACTTCTGCCGCTCGCACCGTGTTGATCTGGTGATCTGCGGCAATCACAACCATTCCCTCTTTTCACGCGCCACCTGCTCGGCGAAAAGTATCGTCGGCAGCTGCGGCGTTGATGTCCTGTTGGTTTCCCTTGAAAAGGGCTAACGCCGGTTAGCCCTTTTCCTGAACTAGGCCAGTTTAGGGAAGGTGGCTATCTTCCCCCGCAGACGGCTCTCCTCGCTGCGCGGTGAAATATGCTGCAGATCCTCGACAAAGCGCGCCTGCCAGTTATGAATATCATTTTCTCTGATCACGTCCAGCATCGCTGAATGACGGGCGATACGTTCCGCCAGCGGCATGCTGAGCGCGCGATCCAGCGCGGCGGCAACCTCGTCGCGATCGTAAGGATTGACGATCAGGGCGCTGGTCAGCTCCTGCGCCGCCCCGGCAAACTGCGACAGGACCAGTACGCCAGGGTTATCCGGATCCTGCGCCGCGACGTACTCCTTCGCCACCAGATTCATACCATCGCGTAGCGGCGTCACCAGCCCGACGTCAGAGTAGCGGAAGACCTTCATCAGCAGCTTACGATCAAAATGCTGATTCAGATAGTAGAGCGGTGTCCAGCCAAGCTGACCAAACTGTCCGTTGATGCGTCCGGCTGCGGTTTCCAGCTGGTGGCGGATATCCTGATAGGCCTGCACATCGCCGCGGGAGGTCGGCGCGATCTGGGTATAACGGATTTTGCCGTGGTGCTGAGGGTACTTCTCGAGCAGCGTCTCGTAGGCGAGGAATCGCTCCGGCAACCCTTTCGAATAGTCAAGACGCTCCACGGAGAAGATATTCTTCACATTTTTCAGCTCGTTCTTCAGCTGGGCCAGCTTCGGCGGCAGCGGACCTTTAGCGTTGCGCGTAATTTCGTCCGGATCGATCCCTATCGGATAAACCTCGGTACTGAACGCCTTACCCCATGCCTGATAGCGTTTATCGCCGAGGTCGGATAGGCGAGTCTGCATAGCAATGCTGTCGAGAAAAGCGGTTCTGTCGCTTTCGGTCTGGAAGCCCAGCAGATCGTAATCGCACAGTTGCTCCAGCAGCTCAGCGTGCGGCGGCAGAGCGTTAAAAATCTCCGGCGTCGGGAACGGAATATGTAAGAAAAACCCGATGCGATTGTTCACCCCGCGCTTACGCAGCTCGCTGGCGAAGGGCAGAAGATGGTAATCATGGATCCACAGCGTATCGTCTGGCTCAATCAGCGGCAGAAGCTTGTCCGCCAGCATGGCGTTAACCCGCAGATATCCCTCCCAGGCTTCGCGCTGAAAGCTGACCAGATCAAGACGATAGTGGAAAGCCGGCCACAGCACGGCGTTAGAGAACTGGTTGTAGTATTCATCATGGTCCCGTTCATTAAGGTTGAACGACGCCCAGGAAATATTCCCGCGGGAGACCTGCTTGAGCGGCTGCTGGTCATCGCCAATCTCGCCGCTCCAGCCAAACCACAGACCCCCCGCCGCTCTCAGTGCCCCCAGGATGCCGACGGCCAGACCGCCAGCGCTCGATTTTTTATCGTCCGGTAAGGCGATACGGTTAGAGACTACGACTAAACGACTCATGGTCATCCCTCCTTTCGGTTTGCGCGTCATACGCCAGATGTTGCAACCACGTCCTTACAGCGGCGGCATCCGCCAACCGCCAGTGCGCCTGAGTTTCCCCGGCGCCAACTTTTACCGACATTCCCTGCAGTTGATTAACGACGCTGAATCCCGCCTCGTCGGTCAAATCATCGCCGACAAAAACCGGTTCGCGGCCGGCGAATGGCGCCTCCTGCATGAACGCGGTAATCGCCTCCCCTTTGTTGACGCCGCGGGGTTTAATCTCCACCACGCACTTGCCAAGCTGTAACGCCAGCAGCGGATAGCGCTGAACAATCCGCTGCGCCAGCTCCAGCACGGCGCTCTGCTGCTGCGGGGCCTGGCGATAGTGGAGCGCGAAAGCCATCTCTTTACTCTCCAGCTCACATCCCGGGAGCGCTTCCAGCGCCGACGTCAGCTCAGCCGCGATCTCATCGCGCAGCGCTGTCGGCAGAGAGACGATGTAGGTTTTACCATTGATATCACGGCGCTCGGCCCCGTGAACGCCGGCCAGCGGTAGCCGCCAGGGATGGGTTAGCGCGTCAAGTTCAGCCATTGAGCGCCCTGAAATCAATGCCACCGCGCCCCCCTGCTGCTGGGCCAGCGCATTGAGCGCCTGCAGCGTGCTGTCGGGTATCACCACCTGATCGGGGTGCGGTTGGATATCGGCAAGAGTACCGTCGAGGTCAAAGAAAAAAGCGTAGTTTCCGGTTAGCGCAGGCGGTACAGATATCTGGTTATCCACCCTGTTTCCTCCTTATCATGGCCAGCCGAAGCTGGTTGTTAATTATATGTGAGCCATGTAAGTATAGACAGTGTGACCAACCTCGCCATTTTTGATAGTTACCGCCAGCGAAACGGGCGCTGGCGGCAATTACTCTGTAAACTAAAAAGTTCGGTTTAAATTCAGGCCGCACGTTTGGCTTTTTGTTTGTAGCGGTCGAAGATCACCGCCGCCAGCAGGATCACCCCGCGCACGACGTATTGTGAGAATGGCGAGATATTCAGCAGGTTCATCGCATTTTCCACGGTTCCGAGGATCAGGATCCCGGCCACCACGTAGGAGATCTTGCCGATCCCGCCCTTCAGCGACACTCCGCCCAGCACGCAGGCCGAAATAACAATCAGCTCATAGCCAATCGAGGTCATCGGCTGGCCGCTGGTCATCCGCGACGCCAGAATGATACCCGCTGCGGCCGATACCAGACCGGAGAGCACAAAGATAATAATCTTGGTGCGCACCACCGGGACGCCGGCAAGGCGCGCCGCCTCTTCATTGCCGCCAATAGCCAGCGTATTACGGCCAAAGGTGGTTTTGTTTAGTAATAATCCGAAAACCACCAGGCAGGCGACGGTCAGCCAGATCGGCGCCGGCAAACCAAACCAGTTGGCATAGCCGAGGGTGAAGAAACGTTCATCTTCGATCCCCACCGCTTTGCCGTCGGAGATAATATAGGCCAGGCCGCGGACAATCTGCATGGTGGCCAGCGTGGTGATCAGCGCGTTGATCTTAAGGCGCGCAATGACAAAGCCGTTAACCAGACCACTAAGCGCCCCCAGCAACAGGCCTGCGGCGATCCCCAGCCACAGGCTTTCGCTGAGATTAATCACCACCGCGGTGGTGACCCCGGCGCAGGCGATAACCGACGCCACCGACAGGTCAAAATCGCCGGAGGCCAGGCAAAACAGCATGCCGCAGGCCACCATCCCGGACATCGAGATCGCCAGCCCCAGCCCTTTCATATTGACGAATGAAGCAAAGTTGGGCACAAAAATCACACAGCCGATAAACAGCACCGCAAACACCACCAGCATGCCAAACTGATCCCAGATGCGGGCAAAGCTAAAGGTTGAGCGGGTAGCCCCGGACGTAGTCACTGATGACATCATTTACTCCTTACTCAGGCGACAGCCTGGCTCACTGTTGGCATCGCAAGGCTTAACGCCTGCTGTTCATTGGCTTCTTCATGCAGCAGTTCGCCGGCGATTTGTCCTTCGCGCATCACCACGATGCGGTCAGCGACGCCCAGCACTTCCGGCAGGTCGCTGGAGGCAAACACCACGGCGACACCGGAGGCGGCGAGGCCATAGATCACATTGTAAATTTCATGTTTGGCGCCGACGTCGATGCCGCGGGTTGGCTCATCAAGCAGGATCACCTTCATCTCTTCCGACAGCCAGCGGCCAAGGATCGCTTTCTGCTGGTTGCCGCCCGACAGGTTCATAATCAGCTGTTCCGGGCCCGGCGTTTTAATATTCAGCGACTGGATATGTTGATCGGCGTTGTCCGCCTCCCAGGCGTTGTTGATCAGGCAGCCAGCGTGAATATGCTTGCGCCGGGCGCTGATATTGATGTTATCGCGCACGGAATGCACCGGAATAATCCCCTCCGCTTTACGATCCTCCGGGCACAGCATCATCCCGGCCTGGATGGCCTGGGCCGGTTTGCGAATGGAGACGGGCTGGCCATCGATATACACCTGACCGCCGGTTATCTGCGTGCCGCCAAACAGGCCTTTCATTAGTTCGCTGCGCCCGGCACCCACCAGTCCGAACAAACCGACAATTTCACCGCTGCGCACCGAGAGACTAACCGGCGTGCGCACGCCCGGCGCTTTGACCTCCTCCAGGCGCAGCCGCTCCTCGCCATAGGAGCGAGGCTTCCAGCCATAAATATCGCCCAGATTGCGGCCTACCATCGCCTGGACCAGGGCGTCGTGGCTGACGCTCGGCATATCGTCAAAGGTGCAAACGTAGCGGCCATCTTTAAAGACGGTGATGGCATCGCTGAGGGCAAAAATCTCTTCCATCCGGTGTGAAACATAGATGATGACCCTTCCCTCCTCCCGCAACTCGCGGATGACGCGAAACAGGTTGTCGATCTCTCTGGCGGAGAGCGAGCTGGTCGGCTCATCGAACGCGATAATCTTGGCGTTACGCGCCAGCGCTTTGGCAATCTCCACCATCTGCCATTGACCAATGGAGAGATATTTCAGCGGCGTCTCCGGGTCGATATCCAGACCCAGATGCTCCAGCTGCAGGCGGGCCTCATAGTTGAGCAGCGAGCGATTGACTATGCCGCCTCTGTGCGGCAGCTGACCGAGATAGATATTTTCGGCGACGGTCATCTCCGGGATCAGATGCAGCTCCTGGTAGATAATTGCCACGCCGGCATTCAGCGCCTCCATGGTATTGGCGAATGCCATCTGCTGGCCGCCGATCTGCAGATGGCCCGCGGTCGGGATATAGTTGCCGCTGAGAATTTTCAACAGCGTCGATTTGCCTGCGCCATTTTCGCCCATCAGCGCGTGGATCTGTCCTGGGTAGCAGTCAAAACTGATATCGGACAAGGCCTTTACGCCAGGGAACGTCATGGTGATGCCGCGAAATGAGAGATAAGGGGTAGACTGTTGCATAACGACTCCGCTCTTCTGCACTCAGCCCCCGCGCCGCGGCGGGGGCCAGTTTAATCAGGCTGTTACAGCCCTTTTTTCGCCAGCTCTTCTTTGAAGTTATCGCGGGTAATCAACACCACATCGGTCACCGCCGTGAACTTCGGCGGCTCGACGCCCTTGGTGACCCAGTTGTAGAGCATTTCGCTGGTTTTGTAGCCGTGGATATCCGGGCTTGGCAGCAGAGAACCATAGAAGCCGGTCGGCTGCGCCTTCGACAGTTCGTTAACGGCATCCACGCCGTTGATGCCGATGCCAATCACATCGGGAGCTTTAAAGCCCTGACCTTCGGTCGCGCGCACGCCGCCGAGGACGGTGTTGTCGTTCATCCCGACGATCAGCCAGTGTTTAACCTGCGGATGCTGGACCAGCATCGAGTTACCGGCGTCGAACGCTCCCGGGATATCGTTGGATTTTGTCGGCACGCGGTAGATTTGCGCGTCCGGGAAGCCGGCCGCCTTCAGGGCATCGATGGAGCCGGTGGTGCGACGGCGCGCGGTATCCAACTCATCGGCGGTGATCGCCATTACGGCGGTGTCTTTGACATCCCAGCCGCGCTTTTGCATCTCTTTATAGAGTTCCTGCCCCTGACGGGCGCCAATTTCGCTCGCCGCCATCATCACCAGCGGTACGCTCTCCATCGGTTTGCCTTTCGCATTGACGAACTGGTCATCGACGGTAATCACCTTCATGTCATAGCCACGCGCTTTGGCGACAATCGCCGACCCGAGCTTGGGATCGGGGGTACAGATGACAAAGCCCTTCGCGCCGCTGGCCGCCAGGCTGTCAATGGCATTCAGGGTTTTCTCCCCATCCGGAACCGCAATTTTAATAACGTCAAAGCCTAAATCTTTTCCTGCTTTATCAGCAAATTTCCACTCAGTCTGAAACCATGGCTCTTCCGGCTGTTTAACCAGAAAACCCAGTTTAAGATTTTCCGCCATAGCTGATTGTGACATAACTGCAGCGAAACCAATGGCCGCCAGCGCTTTAGTAAATTTGTGCATGGTAAACTCCAGCTTTAATTCGCTTTCATGTAGGGAAAAATCGGAATTAACAATTTAATCGGCATCAAAACAAGGCATTAGAAAAATCGCATTCCCCACTGCCGTTGTTAGAGTAGTAATACCCGGAAATTATTTCTCCATACGAGAGCATTATCACATCGCGGAATTACAGTAATTGCGTACATACATTTAGCAAAAAATGACATAAAAAATGACACAATTGTCATACAATTTTACCGGGGCATAGCAGGATCATCTATACCATCAGCAGGCTTATCCTTGTGTTGTCAGAGGATGTTTAACGGTGGGTTACAGCACTGTTATCATCAGCGATTGACGGCGTTGCTGCGGGCGATCGCCTGTGCGCCACTCAAATGGCAACCCACCTCGCACCGCTGAGCCACATGGCCCGCTTAATATCGCGAAAAAACGGATCTTTGGCGTAATTTATTCCGAATAGAAAAAATATATTCCTCTTGATAAAAGCGCCTGCAACAAAAAATAAAAATAATGATCATCAACCTGAAACATTACTAATGAAATAACTTATTCCGTTCTCTTCTACGACGAATCTCGTAGTCAAATACTTATATCTTATAACCAATCTGAAACCAGCGAGCCCCTGCCAACGGCGCACAATCTCAGCCCTGGTAGTTTGCACAAATAATGGTGTAACAAAACGTAAATTACCGCGCTTGAGAGTTTTCTTAATTTCGTTGAGCGAGTATTCTTAAATCGTCGGCAAATGGAAAAAATACCCGACTCATACGGAATGTGTAGAGTTTTATTATTCTGCAACAGTGCCGCGTGTCACTATTTTATCTTGTAGTTATCCGCAGGATCCGCTGACGCGCACCAGTAACCCCTTCCCGGTTAATAAGGATATTTTTTATGGCAGTTCCAGGAATGGCACAAAAGCTAAACACCCAAATGAATCTTGAGTTTCACGCCTCTAACGTTTACCTGAACTTAAGTGAGTGGTGCGCCCGACATCGCTTCGACGGAGCCGCGACGTTTCTGCGCACCCGCGCGCAAAGCAGCATCACCCTCACTATGCGCGTATTTGACTACCTGAAAAAAGCCGGCAGCTGGCCGATCGTCAATCCCGACCACGCCTGTAACCCTGAGTGCACCTCGCTGGAAGATCTGTTTACCCAAACCCTGAGCGATTACCAACAGCGCAGTCGTCTGCTGAGCGGTCTCGCTCAGGAAGCCAAAGCGCAAAGCGATGACAGCACCTGGCGGTTTCTCACGCTGTTGGCGGAAGAGCAGCAGCAGGATGGCCTGCTATTGCAAAGCGTGCTTGAGGAAATTCGTAATGCCGATAAAGCCGGTCTCGGGATGGAGCAGACCGATCGGCGTCTGATGGCTATCGTTGGAGAAGCGCAGAAAGCGCATTAATCAAGCCTTTATCGCTCTGCCAGGGGGAGCGCGTCTGCGCTGCCCCGCCCGGTTTATTAATCCATTACGTCTATTTTTTCTCCCCTATTATTCCTTTCAAGAATAAAAAAGTTTTAACTCGATCCCATTCCCTCATCACCGTTACCCCATAAGGGGGATTAGTGAGCGCGGTCACTTTTTGACGAACCATAAAGAAATATAAAAACAGTGTTTCAAAAATATAAAACACGAGGTTTATTTTTTTATGGCTAGATACACGGCTTCAGCCTCTGAAGGGCTGCAGGGAAGACCGATCTTGTTACGCCATCAGTTAGCCTACGGCGGCGGAAATCTGTTAGGGAGCGGCGCACTGGCGATAAGCGGCGCATGGCTACTCTATTTTTATACGACCTTTTGCGGCCTGACGCTGATCGAGGCCTCATTTATCTTCTCCGTCGCCAGCATCATTGACGCTATCAGCAACCCGCTGATGGGCTATCTGACGGATAATTTTGGCAAAACGCGCTTGGGCAAGCGCTTCGGCCGCCGGCGTTTCTTTCTGCTAATCGGTATTCCGCTGATGATGTTCTACCCGCTGCTGTGGGTGGAAGGCCTGAGTTTCTGGTACTACCTTAGCACCTATGTGGTGTTTGAGATCATCTACACCTCTATCATGGTGCCTTATGAAACGCTGGCGACAGAGATGACCGATGATTTCTCACTGCGTTCAAAACTGACCGGCTATAAAGCTATCTTTGGTAAGCTGGCCAACTTCCTCGCGGCGTTTATTCCCGGCCAGTTCATTCTGCTGTATGGCAAAGATTCTGCCACCCCTTTCTTCCTCACCGGTCTGACCTATGGCGCGATCCTGATCGTCGCTATTTCCTGCCTGTGGTTGTGCAGCTGGGAGCGTGAGCGCGGGGAAGAGGTGGAAACCAGCGCGAAAAAAGGACTGCTGAGCACCCTGCTGTCGCTGGCGAAAGATATGCGTTCGACTTTTTATCTACGCGTATTCCGCAAACATCTTGGTATGTACCTGTGCGGCTTTGGCGCGGAATGGCTGTTTGCCTCCATCTTCACCTATTTCGTGATCTTCGTTCTACAACACGATCCAGCGATGGTGGCCGGGCTGAACAGCCTGAACTCGATTCTGCAGCTGATCTCTACGGCGCTGTTTATCGGCCTGTGCGTGAAAAAGGGCTTCAGCAAACCCTATATCCTGGCGCTGGGGATCGTCATTTTCGCGGTTCTGCTGTATACCTCGCTGTGGTTTTTCCATCTACCGTCCGGCCTGGCGACAGTGCTGATGTTCGGCATTACCGTGCTGTTCGGCCTGGGTACCGGCGGGGTTTACTATATACCCTGGACCGTTTACACCTTCCTGGCCGATGTCGATGAGATCTACACCGGACGCCGGCGGGAAGGGATCTATGCCGGCGCCATGACCTTCTCGGGAAAAATTCTGCGCTCGATTGTGGTGTTCTCGATGGGGGCGATCCTGAGCTTCTACGGTTTCCAGTCAAAAGCGCACAGCCAACCGGAAAGCGCGGTGACCGCTATCGCAGTGGTATTCTGCGTCGGGGTGATCGCATTAGCCCTGGCCGCCATCGTCTTCAGCAAGCAGATGAAGCTGGACCGGAAGGCCCATCTGGTGGTGCTGCAGGAAGTCGCGCGGATAAAAGCGGGCGGCAAAATTAGCGATATTGCGCCGGACGTGCGGGTTATCGTGGAGGATCTGGTCGGCCATCGCTACGAAGAGTGCTGGGGCAACAGCAAATTGTTCAAAGATGCTGCCCCTGCGCCTGCGCAGACCGTCGTTTCCCATTAAAGAAGAAGGCCCCGCCGGTATCCGGCGAGGCCTGGTATTAATGCGTTTCTTCCTGTGGAGTAAACTTCAGCTCAATCAACGCGATCGCTTTTTGCACCGCGCGAAGGGTCACCGGATCGGCAGAAGCCGGATGGCTGGCGAAGTCGATAGCTTTCAGCTGAGTGGTCATTTTTTCACGCACTTCCACCGGCGCAATGACGTCAATGACATCGAGGATCTGTTTGATAACCAGCTGGCAGGCAACCACATCGGAAACCAGCTCGTCGTGTTCGGTAAGATGTTGAGACATTAATTACTCCTTTTTTCAGGAGCGTAATAGTACCCTAAATCGTTAACGATAATAAAACCTGCCGTCGCAGGTTTTTTTATCTACCCTACTGGCTGGCGGGTCGTCTCCTGCCGCTTTGCACAGGATCACACTCTTGATGGCAGTGACAACATGAATACCGCGATCTCTTCCCGCGATGAACGTGCTTTTTCAGCGCCGGCGCTGCTGGTGGCCGGTGCCTTTTTTATGGAGTTTCTCGACGGGACGGTGATCGCCACCGCCCTGCCCGATATGGCGAGGGATTTTGGCGTCACCGCGGTCGAACTGAATATCGGCATCAGCGCCTATCTGATTACCCTTGCGGTCCTGATCCCGGCCAGCGGCTGGATCGCCGATCGCTTCGGCGCCCGGGCTATTTTTACTCTCGCCCTGGCGATCTTTACCCTTGCCTCGGTCTTCTGCGGCCTCTCCACCGAGGTGCATATCTTTGTCGCCATGCGTATCCTTCAGGGAGTCGGCGGCGCGCTGATGGTCCCCGTTGGTCGCCTTGCGGTGCTACGCACCACGCCGAAACACCAGCTGATCAAGGCCATCGCCACCCTGACCTGGCCGGCGCTGGTGGCCCCCATTATCGGCCCGCCTTTGGGCGGCTTTATAACCCGCTACGCCAGCTGGCACTGGATCTTCTTTATCAATGTCCCGCTGGGCCTTGCCGCCATCATCCTTTCGCTGCGCATTATCCCTGATATTCGCGAAACGGAACGGCGCTCCTTCGATCTCAGCGGATTTATCACTACCTCGGTCGCGATGGTCAGTCTGGTGACCGCGATGGAGCGGCTCGGCGATCGCCAGCCGCAGATCTGGCCGACGCTGGCTCTCGCCGCGCTTGGCTTCGGCTGTCTGTTATATTCCATTCGTCATTTCCGCCGGGCGGCGGCGCCTATGGTTCGTCTCGACGCCCTGCAGGTGCCGACGTTCCGGGTGACAATGTACGGCGGCTCGTTGTTCCGGGCCTCCATCAGCGCGGTGCCTTTTCTGCTCCCCCTACTGTTCCAGGTGGGATTCGGTATGGATCCTTTTCATTCCGGCCTGCTGGTGCTGGCGGTGTTTGTCGGTAATTTAACCATTAAACCCGCCACCACACCGCTCATTCGCTGGCTGGGCTTTCGTCGGCTACTGCTGATCAATGGCGCGTTGAACGTCTGTTCGCTGCTGGCTTGCGCGCTGCTTACGCCGCAGACGCCGGTCTGGGCCATCATGCTGATCCTTTATCTCGGCGGGGTGTTTCGCTCAATCCAGTTTACCGGTGTAAGCACGCTGGCCTTCGCCGATGTCCCCGCCGCGCAGATGAGTGATGCTAATACGCTGTTCAGTACCGCGTCGCAGCTGGCGGTAGGGCTGGGGATCACGCTCGGGGCGATTGGCATTCGCCTGGGCGAGCAGGTCGGCGACTGGCTGCATCTTACTGAACTACCGGGGATCAGCTTCCGCCTGTCGTTTGTGTTTATCGCCTTGATCTGTCTGGTAGGGATGATCGACAGCCTGCATCTGGCCAAAACGGCCTGCAGCAGCGTGTCGGAGAAGAAGAAATAGAAGAAAAAATAAACGACGGAAGGGCCAGCGGCGCTGGCCCTGATGACGGTTAAGCGACGATCTGGCGAACAAAGTCTTCGATTGCTTTATCCTGGCAGTTTTCGAAGAAGCACTGCTGGAAGCGTGGGCCGGAGACTGCGGTTTTCACCAGCTGCGGATCGATGGCGCGCAGGGTATCGAGGTAGTTCTCTTTTACTACTGCTGCTTTGACCTGGTTGAGGATCCCGGCATTGCGCACCTGCGGTTCTTTGCGCTCCGGCGGATAGCCTTCGCCGTTGCGGCCGGTAAAGGCTTTTTCAAAGATAAACCGCACATTCAGTTCGGCGCCCCAGCCGAAGCCTTTGGCAAACGGCAGCGACAGCGCATTACCGTTGTTGATCTGGGCAAACAGGAACGCATCCGCCGGATCGATACAGTAGCCGCAGACCACGCCCGGATGGATGTTCAGCGACATCAGCGCCCCCTGACCGGTACCGCAGCCGGTGACCACGAAGTCAACTGCTTTCGAATTCAGCAGAATACTGGCCATGATCCCAAGATGGATGTAGGTCAGATGATGATCGTTCTCATCGCTCATGCCGACGTTATAGACCGGGAATCCTTTTTCGTCGGCAACCGCGTTAAGCTCCTTGAGGATGATGGCGTTTTTGTTCGCCTGGCTGTTCTCCATCATCAGTGCAATCTTCATGGTTTACTCTCCTGAATGCTGTGCGGGCCTGCCCGCAGAATGTCATTGGCGTTGACTGCACTCTACTACCTTGAAAACAAACTTTCAAATTTTATGAAAGGTTGTTTTAAAATTTACGCAGTGCTTCACACTTTCGCAAGCTCCCCCTGTCTGTTGACCTCAGCCCTCTGCATGCTGGCGCATCCGCTTCGTCCTCCCTTACCACCCGCCGGCGACAAAGTCCTGACCGCCCCTGGCAACAATGAATAATAAATTAAAAGCATTCTCATTTATTATTAAACTGCCAATGCGTGTTATTCCCATTAGCATTTTAAATAAAACATTTTTAAATTTACTTTTTGCAAATAATTAAATAACAAATTATAGTGGCAGCCAATAACATCTATTATTTAATTCCAGGAGTGCAACGATGCTGAAAACGGACATGATTGACAAACTCAATGAACAGATGAATCTTGAACTCTATTCTTCTCTTCTTTATCAGCAGATGAGCGCCTGGTGCAGTTACCACAGTTTTGAAGGCGCCGCGGCCTTCCTGCGTCGCCATGCTCAGGAAGAGATGACCCATATGCAGCGCCTGTTCGACTATCTAACCGATACCGGCAGCCTGCCGCGGATCAACGCTATCGCCTCCCCGTTTGCCGAATATGCCTCACTCGACGAGCTGTTCCGCCAGACCTACGAGCATGAGCAGCTGATCACGCAAAAAATAAATGAACTGGCGCACGCGGCCATGACCAGCCAGGATTACCCGACCTTTAATTTCCTGCAGTGGTATGTTGCTGAACAGCATGAAGAAGAGAAATTATTTAAATCGGTGATCGATAAACTGACCCTCGCTGGAAAAAGCGGCGAAGGTCTGTACTTTATCGATAAAGAGCTGGCTACCCTCGACGCGCAGAATTAATCCCCCGCGCCGCGACAGTCCGTGTCGCGGCCCTCTTAATGTCGGCAGATCTTATTTTCTGCGGTAGTAAAACCTTCCTCTCTGGCAATAAATTTGCCTTTTTTCTCTAAAAACGCCACCAGCTGTGCGGCGCTTAGATTCTCTGCTGAACAGGTGTGAAACCGCGCCTCTTCGCCAAAGCGGCGGCGAATGGCGGCCTCCAGCGAGGCAACCGTCCAGGACTCACCCGAGGCGAGCATCATCTGTAAAACTTCATGACCATGAATAGAAGACATAACCCCTCCTGCAAAAACCGCCAGCTTAGGCCAGACCGTCAACCCGCGCCTTGCGCCAGCGCAGGCTTTCGCCCTCTTATTATGTAAACATTTCATTACACAACTTGTAATCCCGATTTGACGAAAGCCGTAATATCCCCTACTCTGCGCGGCATAATTTATTGTTATTTGCTGTAGGGATAGCGAAAAGCGTGAAAAACCGCACTCTGGGCAGTATTTTAATCGTAGCTGGCACCACCATCGGTGCAGGAATGTTGGCAATGCCATTGGCCGCCGCAGGCGTCGGCTTTACCGTCACGTTGGGTTTACTTTTCACCCTGTGGGCATTGATGTGCTATACCGCCCTTTTGCTGCTGGAAGTCTACCAGCATGTCCCTGCCGATATGGGGCTCGGTTCTCTGGCGGCGCGCTATCTGGGCCGTTATGGGCAGTGGGTTACCGGATTCTGCATGCTGTTTCTGCTGTACGCCCTCACGGCAGCCTATATCAGTGGCGCCGGTGAATTACTCGCTTCCAGCCTCAACCAGTGGCTGGACTGGCAGCTACCGCCGGCCGCAGGCGTACTGATCTTCACCCTCCTCGGCGGGGCGGTAGTGTGCATTGGCACCGCGCTGGTGGATCTGTTCAATCGCTTCCTGTTTAGCGCCAAAATCGTCTTCCTGGTGATTATGCTGGCCCTGCTGATGCCGCACATTCATCAGGTGAACCTGCTGACGCTGCCGGTTGAGCAAGGCCTGGCCCTGTCGGCCATTCCGGTGATTTTCACCTCCTTTGGTTTTCACGGCAGCGTCCCGAGCATCGTCAGCTATCTGGGGGGGGATATTCGCAAATTGCGCCGGGTATTTATCATCGGCAGCTTTATTCCGCTGGTGGCCTATATTTTCTGGCAGCTGGCGACGCTGGGCAGTATCGACGCCCCGGCCTTTACCGCCCTGCTGGCAAATAACGCTGGTCTGAACGGCCTGCTGGAGGCGATCCGCGAAGTGGTGGCGTCACCGCATGTGGAGCTGGCCGTTCACCTGTTTGCCGACCTTGCGCTGGCGACGTCATTCCTCGGCGTCTCGCTCGGCCTGTTTGATTATCTGGCGGATATGTTTCAGCGTAAAAACAGCGTCGGCGGGCGTCTGCAGAGCGGGATAATCACCTTCCTGCCGCCGCTGGCGTTCGCCCTGTTCTATCCCCGCGGTTTCGTCATGGCCCTCGGCTACGCCGGGGTGGCATTAGCCGTGCTGGCGCTGATAATGCCGGCTCTGCTGGTCATGAAGAGTCGCCGAGAGCATCCGCAGGCTACCTGGCGGGTCGCCGGCGGCGCACCGACCCTATGGCTGGTTCTGCTGTGCGGGATCGGCATCGTGGCTATTCAGTTCAGCATCGCTGCCGGGTTGTTGCCCGCGGTGGGATAAAAAAGGGGCCTGCTGGCCCCTTGTTCATTTCGCTAAGCAACACTGCTTATACTTTTTACCGCTGCCGCATGGGCAGGGATCGTTGCGTCCGACTTTCGCTTCATTTCTTATTGGCTGCGGGGCCTCCACCGGCTGCGGATTCGCTATCCAGTACTGGTAAAGCGCCAGCGCCGCCGGCGTGATACGCTCGATGCTGGCGATAAATTCATCCGCCGTCAGATTATCCAGCGCGCTAAACTGTTCTTCGCTGCCGTGGAGCGCGATAGCGTCCAGCTCCGGCTGGAGTTCAGCGGGCAACGTCGACCAGTCGCTCAGCGCCACGCCGCGCAGATAGCCAAAGCACCACTCCTCGACTATGGTCAGCTCCTGACCTTCCGCTTCGCGGGTGCCGAACAGCGGTTCGAACTGATCGGGATAAGACTCCAGCCGTTCGGCGATATCGCTCATATGCTGCAGCGTCAGATTGACAAAGCGATCGCGCTCGCGATCGTTGGCCCAGCGCGGGACATTATCCGCCCCGCCCCAAATCGCCAGCAGCCACTGAGCGGGTTCGATGTCGGTCGGCGCAGAGAGGATCGCCGTCAGCAGGCCATCCAGTTCAGAGACATCCAGAATGGCGCCTTCGGCGGCGTATTTCGCCAGAGTGTCATCCAGCCATTCCAGTTCGTTTTCGTTCAAAGGTCCGGTATTCATTCACAGGCTCGCATGGTAAAAATCGGGCCTACAGTAGCCGAATTGCCGACAGAAAGCCACCCGGCGATACCTATTGCGTCGGTGTCAACGATACGCGATCAGGCCAGGCCGCGCAGCGCCGACGCCACCTCACGACAGGCCTCCTCCCCTAACGAAAGCAAAGGACGGGGAAGCGAGTCTGGATCGCAGAGTCCGAGCATCGCTGCGGCGCTGGCTATCACTCGCAGGCTACCACCATAGCGATCAAAGGATCGCCATAGGGGGGCCAGCTGCTCATTCAGTGCCGCAGTCTGCGCCACATCGCCGCTACGTATCGCTCTTACCAGCGCCAGTGAGCAGCGGGGAAAGAGTCCGCCGCAGACCGAATACCAGGCTTCGCAGCCGGCCTGCAACCCGGCAGTGGCCCACGCATCGCCGCTAACGCCAAGCGTAACGCGAGAGGGAAGATGCTGACGCAGGGCCGCTACACGTTCGCTCGCCTGTGGCGCGGGCAGGCCGGGAATTTTAATCGAGGCAATGGCCGGCAAGGCGGCGATGCGCCCCTGCAGCTCATCCGCCAGCATTACGTGGGTAGTGCGGGGATTGTCATACAGGCAAACCGGCACCGAGACATGCCGGCAAACTTCTTCGTAAAAGGCAAAGATCTCCTCCGCGGAAAGCGGCTGATAGGACATCATCGGCAGTAATAACGCATCCGCCCCTGCCTCCTGAGCATCCTCCACCAGGCGTAGCACCTCGTTAGTCGCAATGGCGCCGACGCCGACCATCATCGGGATCGACCCCGCATGCGCCTTCGCCACCTGCACCACTCGTCTGCGCTGCTCACGGCTGAGATAAGCGTAGCTACCGGTTGAACCTAAGATGCCCAGAGAGTCGACTCCGGCATCGGTAAGACGGGCGAGAATACGAATAAACGCTTTTTCATCAAATTTTTGCTGATGCAAAGGTGTCAAAGGAAATGCGCAAAGTCCACTGAACATGCTGCCTCCGGCAGGCTGGGCTGAGAGTCCGTTTGATAGTAGCAAGGCGCGATCGTTTTGTCCTGGGACAAATGAGAAATTGACTGTAAGGCAAGAGTTAACCGAAAAACGCCGTGGCGTCAGGCTGGCGGGAAAGGTATCAGAAAGCGAAAGTACAGAAACAAAAAAACCACCCGTAGGTGGTTTCACGACACTGCTTATTGCTTTGATTATTCTGTATTTCCCAATGGTACCCGGAGCGGGACTTGAACCCGCACAGCGCGAACGCCGAGGGATTTTAAATCGCGCGTTTTTGACATCATAATCAAAGATATATCATCGAGTTTCATAACAAACACGAACGAAATTGCCCTTAACTATCATATAGTTAAAAACACAAAGATCGCTTAATTATGAAGTCGTTAGTCATATAATTACAAGTCCTTTGTCATTACAAGCGCTCTATGATCTTAGTTGCAGGAACTTATTTACACGTTCATATTAGTTACGGTGATTGACTGCTAAGTGTCAACAGCAGACAGGCAGTTTGCATATACTCATGATTATCACAGAGGACTAGTAAGTGCTTGATTATATATCAAAAATACCATTACCGGTTGACCAAATACCACAAGGCCTAAAGGATCTACTATTTGTTGAAGACAACTCCAACCCTCAACGAGATATTACTGTAACTCATCGTTACGAAAGAAATATACATCAAGATGATTATGAATATACTCATATGATCATGGCTGTAGTTCCCGAAGATGATGTCACAAAATTAAATGTTTTACGTGAATCAAGTGAAGGTGTTGTAACATATTCCACGCCACATTGTACAGAGAAAGGTGGAGCTAGGGGGATAGATATATCTATTTCTGGTTATGGATATATAGTAGCCTCTTGGGGATCTAATGCTCACTACTCCTTTTTTTTGGCCGAAGATGTCTGGATGAAGCTGGGTTTAAAACCAAGGCTCATAGGTGATGATGAACAAAAAGTAATATTTGATGAGGTTGCCTCGCCATCTTATGGTGTCGCCCAAGGGGATGTCTCAAGCGAATACTACTTCAAAAGCAAGAAAGATGTAAAATGGACAATGAGGAATGAATTTCTAAGGAAATACTTATGGATGAAAGGTTGCATAGGAGTAAAGGTTTTTTTCTTCGAAGCTTATATCGAACGAACCAAAGAGGTACTAGGTCTTTTATCAGGGTCTAATCACTTTGTATTAAACCTTCCTTGGATTGATTTTGAAATAGTTGATCATGGAAATAGAGTAATACTTCAAGCATGGGGAACCGTACAATCTGTTCTGCCCGAACTTTGTGCTGAAGTGGACATCAACAAATTAGTATGGCCTGGCCACAAAGATCCGATGACAGCGTCCCGAGCTCGCGATTTTAGAAAAGATGAATATGTATATGTTGATGATGCTTTTCTTATTAAATATGAGAAAGATAAAACCTATGAAGCCATTCCATTTCTTTATAACGGCCATTATCAAGTAGCCCCTAGTTATGGAGGACAGTGGGCCTTTAGAGACTGTGTCAGGGTCGGCAGAAACTTAGTAAAAATACCTTTTTATGAGCTTTACCGAGGGGTTCCAGAAAAGGAAGTGTACCATGTATTCGATTATGCGAAAGATCAGAACCTTATCGACGTTAACTCATTAAATGTCGAACATATTGTTTCTAAGACTTTTAGATTTGCAAGAGAACTAGCAAATCTAAATGATAACTTAGTATCCTTAGGATATTTTTTAAATGTTCCCCTATCTAGTTCTGATATTTTTGAATATAACAATGATGAACTTAATGCAGAGGGATTAAGAAATTATCCTGTATTGCAAAAGCTTTCTCATGTAGCCTCATGCGATATGCAAGAGCAAGATTTTTTAGCGAGATGCAAAACTATAAACGAGATTACAAATAAGATTAAAATTGGTTCATTAAAGAAATTAAGTATCGCAATGGGCGTAGCCCCAAAGGATGTTGATAGATTGCAAGCACTGAAATTATTACAAGGAATATTAAACCTTACTGATGCTATTATTGAACAGAATGAGGATAAATCAGCACTTAAACATGCTAATGAACTTGCAACATTTAGTTCGCCTAATCCTAAGTTAGCCTCTCTCTTCATTAATAATGATTTGAGAAATGCTGAAGCACATGAAGCAGTAAATAAATCAATCGTACATTTATCTAATCTTGGCTTTGATAGTGCAACTTTAGCATCCGGTTATAGCCATGCGTTAGATTTTATATTTGATAAAATAATTGAAAGCATTAAAAATTTGAATGCTAATTTAAATAAAATTCTGAATTAGAATTACGAGTAACGGATAAGCTTTAGAAGTACTTCTAAAGCTTTTTTAATTACTCTTTCCGACACTTTCTACGTTCAATTTAGAAGCACTGTGTTATCTTTTTGCTCATATATTGGTACGTTAGTCACCCATTTATCTGTCAAAATGCTATTATCAATATCCGCTTATAGCTCATATTGGACATTCGTCATCAGTAGGCCAAGCTTGATTGATGACGAATGTCACCACCCCGACAACAGTAACCTCATCCAGAGCCTCACCTTCCAGCGCTTCACCATCCCGAGTGATGAAAGCCTTCCCCATAACTTTCGCAAAATCTGTACCGCCGGAGTACTGGATCAATACCGTGTCCTGCTGCTTTGGTTTTTCGGAGAAATCAACCACTGCATAACCAGTTTCTGTCTGTACGACCCGAGTATTTGGGCCGATGCTGCATAGCTTATCGACGGTTAGCCGTCCCTCTACATAGTCTGATGCTGGCGATGGAAATCCCACGATTACAGCCCTCCATTCGGGTTGTAAAGCTGGAATGTGCGATCGTCACCTTCCTGAGTAGAGACATCCCGGAAAGTGGTAACATAGTGCTCAATCCATTGGTTAGCCTGGCGCGGTGACCATATCCAGTTAACTTTGGCGAGTTCCCGGATAAAACCGGATGTTGTCACGGTGCGACGGCCATTAGGCTCAATGACAATTGCCTGACGCCAGGCTATTTCGATATCTGAGTTTCTCGGCATAACCCCCCCTGAAATACTGCTTTTATATACAGTAGTTTTATCGACGATCCAAATCAAGATAGGGCGTGCCTATCAATTTTATCTTGTGTTGTAACATACTGATGTCATGGGTAAAACAAGTCCTTTCGTGACTTCAATTCCAAATCAATTGATGCTTTGTCAGTCTTTGTAGACAGGAGTTTGCATTGATCTTTTTTCTAAGTGAAACTACTCTAGGCTTAAACGTGTTGTGTTTGCGCAACTGCATCATATGAAGGAATGGTAGATATTGTTTTATAAGGCAGGGATATTTGCATAATGTTCAGAGATTGCTATGCAGCATAGAGTCCTGTTATATTAAAAAAACTAAAAGCATTGCTAATTTTGCCAATAGAAGAGAAACATATGTTTGGGAAAAAATGTATTTTCTGCAAAAAAGACAGTAGCACAAACAAAATAACCAAGGAACATGTATTCCCTAAGTGGTTAAAAAAAGAACTAAAAGAAACCAGAGGCCTAGTATATACTTCGCAATATATTGAACATAGAAAGCCTATTGACAATTCCAAATTCAAAAAAGGACTGCATCCGTATGATCAAGTTGTAAATGATGTATGTATGGTATGCAACAATGGTTGGATGAGTGCTTTGGAAAGTAGAATAAAGGACTTATTGACAAAGCTAATTCATGGGCATGATATAGTTTTAAATGAAGAACAATGCAATAATTTTGCCTTATGGTCAATAAAAACCGCATTAATATTATCACATTTAGAAAAGGGGCGTTCCACAGTACCACCCCAGCATTACACAACAATAATGAATGGTAACATACCTGATAATGTATCTGTCTTTATAGGATATTACAGACACGACACCGACTTCACATCAAGATTCCTTAGAGGCCATATTAATTTTGATTCAACATCCCCGGATGACTCTCAGACATTTTATTTATCAACTTTCACAATCGGACATCTTTATGTCCATATATCTTATTTTTCCGAAATAGAAATCTTCAAAAACCTTCATTCCTTTGACCTAGGCAAACATTTCAAAGGCAGCATTCTCCGTATTACACCTGAGTTCCATGGCGGCCGCTTAGAGTATCCAACAAAAAACCCGATAAATTACACAAAAGAAGATATGAGCGCTCTTTCTATCTATATGCTAACCGGAGAAGTATCTCAACCTTATGGCACTTAGAGTGTTTAAAAACACTGACAAATCGTGTCTTACAATATAAACTCACCCAGCCAAATTTAAAATAAATTTAGAGGGCGACAGTATATAAAAAAAACAACAGATCACTTTTGCATTATTATACTTCCACATTGTGGCAATACCCCTCAGAATTTTCACATAAAAAAATGAAAAGCACTGTCCAAATTATGATTTCGCACAGTGCAAATTTAATTACCTAATATTAAGTTAATTTACAGATATGCCTAAGGCGCGAGCTATAGCTCCAGCAATGACATACCCTCCCGTTGATGGGTCAGGGTGTAACCCGTCCCCTATCATCCATGGTCTGTCTGATCCAGCTGCGTAGTCCTCGTGTTTCTGACCGAAGGACGCCTGCAGGTTCAGAAAGGCCACATCACGATCATCGCGCGCAATCTTATACATCACCTCCGCGTAAGTGGACATGGGAATACTGTTTCCGCCGTCGCGGTTATTTTCCGCCGGGCAAATCAGCAAAATATCAGCCGTTGGCCGCACAGAACGAACCCGATCTATCATCGTGAGAATATTAGCCCGGAATGTTGCGGCAGAGAGCTGCGCGCCCTGGTCGTTCGTTCCCAGCATGATTGTCACGAGGTCGGCCCCGAGGTTATCAAAAGCATCAAGCCAGCGCTGATCCATTGCGTTGACCCAGTGATTGGTATGAGAACCACTACCCCCCATTTTATGAACCAGGACACCCGACATGGTTTGATTGAGGATATTCGCTCCGTACAACGTCACCGGAGGAGTGATAACCGTAAACGTTACTGTGCCGCTACCGGTTGTTGGTAACGCCAGCGGGATAATCTGCATCCCGGCGGGATGAGCCGACAGGTCAATCGTGACGGGGTCAGCCATCCCGGTTCCCTGGCACTGAATAACACCAGATCCCCCCTCGGCAAACAGGAACGAATCAAAACCCAGCGCAAAATTCTGGCTGTATGAAATCGTTGCTCCGCTTGCACTCGCCGTCACAGACGAAATATCTGGGCCATGCCCTGTGTTGTAAGCGCAGAAAAATCCGGACTGTACAACTGATGTACCCATAACATCAGTATTATCGCCGTTAGGATCAAAACCAAACGAACGCCAGCCGTACCCAATGGGGGGGATAGTTGCGGCCGTGCCTGCACTATTGAAATAGCGCCAAAGGATTTGTGCCACTTTCAGCACATAACGTGGTGACATTCTGGTGTAGCTGTCTCCCATCATCGCAACGATAAGACGAACAGCATCCCCAAAAGACATTTTAGTCATCCGCATATGCGTTTCCCGAAGACGCTCAATACCAAAAACATCCGGGACCGCTTCTGATACAACTTCAGCGCCTTTCACTTTGACAGGCGTGCCGTCAGGCATTTCTGACAGGTAATAGAACGCGTATTCCTCAAATGCAGTGGCGCTGTCTCCTTTCTCAACCTGGGCTTCTACATACCGATCCGAGCCAAATGTAATTCTCACATAGGCAATTTCCGAACCAGTAACGAACGAAGTCAGTGTCTGAGTGGAGGATGCATCCGTACGGATAAACGTTTTACTGGCGTTATAAAACGTAATGAACCTGGCGCCAACACGAAGTGCGTAAGACGTGCTGAATTCAACGGGAATATAATCTGAGTACACGTAACGTGAGTCAGGGGATATAACAGTGCCCGATTCATTAATATACCCTGATTGCACGGTCGCCCTGTTAAACAGGTTTTTCCCCAGTACTATCAGTCCATGCTTTACAAAATCAATATCGAGCTGGTCTGCGTCAACAATATCTCCAGGAATTCGGATCTGAAAACCGTCAGGCAGTACTTTGCGCATGACATGCACATAGTCTTCAACGGGCGGCAGTACTGACGCTCTGGCGACAAACATCGCATCTTTGTTTGAAAGAAGGGTGGTTATTCTCACATACGCTGCCGATGCAGGCGCAGTGACAACATTAACTGCTGAAACCGACGAAAGATGTTTTTTGTCCGAGTCGTAGAAGTTAATGAAGCGCATCGACCGGCTTGAATTAAGAACATCACCCGCCGACACTTTAATGTATTCCGAGGTGATGTATACGGACCCACTGGCTGCCGGAACCGGGAACCATGCACCGAACTCATTGATATAACCATCAACCACCTTGTTCTTATTGAACAGGTTCGTACCGGGGCCGTAGAGGTCTGTTTCCGTCAGGGCTTTTACCGGTTCAGAAAAGACTACTGGCACACCTGAATATTCCGATGGGGCCTTTGATTTAAACGGCTCAAATTCGGTGGCCTTATTATTCCTTTCCACCATGGTAACAGACGCCACGACAGCAGGAATTTCTATCCGCATATACGCGGCATTTGACGGTAATGTCAGCGGATTGACAGGTTTTGTTGAATAGGACGAATCATACTGGCGGCTGATAAACACGCCTTTCGCATCATAGTATGTAGCTGCTTTCCACGGATGATCGACACAATAAGGTTGAGTCGGGTCAACAGGGATGTATCCCGATACGGTCATGCTGGTATCAGAGTCTGTAAGAATTGTGCCGATACTGGAAAGATGCACGCCGGGCATAGCGTCGGCAGGATTGAATAAGTTTTTACCTGCAGTAAAGCCCAGCGTTCGATAGGAGTTTGTCGGCGCCCCTTTGATATTATCCCGCAGTACTGCCTGATATGCCCGATAGGGCATTTCGCCAGCACCAAACGTTACCTGATAGGTGTCGATGTTTACCAGCGGTACCGAAACAATAAAATAGGCAGTACCGGCAGGCGCTGTAAATGCAGTAACAGATGAGATATCAGACAGATAATTGTCGTTACCATCAAAAAATGTCACTACACGAGTGAGAAGCCTGGAAGTGTAAGCTCCCCCGGCCACGGCAGAGATCTTTTCTGAATAGCAGTACTTAGGATTTTCCCTGGGGATCCCTGTTCCCTCAAACAGATAGAACCCGGAGATCACCGCTCCCTTGTTGAACAGGTTCATGCCGGGGCCAACAAGACTGGGGATAATCCCTTCTACGGTTTTCTGTGAAACCATACGGCGCCCGGTAGGCTGCAGCGTCCCGCCAACGTTCATCACCTCAATTGCGAGCGCACTGTTATCCGGGCTGCGGTAATACGTGGTCGAGCCCACCGGAATATTCACGATGTCTGCCTGCGCCGCTGCCAGCGTCTGATACTGCTTACTGAGCGGGATGATGTTTTGCCTGACCTCATCGTTTTTCGCCATCATCTGACGCCACGTATCCAGCGGTTCACCTGCGCGGTCGTTAACCGTTCCTGCCGGACCGTTAACCAGCTCGTCAGCGCGCTTGACGTTATCCAGGAATATTTCAGGCGTCGTCGTTCCCAAAGGCGGGTTAAGTTCGGCCATGTTTTTTGCTCCAAAAAGAGACTTCGCCCAAACGAGGGTTTGAGCGAAAGAAAAGTTGAAAGGGATTTTTTGGTATTAAGCGACGTCGCCGGGGTATGTGGCGTCGTCGTACTGGTAGAACGATTCGAGGTATTCTTTAGCGGTGACCTGACAGGTTCCGTCTGACTGCGGAGCGATCTCCTCTACAATGGCGTCGTAGACGTGGCGCGTTGAGCCGCAGAACACCAGGCGGATCGGCTCGATGGTTGCCGACGACAGGTCAACCTTCATCGGGTCATCAAACTCGCTCAGGTGCGGGACTGACAGCTGAAAATCACCCACCCTGCTAGCCACCATCAGCCCGGATGCAGAGCCATCCTGATAGCGGATCAGCGCGCGGGGGTTTTCGAAAGACCAGTCCAGCGGCTCCGTAACGGTGAACGTTGTCACGCCACCAGCCGTTGTCATCGCCTCCACCAGACAGGAAATCGTGTTGTTACCCGGAATATCATCCGTGAGCACGATGCGATCGCCCGTGTTGTAGCACAGCGCGTCCAGCTCGGTAGTGGTCTGGAACGTCACCCGCTGCTGCAGGTATTTCATCAGGCGGCGCATCCCGATTTGGTAGGCGTGATCCTGATTCAGTACCCCATCGAGTTTGTAGGCCTCGATTTTCACCGGCGTGGGATTTTCTGGCGTCCGGCATTTAACGGTCTCCTCTGCCCAGGTAGTCCCGTTGATGTACGTCACGTCGACGCCATCAAAATCATCGTCGGACGGCACCGTAAATCCGCTCTGCAGCTCCTCCACCATCTCATGCGGAGTGATCACGCCGGTCCAGGGCTTAATCCCTTCCCTGCTTACGGTAGCCAGGCCATCACTCAGCAGAAAACGTGACTTCCCGGCGTTGGCTATCTTCTGCAGCATTTCCAGCGCTGAGATACTGTCGCCCGTGGCGAAATCGAAATACTCTCCCCGTGGCGTCCAGTACGCAGACTCCAGCGCGTTGATGGTGTCGGCATCCATCTCCAGCCCCAGCGAGTTCCCAACATGCAGCAGCGCCCCCGAAATGGTTCTGGCCGTTCCTGAGTCATAGGCGCGCGTGGCCACAACGTTAACGCGACGGTCTGATTGCGCCGCCAGCTTCCCGCCCGTCTCAACGGTCACCGCCATCAGCGACACGCCGGGATAGGATGAAGGGCGCGTCAGCAGTCGCCCGCGCAGCGCATGCCAGTACATACTGTCTCGCGCGTTGTTTGAGCCCTGCTCATTGCGCCGACGGCAGCGAACCTCTACCAGCCCTGGTGAGCTGAGGGTGATCCGCTCAGTGAAACCTAACCCGTTGACGTTTTTCAGCGCATACTCGCCCTGGTGACTCACCCACCCCGAACCGGAACCGTAGACGCGATACTGAATCTCCCACTCAACATGCCGAAGCCGCTTTTTCCCCTTGCTGTCAAAGCCACAGATGCCGTTCGGGAAGGAGAAATTCACCTCGAACATATCGACGGTCTCATTTTCAGGGCAAACCAGGAACGGCCCCAGCCAACTCAACGTGTCGTTAAGACCAGTGGCCTCATAGTCGATCATCGTCCGGGCGGTGAATCCCGGCCATGACTCATCAACGGCACCATTAACCAGGCGCGCCACCGTCGCCGTTGTGCCGTCGGTCGAGACAATGCGGTACTCATTCCCGCGGTGAGCAAGTGAAAGCCTTTGCACCCCCTCCGGCATGCCGGAAAAGGCTGTTCCCGTGGCGCTGTTATAGGCAAGCGTCACATTCGCCGTTACCGCCGGGCTGCCGCCGGTTGATGCCGTGCCGGAGGTGTAAACCGGAGCATCACCGAAAACAGCTGCAGGCAGCGAAGAGGACGTGATCGCCCCACCCGTGAACGGACTGGCCGACTCGGTTATCAGTACGGTGCCGCCGTTGTCCTGTGCAACCAGGCCGGAGCCAGTGAGTCCCTCGGTGATCGCCGCCAGCAGTCCCGACATCGAGACATAGTTAGCCACCAGCGACACCGGGTAGGTAACCCCTTGCCAGGTGATCGTGAACGTGCTGGAGCTGGTCGAAAAATCGTAGGTGGTCGGGGCCGCACTGGCCTGGAGTTTTGCCGCACTCCCCCCGGCGCCGGGCACTGCAGCCTGACCGGGGGTATATGACGCGATAAACAGATCGTAATCGACAGAGTTAAACCCCAGCGTCACCGGCATACCTACTACCGGCGCGATCTCCGTCAGCAGCGGGCTGGCGATAACACTGTATCCAGCCGCCGAAGTGATCTGGTAGTTCGCCGGGGCTTTCAGTTCGACCACGGCGCCGGCGACCCAGCTAGGCGGCAGCGCGTTATCGTTCTCGTCATTATCGTCATCATCATCCGTGTCCAGCCCGGTAAACGTTACGCTCGAACCGGATACGGTCATGCTGTCTGCGATAATGTCGTCTGCGTCCGGCGACGTCTGGGCCATATCCAGCCCGGTGCCGGATGACGTCCCGCCCACTTCGGTGGAGTTGACCCAGTTTTCGCTGCGCTCATCACCGGAAACGTCCGCGCCTGGCGGGTAATGGGTGCTGCTGAATCCAGGTAGCGTTGAAGCTGGCGTACTGCCAACCCTGATATCGCCATTGGTATAAATCAGATCACCGACACCGAGACACAGCAGCATCTGGACGCGCATTTTCGTAGGATCAGCGGCATCAAACCGGGTAACCGGCTGCACCACATAATCAGGGTAGATACGCACCCGGCCAAACACCTCACGAATGGCATCACCGAGTTTTGCCGTATTTGCCTTTGCCGGGTTCAGGTCGAGACTCCGCCCTGTGGATGAGGTATAGCCGCCCGTATCGATGTTGCTCATCATAAAAAGCGAATAGGCTGCAGCGGCAACGGAGATACCGACGCCGATCCACGCGATTGTGGCGGCCTCCAGCCCGAAGGGAACCGGATAAAGCCTGACATCACTATCAGGGCGGATCACGCAGGTGGCCCACTCGCCTGGCAAAATTGACTGCCCCTCGACCTCAACGGTCAGCGGTGGGACATCCCGATCCTCGTAACCCTCAACATTTGCCACCAGCCAGGTGCGAATACTGGTTACACCATGCTCATGCGTTTCCAGTGGTTCACCGGGAAGCCGGGACGGGTAAAAACGAATGGTCATTGCCAGAACTCCACTTTGACAAATCGGCGCTTAAACCGCGGCAACGGCAGAAAGGTGACGTTCGTACCCGGATTGCATTCCGCCACATGCAACAGACCATCGATACTGACCACGATCCCTACGTGGGTGACAGTCGACCCGGAATAACAGGCCACCCCGGCCCCTTCGCAGGGTTCGCAGCGCTCAAGGGTAAGCATCATCCGGCGTGCTTCCCGGTCGAGGCCGCCGTCGTCTTTGGTGACCCCTGCAAAATCGGGCCAGACGGGTAAATTCAGGTCGCGGCGTATCTCGTTCACAATGCCGAAACAGTCGAGTTGCGGGTATACGCGCCCGCCCTTCAGCCAGGTGACTGAACGGTATTTATCAGGGTTAAACATTGGGATTCCTTAGCTGATATAACGCAGTCCGGGGAATACAGGGAGCGTGTAGCGGTATCGCGGCCAGGCGGTATCGAGGATATTCATGTAGCCCGCAGTGATCTGCACCTCTGTCGCCGTCCAGGAGCCCGACTTGATTTTCAGCGTATACGGCACTTCCGCAGGGGCCGCTAAATCCGTGGAGATATAACGCCGGTACGTCAGAAATGCAGACAGACGGTTAGCCAGCGCATTGCGGATCGCCGTGGACACAACACCATCGATATTGCACAGGGCAAATTTGAGGTCCTGCGTGCCGTCCGCATTACGCGCCGGCAGCGCAATGTCTATCGCACAGGCGGTAAACGTTACGGTATCGCCGTTCTCCGTCGTTGCCGTGATGTTCTCGTAACCCTGGCACAGATAATGGACGTCAGAACCAATGGTGATCTGCAGCGTTTCAATGATCACCTCCGGGCCGCTGCTGGCGTAGAGGCGTTTAATCTGCGTCATGCTTCGGCCACTCCTTATTCAGGGCAATATCAAGCAACGAACTTCCGACTATCCATTCCGGGTAATGCCCCCATCCAGACGGCGGCAATGGGCGCTCCCAGAGTTCTACTGGCGCGGTATATCTCCAGTAAAATCCGCCTTCTGGCGTGGGGCCTTTATAAATATCCGTGAAACGACACACGTAATTTTTCAGCCCTACAGGCGTTAATAACGGTATGTTGAACCACGCCGCCCCATCTGATAACTCATCCCGAAACCACGCCTCAAAAGCCTGCGCCTGGGCGTCAGAAAAAATCCAGGCCAGATCTGTTTGGGTTGGTGTCGAGGTGTAAGCACGCCGCTGCCGTGCCCGGCCAGTTACCATCTGAGTCCGTTTCAGAGGAGATACAGGAGTTAAACCAAAACTCTCTTTAAGCGGTCCAGGCAGGTAAGCGGAGGGGTAATAAAGCGTTGTGGTGATAGCCATTAGCTAATTTTCCTCCCCGAGGTAGTTTTCCCCATCAAGGCCTTATGCAAATCACCCTGACCGCTTGCGACTGAATTAACCGCCTTCCGGTATCCCCTTTCTGCCCCCTCATCTGCAGCTTTACGGACCAGCGCCAACGTTGCATCGGAAGGGTTACCATTGATGGGGATAGTGATCGTGGGAGAATAAATAGTTCCACCACCGGTTGACTGGTTTGCTACTCGATCCAGAGTAGCATCCAGTTTGGCACTGGTCGCTGCGGTGGTCACCCGCTCTCCTTTTTGAAGCAACCAAGTACCAGTTTCAGGAACTGCATCAATCCCATCGTGGGCCATGCCAGAAAGGGAAGCTGCAGAAATAGCAGCAACCATAGGTTCTGTTATAGCCGCTGCAGCAGCCATCGCGGCTGGAGCTAATCCCGGTCCGACAATTGGGATTGCAGCCGTTGATGCAAAAGCGGCAAGTTGAGCCTGCAATGCGGTTGCTTGCGCGTTAGCAATCATTGCAGGAATCGCAGAGGCTTGGGCTGTTTTGTTTACCAGCATCTGAACACCTTGATACACAATCCATTGAGCAGCCATATCAACCAGAGCTTTAATCACTGCCTGGCCAAGGTCTGCAAATACTCCCTTTATTGCCTCCCCCATCGATTCAGTTCCGCTTACAACATCATATAAATGTTCTGAAACTGAGTCCGTAGCAGCCCCTAAGATTGATGTCATTGCGTCCGCTGCTTGTTGGTAATAATCAGTTGAGCTATCAGCAAAATCAGCTAGAGCACTAGAAATACCAGATTGCCAATCATTTCTTAGGTCATCTGACTCATGGTAATAATCATTTTGGATCTGCAATCTTTCTTCAAGAGCTTTTTTTAAGGCGGTTTTCTTTTTTTCATATAAGCTTTCTTCAATGTCGCCAGCTTGAAGTTGATTTAAAAGCTCCTCTTGTCGAGTTTCATAATCCTGCTGAATGCTGTTTATTTCACGCATTCTTTCGCGGTCTTTCCCTCCGAATGAAAGACCGGATAGTTCATTATCATAACCCTGTTTAACAAGCTTATTCTGTTTATTTAAACCTGACACATATTCTGCAAGCTTAGCATTCTCCTTGTTTGTGCGAAGCTCTTCTTTTCTTGCATCAAGAACTTTTGCAGCAGTACGAAGTTGCTCTTTCTGTGACTCTGATAGTTTTTTAAGGTTTCCGCTGGTTATATCAAAATTAATCTTCTCCAGTTCGGTTACTTCTGCAGTTTTTTTACCTGTTGTTTCAATTAGGGCGGCCTGCTTTTGTAAATCAAGCAGTCTATTTTTGAAAGCATTGTCAGTAGGATTGCTTTTTGGTTTTGTTTTTGGCTGGTTCTGGTTAGACTCCCCTTTGCCCAACGAAAAATCATTATCTTTAGAAGTGTCAATGCCAAGATCAGAAAGTAGAGATGTGAGCCCTTTCGCTCCTCTATCTACCTGCTCCGGAGTCATGCTTGACTTTATCGCGCGAAGAAATTGAAGACGTTTAGTTAAAAAGGCTAATTCGTCTTTTTGTTCCTTACTTTGATTCCCTCGTTTGTTAAGGAATTCAATGCGCTGTGCAATATCACTTTCATCAGCAGCGTTATAATTACCAGATACAGCACCGATACGAGAGCGGGTATAAGTTGCAATGGCCCCCAGGCCACCAGCAATACGCCCCACAACCCCGGCAAGGCTTATGGCTTCACCAACCAGGTCTGATAGCCCCTGAAGAACAGCGGGATCGGTGAAGACGTCACGAATATCATCAAGTCCAGACTGTAATGGCGTAAGATCCACTTTAGCCAGCCCGGAGGCTATTTCCATCTTCAGGCCACGAGCGCTAGCCTCAATATCCTGAAAGAACTGGTTTACTTTGACGAGGTTGTCAATATCCTCTTGTGGCGGGGCAATACCAAAATCTTTTGATAATTGAATAAATTGCTTTAACTTCTCATTGTTGTTCTCGAACAATGGAAGCATTTTTGATAAGTCATTACCGAGGCTTTCAAGAATATTAGTTTTACCAGCCTGACTCGGTATTTTCTGCAATGCTTCACTGATAGCCATAAGTTGCTTATCAGGAGATTGCTCGGAAAGTTTTTTAGCAGAGAGGCCAAGAGTATCGAGTGCTTGAGCCGCCTCTCCTGATTTATTTAAAACAGCATCACCAACTTTATCATTAATGTCTTTAAAAATATCTGCAATGTTATCGCCAGTTAAACCAGCCTGTTCCGCTGCGTATTGCCATGACAATAAATCCTGCGTGGACATTTTTAAGGATTTAGCCCAGCGGTCGGCCTCAGTTACCTGTTGAGCTGTATTTTTAACAATGGATAACCCAGCAGCCCCTATTCCAACTGCTGCTGTGGCTGCAGCTGCCCCAACTGCGATGATTGCTGAACTTACCTCTTTGGCGTCTTTTTTTACCTGGTCACTCCACTTCTGGGAAGCTCTTTCGGCTTTGCCCATGCCCTGAACAAATCCACCTACTTTGGCAATCAGGTCAATTGTTAACGTACCGAGTGACTTGCCAGCCATTGCGTTTTCTCCAGGCAATAAAAAACCCCGCCGCAGCGAGGTTCATCATTAATTTGAAAGGCTACTTTTTAAATGCCTCAGCATAGGTTTGGGCAGTTTTTTGTGATGACTCCATGAGATCATCAGTCAGCGTTTGCTGCCCCCATTTGGTTACTTTCCCGTTTACAAAAGTAACGACCAAACGATCATTGGCTAACTGTTCATTGTCTACAATTGTGTAGGCATACCGTGTCTTATTCCAATAGATCCAGCGCTCACGTTCTGCGTTTACATCCGTCCGTCGCGGTGCTCCCATGATCTGCATAACATCATTTTTTGTCATACCAAGGGACAACAGCATTGACTTCTGGTTGTAGTCAATTTTCTGTTCTGATGGCGCGCAAGCTGTGATAGCTATAGACGAAGCACCAAGAAATAAAGCTAAAATTATCTTTTTCATACCCCTATCCATGTAGTTAATGATCTTATGATCATAGTGATGCTGAATTGTATTTTACAATTATTAATGCCAACTTTTCATAGCATCTTCCAGAGATAATGGCGCTTCGTTGATGTGCGGTGCAAAGTCACTTACCTTGAACGGCGGCGTGTTCTTTGCCTTATTGATGTTAGCCAGGACAGAAGCCACCAGCGAAGCCCCCCACTCGGTTCGCATCATAACGTTAAGCTGACCATACTTATTACGGTACTTTACCCACACCTGAAACTCACGAAGGCTCATTCGCTCCTGAGCCTCCGCTATGGTCCGCCCGCCGATGCCGTTCATGACTAACTCACACCAGAACTCGTCTTCTCCTGTGAGTTCGTAGTCTTTCCCAGATCGTTGACTTCCTGGATGACGGCCAGCAAAGCAATAACGATTGGCCCATCGAGCGCGCCACGGTCTTCAGATGCAGTTCCGAGAATGTCTGCCTCAGTAAAGATTTGCTTCCCTTCCTCATCGCAAATATGGGCAGCAATACGCCCAGCCACCGGATCAGATTTTCCGTTGTACGCCAGCAGTTCAGCTTTAGTGGTGTGGTAGCCCATCGGGCGCACATAGACGGTTGCGATATGCTCTTTCCCGTCACGGCCTTTCCACTTAATTTCTTTTTCCACGGGACGCCCGGTAAAAGCACCGGTTTCTTTTAACGTATCGAGAGTAAGTTGCATTTCAGCTCCTGAATAGAAAAGCCCGGATAACCGGGCATATTAATTACGCTGCGGCCTTCGGCACCCATACGGAAGAGCCAGACCGCTGGATCGTGGCGGAGGTCGTCACAACAGCGTTACCCTGAAAATCAAACGGGAAGTCAGAAACGTAACCCTGGAAAATGAACCAGGTGCGATCCGATGGCAGCACCAGGCCATCAACAGCATCCTCAGCGCCAGGAGCGGCGGCTGTCGGGACACTGGTTCCATCTGACCAGCCAACCGCAAAAGTTAACGGCGTCTGGTCATTCGCTTCAGCGAGGCCATGCAACATAATGTGGCTGGCGTTCGTCGGATCAGCGTTAAGCCCGACGGTTGCGGCCGCAGGCGTTTTAAGCCCCTTTTTGTAGGTTCTGGAATCCCGTTCACTCAGACAGGTATCTTCAATCTGATCGGCAGGGTTCCCGCCGGGGTTGAAACTGGTGATGCATTCAACCTCGCTGACCACGCCAGACTTGAGCACAAAAAACTGCGTGCCTTGCGTTAATACAGACATGTTTTGTCTCCATAAAAGAAAAACCCGCACAAGGCGGGTCAGTTTGGGGTTGTTGGTTATCTGGTCGTTATCCAGTCAACATCGAAGGAATAGCGGTATCGCATTGTTTCAGGGTCGCGGCTTTGTTCACCCCATCGGGTGATATAGGCCTTGCCCTCTATTGCGTCACGCAAAGCGCGGGCAACGGCGATCACATCGGTGTCAGTATCACCATAGACATCAACCTGCAGAGAATAGTGATCTGCATCTGGCCGCTGGTTTAGATAATTTTCAGGGAAGCCACCTACGTTTTGCCAGACTGCGTAGGGATAAACGATATTGTCGTCCTGCATACCGAACGGATAAAGCCGCACGGGAGTAGAACCTAACAAATCCCTGACTGCCTGGCTGGCTGCGCAAACTGCAAATATTGGAGCAATCATACCGGAGTTCCTTTTTTAGCCGCCCGTCGTACAGCGCGATCGATGGACTTTTCCAGCTCCAAAGCAAAAACGTTAATCACATCGGCATCGACCCCATTCAGTGCAGGCCTAATTATTGGCCTCGCTGCAGCATGTTCTGTGCCGAACTCCAGGAATCGCCAGTACCAGGTATCCCCGCCGGGATTACCTTTATCTCCGGCAGTGTTAAAACTTTTACCCGCCCTGCCTTTTCGGACGTTGGCCTTTGTATTGGCGTATTGCCTGGCGCCTCCCATCACCCCGACACGAAACGTTGGATCGCCGGTTCTGCGAAATGCCTTGCTGCTGAAACTGACCACAATGTTTTTGTAGATAGCCTCTTTGGTGAGAGGATCATCAACCCGCGCGGCATTATTGCGCGCTCTGTCCCTGATGACGTTTGCCGCTTTACGCAGCGCTGCACGACCGGATTTATCGCGAGTGACCTGTGAGACGGCATCCAGTTTCCCCAGGACGGAATCGAGGCCGGTCAGGTTTACTTCCACGCCATCAGCCATCGTTAGCCCCCTCTGAACAAGGCAGTGTCAGGTATTCCCTGCCGCTCCGTGGATCAGGTAAAACGCCCTCAATGTTGTAGATGCGGCCACGAAACAGGATCCGATGTTTGCGGGTAACACCCTCACGGTAACGAATCGTTATCCGGGTGGTAACTTCGCCCTGAGAGGCCTGGGCGGCGATAAACTCACGTGCGGATAAAGGAGCGACTTCGGCCCAAAGGGTTGCGACATCGCGCCAGGTATTAATTACGGCTCCCGTTGTCGGGTTCTGTTCTTTGACCGGTTCCTGCAGGGTGATCCTGTGACGCAATTTTCCGGCCTGCATATCACCCCCTGGGTTTCCCGCTCAGATAGGTTTGCTGCTCTGGCGCCTCATCGAGATCGCCGGCAAGCGACTGGATAATTACATCGGACAGGGCGACGTTAGACTCAGCCAGGCGGTTTATCGCTTCCGTCTGCTCTCGCTGTGCTGTTGTTTGTTCTCTCAGCGCTGCTATCAGCGCGTTTACCAGTTGCTCGTTCATAGGCTATTTTCGTCCACTTTTTTAACCACTCACGCCGTTTAGCACATCCTGAGCAGCCCATTAGTTCCACCTCCGGTGCCTAATCAGCAGCGCCTCAACGCCCAGCGGAACTTCCGATAGGTTCTGCGCTGCCGCTTCGCGGTTCGCATACCAGTGTCCAATCAGCAAAAGCATTGCCGCCCAGATGCCGGAAGTAAAAATAACCTCACGGGGCTGAGTTTCCCCTTCCACTGGCGGCGTTAATGTTTCGACCAGCGCACCGTCGCAGAACCGCTCAACATAATCGACGGAGGCCGAAGCATAGGCAGCAATAAGCGTATCTTCGTCGTCACCATCAACCTTCAGATGCGCCTTTATCTGCGCCAGCTGTTCCTCGCTTATTTCCACCTTTACCCCCTGGTTTGGCTTTAGCAGGCTCCGCAGAACCAGAGTCTGTTGCCTTTTCCGGCTCAACCGCCTCGGCCAGATGCAGTTTCACCAGTACTTCGCCGATTTCTTTATGCACCTCGCGGATTTCCCCCTGAGATACCGTACCCAGGTGATAATGCGAGAACATACGGAGAGCTTTAATTTTCATCTCATTTACGCGGCCATTGCTGGCCGCGCCCTTTTGTTATGGACCAGTGCTGACAGCAATATCACCCGTCACAATCGCTGCCGGGCGATAGTGGGCCAGCGCCAGGCGCTCTTCGCAAAGGATGGTCAGCATGTTTTTAACGAAGTTATCGCGGTCCTGGTTGCTGATCTCGATGGTGGCATCCATGCGATCCCAAACCTGCGACGCCAGGCCAAACGCGCCAACGGTGAATTTGCCTGCCGTCTGCGCTGTGGTCGACACCACCGGAAGCCCCCAAAGCACTTTCGAGGCAAACGCCTGCGGGCCACCGAGAATGTAATTGCCGTTAGCGTCCTTCAGCAGGGCAATACGGTGCCAGTCCGCCGGGTTCAGAATGATGCCGTCTGCTTCGAACTCACTCAGCGATACCTGATAGATGGCGTGTGCCAGAACATCAGCGCCAGTATCTCCGGTTGCGTTGAGTGTGGTTTCGTAGTCATTCGCTACTACGTTGAGCCCCTGCAGGTTATCGCCGGTACCGTCCCCGTTCAGCATCTGGTTCTCTTCCACCAGTGCCAGTCCGTACATCATGCGGGAATTGAGGTAAGACTCGAGCGCCGGGGCATCATCCATGATCTGGCGCGATGCCTGGATCCAGTGGGCGATAGTTTTCACGTTCGCCGTTTCTTTGGTGAAGGTAATATTACTTTCCGGCTTGAGGGTACCTTCTGCCACTGGTGCTGCAGCGTTGGTAAACACGTTTTCGCGCACGTATTCCAGCGCGTTACTGGTGATACGCCCCTGTGCCAGCAAGTCACGCACGGTCAGACGGCGAAGACCCGGCATAAGAATACCCGGCAGCTGCTGCGGCTGGACCAGGGCGCCTGCCGAGGCTGCGCCGGAACCAATCGCTTTATCAAAACTGGTGACTTTCGCTTTGGTACGCGAGCCGTCCCAGCCCTTCATCAGGTCTTCAGATACGCGCTGAGCAAATGACTTCTGCGCAGTCTGATCAGGAGAGTTTCCGGCCAGTTTCTGCTCAAGATCGAACAGGCGGGTGCCGGTGGCTTTCAGTTCTTCCTGTGCTTTCGTCAGATCGATCTGCAGCTGCTTGTTGATTTCACCGGTCTGGTTGATGGATTTACGCTGTTCTTCGATAAGCTCCTTTACTTCTTTTTGGGAGTTTTCGATAGCTTTTTCCAGTACAGATAATTCAGACATGTGTTACTCCGTTAAGGTGTCCGCAGGTTAGCGGCAAATGAGTTAATGCGCTGTGCCAGCGCGTCAATGTCGTTGCTACCGAACTCGCTTCGGCCTGCAGACTTAACACGGGCGATAAATGCCTGTGCTTCAGAACGCGAAAGCCCGACTGAATCCCTCAGCCAGGCCTCCGCATCGCGAATAGATTTGATGCTGTCGATGCTCTTCATGGCCGTTACGCCAGCAAGCTCGTTAGCCGGGAAAGTACAGACGCTAATTTCCCGCAGGTAAGAGATGTTTTTGAAGATGAGCCCTGACGTGCCAACGGTGTAATCATCAGGCCCAACGGAAAACCCCACAGACATCCCTTCAACCGTGCCATGCTGCATGGCAGCTTTCAGGTCTTCGGCCAGGCTAAGCCCTGGAGTAAGTTGACCACGGACAAATAGCCCCTTGTCATCTTCATGCATGGCATCCCATTTACCGACCGGGATAGCACGTGTCTGGTGGTTAAAGAACATGGCCACCTTGCGACTCTGGTTAGCAATCACACCAGCAAAAGCACCTGGCAAAATAATGTCGCCATCGGCGTCGGTGTTATTAAAAACCGAGGCATACCCTTCAAATGTTCCCTTACTGCCGTCGCCGATGAACTTGATTTCTGTCTGGTCGAAAGCCAGCGTCTTCTGAATGTCAGGCATCATAGCCCCCATAAAAATTAAGCCCCGGCATTGCGGGGCTCTTTGTTTGTTCCGAGATCGGTAATGGGCACGTTCTGCGACTGCCGTGTCGCCACATCACCTCCGGGCAGCGGCGGCAGGTTATCGAGCCTTCGAACCTCGTTAACGGTCCGAATCCCGGTATTGACCATGATTTGCATAAATGATGCCCGGCTTGTTGAATCACCGCGCAACAGCCCGTCGAGGTTATGCTCGGCGTGAATGATGCCCTGTTCTGACTCTTTGACCAGCCAGCGCTCAATGCTGTACTCCCACCGATCAAGGTAGGGTTTGAGGGTATACTGGAGAAAGCCCAGGTTTTGCTGTTCAATCCCCGATCCCCAGGAGGTGGTTTTATCCACGTCGCCGACCAGATGTGGAGGCACGCCGTAAAATCGCGCCAGTTCGGCGACCTGAAATTTACGCGCAGCCAGAATTTCTGAATCCTGAGGCGAAACGCCGATAGGTTGCGTGGTGAAGCCGCTCTCAAGGATCCAAAGCCGCTTTTTGACCGGACCACCAGCAATCTCCTTAAAGTTTTCCTCCAGCTGCCCACGCTGCTCTTTCGTCAGCACCTTGCCGTCAGTCATCAGGATCTGCGGAGACTTCGCACCGTTGGCGAAAAATTCACGCTGGTTATCTTCCATCGCTATGGCCACACCAGCAGACTTCGCACTGAACGCCAGCGGCGAAAGACCAGTCAGACCATTGAAGCCAAATCCTTTGAGATGAAAAATTTCTTTCTGTGAAAAGTCAGCGTATTCAGTGTCCCGTCGGTAGCGGTAGATAATATTTTTACCGTTATCGCTGAGCCGAACTTCCATATTGGCGCTCATCAGTGGAACCATGCTAATCACGTCACCAACACCGTTTCGCTCAACATGTGCATAGGCGTTGCCGTAGGCACATAGCTGCATAGTCATTGCTTCGCGAAACTCAAGAGCGGTCATGAAGTTGTTGGGACGGAATCTCAGCAGTTTCGCAAGGGGGTGACTGTTGTCCACTTTCGTGCGCTGATCATTTTTGGTCTGATAAACATCGAGTGGTAAAGATGCTGTTACGGTGGAGATTAACCTGATGCAGGCCCATACCGTACTGATTTGCATATTACGCTCATCAGTCACAACAGAATCACCAACCACACCGTGCGCTGACGTACCCGCCATTTGCGAGCCCTTATCGGGTGTCACCAGGCGGCCGCCGGTCAGGATAGAGGCCATGCGCGCCCAGAATGGCGATCGCGTCCGCAGGTCAATGCTGTAATCGGTATCTGCCATTTTTACACGCTCAAAAAGTTGTAAATGAAATCATTAACGTCACCCTGCTCCTCTACCTCGTCACTGGTCTGCGCGCCAATAGACATCGCCAGCGCTACCATGCCGTCGATACGTCCGCTCGACTTACCTTTCACAAACTTGCGGTTACCGGCAGGGTCAGTGATTACCGTGGCGTTTTTGGCGCACATTTCGAGGATCGGATGATTGCCGTGCTTCAGCTGCGCACCGAGCAGTTTGGCTTCCAGCTCCCTGAGCGCAGGCGACATGGAAACAAACCCCTGACCGAACTCTACGAATCGTTCGAGCTCCACATCTGTGAAACCAGCATCGATCAGATGCGGGCGAAGGAAGCGCATGTTATAGCGGTCAAACGCCAGCGCCCTGACGTTACAGAGATCAAAAACGCGCCGCAGCTCCCTGGCGATAAATCCATACTCGATAGCCTTACCAGGTGTCGTGTTTAGCCAGCCCTGCTTCGCCCATATGTCATAAGGCACACGATCGTTACGCGCCTTATCTGCCAGCCCTTCCTCCGGTAGCCAGAATTTACAGTGCACATCGCCCTGCGTGGTGTTCAGCACCAGTGCGGTCAGGTCTGACACGCTGGAAAGATCGAGCCCGCCCCATACGGTAGCCCCCGCCAGTTCGCCGGGTTCCTCCTTGTTCATATGCCATACACTCTGGCTAACGAACGGGCTTTTCGCTTCAACCCTGCGGTTTAAAACAAGGTTCTCAAACTCTGCCTGGCGAGACGGCAGGCGTTTCGCACTGGCGGCCATATCCAGCACTTCTTTCTGGTTCATGAACACATCGAAGGCCGGGTTTGCCAGCCTGATGGCCTCAACAGAGAAAGGATCGATATCTTCCGGCGCGGTCTGAAGCCGGACCACTGTCCGGGGATCGGCTCCGGTCAGGCCATCATCAATCAGCAGGCTAAGCAGGTCGCTCGCATCGGGCGCCTGGGTGCTGATGATTATCGAAATAGGGTTATCCTGTGCAGCGGTGGCGGTTTCCAGCGCTTCATAAAGCGGATCTCGCGGCCCACGAACCTGGCCCAGTTCGTCGTGTGCGACAAATCGCGGCGAGAAACCGTAGGCCGTGGTAGCTTCGGCACTCAGTGCGCGGTAATAAGAACCCAGCTCAGGGCAGTGGATTTCTTTAGCTGAATCCTTGATCGCAACGTACTGCATTAGTACCGGGTTCATCCGGCACATCTTCGAGGCCAGGTTAAACAGAATGGCCGCCTGGTCGCGTGAGCGTGCCGCAGAATACAGCTGCGAGTTCGGTGCAGCCTCGGGCCCTACCAGGTAGAGCAGCATCAGCATGGCGGTTTCCACCGTTTTGGCGTTTTTTCGCCCGCGACTGATGATTGCGCGACGTGTACCATGCTTGTTGTCGAAAATGGCTCTGAAGTCATCCTTCATGAACTCAGCCATTTTCAGAGGCTGGCCGACAAACTTACCTTCGGGAATATAAATATTTCTTTCGCACCAGAGGATATTCCTCTCGGCTCTTGTCAGAGTTTTTTTAGCCATCGAAGAGCCTTATTCAATTTCCCAGGGTTTTTTCTCCCGCGGCAGATTTTTGTTGGCGCGTCCTACTGTTTTAGGATCAGCAGTCGCCTGCCGGGTGATACGCAGTCGCGTTGCCAGTGAAGACGCAGACCGTACTTCACGTTCGCGCATCGTGAGCAATTTATCGTAGCGCTTCAGCCCATCATCCCGAGCCAGCCACTCCAGCTCAAACTCCTCGATCTGAGTGGTTAACAGTCTCGCCTGCACCACATGCCGACAGTACATTTCCATCATGTCGCGATGTGTTTCAGTAAATGAGCTGGCCGGGTTATCGTTAACCAGTCTGATCCAAACGTTTATCTCTGGATCGCTAAGGTGTAACGAGGGCTGCAGCCTGCTTTCAGCCAGAGCCGGAAGCGACACAGCCGTCGTCGCGGCAAGAGATTTTCTGCCTCGCTGTGCCATCGCTTTTTTCCTTTTTTTCTGGACGTTTTTGAAAAGAAAACTGGGGGCGCGGTCTTTTAACGATTGCCGCCAGAGTTTTACCCCTCCCCCCATCCTGTCGGGCTGATAATGAGAAAAGCTATCATTTCTCGATGATCCGCAGGTTTTCACGGGGAGGACTGGGTAACACCAGGCGCTCACCGACACCGACAGACATTGTCAGGATGATCGTTGGTAGCGTCTCTTTTGCTGTATGACTGAAGGAGATGGCGGATGCAGAAAGAAAGCTCACACCATCAATGCTCAGCTCCACCAGCTTGCCATCTTGGTATTCAATCTTCAGGTCTTGCATTGCGTGCTCCTGTTACCAGATAACCCTGCCTTCATTGTCGAACTCGGTAACCGTTCCGCCCTTCTCCATGCGTTGCTTAACCGAGTCGTGGCAGCGCTTGCATAGCGATTGAAGATTGTCCGGGTTGTGGAAAAGGGTTTCATCGCCCTTGTGAGGTTTGATGTGATCAACAACGGTTGCGGATATCACCTGATCTCGTCTGAGGTGAAACTCGCAGAGTGGCTGCTTCTGAAGCTGGTGATAACGCAGCCGATACCACCGTTTAGTGTTATAGAGATGATGCCAGGGTGAACTTGACGCCATATTCACTCCAAAAAAAGCCACCTTTTAAACGGTGGCTTTTCGAGAAGATAAATGTTTAACCGAAATACTTCCTGATTGCAGCGATAATTCTTTCATCCGCTACATTACCTGAACACTTCGCAATCAAATATTCTTTATCATCAAGAGCAAACGTTTCAATCGGCATACCAAGCTGTGCACCTTGGTCTCCGTAATAAGTCACGTAGTTATCATCATCTGCGACTGAAATAAGATCTACCTGATCACCTGGAAGCAACGAAACGACCTGTTTTGACATAAGCCCTCCGATTTGTAAGAGCTTTAACATTATCACAGGCACTCGATAAATGCCTGTTGTAATGCCTTAGCTCGCCTGTTCTGCTATGGTATCAAACAGCGCCAGCGCCTCGGTCGCTTCCTGGATGGCCTTACGGGTCTTCGAGACAATCTCACTTTCAGTGAAGACGCGATCGAAAGAGTCAGCGAATAGCTCAGCTTTCAGATTGCTATCACCAACCCAGTCAATGGCCAGCTTGGCCGCTGCGGTGTCGTAGTTAACTTTCTTGATGATATCCAAGCAAATTTGCTCGGATGCGGTGATCTCGGACATGTCTTACCTCTGCTTTTTTGCACATAAAAAAGCCTCGCAGGTGCGAGGCTTAAAAGATAGTATTCATAGACAAAACTTAAAGGGGGGTGTAATGCTCCTTTAACACCTTACACCAATGCCTTATAGTTCTAGATCTCCTAGACACGGTTTCGGCACTTAAAGAATGGCACTGCTCTAAAAGAAAACCTTCTGCAGTTTCCGGTTCTAACTGAGAGAGATTTTCAACACCCGCCCAATTTATCCAAGCCCAACCTATATGACTGGTTTCAAAACATCTCGCCGCAATCTTAAGTTTAACATCGTCTTCTGATTGAATTAACTGCTGACCAAATGATGTTACCTTACTATTATTATCAAGGAACCCTAATACCTTAGCGGCATGAATATAATAATATATATGGCGCTCCTGCAGACCTGTATTGAACTCACTACAAGGTTCACCACGCCATTTTACTTCAACGATATTAAAAACTCGCTCTAAGGTATCGGCTTGCGGTATCTGGTGACCGCTAACAGATAGCATTGATAACTTATTAATATCTTTTAGATAAAAATCAGCCCCAGCCTTTGTCAATACAAAAATTAATTCACCAGTCTCGTTGCTTCTGAGCTCCATGTTCGTACCGGAAGAAACAACTGCCTGAAAAAGATTTGATAGTGATTGAATATCAATCCTGTTTTCATTAATGAAATCAATTACATTAGCTCTTGCCTCTATCAAAGCGCTTAAAGATTTTAACAATTCTTCAAACAAAGAAAGCTTCTCTGCTTGAAATGAAATTATGAACGATCCTGGGCGAGCATCAACTGGACGTAATTTGTCTTTAAGGCCATCTAAATCCAAAAGACTGTTGTATAGTTCGCTAAATCTGTCGCATACGCTTGAAACATTGCCTAAAACAAGATTACCTTCACTTTTCTTAGAGCTTTTTTCCAAATGTATTTCATGCGTGGAGTATTTTATTGGTGCGCCAATTCGTCCATTGCCAAGAACGGGTACAACTGAGCTAATGAACAATCCACTGGCAGGTAACTTAAAATTATTTAAGTCTTCTGCATACAAAACATCCCAAGCAGGAGTCTCATCTCTATTGTAAGGAGCCTGAACCTTGTAAAAAAAACTTTGTTCAAGCGCAGTAAGAGCCGAGTGAATATCTATTCTCTTTCTTTCAATTAGCTCAAGTTTAGTTGGTGATACCGGTATGATAAACCAACTATCTGAATTTTCATCTTCAGAGATCCAATACACTACGTATAAAGAGCCAACTTCATTTTCTACTGAAAAGAAACGAGGCTCTTCAAAGAACTCATACACTCTTTTATAAAGCAGTGTTCCCAACATAGTTTTGGGGAGGAAGATATTACTCATTCTCCTTCTCCCACACACTCGAAGTGTTCATGTATATGGCTATTAGTTCTAAGCCAAATTGTGTAATGAGCAGGATCAGCAAACGTTTTTTTCATAACACCCATTAATGGGGTTACCTGACCTTTAGCAACCAAACGGTTGCCCAATGCTTCAGGGAATTTGGCTTTTGCATCATTGGCACCTCTCATTTCAGAAAAGAAAGAGGTTCCAAAAACACATATTAAAGCCTCACCTTTACATTTTTTGTGGCGATTCGGGTACTCTTCATGCGTAGAGAGAAAACATTGTGCTGTAGGGGGGCTTACTCGAACTAACCGAAAAAATTCCCCCTCAGCATCCTCGGCTGTCTTCGGTGGTACGCCTTTAGGAAAAAATTCAGGCCATGCATCCTGAAAAACTTCTGCTGCGGCTTCTGACATAAAAACCATCCCGTGTAGTCAAAAAAATCTGCCAACACGTTATTGATTGATAGTTAGAAACTTACATTTTTTGCTGGCATCATCAGCAATATAGCAAAAAAATATTTATTGTGAACACCAATTTGCTCTCAACAATTTACCGCTCCAATAACTTGTTAATTAGCACTTTTATCATTCATATACTTAGCACAGTTAATCTGCGCCGCTTTGTTATGCACCAGAATGTCGCGCTTGGTCTGCTTATCCAGCACGTCGATATCGTGGTCAGTCAGGTAGATGATCCGCACCCAACTGCAGGCCGTATCAACGACTACCGGGGCGGGTAAACTTTTCGCGCAGCTCCCGATCAACATAGTCATCAGGCATATGGCTAACAGTCTGCTGTACATCGCTGGCCCCTTTCGTGACTTTTGCCTTACGTTCTGCCGCAGCGACGGTAGCAGCGGCGGTCTCTTCAGTACGCTGCTGATCGGCTTTGGCTTCTGCCTTACTGGTCCCGCGAGCATGACCGATGCCGAACGCACCAGCGATAGCACCCAGGATGACAACCACCAGCCCCGCGATAGCTTCGATTCCCATAATCACACCACCAGCACCGATTTTGCTTTCAGGAAGCGAACTCGCCGGTTATTAATCCCGTTTTGTCCGCCGTTGATAATCTGCGTTACCCGAACAAGATCACCCGGATATTTCAAGCAACCTTTTGAGACATAGAACCACGCTGCACTACGGGCCGCGTAAGAGGACTGCTCCAGTAATTCTGGCTGTGCCACCAGATCCACCTTCAGCCCGCTGCCGCTGCCGCAGTCTCGGTAATTAGAAAGTCCGGTTATTTGAATAAGTCCGCGCCCTCGATAAACCCAGCCATCAGTTGCCCTGTTGTTACCCAACCGCTTGCTATAGACAATGTTGGCGATAGCCCGCTGGCGCTCCAGAGGTAACACAGTTTCCGACTGGCTGCGCCCGAGGGAATTGGCCTGATCCTGCGTTAACCTGCCGTAACGAACAAAATCAGCAAGCCCGGCGATGCTGTAGTTGAAACTCTCCACCACCCTGTTAAACCCGAGGCTTTCATGGCCGCATTGAGCAATGAACATTGCCTGGTCGATAGCGGAAGTGATGCCAAACTCTTTCATCGCGGCTGTAATATGCGGATACCAGCGCGCAGCTAACCCGGCGCTGATACCAGCCGCCTTCTGGAATTGTGTTTGATTCATTAGTGCCTCAGTGCATCAACCAGCCGCGCTACATTGCCTCTTACGCTCAGCAGCACAACAAGGATCATGATATTGGCCGCAATGGTGGGCCATGATGAATAGGGATAGATGCCGCACAGATACGCCAACGGCACAGAGCTGTATATCACTGTTATCAGCCATGCCAGCCGCGACACCCACTTACGATGACGTGAGTCTCTGCGGCGATAGAACATCAACGTAACAACGACACCAGCACATAACAGCGCATTGATGGTTGCAGTAGGATCATTTAGTACCACCGGAACCTCCCCGGCGCGTTATTAGCGCCACCAGCGAGCCAATATCCTGATTGTTCAGGAAAGTGAGTATTTTCACGGCCAATGCCGAAATGATTACGGCACCAATAGCATCCAGAGGCTTATCGTTATACCCGGTCAGGTCGGATAACTTAGAACCGACCAGCCCGGAGCACAGAACTCCAGCGATGTAGGACACAACGAAATATGCCATCCGTCGTGGGGCGCTCAAATCGGCCGCTGTCGCTATATAAAAGACGGAACCCGCAAATGCCCCGAACACAACACCGTAGTCTGTACCGGTTAATAGCCCGTAAACACTCGCCCCAGTTAAAGCGCCACCAGCTAAGCCTGTGCCGGTTATTGGTTCGGACATCTGTCCTCCTCAATTACTGTGAATCCTCTCATAGCGAGGGCAATAAAAAAGGCCGCTCTCAGGCAGCCTTTTGATAAAAATAATTATTGTCTTAATTTAACTCGCTTCCATTCTGTTTTTAAGCATCTTTGAGTTGATTTAATATACAGCCTCTTTAGTCTTCGGTAAGCTTTTTCCACCTCTGAATCATCTTCATAAAACATATAGATATTTTCATTTTCTAACAAAAAGATCATGTTTTCCTGGCACTTCAATATTGCCTTTGACGTCCATTCATGGGGGTTTAGCATTAACTGTATATTAGTTGCCAACTCAAGGATACGATGCTCAGAATCAACGACCACAGCAAAGTATTCGTTTGCTTTTTCATTCGTTCCATTGTTCCACCTAGCTTCATCTCTTTCAGCTGAGTGCAATCTACGAAAACGTTTATTTTTTTCACAGCTCATAATGAACTCTGAGCAGTAACTTCGAAGGGTATTAATCCATTGTTGTCTATTTGTAGACAAAACCTGAGAATCAAAAGCCATTTCTGCTATATGACGTTGATTGTCTCTATCTGTTGCAGCTAAATCATCATTCTTTTTAATTGTGTACCATGCCACAGCTGTTGGTAGGGCTGCACCGATAAAAGCGGCAAGTACAGACCCAAAAATAGTATCCCACCCAATCCCTGTATCAACAATAATCTCAGGTATTTTAGTGACCGTTAACCCAGCATCAATTGTATTTGAAATAAATGACGGATATGGAATTCCTTGCCAAGCCATAAAAACCCCGTAAATTTTTTATTGGGCATCATAGCAAAAAACCCGCCACTAAGCGGGTTATTTATGTTTATTGCTCAGTTCGTTTTAACGTCCCGAGCGTATCACAATTCAAGCAGTTTCTGGCTCACTTTGCAAGTAAAATCTGTCGCCATTTGTGCCGAATGCGTCACACATTGGTGCGTACAGCATCGATTCCGCCAAACTAAGCCACGTATCAACTCTGCGTCTACAGGTCATAAAGCACCAGTCGGGATGCTTTTCATAGAGATCTTCCGCTATGCGGCGTTTGCTCTTCCGTAACCGGTAGTGCTCCACCAGCAGGTGATACAGCTCTTTGTGACCACCCGTAATAAGGACTGCCCCCATTACCTTATCAATCAGCAGTCCTTCATCATCTGTACAGAAAGCCAGGCCGCTTTTGCTTTTCCCCGCGAGTATTTCACGAAAGAACGCCTCAAGCTCTGGCTTCGAGATGCCAGACTTCTTCATCCGGCGCAATGCCTCATTGAGGGCTGTTTTGGTGACTTTCCCGGAAGCCAGTAACTGGTTAAACATATTGCCGCCACTACCGCCGCCGATGTAGGACCAGCGGCCCCACATGCGCAGCTTCCCTTGAATCCAGATGGCCTCAAGCGTTTTCAGCCTGACCATTTCACCAGCTTTTCCAACCTCGGACGGGTTAATCATTATGCATTCTCCACTATGCCAGCACGCCAATTGCCAGCGAACGATCCAGAAATCGAAACAGCAGCTCCAGCTGTGAGCCGTGCTTCTCCTCAAATGCCACGGTGTCAGCGTGCAACTCGTCGTGATGCGCTCTGCAAAGCGGCAACACAAACAGGTCATGCGCTTTTGTTCCCATTCCACCTTGTCCGTGGCCTATCAGGTGATGGGGATCATCTGCTTGTTTGTTACAGCAGATACACTGCTGAGACTTAACCCAGCGAGTCCAGCTCTCGTTAACCCAGCGGCGGCGCTTTGGTCGCAGCATGAAAGATTCCGGCGTTTCAGGATCTACGCGAAGACCGAGAATCTTTTTCTGCACCACTTCGTTCGCCGCTGGCTCCGGCACAATATCGCTCTCCTTCATCACTGGTTGATGCTTTATTTCCGGCAATCGCAGGGCTTTCCGGGCCAGCGATTCAGGGATGACGTGCGCCAGATTGTTTATTACCAGCCACCAGCACAACTCTGGGATCGTCAGTTGATGGTCTTCGTTGAACCCCAGCTGTGAGCGGATGACCGTTATCAGCCAGGATACCAGGTTCCCACGCGCAATGCCTGCCAGCGTCTCTGTGTACTGATCACGCACCAGGTTATCGCAGGCCCAGCAAAGGCGGATGCTGCCAGGCTCATGCCGGAACAGCGTAAAATTTTCGCTGTGCCACGAACCGTGCGGGTACTGGCATTCAAAACGACGCTCCAGCTCGGCCTCCAGCGAGCTGATACCACCCGCGCGCAGAATGACGTCTTTGTTTTCGAAGACTGGCTTCAAAACCGGGTCTTCTGCCAGTGGCTGCGTGGCGGGAGGGATAGCGCCAGTTGCGTAGTCGCTGTATTTTTCCGGTGCAGGCTCAATCAGTACCCGCCCTCTCCTGAACATCGGCATGAGATCAGCACCTGGGCGAAGAAGAACAACGCCCATGCGTGGGGCAATCTCAGGGGTTAGTAGTGCTCTCATATCATCTCCACGTCAGGCAGCTGCACGAAAACGTCGGATGGTGATTTCTACTTTCCCTTTCTTCACGATGTTCCCCCACTCCACCAGCATGCGCTTAACCTGACTGTCGTCTTCCCAGACGCCTGTTAGAGTCAGGGCATCGAACAGCGCTTTGTTGTAGTTATCGATATCCCGACGGCGCTGATCCGGCGGATACAATACAATGTGAACCTCAGCCAGATCAGAGGATGGCCGGGGAACGGCCCGCAGTTGTTCAATAATCGCCGCTCTCGCTGCCTGCTGGAACTTGCGCCCTGTCTCGCTTACCAGATGCCTGCCTTTCAGCGGTCCCTTGCTCGGGGCGCGCCAGTAACTATTTACGCTCGGTGGAAATGGTAAAGTCAGTTTCATTTAGCCCCCTTAAAGGATCGCTACAACGTCTTTTGCGACTTCCCGCGTACTGCTTTTGCAGGAGATCGAACGGCGCGCTTTGATGAATTGCAGGTTAAAACCATGCTCCCGGTACAGGTCGAGAACCTTCGGTGCAGATGAGTTAGAAATCACTACCCGAGCCCCACGGTGAAAGGCTGATACGCATTGCTTCGCCAGGTCTACCTGATTCTCCCAGTTAAACCCACCAGCGGCGTAGGCAGTGAATCCGGTTGTTCCCGGCATCGGTTCGTAAGGCGGATCGCAGTAAACCACATCCCCTTTCCCGGCCAGGCTGATTGTCCGGCGATAGTCAGCGGTCATAAATACGCAGTTATGCGCCACAGCGGCGAAGGATTTCATTTCGACCAGCGGGTAATACGGCGCCTTGTAGCCTCCCCATCCCACATTGAACTTGTTCGCCTGGTTGTAGCGCATCAGGCCATTGAAGCAATGCCGGTTGAGATACAGGAATGCAGCTGCGCGTTCAGTAGCATCCAGCGTCTGAGCGTTGAACTCGGAACGGATCAGCTCATAGCCCTCTGGTGACCGCATGTGCTCGAACATCCAGCGGGCCTTCAATTCCACTTCATCCGGCACGACCGCTAACATCTGATACAGATTAATCAGGTCCGGGTTAACGTCCGCCAGCAGGTAATCTGCGTGCTTTTCGCTGTTCAGGAATACCGACCCACCACCAACGAATGGCTCTATCAGGCGTTTCCCTGCCGGGATATGCACGAACAGGTCAGCCAGCTGGGTATACTTTCCACCAGCCCATTTCAAAAATGGCTTACTCATGAGCGGAACCCCGCTGGCACTGTATAAACCACATTGGCGAAACTGGATTTGAAAATATCATCCTGCTTAACCCACTTGCCGCCAGTCCAGGCTGGGCGTCCGGCGGCCTCCCATTTTTTGGCCTTGTCGAAATACTCGACGCAGTTCTCGGGAGCAAACAGCGTTTTGGGCCGCAGATAGTCGCTCATCTTCGGGTCCTGCGCCCATTTTGCGTTCAGGTAGTCAACCACCAGCATCAGGTCTTCAGGGCTGTAATCTTCGGCCAGCCGTCCCCGGATATAACCCAGCGTCGTTTTGGTTCGTCCCCCCTTGCCATAGTTCGAGTTGGTTACCCGATTGAAATGATCCAGAACGAGATCTGCCGGATCGGTCTGGTCTGGTTGCAGCGCAACCGGACAAGAGTCTTTACCTGTAATCTCTGTAGTACTCTCTGTTGTATTCTCTGTAAGATCATCGTGCCAATTTGACCTGATGACAGCGGTTCGTTTTGACCCGGTGGAGCGTTTCACATTGACCTCTTCCATCGTGTCATTTTGACCTGATGGAGCGGCGCATTTTGACTTCTTCGATTTGGTCACTTTGACCTCATCTAAAAGCTCGCTCTCGTAGTTGATCGTGTAGTAGTTCGTCATGTCGCGCTGGGACTTGTTCAGCTGCTCAACTTTAAGCACGCCCAGGCTCTTCAGCCGGGTGAAGGTGCGCTTCAGAGTGGATTCAGACCAGAACGGGAATTGCTCCAGCCATTGCTCTGTTGTGTTGTAGATCCAGCGTACGCCGTCACGCTCCAGCCCTGAGTTAGTCTCTTGCAGCCAGTAGTTAAGCTGCTGCAGCGCAATGGCTTCATTCAGGCCGATGCTATACGCAAGGTCAGGATTGATGACTATCGGCCTTGATGGCATTAACAGGCTCATAAGACCCCTCTATTTCCCTGAATTTTCGTCTGAACTGCTCGAGGGGGCTAAAGCATTCATGCTCGTACCCTTCACGCAGGTATATAACGCGCTGTGTCTGGGGCTCCCAGCGTATGACCCTGACTGGGACACCGTAGTGATCTCTGAACCATCGGTTGAGCTCTCGCATACTTTCTCCGCCTGGCCGTTAAAGTCCCCTACCACCCACTGAGCAAACTGGTAGCAGACAGGCTCGAACCCGCCTGGTACTCTTACCCCATACACGAACTGCACCGGTCCTGCTCCACCAGGAACTGGCCGCGCTACAAGTTGCGACCTGCGGTATTGTGTTGATAAACTGTTCATGCGTTAGTAATCTCCACTGATAACGACACGCCACGACGCCAGGAGCTGCAACTCGCTGGCGTCACTTCTTTTTGCGTGAAAAAAGCGTGATGATTGCGGCAATCTCTTCTTCACGAGCTGCCAGGTGACGGCGGTGATGCACCATGATTTCTTCGGCCTCGTGCCTTTCAATAACGCCATCTTCAAGCGCCTGTTCGATAATCTGATCAACCTGCCCCCTGGCGGCAGAGGTACGCATTGCCCGGCTAAACAAGTCCACGCGGTCCAGTTCTTCCAGGTGCGGAACATCCACCAGCAGAGCACCACGACGGCGAGCGAAGTAGTCAGCCAGTAACGACGTGTTGGAAATGTCCTCCATCGCTTCCAGTTCGCTGACTTCGAAGAAACGACAACCATTTTTCTCATAAAGGTTGTTATTGAACTGCGTTAAGGTCATGCCTAGCGCGCCAGCCATAGCCTCACGCCCACCATGTATGGACTTACACATAGCCTTGACTACATCTTTCAAACTTTGCTTTTGTTCTACCATGTTGATAACCCTTCGCTTAAAATCACTTTCTTAGCCCACGGAACAGCCGGTGTATTAAATGAATAACCCTTTGTCTAAATTGACTCTGGACTACTGGTACAAAGTTTTGATTGTCGCTGGTGCATTCGTTTTTCTGCTGAACGGTACTGGAGTTCTTTCTGCATATCCTCCTGGCCCTACAGCACTGGTTTCCCTTGGCGTCTTTTTTTGGGGCATTGGTGAGTGGATTAACCACCCCTACCAGGAAATGCTCCAGTACGACGGCCTCGGTCGGGTTACAGCAACCATTTCTGGTTACCCGAGAAATCCCAAGCGAATCGGAGTCGTGTTCGATATCCTTGCCTTTGTTCTCATCGCTATAGGTGTCTGGAAGTTTTTCTGATAAGGTCCACCCGATCAGAGTCACTACTCGATTCATTTCATCCAGCCTTACCGTTTCAGGGTTGAGCGCTTGCAACCGCTTTATCACCTCTGATTCAATTTTTTTTGTCACACCTACCCCTTTAAAATTCGATTTGTAGTTACGGTTAAGCTGCTGTTTGATTAGGCTTTGTATAAAGTTCGGGATTAACTTTCAGTTTCTCCTCTGTTAGTGCCTGAATTTCAAACGCTCTACCTTTTGGAATAATCTCGCCCCATCCAGATACAGATGCATGTGAGATGCCTAAAGCCTTTGCTACGTTGCCGACCGTGCCAAAGTAAGAGATCACGTCTTCTTTTTTCATTTTTGCCTCAGATGGAAAGGAATAGACTTCATGATAGTAGGATATCTTACATTACAAGGTCAAGGAATCCTACATTACAAAGTGGTAGGATTACCTACATGAAAATGAATGAACGCATCAGGGCTCGACGAAAAGAACTGAAACTAACCCAAGCGGTTTTAGCCAAATTAGTAGGCGTGAATCGTGTAACTGTGACTGGGTGGGAATCAGGCGACTATGAACCTGGAGGATCTAATCTTCAGGCGCTGGCTACTGCGTTAAAAACAAACCCTCAGTGGATTATAAGCGGCTTAGGTGAATCAGATGCTGAAGAGGCGGCTTACAAACCAACAGAACGGTTTGGCGTGAAAAGAATACCCGTACTATCTTGGGTCCAAGCTGGAGAGTGGACTGAGAGCGGAGCCCCCGTGACTGAAAGCGATGTTTCCGAATGGATTTATACTACAGCTAACCTTTGTGATGAAGGATTTGCTCTCAAGGTCCGTGGGGACTCAATGACCAACCCGAACGGAGCCCCCAGCATCCCCGAAGGATCAATCGTTGTCGTTGACCCTGATTACGGTAGTTTACTTGAGGTTAACGGTAAGATAGTTGTCGCGCAGGTAATGGGATCTGCCGAGGCTACACTCAAAAAATTTGTAATCGATGGGCCTATAAAATACCTGGTCCCCCTGAATCCAAATTACCGAGTCCTTGAAGTAAACGGAAATTGCAAGATTGTCGGAGTCGTTCGCCAGGTTGTAACTGACTTATAACCCCCTTCTTTTACAAACAGCCGACCTCATTGTCGGTTTTTTTTTACACCTCAATGTAAGATTTCCTACCATAATCATTGACACCCCAAGGTAAGTTATCCTACATTACGTTTATCCGATAACCGAATGCACACAACATGGAAGCGCATTCCCCTTCTTTCCGGTGGGGATCGGTTTGTAACTGAAGGAGTGCGCTTCCAGTTGTGAACGGCAATATTCGCAACCGCTGTATGGCACATGCAGCGTTAGCCGCCAGAGAGTTACCTTTATCCATGCGCTCTCAGGAATTCCGGAAGAATGTGCAAGCTAAGTGTTTCAGGCACGACGTGCGCCCCACCAGCGCGGCGAAAAGGTGTGACGCCTCGGAAGAGACCAGGGCACAACCAAAAGAGCGCTGGGATGCAAAAAATATCTCGCAGCCGTTGCGGTACCAAAAGCCAGGATGGAACGGCAGAACGCGGTAGTGCTCTTTTTGTTGTGTGGAGAACTAACGTACCGCCATTGCAGTGGCGGTCCCCCATCAGCAAGAAATTTTAACCAGCTATTCACCCACTCTCATGGGTTGGGTTGCTGCACCCTAAATTTACGCGTTGCAGCGCGTCAGATGGAGAACAAAAGATGGCTAAGACAGCAAATCAACTGTTTAAACAGGCGTACGAAATAGCCAAAACTATGCCACCAGAACAGGCAGCAATCATCAAGGAACTGGCTACCGTCCTCGATGTTTCGAATATAGCTCTGCGCCAAACGCGCACCGAACGTGACGCCCTTCTCGCAGAGGTCAAATCCTGGGCGAAGGAGTGTGATCGTATTACTGAGCGATATACCAAGAAGCGTATAAATCTGCATGTCCTCGAAGCAATGCGCGATTTGAAAGCAATTTGTCCCACCAGCTTCCGTAACGTGGAGGCTCTCTGATGGCTAAAGACTCAAAGCTTGTATACGGCGCCAGTGGCAAAACGAACGTTTTGACGTTTGAACCTGAAAACCTGCACCTGGTTACCGACAAAACGCACCCGCTTTACGATGAGCGCATCCACCTGCCTATCAGCGAGGCAATGGTGCTGAACATCATGGACCAAGGCGTTCTTGAGCCGATTATCGTCTGGAAAGACCCGGAGACAGGGCTGTCTTGTGTGGTTGATGGTCGCCAGCGTGTGCGACATACACTGGAAGCCAACAAGCGTCTGTCGAAAGAGGGCAAAGAACCGTTACTGGTTCCGGCAGTCGCTAAACGTGGCTCTGCCGTTCGCATGGCGCAGGCGATGGTAAGTGCTAACGAAATCCGCCAGGCTGATACGCCGCTGGGCCGAGCAAAGAAAATGGCTGATGCGCTGGAGCGCGGGCACGACGAGGACGATTTATCGCTGATGTTTGGCGTGAGTGTTCAGACAGTACGTGCAACGCTGTCGCTGCTGGATGCCACCCAGGCTGTCCGCGATGCAGTGGAATCTGGAACTGTCACCGTTACCCAGGCGCGTCAGCTTGGTGCGCTCCCACCTGAAGAGCAGCGTGCAAAAGTGTCAGCAATCGAGCTGGCGACAGCTGGTACAACCGGCCATGAAAAAGCCCGGCGTCAGCGTAAGATTCTCGGTGAGGAAAAGCCGCGTCTGAAAACCCGCAAAGAAATTACTAAAGCCCTGGAATCTGCCGAGGGTGAGTATGCAAGCGCACTCCGTTGGGTGCTTGGGGAGTCCGTATGACAATCATAAAAACCCATACCGGTACCGTGATCACCAAAGACGGTCCGAAGGTTAAAAAACTGCATCAGACAGAGCGGATGTGGGTCGTTGGCAAAAACGAGTTTTACCACAAAGCGACCGGATGCCGTCATTTTGCAGAAAATACGCGCCGCCGGCTGCTGCTCGACACCATCAAGCCTATCGAGTGACGACTGGCCCGGAGAAAAGAATTGTAGAAGTTAAGCCGGTTGCAGCCGGACTTGTGGAGATACACTATGAATCTTGATAACGAGATCATTTCAAACGCAGACCTCGAACGAATTACTGGATACAAGATCCCCTCAAAGCAATCACAGTGTTTACGTGATGCCGGGATTTTCTTTGTTGAAGGGCGAGACGGAAGACCACGCACTACCTGGGCGCATTTCAATAATCCTTTAGCTCAGAGATCACGACAGAACAACGTCGATAATTCGCTGCAGCCCAACTTTGGAGCACTTGATTAATGCCACGTCCGAGAAAAAATAAAGACGATGCCTGGATGCCTCCGAGGGTTTACCTCGGGAGATCAGCATATGAATATCATCCTAAAGGAGGAGGCAATATTCGCCTCTGCGACAAAACCAGTACACAAGCTCAGGTATGGAGTGCATGGGAAGCGCTAATGAACGATCGCCCGGACGACTCCATGATGGAAGGACTTATCGAACGCTTCTTTAAATCTGGTGAATTTTTCGAGCTGGCTCTGGAAACCCAAAAGGACTATAGAAAGTACTCAAAAAAAATTATAGATGTATTTGGGAAAATGCCGCCGGACGCTATCAAACCTGAACATATCCGGCGTTACATGGACAAGCGGGGAATAAAAAGCAGGACACAAGCTAACAGAGAAAAAGCTTTTATGTCTCGCGTGTATCGCTGGGCTTATGAACGCGGCTTCGTTAAAGGGAACCCTACAAAGGGTGTCCGCCAGTATAAAGAAGTTAGCCGAGATCGCTACATAACTAATGAGGAATACCTGGCGCTGTACTCTGTAGCTCCAGACATTGTGAAAGTCGCAATGGAACTCGCTTACCTCTGCTGTGCCAGACAAAACGATGTACTGGAGATGAAAAAAAGCCAATTTATGGAAGAAGGTATCCTGATAAAGCAAAGTAAAACGTCTGTTGCTCAGATAAAAGCATGGAGCCCGCGCTTGAACGCTGCACTTGAGTTGGCAAAAAATTTACCTCTTAACGCTGGCATGAGCAGTCTGTATGTCATCCACCAGCCAGCAGGCGGAAAATACACACGGGACGGCTTTAACAGTCGCTGGAGAAAAGCAAAAATTGAGGCGCAGGAACAGTACCCTCACCTTTCCTTTGACTTCACGTTCCACGATCTCAAAGCAAAAGGGATATCTGACCTCCAGGGCAATCTGTACGAGAAACAGGCAATATCAGGGCATAAGAACGTTGAGCAAACTGCCCGGTATGACAGAAAAATTGCGGTAGTTCCGGTTGTAGATGGACAGGTGGAAAGGAAAAATATTATGAAGTGATATTATGAAATGGGTGGTTTTGGAACAAAAAAACCACCCGTAGGTGGTTTCACGACACTGCTTATTGCTTTGATTATTCTGCTTTTATCCCAATGGTACCCGGAGTGGGACTTGAACCCACACAGCGCGAACGCCGAGGGATTTTAAATCCCTTGTGTCTACCGATTCCACCATCCGGGCTCGGGATATAAAGTGGAGGCGCGTTCCGGAGTCGAACCGGACTAGACGGATTTGCAATCCGCTACATAACCGCTTTGCTAACGCGCCTTTAATACTGAAGCACCCGCAACTGCCGATGCTGTTAATCTGGAGCGGGAAACGAGACTCGAACTCGCGACCCCGACCTTGGCAAGGTCGTGCTCTACCAACTGAGCTATTCCCGCATCATCAAGTTATTTGCTAATCACTTGATTTTGTTATCGTCTGGAAGACTGTGCCGCCGTTCGATGCGTTGCATTCTACTTATCTCTCGCGGTGAGTCAACGGTATTTTTCGCAACTTTGTATCGTTTGCTGAAAATAACGGCGAAACGATCACTGATCAAGCAAATCGCCGCGCGCCGCGTTCAAATACTGCAGCATCGACCACAGCGTCAGCACCGCCGCCACGAGGAAAAGCGCGATCCCGGCCCACTCCACCCACGGATAAGGACGCCACAGCATCCATACCAGGGCGGTCATCTGGGCGGTCGTTTTCACTTTGCCAATCCATGAGACCGCCACGCTGCTGCGTTTCCCCAGCTCCGCCATCCACTCACGCAGCGCGGAGATAATGATCTCACGGGCAATCATGGTCGCCGCCGGTAGCGTGACCCACCAGGTGTGATAGTGTTCGGCAACCAGCACCATGGCGATAGCCACCATGACTTTATCGGCAACCGGGTCGAGGAAGGCGCCAAAACGGGTGCTCTGATTCCAGCGACGAGCGAGGAAACCATCAAACCAGTCGGTTACCGCGGCAACAAAGAAGATCAGCGCGCAGGCAAACGGCGCCCAGCTAAAGGGCAGATAAAACGCCAGCACAAAAAACGGGATCAGGATGACGCGAAACAGAGTAAGCAACGTAGGGATATTAAATTGCATAGTGACGGGTAACTATCTGTTGTAAGTAAAAATTAGCCCTATGTTGCTACAGAGCCCCTAATGTTTCAACGAGTAGAAGATCTTTTCTGCCAGAGCGTGAGAGATGCCCGGTACTTTAGCAATTTCTTCGACGCTGGCCTGCTGTAGCCCCTGCAGCCCACCCATATACTTCAGCAGCATCTGACGACGCTTCGGCCCCACCCCCTCGATAGTCTCAAGCGAGCTGGTGCTCTTCACTTTCGCCCGTTTTTTGCGATGCCCGGAGATCGCATGATCGTGCGATTCATCGCGAATATGCTGGATCACATGCAGGGCCGGCGAATCCGGCGGCAGGCTAAACCCTTCCCCTTCCGGCTCAAAGAATAACGTTTCCAGACCCGCTTTTCGATCGCTACCTTTCGCCACGCCCAGCAGCAGCGGATGATGTTTATCCCAGGGGACGTCCAGTTCAGCAAACACGGCTTTCGCCTGGGCCAGCTGTCCCTTGCCGCCGTCTATCAGGATCACATCCGGGATCTTGTTGTCATCAATCGCTTTACCATAGCGACGGCGCAGGACCTGATTCATCGCCGCATAGTCATCGCCAGGGGTAATGCCGGTGATGTTGTAGCGCCGATACTCCGCGCGCAGTGGGCCATTGCTGTCAAACACCACACAGGATGCTACGGTCTGTTCGCCCATGGTGTGGCTGATGTCAAAACACTCCATTCGCTTGACGGCCGGCAGCTCCAGTACGCTGGCCAGCGCCTGCAAACGCTGATGAATGGTCGATTGCTGAGACAATTTGGTCGTTAACGCTGTCGCGGCGTTGGTCCGCGCCAGCTTAAGATAACGCGCTCTGTCGCCGCGCGGCTTAGTCTGCACATTGATTCGACGACCCGCCAGCTCCGACAGCGAGTCGGCCAGCAGCGTCTTATCCCCAAGGTTAAAGTCGAGCAAAATCTCCCCCGGCAGCGTGCGCATTTGGCTGCCCTGCAGGTAGAACTGGCCGACAAAGGTCTCCACGACCTCTCCCAGCTCGGTGCCGCCCGGCACTTTCGGGAAGTAGCTTCGGCTGCCCAGCACTTTGCCCTGACGGATAAACAGCACATGCACGCAGGCCATGCCGGCATCGAAGGCGACGCCGATCACGTCGAGGTCGTCACCGGTGTTGGAGACAAACTGTTTCTCCGTCACGCGGCGGACGGCCTGAATCTGGTCGCGGATGCGCGCGGCCTCTTCGAACTCCAGGTTCTGGCTCGCCTTCTCCATCCGCGCGATGAGCTGGGTCAGCACCTGGTCATCCTTGCCGGCGAGAAACAGCCGCACATACTCTACCTGCTGAGCATACTCTTCTTCGCTGACCAGCCCGGCCACGCACGGCCCCAGGCAGCGACCAATCTGATACTGCAGACAGGGGCGGGAGCGATTGCGGTAGACGCTGTTTTCACACTGACGGATGGGAAAGATTTTCTGCAGCAGCGCCAGGGTCTCGCGCACGGCATAGCCGTTGGGAAAAGGACCAAAATATTCGCCCTTCGCATGTTTGGCGCCGCGATGCATCGCCAGACGCGGATGAGTATCGCCGCTGAGAAAAATAAAAGGATACGATTTATCGTCACGTAACAGCACGTTGTAACGTGGCTGGTACAGCTTAATATAGTTGTGCTCAAGCAGCAGCGCTTCCGTCTCGGTGTGGGTGACGGTCACGTCGATTTGCGCGATCAGCGCTACCAGCGCTTCCGTTTTACGCGACGCAAGGTTGCTGCGGAAGTAGCTACTGAGCCGCTTTTTCAGATCTTTGGCTTTGCCAACATAGATGACGGTTCCGCCAGCATCATACATCCGATACACACCGGGCTGGCTGGTCACCGTTTTCAGGAAAGCTTTTGCGTCAAAAACATCACTCACTGGCTTGCTAACGACTCCGCATTACACAGGCCATGGCGAATTGCCAGGTGGGTCAGCTCGACATCGCCATGAATGTTTAATTTACTGAACATCCGATAGCGGTAGCTGTTAACCGTTTTAGGACTCAGATTTAGCTGCTCTGAGATCTCATTCACCTTCTGACCTTTGGTGATCATCAGCATAATCTGCAATTCGCGTTCAGACAAACTGGCAAACGGCGATTCTGTCTTTTCGGGTTCAATCTGACTTAACGCCATTTGCTGGGCAATATCGGAGGCAATATAGCGCTGCCCGGACGCGACGCAGCGGATGGCATTAACCACTTCCTGCGGCGCGGCGCCTTTACTGAGATAGCCCGCCGCGCCCGCCTGCATGACCTTGGCAGGTAAAGGATTCTCGGTATGCACGGTCAACATGATCACTTTGGTGCCCGCCACGGAGCGCGCGATTTTGCGCGTCGCTTCAAGACCACCGATCCCAGGCATGTTCATGTCCATCAGGACGACATCTGCGGAATTAGCCCGGCACCACTTGACGGCGTCCTCGCCGCAGCAGGCTTCGCCAGCGACTTTAATCCCTTTTATATCTTCCAGAATGCGTCGTATCCCTGCGCGCACCAGTTCGTGGTCATCAACAAGAAGAACGTTGATCAAAGGAATAATCTCCAGAATGAGGGATAACGCTACTGATACTTTATCTCCCACATATTACCGGGTTTTATTGCTATTTTAAAAGGCAAAAAAATGCCCTCGCCTCGATTTGGCTCTCATTTATGGCAATGTCTGTGCACACTAAGTGGAAAGTCATTGAGAACAGTCAGTTGCCCGGCTCTTATTTTTTAACAATACTCATACAGAAGGCACAAAAAACACAACAGATTACGTAGCGCATAAATACGAAGCAAAATATGTAACAATTATTAACGAGCTAAATAGATGGGGGAAATTATTGGCTTGCCGACGGCTATTACGTATTATCCGAAGCATCAAAACATTCACAGCTCAGATGAGAGAACAGAAATTAATCACACCTTTTTTTTCTGTCGCTTGTGGTATACTGCGCGGCCTTCACATTGACTAGAGCGCAATAGCGCAGCGAGTAAACGAGGATATCGATGAGCACACCAGATTTTTCCACTGCAGAAAATAAGCAGGAACTGGCGCAGGAAGTCTCCTGCCTGAAAGCGATGATTACGCTGATGCTGCAGGCGATGGGCCAGGCGGATGCGGGGCGCGTGATTATTAAAATGGAAAAGCAGATTTCACAGATGGAAGATGAGGCTCAGGCCGCCGTATTCTCCAGCACCGTTAAGCAGATTAAACAAGCCTATCGGCAGTAATCCTGTGCCGGCTGAAAGTATCACTGACAGCCGGTATCACGTCTGACACGCAGAACGGCAGGCGCATTCAGATTAGCCCAGTCGCCACGGCGTAGCAGGCAATTTGCGTTTTATTCGGCGCATTAAATTTCCGCTGCATATTCTTCTGATGGAAATTCACCGTATTTTCCGAAATCGAGAGAATCATCGCCACCTCCGCCGAAGTCTTTCCTTCCGCCGTCCATTTGAGGATTTCCAGTTCGCGGCGGCTGAACTTCATCTCCGGCGGCATCACCATCTCATCTTCCAGACGCAGCAGCGTCAGCAAGCTTAGTTCAGTCAGCGTTCGCAGACGCAGCTCAAGCTCATCTTCAGGGTAGCCGCCCGGCAGACGATTGTTCGCGGAGACAGAGAGAAATCCCTGAGCATGGTTTGGCAACGTCAGGCACTGCGTCACGCCCTTTTGCAGACCATGGTCACGCGCCCCGTCCCACAGTGCCGGCGCATCACGAAACAGGCTGTCGTTCCATGGCAGATGGCCACGCATAAAATTCTCCGGCCGTAACACAGGATCTATCGCGAAATAATTTTCTGCCTGATAGTGCGACATCCATGCGCGGGGGTAAGTCGACTGGAACGTAACGCGGGGGCGGGTGAAAGGCACCGGGTGGCGCACACAAAGCGTGTAGTAATCATATTCCAGCGCTTCGGTTTCACGTTGCAGGAGATTATAAACCTCCTCGCCAGTGGCCATGGACTGAAATTGGTGCAGCATATCCCGCCGCCAGCTGAAAAAATCATTGTCCCTCATAGCTGTGCAAATAACTCCTGATTGATAATCATTATTATAAATACAGAAAACTAACACATAAATCTTATTTATATGTATAAAATATCGTAGCTGTCGCATTTATTAGTCTGAAGGCTTGCCATTTTCCCGCTCGCCGCCCAGAAACATAGCGCTTTTCTCCCATCACTTTCTACACCCTGCCAAGGGCGATGGGAAGCGGTGTATACGGCCGTGGGAGTCAATAGCGCAAAGACGTGTCGCGGGGGCGTTACCCCGCCGCGAGAGTGGGCTAAACGCGGCGGCTCCCGCGAAGCTGAGCCGCCGCGCCAGCCCATGCTTTACTGCATCAGGAATTTTTCAAGGAACTGACGGGTACGCGGCTGCTGGGGCGAAGCGAACAACGCTTTTGCCTCGCCTTGTTCGACAATGCGTCCCTGATCCATAAATATCGCCCGATCGGCTACGTCGCGGGCGAAACTCATTTCATGGGTCACGATCACCATGGTGCGTTTTTCCTGCGCCAGCTGACGGATGGTGTTGAGCACCTCCCCCACCAACTCAGGATCGAGAGCCGAGGTGGGTTCATCAAACAGGATCACGTCCGGACGCATAGCCAGCGCGCGGGCAATAGCCACTCGCTGCTGCTGCCCGCCGGAGAGACGGCGCGGATAGCTATTCTCTTTTCCGCTGAGCCCCACCTTCGCCAGCAGTTCGCGCGCCCGCGCCATGGACTCCTGCTTATCTTCACCTTTTACGATGACCGGCCCTTCAATAATGTTCTCCAGCACCGTACGGTGGGGAAACAGATTAAAGTTCTGGAAGACAAAGCCGACGTGCTGGCGCAGCTGGCGAATGAGCCCTTTCTGCGGCCCGAGGCTGCGACCGGCGTCGATCGTCACATCGCCGACGCGGATAGTGCCGCTCTCCGGTTGCTCCAGCAGGTTGATGCTACGCAGCAGGGTGGTTTTGCCCGAGCCGCTGGGGCCGATGATCGCCACCACTTCCCCTTTCTGTACCTCCAGGTCGATACCATGGAGCACCGTCTGGCCATGGAATTTTTTTACCAGGCTTTTCACTTCTATCGCACTCATTTCGGATCACGCTCCTGGCGGTTCAGCTGGTTTTCAAAATAATTCTGCAGCGAGGAGAGCACTGTCGCCATTACCCAGTAGATCAGGGAGGCCGCCAGATACATGGTGAAGACCTCCAGGGTTCGCGAGGTGATTAGCTGCGCCTGACGAAACAGCTCCGGCACCTGGATCGTTGCCGCCAGCGAGGTATCTTTTACCAGGCTGATAAAACTGTTCGACAGCGGCGGCAAAGCGACCCGCGCCGCCTGGGGTAAAATGGCCCGACGCATCGTCTGCCAGGGCGTCATACCGATACTGGCCGCCGCTTCCCATTGCCCTTTATCAATCGAGGCGATGGCCGCGCGCAGCGTTTCCGCCGCATAGGCCGCAGTATTCAACGACAGGCCGATCATCGCCGCCGGGATCGGGTCAAGCTCAATGCCGAACTGCGGCAAGCCGTAGTAGATCATAAACAGCTGGGCGATAAGCGGCGTGCCGCGGAAAATAGAGATATACATGCGCGCCAGCCATTTTACCGGCCAGACTGGCGACATGCGCATCAGCGCCAGGATAAAGCCCAGCACCAGGCCGAAAAACATCCCGCCAATGCTCAGCTGCAGCGTAAAGACGGCCCCTTTCAGCAGAAAAGGGGCGGAATCAATGACCAGTTGGATACTTTCTTGCATGCTGTCGTTTCTGTATTAGAGGTGAGGATGATAGGCAAACAGCGCCGGCGCTCCGCCAGTGTGGACGAACAGTATCGGCCCTTCATCCTTAAAGCGCTTCTGCGTGATGCCGTCGATAAGCCCGGCCATCGCTTTGCCGGTATAGACCGGGTCGAGCAAAATACCTTCCAGCTGCGCCAGCAGCTTCACAGCGGCCATCCCATCTTCGTTTGGCGTACCGTATCCTGGGGCAAAGTAGTCATCCCACAGTATAATTTCAGCCTTCGCCTGTAGCTCGAGACTGTTGGCCACGGCCTGCTGCAGCGCCACCACTTTCGGCAACTGGTCAGCGACCGAGCGCGACACGGTCACCCCAATCAGTTCCGCCTGCGGCATCAGCTGTTCAAGGCCGACCGCCAATCCGGCATGGGTGCCGGCGCTGCCGGAGGCGACCACGACTGACGAGATCGCCACCGCGTCTTCGCACTGCTGGCTGATTTCCAGTGCGCTTTCCACATAGCCTAACGCGCCGAGGGCATTGGAGCCGCCGACCGGAATAACATACGGACGATACCCCTGCGCCTCAATGCGGGTCGCCAGCTCATCGAGCTGGGCGGCGGGATCGGTCAGGGCATCACACATCTCAACCTGGGTGTTAAAGAGATCCAGCAGCAGACGGTTGCCATTGCTCAGATAGTTCTCCGCCCGGGTGCCGATGGGATTTTCCAGTAGCGCCACGCAATGCAGTCCCAGTTTCGCAGCGACTGCCGCCGTCTGACGCACATGGTTAGACTGGATCGCGCCGGCGGTGATTAAGGTATCCGCGCCCTCGCGCAGCGCATCGGCGGCGAGAAACTCCAGCTTACGCAGTTTGTTGCCCCCCATCGCCAGCGGCGTCGTATCATCACGTTTAATAAAAATTTCGCGCCCAAGGTGATCGGACAGACGCGGGAGATACTCCAGCGGCGTCGGCGCGCCGATCAATTCCAGGCGCGGAAAGCGGGTTAAGTTTTGCAGTGACATGGCCCCTCCTGACTCAGTTATGCTTCATTATGCACACAGTTACGCGCTAAATAAAAAAAGGCGCTTCCAGGAGCGCCTTTTTTCACCGCTGTCCGTTATTTCGTCACGTCAGCGCCAAACCATTTCTCGGACAGCGCCTTCAGGCTGCCATCTTTCTGCATGTCTGCAATCGCGCCATCTACCGCTTTCAGCAGGTCGTCGTTGCCTTTACGCAGCGCAACGCCAGCTTCCTGACGAGAGAAGGCTTCGCCGGTTACCGCCAGCGTATTGTTGGTTTTCTTCACCAGATCCAACGCCGCCAGACGGTCTACCAGAATGGCGTCAATACGGCCTACACGCAGATCCTGGTATTTGGTGGGATCGTCATCATAGGTACGGACGTCCACGCCCTGGACATTCTGACGCAGCCACTCTTCATAGTTAGTGCCCAGTCCGACGCCCACTTTCTTGCCTTTCAGATCCGCCGCGGTTTTAATCACGCCTTCGTTACCCTTCTTCACCAGCGCCTGCACGCCGGAGACGGTATATGGGGTGGAGAAATCGTATTTCTTCTTACGTTCGTCAGAGATAGTGACCTGGTTAATCACCACGTCGATACGTTTGGAGTCCAGCGAGGCCAGCATACCGTCCCACTTGGTCGGTTTGAGATCGGCCTTCACGCCAAGATGTTTCGCCAGTTCGTTAGCGAATTCCACTTCAAACCCGGTCAGCTTGCCGTCATCCCCCTGGAAACTAAAGGGAGGGTAGGTGCCTTCGAGGCCCACGCGTAGGGTGCCGCGCTCTTTAATCTGATTGAGCAGGTTTTCCGCCGCAAAAGTTTTCACGCTGACGCCAGCCATCAAAACAACGGCCATCGCGCCCATCATCGCCTGACGACCCAGAAGTGCTAATTTCATAGATACCCCGAAGGTTAGGATTTTCCTGTAGTGTAAGGCGCTTAACGCCCTGACACCAACATCGTTACGCTACATCTTATGCAAATTTATTATATATGATCCGCTTTAGGGTATAGCGAAAATCAGGGCTTTCCTCACCCTTTTTGCTGGATATCTCCCATACTGCAAAGGTCAGCCTGTTGACGTCTGGAGCATGGAAGATGAAAAACCCCACCTTATTGCAATGTTTTCACTGGTACTACCCCACCGGCGGCGAGCTGTGGCCTGAAGTCGAAGCGCTGGCGCCCAGCCTGAATGAAATCGGCATCAATATGGTCTGGTTGCCACCCGCCTACAAAGGCGCCTCGGGCGGTTACTCCGTCGGCTATGATACCTACGATCTCTTTGACCTCGGCGAGTTTGATCAAAAAGGGTCTGTCGCCACCAAATATGGCGACAAAGCGCAGTTGCTGGCGGCGATCAACGCCCTGAAGGAGCACAATATCGCCGTGCTGCTGGATGTGGTGGTCAACCATAAAATGGGCGCTGATGAAAAAGAGGCTCTGCGCGTTCAGCGCGTCGATGAGCAGGATCGTACGCAAATTGACGAGGAGATCATTGAGTGCGAGGCATGGACTCGCTACACCTTCCCGGTGCGCGCCGGACAGTATTCGCAGTTTGTCTGGGACTACAAATGTTTTAGCGGCATTGACCACATCGAGAACCCGACGGAAGACGGTGTGTTTAAAATCGTCAACGATTACACCGGCGAAGGCTGGAATGAACAGGTCGATGATGAGCTCGGCAACTTTGACTATCTGATGGGCGCCAATATCGATTTCCGCAATCATGCAGTGACCGAGGAGATCAAATACTGGGCGCGCTGGGTAATGGAGCAGACCGGCTGCGACGGTTTTCGTCTTGACGCGGTCAAGCATATCCCCGCCTGGTTTTATAAAGCGTGGATCGAGCATGTTCAGGAGGTGGCCCCGCAGCCGCTGTTTATTGTAGCGGAATACTGGTCCCATGAAGTGGAGAAGCTCCAGCAGTATATCGACCTGGTCGAGGGCAAAACGATGCTGTTTGATGCCCCACTGCAGATGAAATTTCATGAAGCGTCGCGCCAGGGCCGCGATTATGACATGAGCCAGATTTTCAGCGGGACGCTGGTGGAAGCCGACCCTTTCCATGCCGTCACTCTGGTCACCAATCATGATACGCAGCCGCTGCAGGCCCTAGAGGCGCCGGTTGAACCCTGGTTCAAGCCCCTCGCCTATGCGCTGATCCTGCTGCGGGAGAATGGCGTGCCCTCGGTCTTTTATGCCGATCTCTTCGGCGCTTCCTATGAGGATACCGGCGGCGACGGAGAGACCTATGCCATTGAGATGCCCGTTATCGAACAACTCCACGAGCTGATCGACGCCCGTCAGCGTTTTGCCCATGGCGTGCAAACCCTTTGGTTCGATCATCCTAACTGCATCGCCTTTAGTCGTAGCGGTACTGACGACGATCCAGGCTGCGTGGTGATCATGTCCAATGGCGATGAGGGCGAAAAGACGCTGACGCTGGGCGAAAACTATGGCAACAAACGCTGGCGGGATTTTCTCGGTAACCGGGAAGAGATTGTCGAAACCGATGGCGAAGGCTGCGCGACCTTTACATGTAACGGGGGGAGCGTGAGCGTGTGGGTGTTAGAGGAGGTATTGTAGTCCTCTGACGCCGGGCGGGCCAGCTATGGCCCGCCAAAATCTCAGCGCGTGGAGGCCGGCGCGCTGACGGGCCCCGTCGCTCGCGCTTTGGCCCACGCCTTCTCGCACTCCGGAGTGAGACGTTCAACACGGGACAACGTCATCCGATCGTAGGAGATCGTGTTGCCCTCGCGCTCGACAGGATAGATGTCCAGGGAAGCGGTCACGTTGTAGATCTCACTGTCACGATTCATCAGTTTCCCCGGCTGCGCAATCACGCGCTGCCACTGGCGGCAGTCGAAGGTGTCCCCTTCTTTGGTGACAATCAGGCTGGCAATGGCGTCAGGACTCATCATCGCGCTCTGCGGCCCTTTCGTTTGCCAGAAACCTGCAAGGCCAGCCGGCGCCGGCGCTTTAACGACGTCCTCATAACGATCAACCTGTACGCAACCGGCCAGCGCCACCACCATGCCAGCAAAAAATAACTTTTTCATCATTCATCCCACAAGCCGATAAAAAAGTATTGTGGCATTAAAGCGTTAAGCCTTCCACCCCCACCGCAAAGGGATAAGCGAGCAAGCCAGCAACCGCTAACGTGGGTTTCATTTGAAGCAAGGAAATTCTGAAAGTAAAAGAATACTGGGGGCGTAACCATAGCATCTATGGGCACTTTTTGTTTTTAATTCGGTCACACTACCGGTTCTTGACTTTACTTTAAGAGTTTTCCTGGCAAATTATATGCATAGATGCGGAATAGTTTAATGGAGCTAATGGGTTCTTTCTAAACCTACTATTATTATCGCCCGCAAGGACTGCTTCGCACAGCCAGTGCGAAGTGTATATCGTTACGTGTTGATTGAGGATGGGTCATGTCAACGATGATTATGGATTTGTGCAGCTATACCCGGTTGGGATTGACGGGATATCTGACCAGTCGGGGAATTAAAAAACAGGAAATCATTGAGGTCAACAGTGCTGCGGATCTGCAGAAACACTGTACGTCGTGTTGCCCGGCGGTGGTGTTTCTGAATGAAGACTGTTTCGTGCATGATGATGAAAGTAATGGCATTATTCGCCAGATCATTACGCAAAACCCGGCGACGCTGTTTGTTATCTTTATGTCGCTGGCGAACATCCATTTTGACCGCTATTTGCGGGTACGGAAGAATCTGCTAATCAGTTCAAAATCGATAACCCCAAAAGACCTTGATGTTATTCTGGTTAATTATCTTAAATACAAAAACACCAGTGTAGGGCAGTTAACTTTACCGACATTGTCACTGAGTAAAACAGAATCAAATATGCTGCAAATGTGGATGGCCGGGCATGGTACTTCGCAAATCTCAACGCAAATGAACATCAAAGCGAAGACGGTATCGTCGCATAAAGGCAATATTAAAAAGAAAATACAAACGCATAATAAGCAGGTGATTTATCATATCGTTCGGCTGACCGAAAACATCACCTCCGGTATTCAGGTAAATATGCGCTGAAACAAACTGGCGGCGCTCCCGCCAGTTCAGTTTTACGAGACCTCTTTTTCCACGAAAATCCCATCCGGGTGGCCTATTTCATTAAAAAACCAGATCCCCAGAGGATAGTCTTCCAGTGAAACCAGATACATCGTTCCTTCACTAAACGACTCAATCGCCAGCACTACCCCCGATCGACGTGGGCCACCGTCGGTCTTCACCGTGACACGATCGTTCACCTGCATAATCATCTCCTCTATATTTTCAGCCAGTGTAGAACAAAACCACGCAACTCGCAGCGTCGCGGCACGTGACTGGCGCTTTTTTAGACCGGCTATACTTAGAGAGGCTTGAGCAACGCTCAGCGAGGGGGTAATGATGAAGCACCAATTAACAGGCCAGACCGGGGACGACCTTGACGTCAACGTAGATGCCCTGCTGGCGGCGATAAATGAGATCAGCGAAAGCGAAGTCCATCGCACGCTGGACGACCCGCAGCGCGCCAGCATCGATGGCCGCGGGTCACATACCTGGCGTGAGCTGGCGGAGGCATTCGAACTCGATATTCACGATTTCAGCGCCAGTGAAGCCAACCGTTAGCGGCAGGCGAAAAAAATCCCGACTCGCAGGAGTCGGGATCAAACTTGCTAATGCAAGAAGCACTTGAAAATTCGTTACACCGGGAAATCCGATGCGTTGAAACATTATCCTCAATTATTTTGCATGACAAGAGATATTCATGACGCAAAATATTGAGAATGTTGGCGCCTGGTGACTGACCGGGCTGCAAGGCTGATGTGAGAAGGCTTAGCCGCAAACCGGTTTCATTCGATAGCGCGATCGCCTGCGATCACTTTAAGATAATTCTCATTTTCCCAATCGACATCGAAACGTTTTACTCACGCTGCGCTGCGAAAACAGACCTGGTTACGCCCATTTTGCTTGGCCAGATAGAGTCGCCCATCGGCCACCGACTGCAGCGCTTCAAACTGATACTCCCCCCGCTCTTCGCTGGCGCTCACCCCTAACGAGGCGCTAACCCGCAGCGTCACGTTGTTATGCAAAAAGACTTCCCGTCCCTGGATACGCTGGCGCAATCGCTCCGCCACCGCCGCCGCTTCCTGCAGGGTGGTATTCGGCATCACGATACAAAACTCTTCTCCGCCCACTCTGCCCAGCAGATCGCCCTGCCGAATCGCGCTGGACAGCGTACTGGCCACCATCGACAGCACCCTGTCCCCCGCCTGATGACCATAGCGATCGTTGATGTGCTTAAAATGATCCAGATCGAGCTGGATCACCGCCAGCGGCCGTCCGCTGCGCTGGCAGTCGCTGGCTACCGCCATCGCCTGTTCAAACAGCGCCCCGCGATTGAGCAGGCGGGTCAAGGCATCGTGCCATGCCTGCCACTCCAGAGAGGTTTGCAGAACGCTCATGTTGCGGACCATGCGGCGGATCACCAGCCAGGAGAGCAACAGCATCAAGGTGAAGAGGACCCACATCAGGGTCAGGGCGATGGTGATGGTGCCAAAGTTCCCGCGGACGCCTTCCCGCAGAGTGTGGATCCGCAGCAGCACGCCGTCAAAATTGCGCAGTTTGGCCCAGCTGATATAGCGCGTCAGCAGACGCAGCCCTCCCTGGTTATCATGGACAAACGCGCGGCTCAGCAGCTCCTGCTCGCGCGGCGACAGCAGGGTCAGGACATTCCCCGGCGCGGAAGAAGCCAGCAGGTTCAAATGGCTATCATAAAGTTGGTACTCTCCCTCTTGTCCCCCCTGCATGGCGCTAACCAAAAACGCTTTGATTTCACTGACTGAGAAATCCATCGCCAGCACGCCGCGCCAGTAACCGGCAAAATCCAACGGTATCGAAGCGGTGACCACCTGCTCTTCCAGCTGCGGGTCATCGTCAGGAAAGGTTTGCCAGATAACGCCTCGCCCCGGATTATTTCGCTGGGTCTGGCGGGTAAACCACGGAGCGCCGAGGGCTTGGGAATAGTGCGTTATCACCTGCGACTCATCCCGCAGCGGCAGGGTCGAGGTAAAAAAGCCGCTACGAGAGATATACTGCATCCGCTCGGCGAAATCGCGATCGTGCTGCGTCAGATTTAGCAGATAACCCAGCTCGAGCGTCGCCATTAGTTCATCAGCCGCCAGCGGATCGTCCACCAGCAGGATAGGGTTGTGGCCAGCGACGCTGCCTGAGATGCCAAACACCGGCAGCGTACGCCGATTCGGTAGCGCCACCCGCCAGGCCTGCTGATGGCGCTGGCTCAGATAGCGTTGGCTGGCCTTACGCAATACATCGATATCAAGCGGCTGTTCGAGCGCCGCCTGCATCCCATGGCGAAAAAACATCATTCTGTCGATGTTGAACTGCAACAGCCCATCCATTTCATGAGCGACGTTAGCCAGATTGTTACGCTGGTTGGCCACGTAGGCCTCTTCCAGGACATTGATTTCACGCCAGATCAGCAGCGTGGAGAAAAACAGCACTGCGATAAAACAAGCGTTAACCACATGCGCCGGGCGAGCCAGGTGGTAGCACTTTTTTAACTTCAACCGCAGTGGCTTATCCATCTTTCTCTCGCAATACGTTGCGCAAACCTCGCGGCGTCAGCGCCCCGGTCTCTGTCGATACCCGGGGCGTTTTCAGGGTAGAACACGCGGCGCCGTTACGCTGCGTTTCGCCATGCTACTTTCCAGCGCCACGCAGGCTGCTCACCGCCTTAACGCCCGCCAGCACCACCGCGCCGATGATAAAACCCAGCACCAGGTTGGCGACGACCGGCAGCGTGGAGGCCATCACCCCACCCAACCCCGCGCTCCAGTGCTCGATGGCATGATGCAGCGGCGCAATACCGTGAACGACAATCCCCCCGCCGACGAGGAACATGGCCAGCGTCCCGACGATGGACAACACCTTCATCAGGCGGGGAGCGACGGCCAGGAGCCCTTTACCCAGCCACTGCGCCAGCGCACTACGTTTTTCCGCCAGCCAGTAACCCATGTCGTCCAGCTTGACGATCACCCCCACCAGGCCATACACCCCGACAGTGACCAGAATCGCAATCCCCGAAAGAATAAGGATTTGGTTAAGCAGCGGAGCTTCCGCCACGATGCCGAGGGTAATGGCGACAATTTCCGCGGACAAAATAAAATCGGTGCGAATCGCGCCTTTTACTTTGTCACGCTCAAAGGCCAGCGGATCGCGCTCCGCCAGCGCGGCGAGACGCTGCTGCCGCCGTTCAGGATCCTCTTTGTGTTTCCGCGCTTCCAGACTGTGCAGTACCTTCTCCACCCCTTCGAAACAGAGAAACGCGCCGCCCAGCATCAACAATGGCGTAATCGCCCAGGGGATGAAGGCGCTGATCAACAAAGCCAGTGGCACGAGGATCACTTTGTTAACGAACGACCCTTTCGCCACTCCCCAGACCACGGGCAACTCGCGATTCGCCCGCACGCCGGTAACCTGTTGGGCATTGAGAGACAAATCGTCGCCCAGCACCCCCGCCGTTTTTTTCGCCGCTACCTTGCCCATCACGGAAATATCGTCCAGCAGCGTGGCGATATCATCAAGTAATGTTAAAAGACTACTTCCTGCCAAAATGATTTTCCTTCTCTTTTCATCAATGTCTCCCTCGAGTATGCGTTAAAAAACGGCCGGTGCCCAAGGTACAATTAGTCAATATAAATTTAACAACCTGACGCAAATTAACCACTCGCCAGCACGATAGTTTTCACGTTTACTATATGTCCCCTTTCTATCTCTGCACCGTCGTGAGGAAGTATGTCTACCCGTCAGCTTTTACCGCTCATCGGGGCGCTGTTTGCGCTGTATATCATCTGGGGCTCTACCTATTTCGCTATCGCCGTCGGGGTCGCCAGCTGGCCGCCGCTAATGATGGCCGGCATTCGTTTTCTCGCTGCCGGCGTGCTGTTGCTGGGGTGGCTACTGGCCACCGGCCATAAGCTACCGGCGCGTCGTCCGCTGCTTAACGCTGCGCTGATCGGCGTGTTGCTGCTTGCGGTTGGCAACGGCTTCGTGACGCTGGCTGAACATCAGCACGTTCCGTCAGGGATCGCGGCGGTGATGGTCGCCACCGTACCGCTGTTCACCTTATGCTTCAGCCGCTTTTTCGGCATCGCCACCCGTAAACTGGAGTGGCTGGGCATTGCCATTGGCCTTGCGGGTATCGTGATGCTCAACAGCGGAGGCAACCTGAACGGCAACCCCTGGGGCGCACTGCTGATCCTGATTGGTTCCCTAAGCTGGGCCTTCGGCTCGGTTTACGGTTCGCGAATCGTACTGCCGACCGGCATGATGGCGGGGGCAATCGAGATGCTCGCCGCCGGGATCGTCCTGCTGGCGGCCTCATGGCTGAGCGGTGAAACCTTAACCCGCGTCCCTTCCTGGTCCGGGATCGCCGCCCTGGCCTATCTGGCCATCTTTGGCTCGCTGATCGCCATTAACGCCTACATGTTTTTAATCCGCAATGTCACCCCGGCGGTCGCCACCAGCTACGCCTATGTTAATCCGGTGGTCGCGGTGCTCCTCGGTACTGGGTTCGGCGGCGAGAGCCTGTCGCTCATTGAGTGGCTGGCGCTGGCGGTGATTATTTTCGCCGTAGTGCTGGTGACGCTGGGGAAATATCTCTTCCCCGTCCGCAGCGAGGCTACTCCTTGTAAGGCGTCGAAGTAGTCGTCAGTTCGCGGATCCCCTGCGTATCGATCTGCGCGTCGTGTCCGGCGCCGCAGATCCACTCTTCCAGACGTTCGGTGAGCGCCGCATCACTCAGCCTAAGGCGCCCGCGCAGGGCGCATTCCCAGATGATTAATACCCGCCAGCCCTCTTCGGCCAGCTTTTGCCGGTCGCGGGCGTCGCGCGCCACGTTACCGGCGATTTTGTCCAGCCAGAATGCCGTGCGGGTGGCCGGCACCTTAAACAGATAGCAGTCATGGTGATGCCAGAAACAGCCGTGAGTAAAGATAACGCAACGGTAGTCGGGTAAAGTGAAATCGGGACGTCCCGGCAGCGCGCGATCCTGGGCAACAAAGGTGAATCCCGCCCCGGTCAGCAGCGCCGCTATCCGCTTTTCGATCGCCGTATCGCGCGTGGCGATCGCCCGCATATTTTTACTGCGCGTCGCTTTATCGTGAACATCCGCCATCATTATCATCCGCTTCGCGGCGCGCCACCGCCTGAGCGATGCGCGGCGCCAGGAGTTTCGCCACCGCGGCGAAGACCGGAACCACCACCGAGTTGCCAAACTGACGATAGGCCTGCGTATCCGATACCGGGATGCGAAAACGCGCCCCCTGCGGGGATTCAAAGCCCATCAGCCGGGCGCATTCGCGCGGCGTTAACCGGCGAGGGCGCCGCTGTTGATTCAGCGGATCGTCAAAATGCTTCTCACCGAGCGGCCGGTCCCAGCCGCGATCGACGAGAATTTCGGCACCATCTTTATAGTAGCGGGCAGAAAGCGTCCGGGCCACGCTGTGGGGATTGGCGGGGTCAACCAGGCCATAACCAAAGCCATTGCCCCGCGCCTGATGCTTGCGGGCATAACGATAAAGATATTTCCACAGCACCGGCGTAAGAATAAATTTCGCATCGACCGTCGGCTCCAGTAGCTCGCCAAATGTTGGCCGCACCGCCGGGTACTGCGCCGCGATGTCGCGCAGCGTAAATCCAGCATGCAGCTGCAGATCGCGACGGAAACCCACCAGCACGATGCGCTCCCGGTGCTGAGGCAAGAAATGGCGCCCGTCAATCACCTTCGGGTCATCCGGCCCGGTATGCTCCGCGTCAGCTACTTCATATCCCAGCTCATCCAGCGTCTGCATGATGATACGGAAGGTGCGCCCCTGATCGTGGCTTTTGAGGTTTTTGACATTCTCCAGCACAAAAATCGCTGGCTGACGAGCCGCGATAATTCTCACCACGTCAAAAAACAGCGTTCCCTGGGTTTCGCAGGCAAAGCCATGCGCACGGCCCATCGCATTTTTCTTAGAGACGCCGGCAAGCGAGAAAGGCTGGCAGGGGAAGCCAGCCAGCAGCACATCATGCTGAGGGATAGATTCACGAATATGCCGCGCCGCCTCCTCGTCGCTAACGTCAGAGCGTTGGCTGAGGGTAATATCGCGGATATCTTCATTAAAACGGTGCTGCTGCGGATCACAGTACCAGTTGGCCTTATAGGTGCGTACCGCGTGCTTGTTCCACTCGCTGGTGAAAACGCACTGTCCGCCGATGGCTTCAAAACCACTGCGGATCCCGCCAATACCGGCAAACAGATCGATAAAACGGAACCCATAGTGCGGATGATGGGCCGGCGGCGAAGGCAGGAGCGTCGCCAGATGAGCAACTTCCTGCGGGCGCAAACGCTCCGCCGCGCGGCCAAGCGCCGCCACGCGCTTGAGGATCGCCGCGCTCCAGTGCTGTTCGCCGACGCTCACCAGTTCGGCAACCAGCGTTTTTACATCGTAGATCGTCATCAGCTGACGCAGCAGCGCCTCAGCGTCTTCCCCGGCCTGTTCAGCCAACGACAACGACCTGTGTTCCTTGCTTAACTTTTGCGGCATATCCTCAACCAACGCGGACGATTTTGGCAGAGAGTACCATAAATCACCGGTCGGTTGACGCCTGCGGTGCAAAGCGGCGCAAAACCGCTTCATCCAGCGCCAGCGGCTCCCCCTGCAGCTCCGCGCTGAGCTTAGCCATAAATTCGACGAGAAAACGGGCATTATGCTGCGCCATCGCTTTCCCCTTGTCAGTTTGCATGGTTTCCGGCAGGCGCAGAAGTTTGCACTGGAAATGGTCGAGGGCATATTTGCGGTCATCCAGCGCCCGCCGATCAGCAAAAGGATCTTCGGCATCAAACAAGATGGTATTCAGAGCGCCGGCGACAGCGAAGACCCTCGCCAGACCAATGGCTCCCAGCGACTCGAGTCGATCGGCATCCTGAACTATTTTCGCCTCCAGCGTGCGCGGTGGGATCGCCGCGCTGAAGCTGTGCGCCTCGATGGCATGGCTGACCGCCGGGTAACGATCCGCAGGAAAATCAGCAAAGGCCGACTGCAGAATGGCGAGGGTTTTCTCGGCGGCCATCATCGAGGATCGACTTCGCTCCGGATGATTTTTTGGCAAGCTGACGATGTCATGAAAATAGCAGGCCGTGAGGAGTACCAGCCGGTCGACTTCCTCCCCCGCGGCCAGCTGAGTGGCGGTCGCCCAGACGCGACGAAAATGGGACAGATCGTTTGCGGCGTCATCCTGCGCATGGTGCGTCAGTATCCAGCGCTCAAATCGTTGCTGCCAGTCAACCAGGTCCATAGGCTTTCCTTTTTCTGAGGGTCAGCCTCGAGCATAGCAATTTTAGCGCTGATGATCCTGCTCGCCGCGGGATGGACGCGTATACCAGACGACCGCGCCGAGAATAGAGCCAATGCCGCCGAGGACCAGCATACCCAACAGGGCGCCAAGCCATTTCCCGGCCGTTGTTCCAAAATCACCCTCCACGCTGGCGCCGGGAACGCTGTGAATTTTTCCCACTACCCACCAGTAACGCACAATGACCCAGACACAATATCCGCAAAAAGCATACAACGCCCAGAGCGCAAGTTTCCCTCCCGGGCTGCGTTTTGCCTGCACTTCCATCTCATTCCTCTCCGTGACACAACAGACTACTGTCACTCAAAACGTGACATGCATCACATTATACCGCTAACCTGCGTCACAGGCAGCAGTTTCATCTTCGTCTTCTGCGCCTTCTCGCGACTTATGCTGCCAATGCGCACAGGCTGAAGAGATGTCCTTATTATCTCCCGTACGCTTAAAGCTATTCATTCCTTAATTATCGCAAGCTGGGTTGATAATCCCCTGGATATTTACATTCACACAAAATAAATTCCCATAATGAATAATGTACTTGATTATTATTTGTGCAATTTATTTCATAAAATTAACAACGACCTGCAAAATATACAATAAAGCGTTGCTATATAATAAAATAATGAATTTTGCACAAACATCAAAATTTAATATAAAGAACCACTTAGAAATATTTTGAAATGTTTAACATTATTTATTTACATATTTTATTTTAAATAAAGATGAACTTAGTCGTTAGTATCGGATCGTCATTCCGGAGGGATTGTCATAATTCATAGAAATTATTATTAAAAGGGAATATATAATGAAAAGAAAAGTACTGGCACTCATGGTTCCGGCATTATTAATGGCTAGCGCCGCTAATGCCGCCGAAATCTATAACAAAAACGGTAATAAACTGGACCTCTACGGGAAAGTTGACGGCCTGCATTACTTCTCTGACGACGCTTCAGAGGACGGCGACCAGACCTATGTTCGCTTTGGTCTGAAAGGCGAAACGCAGATTACTTCCGAGTTAACCGGCTACGGTCAGTGGGAATACAACATTCAGGCGAACACCAGCGAAAAAGAAGGCGCGAATTCCTGGACCCGTCTCGGCTTTGCCGGCCTGAAGTTTGCCGACTGCGGGTCGCTGGACTATGGCCGTAACTACGGCGTGGTCTACGACATTGAATCCTGGACCGATATGCTGCCGGAATTCGGCGGCGATACCTACACCCAGACCGACGTTTACATGACCGGCCGTACTAACGGCGTGGCCACCTACCGTAACAGCGATTTCTTCGGCCTCGTCGACGGCCTGCATTTCGCCCTGCAGTATCAGGGTAATAATGAAAACGCCGGTTCTGGCGAAGGCACTAATAACGGTGGGAAACGTAAGCTGGCGCGGGAAAATGGCGACGGTTTTGGTATCTCCAGCTACTACGATCTCGATATGGGCATCAGCTTCGGGGCAGCGTATTCGTCTTCTGACCGTACCCATAACCAGCTGGCGGCCGCGCGTAGCAGCCAGCGTTATGCCAACGGCGATAAAGCCGATGCCTGGACCGTCGGCGCGAAATATGACGCCAATAACATCTATCTGGCCGCCATGTATGCTGAGACCCGCAACATGACCTTCTATGGCAACGATAGTTTTGGCGGAATTGCCAACAAAACGCAGAACTTCGAAGTGGTCGCGCAGTATCAGTTCGACGACTTTAATTTACCGCTGCGTCCGTCGGTGGCCTATCTGCAGTCGAAGGGTAAAGATCTCTACGCCTATTCTCGCTACGGCGACAAGGATCTGGTCAAGTATGTCGACGTGGGCATGACCTACTACTTCAACAAAAATATGTCCACCTATGTGGATTATAAAATCAACCTGCTGGATGAAGACGACCGCTTCTACAAAAACAGCGGTATCGCGACCGACGATATCGTCGCCCTCGGCCTGGTCTATCAGTTCTGATCCCCGTCAAAGCCCGCGTTCAGCGGGCTTTTTTATGTTCCCGCTCCGTTGAGATCACTCTTTTCGACATTGCCGCTTTCCAGGCGTACCTTCCCTCTTTATGATGCGTTTAAGCTCGTTCGGGCTAAAAGCGGCGATAAGGTGCCAAAAGGATAAAGCGCGCTACCGCGACTCTACGCTGAAACCAGGACGATGATGATGGTGATACCCCAGCGCAGGCGTTATACCTGAAGCTAACGGTGTTATTGAAGGGAAGGTTAGAGCAAGAAAAGTGGCGGAGAGAGGGGGATTTGAACCCCCGGTAGAGTTGCCCCTACTCCGGTTTTCGAGACCGGTCCGTTCAGCCGCTCCGGCATCTCTCCGCTGTGATGGTTGCTATAATGCCAGGATCTTTGGCATTTTAATAGCTCCCGTTTCGGTAATTGTGTTCAAGTGACGACTTTGCGAGCAATATGATGTTTAAATGGCCCTGGAAAGCAGATGATGAGTCCGGCAACGCAGAGATGCCCTGGGAGCAAGCGCTTGCCATTCCGGTTTTAGCCCATCTTTCGTCCACTGAGCAGCACAAGCTCACGCAGATGGCTGCCCGTTTTTTACAGCAAAAGCGGCTGGTGGCATTGCAGGGGCTGGAGCTGACCCCGCTGCATCAGGCGCGCATTGCTATGCTCTTTTGTCTGCCGGTGCTTGAGCTGGGCATTGAGTGGCTGGATGGCTTCCATGAAGTGCTGATCTACCCTGCCCCTTTCATCGTCGATGATGAATGGGAGGATGATATTGGTCTGGTCCACAACCAGCGGGTGGTACAGTCGGGACAAAGCTGGCAACAGGGTCCTGTAGTGCTGAACTGGCTGGATATTCAAGACTCTTTTGATGCGTCAGGCTTTAACCTTGTGGTGCATGAAGTGGCGCATAAGCTTGATACGCGGAACGGCGACCGGGCCAGCGGCGTGCCGCTTATCCCGTTGCGTGAAGTTGCCGGCTGGGAGCATGATCTCCACGCCGCGATGAACAACATTCAGGATGAGATCGATCTGGTAGGCGAAAGCGCCGCCAGTATTGACGCCTATGCCGCCACCGATCCCGCAGAATGCTTTGCTGTCCTCTCGGAATATTTTTTCAGTGCGCCTGAACTGTTCGCGCCTCGCTTCCCGGCCCTGTGGCAGCGTTTTTGCCACTTTTACCGCCAGGATCCGCTGGCGCGTAGACGTGAGAATGGCCTGCAGGACGAAGGCGATCGGCGCATTGTTCACTAAAACAACGTGTTGAGCTAAATTTAGCCATTTGAATCAGCAGGTTAATTTTAGTGTTGACACAAAAATGCGAGGCCAGTAGTATGCGCCTCGTTCACACGATTCCTCTGTAGTTCAGTCGGTAGAACGGCGGACTGTTAATCCGTATGTCACTGGTTCGAGTCCAGTCAGAGGAGCCAAATTTAAAAATCCCGCTCAGGGAAACCTGAGCGGGATTTTTGCTTTCCGTGATCCTCTCCGCTCCCCAAGCATGCAATCTTATCCTGGTGTAGGTGCTATTTTCTTGCTATGAGGCAAGCTGAACGGCCGTGAGCCCCACGCTCCCGCAAAGGCTTAAATAAAGGCGGTTTAACCGTGCCGGACCATACCTGGGTGTAAGGCAATAATGCGCGGTTCCAAAAAAGATCGGCAACACCGCCGCTTCTGACATCTCTCCGCCAGCGGGTATAAGCAGCATCGTACCGTAGGTACCGTCCAAGGTTCCGTATGTGATCCCCGCAGGTGAAAAGCAGCGATGCTGCTCCCAACCTTATGGCTACAGACTTTCGATCCGGCGGTAACCGCTGGGTCTGCCGCTGCGTAGCAGACATGGAGGATGCTGAAAACAGCCTGTCCAGTGCGGCGATGACGCCCAGGGGACGGCTACGGGTGGATGTACCGAGTCCGCTGGCCCGTCTTATTCTGGTGCCGGCGCTACCGGCTTTCCACGCCCGCTACCCTGATATCCAGATCGACATGGGTGTGAGCGACCGGGTAGTGGATCTGATCGGCGACAACGTGGATTGCGTTCTGCGCGGTGGTCAAATCACCGACCAGTCCCTAATCGCACGCCATGTCGGCGATTTGCAAATCGGCGTCTACGTCGCCCCCAGCTATGTGGAACGCCTTGGCGCTCCCGCACACCCGCGCGAGCTGCAAAATACTGACCATTGCATAGTGGGATTCTTGTCCTCACGCACCAGTAAGATTGATCCTTTGGTACTGTGCAGTGAGAATGAACGTATTGATATCACGGGCAACTACGTACTTGCCGTGGATGATGGCAATGCTTACCTCGAAGCTGGGTTAGTTGGCTTAGGCGTGATTGCGCTGCCCAACTATATGGCGGCAGCGCATCAGGCCGTTGGCGCTTTGATTCCATTATTTACACAATGGCGGATTAGCCCAATGTCTCTGTACCTGGCGTTTCCACCGAACCGCCATGTCAACGCCAAGCTGCGCGTTTTTATTGACTGGATCGTTGAAGTGATGCTGCAGCATGTCCCCATTACCAACAATAAGTAACGACATCCCCTGATTCGCTTATCAGCGGCGATGGGGGTCATTCCCGTTGTTTTGAACGAAAGTGAATAATAGAAATCGTTTTCCCAATTTAAATATTTATAACGAATCCAAGAACTATAATGCGGAATTGCCGTCCTATTCGGGATTCGCTGTAAATATTTCCCTAACACTAGCCTGTTTACCTAATTACAGTATTCATGGGATTACCGATGAGGTACACTTTCTCTTTAATATCGTCATTCCCGTATCATTCATTATAATGATAGGAAATTGCATTTAATAAAATAAGGATATTAATTTATGACAAAAGGTATAAAAATTTTCATCACTGTAGTCTTCGTGATTCTGGCATTGTTGAGCGGCATGATGAGCTTCATGATCGTCGGGATGGGGGTCAGCGGTAGTGGCTGTGGTCAGGAGTGTTTTGATAATATGGATTCTGCAAAATTCATTAGTATTATATTCTGGATATTGGCTATCATAAGCGGTATCTTCGCTTTCATGGACAATGGCAGCCAAAAAAAAGATCCTCAGTAACAATATTAAGTCCATAGATATATTTGCAGACTTTATCATCCCCTCCTGAGCATCTCCTGGCGCCCTCATTAAAACGCCATCACCGCCACTATTGATAAGTTAAGGATCGGTTTCCCGATCCTTATTCCCAACAACGTTGAATGCATCGTCAGCAAAAGAGCCTTCTTACAATAGCCGTTAATCAGACTAAACGACCCGCTACAAACTTCCCTGCGCCGCTGTGGCGCTGATATTCACCGGCATGCCGGAGCGGCGCTGCAGGGTCTGCTCGACCTGGGCAGGGCTCACTCCCGGCCCCTGGGTAAAGTCGCGCAGCGCCGAGGTCATCGGCAAGGGGACTTTTCTGTCGGATTCAAACTCCGCGCGGTTGCGCGACAGCGGCTCGTGCACCTCCAGCCAGTGACTGCCGTCCGGCTCCACGCTGTACTTCACCGGCTGATCGATCAGCTGAACCCGCGTCCCAACCGGCACGTTATCAAACAGGAATTTAATATCGTCATTGCGCAGGCGGATGCATCCCTGGCTGACGCGCAGCCCAATACCAAAGTTGGCATTGGTACCGTGGATGGCGTAGAGCCTGCCGATGTAGATCGCATACAGCCCCATCGGATTATCGGGCCCGGGGGGCACCATCGCCGGCAGCGTTTTGCCCTCTTTCGCATACTCGCGGCGGGTATTGGCGGTTGGCACCCAGGTGGGGCCTTCCTGCTTACGCTCTACTGCCGTCACCCAGTTACGCGGCGTTTCGCGTCCCGCCTGACCAATGCCGATTGGCAGGACTTCGACGCTATTGCCCAGCGGCGGGTAATAATAGAGACGCATTTCGGCAACGTTGATCACGATCCCTTCGCGCACGGTGTCGGGCAGGATCAGCTGTTGCGGAATGGTCAGCGTCGAACCGGAGCGTGGCAAATAGACATCGACCCCGGGGTTGGCTTCCAGCATATTGCTTAACCCCTGGCCGTACTGGGCGGCAAAACTTTCCAGCGGCTGGGTGTTATTGTCCGGAACGGCAATGGTAAATGCGCTGCCCACCAAACGGCTCCCCTCCGGCGGCAGCGGATAGCTGACGGCCAGCGCGCCGTGGCTGGCAAGCAGCATCAGCGCCGTACAGAGTAATTTCACACGCCGCATCGTCATTTTCCCTTCCTCAGTCGCGACTCACGTGTGTGAATTATAGCGTTATTTCCACTCCCCGACCCGCTGGCCAGCATTTCCTTAAATCTGATAGTCGATTGCGACCTCTTCCGGCTCCATCGCCTGACGCTTAATCTCATCCAGCGACAGTCCGGCATTGCACAATTCGATAAAGCGCCAAACGTAATTCCGCTGCAGCTGGCCCCGCTTCAGTCCCAACCACACGGTATTGGCATCGAACAGATGGCGGGTATCAAGACGCGTAAAGGTGTCCGCTTCCCGGGCATCACCGGACTGCTCGGCGACCAGCCCGACGCCCAGCCCCAGCTCCACATAGGTCTTGATCACATCGGAATCCTGCGCGCTCAGCACGATATCCGGCATCAACCCCTTGCGGTTGAACGCCTCATCAATGCGCGAACGGCCAGTGATCCCCTGGCGGTAGGTGATTAACGGCCAGCGGGCGATCGCCTCCAGCGTCAGGGGGGAAACCTGCGTCAAAGGATGATCCTTCGGCACCAGCAGGCTGTGATGCCAGCGGAACCAGGGGAAAGCCGCCAGCGTCGGATCGTTGCTCAGGCGCTCGCTGGCGATGCCGATATCCGCTCCGCCGTTATGCAGCAGCGCTTCGATTTCCTGCGGGGTACCCTGCACCAGCTCGACGCGAACCTCTGAGAACAGCTCGCGGAAAGCTTTAATGACCGGCGGCAGGCTGTAGCGCGCCTGAGTATGGGTGGTGGCGATAGTTAAGACGCCTGACGCATCGTTAGTGAAGAGATCCGCCAGCCGCCGAACGTTACTGGCTTCATTGAGGATCCGCTCGGCAATCGATAACAGCGCTTTACCCGGCTCGGTCATGCCTAACAGGCGTTTGCCGCGGCGGATAAAGATCTCAATCCCCAGCTCCTCTTCCAGTTCCCGGATATGGCGACTGACGCCTGACTGCGAGGTATAGAGCATATTCGCGACTTCCGTCAGGTTGTAATCCTGACGGGCCGCCTCACGGATAATTTTCAGCTGCTGGAAGTTCACCCTTTCCTCCGGGCCAATGGACTTAACGTATCTGCTATTGTTAAAGTCTGTTGTCCCAGGTAACAAATAATAAAAACCAGCAACTTATTCCTTAAGAGAATATACCCTAACTGACCAGCTGCAGTTCACGGTTTTCCAGCGATGGGCGGCTCACCAGAGACAGCAGGATCTCTTTCACCGCCTGCGCCTGCGGCGACAGACTGCCGCGAGCCGACATGTTCAGCGACAGCGACAGGCTCATTGAAGGCGTGCTGATCCGCGCCATCCAGCCGTTCGCCGCCCCGCATAGGGAACGAGCAGCGGATTCCGGTAACACCGTCGCCCCCATGCCGCTGGCGATGGCCGCGGTCAGGGTGGTAATGGATTCGATCTCGCCGATAATTTTCGCCGATAGACGACGCAGGGTGAATGCCTCAGTGACCCGCGCCCGCACTGCGCTGTAATCGCGCGGCAGGAACAGGTTCATCTCCGCCACCGCCGTGAGATCCACGCTCTGCCCCGGGCAGTCGCGGGTGCCGACCAGGTAAAGGTCTTCTTTCAGCAGCGGCTGGCTGACGATGCCTGCCACCGGCGAACGCTCATAGAGCACCGCCATATCCAGCTGGCCCGCCAGCAGCTTGTCATTTAGCGCTGTGCCGCTGCTCTCCTGCAGATAGACCATCACCTCAGGCAACTCATTGCGCACCGTTTGCAGCAACGGCATGGTAATGGCGGAGGCCGCGGTGCCCGGCGCCAGGCCGATCGACACCTGACCACGCAGCGTCTGGCCGACGTTATTGACCGCCAGCTGCGCCTGCTCGCACTGGCGCAGGATAGTGCGCGCATGGGTGTAGAGAATTTTACCGGCTTCCGTTGGCGTGACCCCTCGCTTGGTGCGTATCAGCAACTGCTGGTCCATTTCACCTTCCAGGGTCGCGACCTGTTGGCTGAGGGCCGGTTGGGCGATATGCAAGACTTCAGCGGCCTGGGTCAGACTGCCGATATCGACGATTTTTACAAAATATTTCAGTCGTCTTAAGTTCATTTTGCCTCCTGTAAGGAACGCCAGCGTCAACGCTGGGAGTATGATGCACTGGCTTTTGCAATTTGCTTGCCAGCTTTGCATTTCCTCGGCTGTCGCCCGCCGCAGGCAGTGTTATAAGGGATAGTGATAGCAATTCGGTTTTTATTTGCCCGGTAAGCAGATTGTGGTATGCCCCATTAGGGGTACATTCGCACTACAACGGTGCAACATGGTGAAAAAAACAGCGCATGGATGGCGATTGCTGAAATTGTCAGCAGTCGAACGCAATTCTTTGAATCAGGCTTTGACAAGGCCGGATGGCATCGTTAATATGCGCCCCGTTCACACGATTCCTCTGTAGTTCAGTCGGTAGAACGGCGGACTGTTAATCCGTATGTCACTGGTTCGAGTCCAGTCAGAGGAGCCAAATTTAAAAAGCCTGCTTTCGAGCAGGCTTTTTGCTTTTCAGCGCCGGTACTTCTGCCGGAAGGCGAATGGCCACCCTCCGGCGATTGCGGCTTTAGCGTAAACTCTCTTCCTTCAGATCTATCTCCCGCAGCACCTCATAAAAAGTGATATCGCTGATGTTATGGGCGCGGCGCAGCCGGAACAGTTCCTGACGCTGGGCGATAATGACCTCTCGTTGCATATATTTCTCCAGCCTGGCGCGCTTAGCCAGCTCCAGCCCGACATCCTGCCCCTCGTCATTGTCGTTATAGTGAAGCCGCCGCTGATAGGTTTCGAGCAGCATATTGCCGGCATCGGCCCGCAGGGCCTGCTCACTGGGATCCTCCACCGGCTCGTCCAGTAGCGCGTTAAGACGGTTAATGGCCACCTCGGTCATCACGGCGCCAATGTCGTCCTTACCGGTGTCATGCGGTAGATCATCGGCAAGATAACGGGTCATAAACGGCAGACCGATAGCCGCCACCACCAGCGACATCAGGATCACTGCCATCGAAAGAAAGATCAGTAGTTCACGGCCCGGGAACGGCGAACCATCTGCCAGCACCACCGGCAGCGTCAGAATACCGGCGAGGGTCACAGAGCCCTTCACTCCCGCCAGCGCCATGACGGCGAGGATACTGAATCGTGGACGGACGGTGATGGCCTTGCCTCGACGTTTGCGGCGAAAAATTGTCAGCTTCATCGACAGCCATACCCAGGCGAAGCGCATCAGACCGAGCGCCAGGGTGATGGCCACGGCGTACAGCAGCAGATACCAGGGCGAAGAGACGCCGGCCTGGCTGGCTACCGCCGGCAGCGTCCTGAGCATGCGCGGCAGTTGCTCGCCCAGCATCAGAAAGATCATCCCGTTGAGGGTGGTCTGCAGCATGGACCATACCGCGCTGCTTTTCATGCGCGTCGCCGGAAGCCGGGGCCCCGACAGCTGCTCATAATGCATCGCAATGCCGGCGGCGACGGCGGCAAGAATGCCCGAGACATGGAACGCCTCGGCCAGCAAATAGGCGGCGAAAGGGATAAGCAGGCTAATCAGGATCTGGATGGCTGGCTCCTCGCGGGTGCGCCGAACCAGAAAGTTATTACATTTGCCGGTGACCCACACCACCACGAGGCCACTGAGGATGCCCCCGAAGGCCATCAGGAAAAATTTCACCACCGCGTCTCCCGGGGAGAAGCTGCCGGTCAGCACCGCGGCGATGGCGAAGTTAAAGGCGACGAGGCCTGAAGCATCGTTTAACAACGACTCCCCTTCGAGAATATGCGCCATCCTTGAGGGAAGCGGCGAGCTGGCGGTCATTGCCGATACCGCCACCGGATCGGTAGGCGACAGAATAGCCGCGAGGGCGAACCCTGCCGCCACGGTGATAGCCGGGATCAGCCAGTGAATAAACAGGCCAATACCGAGAATAGTCACCATCACAAGGCCTATCGCCAGCGATAAAATCGGCTTCATATCGCGGAAAAAAGCGTCTTTGGGGATGCGCCAGCCATCGAGGAACAGCAGCGGCGGGATAAACAGCAGTAAAAAAATATGCGGGTCAAAATCGACCTGAAAGCCACTGGCGGCCAGCGCGGCGCCCGCGGCGATTTGGATAAGCGGTAGCGGCACTTTAACGGGCAGAAGATGGGACAGGAACACGGTCACCACGATGGCCATGATAAAGACCAGCACGATAGCAATTAGCGACATTCATCCCCTCCTCTGACGGCAATATTCATTCTGTACATCAGGCTGTTAATCCTTTTTCGCAGGTGTTGTTTCGGTAACAGATTATTTACCCAGTCACCGATAATTTAAGACAGACGTCATTGTCTGCCGGCGATAATATTTAAACTGAGGTGGCAACCGGTGCCGGATCAGGGGTGACAATGTCTTTTATCAAGCCGCGTTTGTCAATCCGCTATCGTCTGCAAATCATCGCCGGCCGGCATTCCGGGGAGAAGTCCTCACAGGACTGTCGACCGGGGACTTCGCAAATTAGCCTCTTCACATGGACAAAACCACTCAACCGCTCCAGCCCTCCGCTGTTTATATATTCCCAATATTATTAATTCGTATTATGCATTGTGAATATGGATATTAATGACCAGTCTAATATACCCGGCAGAGTTATATTTCGTGCCCCCGCCGGCAGTGCGAACCACGTATTTGCGATAAATAATTCTTAACGCCCCCCCATTTCAGGATGATTGGACAGCCAGCCTTACGCTACGCGCAATGCTTGCCCTCCCCCTGAATTGGGCGTACCCTGACAAACAATTAAACCACACGGTCTAAATCATGAATCCCAATACCTCCACCGTCCTGAAGCCCCGCCGCGGCCGTCCACCCAAGGTCGATCGCCAGTTTGACGATACGCGTCAGGCGCTGATTCGCTCAGGCCTTGAAGTGCTGACCGAAACGGGCTATCTCGCGGCGGGTATTGATGCGGTGATCAAGAATATCGCCGTGCCAAAGGGGTCGTTTTATCATTGCTTTAAAAGCAAAGAGGCTTTTGGCCTCGCCGTGCTTGCCGCCTATGGCGACTTCTTTGCGCATAAATTAGATAAATTTCTGCTGGACGACTCCGTGCCGCCGCTGGAACGAATGGCGGCCTTTGTGCGTCATGCCGGTCAGGGAATGGAGAAATTCCAGTTTCGCCGCGGCTGCCTGGTGGGCAACCTGCTGCAGGAAGCCCCGTTGTTACCCGAGACGTTTCCCCAACGGTTGATGGCTATCCTGGCGGCATGGGAGTCGCGCGTGGCGCGCTGCCTGCGCGAAGCGCAGGCAGCCGGGGCCATCGCCAGCGACGCCTCACCGCAGGCGCTGGCCCAGGTGTTCTGGATCGGCTGGGAAGGCGCGGTGATGCGCGCCAGGCTAGTCCAGTCTGCCGCACCGCTTAACCAGTACTGGGATTTTTTTGCGCACAGTATGACAACAAAAACACCTGCACAGGACGGCGCTAGCGCCGATAACCCCCTTCCGACGAGGAATACTCTGTCATGAAAGCATTAGTTCTGGACCAGATCGACAACCGCACCGTCGCCACCGTCAAAGATATCGACCTGCCCGCTCTTGCCGAAGGCGACGTCCGGGTCGCCATCGACTGGTCGAGTCTCAATTATAAAGACGCCCTGGCGATCACCGGCAAAGGCAAAATTATCCGTCAGTTTCCGATGGTGCCGGGCATTGATTTTGCCGGTCAGGTGAAAGAAAGCCGCGATCCGCGCTTTGTTCCCGGCCAGGCCGTGATCCTTACCGGCTGGGGCGTCGGTGAAAACCACTGGGGTGGCCTGGCCACCGACGCCTGCGTTAAAGGCGACTGGCTGGTTGCTCTGCCGGAGACGCTCAGCGCGAGCCAGGCAATGATCATCGGCACCGCCGGCTTTACCGCGATGCTATGCGTTGATGCTCTCGTTAGTGCGGGTGTCACCCCTGATAGCGGGGATATCCTGGTCACCGGCGCCAGCGGCGGGGTCGGCAGCACCGCCGTGGTGTTGCTGAAAGCCCTTGGCTACCGGGTGACGGCCGTATCGGGCCGGGAATCGACACACGATTACCTTCGCCAGCTGGGCGCCGATACGATCCTGCCGCGCAGCGACTTCGCGGAGACCCGTCCGCTGGAGAAACAGCTGTGGGCGGGCGCGGTGGATACCGTTGGCGGCCCGGTGTTGGCCAAAGTGCTGGCGCAAACGCAATATCGCGGCTGCGTCGCCGCCTGCGGTCTGGCCGGGGGCTTCGATCTGCCGACCACCGTGATGCCGTTTATTCTGCGCAATGTGCGTCTGCAGGGGGTGGATTCGGTGATGGTGCCGACCGCTGAACGCGACGCCGTCTGGCAGCGTCTGGCCCAGCTTCTGCCGGAGAGCTACTACCAGCAGGCGGCCACTGAAATCACGCTGGAGCAGGCGCCAGCGTATGCCGCAGATTTCCTCAGCAATAATATTCATGGTCGGACGCTGGTCAATATCGGTCAGTAATCCTCTTCTCCCGGCGCCCGTGCGGCGCCGGATCCCGAGAGGGATCAAGGCATATCATTTCCTTCCCCACGGGATTATGATGACGCGAACGAATAGCTCTGCGAGTGGTAAAAAAAGTAAATGGATGTCATAAGCATCATTATGGCGGCGGGCAAGTCATCCGTTGACGTCGCGCTGTATACGCTGTTGCCGATCATGGTGATCATGCTGATCATCATGAAATACCTTGAGGTCCGCGGTATCCTCGATGTGATTGTTCGCTGGGTGGCCCCTCTGCTGAAGCCCTTCGGCTTAACCGGGATGAGCGCCTTCGCCCTGATCCAGATTAACTTTGTCAGCTTTGCCGCCCCGCTCGCCACGCTGTCGATTATGGATAAACGCGGCGTCTCGGACCGACAAATGGCCGCCACGCTGGCCATGGTGTTCGCCATGGGGCAAGGCAACGTCTTCTATCCTCTTACCCCTTTTGGTCTGCACTGGCTGGCCTCGATCGTTATCTCGGTGGTCGGCGGCCTGTGCGCGGCCGCCGTCGCCTGGCACGTCACCGGACGGCGCTTATCGGTCGCCGAGAACCCCCGCGCGGAAGCGCTGCCGAACGCCGAGCAGAACAGCCAGGGAATTCTGGCCGTGATTAATAGCGCCGGCTCCGACGCCATCCGCCTGGCGCTCGGCGCGGTGCCAATGCTGATCCTGTCGTTAACCATCGTCGGGCTGCTGCAGGGCGCCGGGGCTATCGACCTGCTGCAGCAGCTGCTGAAGCCGCTTCTCAGCTGGCTGCACATCCCCCAGAACTTTGTGCTGCCGGCGCTGGTGAAGTGCGTTGCCGGGGGCACCGCCTACTTTGGCGTCATTTCCGAGCTGATCCAGCAGGGCAAAGTCACCGTCGGCCAGGTCAACGCCTCGGCAGGTCTACTGATCCAGACCTTTGATCTTCCCGGTATCGGCATTTTTCTTGGCATCAGCTCACGGTTTGTCCGCCTGTTCCGCTTCGTGGCTCCCGCGGCGATCGTCGGCATCCTGCTGCGTACCGTTCTGCACCTGATCCTGTTTTAACGCCTCTGCTCTGGCCTGCGCTTTCAGGCAGGCCGCCACCGCCGCCTGTTCGCCGCAGGCGATGCGCTCATCGACGCGCGTCATCATCCATGGAAAGAATGGATTGGAGGTGACGCGCATTAACGTCTCCAGCCCCACGCTCAGCGTCCCGGTCTCTCCGCGCAGTGAAATGGTGCCCAGGCTAATGCCGTAGCGGTTCTTCTCGTCCGGCTCGCGACCATACAGCGAGTCGCTCAGGGGAAACGGCACCGCCACATGCGACAAAGAGTACATATCCGCCGGCCAGGCCAGGTGTAAAGGATAACGATGCTCTTCCCGTTCCTGGGCCAGCGTGGTCCGGGCGACGGTCTGCAGCGTGTGCGCCGTCGCGTTGGTCACCACCGTGGTGGTATAGGCCCGCGGCGCCGGGGGCAGCAGCGTATTCACCGCCGCATAGAGCGCAGGGCGAAACAGGACCCGGAGATCCGCCGCCTGGTTAATATCGAACACCACCAGCTCGCTGCCGTTATCCGGCAGATAGCGATACAGGGACTCCACCACCGCGCGGGTGCTGACCGTGGAATCCATCACCGACTGAAAGGTGAGGATCGGCGGCAGCGCTTTCAGCTCGCCCTGCCGGGCCGCGCGGATAATCTGCTGCTGCAGCGCCTGGCTCAATAACCACGATTGTCTCGCCGCCTTGACCGGAAAGGAGTTGTACTTGAACGGATTAAACTCAGGCGCCACGTTCAGCCAGGCCGCGCGGGCGAACGCCGGGAAGACGGACGGTAGCCCGGCGAGGCCGGCGAAACGGGCAAACGCGGTCACGCCGATCATCGGCGACAGCAGAATAATCTGCTGCGGCTGACGCAGGTGGCTATCCTCGAGGCTATCGAGGGCATACTTGAGCGCCAGCGCGCCGCCGTTAGAGTAGCCGACCAGATGCAGCGGCACGTCCGCCCCGGCAAGGCGGGTCGCTTCGCGTACCGCCAGACGCGTCGCCGCCAGCCAGGTCTCCCAGTCAACCGCCGTTAACGCCCCCGGCGCGGTGCCGTGTCCCGGCAAACGCGGCACCACCGCCACATAACCCCGCTGCTGCCAGAGTTGCGCCAGATAGCGAACGCTGTAGGGCGAATCGGTCAGGCCATGGAGGAGCACCACGCCGCCGCGCGGCTTGCCCAGCGGCAGCAGCACAAAAGAACGGTTCCAGTCCTGCTTAAACTGCCCCGGCCAGACCCGGCTGTGACGATAAAAGCGGTTGACCGGGGTTTTATCTTCCTCCGGCAAAGCCTCTGTCACCTCACGCTGGAGATCGGCGAAAATCGTCTTCTCCCGCGCCAGATACTGGGCAAAGGTCGCCTGGTCGATCTCTTCGGCCGACATCTCGTTGCCACTCCAGGTATGCCAGCGATGCAGGGCCGGGCCGCGCTGGGACTCATAGATCCGCCCGGCGAGAAAGACCACCAGCAGCGCCAGTACCGCAATGCTCCCTTTTTTCAGCAGTGAGCCGATAACGGCGCCGGACGTTCGCCAGTGTCGAAATAGATGCTTCATGACGCTCTCTCTTATATTTATTGCGTAGCCGGACTTATCAGCCCTCTTCCTGACAGGCTATTCTCACGGTCTGCTTTTCAGCATAGTCATCGCTTCCTGCAAATTAAACCCGGCAGATCATTGCCCCCCGGCATAAAAAAACCTAGCGCACAGATCAACAATCGATTGCGTATTTTTAAACACTGCATAAACCAAGGGGATAATCTTATTGTCAGATTTTTAAGAAACATGAATTATCGACGCACATGTCGCTATGAGAGGATAAAAAACAGATGGAGTGGTGGGTAAAAAAAGTACAGGACAACGCTTCGGCCAGCCTCTGCCGCGTCGTGCTTCAAAGCGGTGCGCTGGAGATGATCGCAGAGATTGAAGCCTGTCGCCTCCGCCTGCGGGAAGGGGATAAACTCACTCCGCTGGCCGATGCGCGCTATTGTCTGAATAATAATCCGACGCAAACTTTGAAGATCCGCAACGCCACTCATTATAGCAGCGAGCGTTGGACAAACGCCGGCAAATAACACGAGCCCGCTCCCTTTACTGGTTATGGTCTGAGTATCGTCGCATTTGACAGATAAATTCTCCTTCGCCCTTTTCCCGCTGTGACATACTATCGGGAATGTCAGCAGACCTGAAACAAGGAGCGAATCATGAATATCAAGGCCGCCAGTCTGACCCCGGAACAAGCGCTTGCCGAGCTGGAAGCGCGCTATGAAGCCTCGGTCACGGCGTTACGCAAAGCCATCGGCGACTATATCGACCATAATACGCTCCCCGATACCGAAGCCCGCGCGGAAGGTCTTTTTGTCTATCCGCAGCTGTCGGTCTCCTGGGACGGCGCCGATCATAAAGCCCTCAAAACGCGCGCGTGGGGACGTTTCACCCATGCCGGTTGCTATACCACCACCATTACGAATCCGAAACTGTTCCGCAACTATTTGCTGGAACAGCTGACCCTGCTGTATCAGGACTATGGCGCGCATATCAGCGTCGAGCTGTCGCAGCATGAGATCCCCTATCCTTACGTGATAGATGGTTCCACCCTGACACTCGACCGCTCGATGAGCGCCGGTCTGACGCGCTATTTCCCTACCACCGAGCTGTCACAAATTGGCGATGAGACCGCGGATGGCCTGTTCCATCCCACCGAGTTCTATCCGCTGTCGCACTTTGACGCCCGCCGCGTCGATTTTTCGCTGGCGCGTCTGCGTCACTACACCGGCACGCCGGCGGAACACTTCCAGCCCTACGTGCTGTTCACCAACTATACCCGCTACGTGGATGAGTTCGTCAGCTGGGGCTGCAGCCAGATCCTCGATCCCGACAGCCCCTATATCGCTCTCTCCTGCGCCGGCGGGATCTGGATCACCGCCGAGACCGAAGCGCCGGAACAGGCCATTTCCGATCTGGCGTGGAAGAAGCATCAGATGCCGGCCTGGCATCTGATCACCCACGACGGCAAAGGGATCACCCTGATTAACATTGGCGTCGGCCCGGCCAACGCCAAAACCATCTGCGATCATCTCGCGGTACTGCGGCCGGACGTGTGGTTAATGATCGGCCACTGCGGCGGCCTGCGCGAAAGCCAGGCCATCGGCGACTATGTGCTGGCCCACGCCTATCTGCGTGACGATCATGTACTGGATGCGGTGCTGCCGCCAGATATTCCGATCCCCAGCATTGCCGAAGTGCAGCGCGCCCTCTACGATGCCACCAAGCAGGTGAGCGGGATGCCCGGCGAAGAGGTTAAGCAGCGGCTGCGTACCGGGACGGTGGTCACCACCGACGACCGTAACTGGGAGCTGCGCTATTCCGCTTCGGCGCTGCGCTTTAATCTCAGCCGCGCGGTAGCTATCGATATGGAGAGCGCGACCATCGCCGCCCAGGGCTATCGCTTCCGCGTCCCCTACGGCACGCTGCTCTGCGTCTCGGACAAACCGCTGCACGGTGAGATCAAGCTCCCCGGCCAGGCTAACCGCTTTTACGAGGGCGCTATCTCCGAGCATCTGCAGATAGGCATCCGGGCGATTGACCTGCTGCGCGCCGAGGGAGATCACATGCACTCGCGTAAGCTGCGCACCTTCAACGAGCCGCCGTTCCGTTAATCGTCGATGACGTGGGAATCGTGAGATAAACGCTGACGTTACCCGCTGGGGAGCGTCAGCGTCCGGATAAGCGAAACAAACGACCCGGCGGTGTTTGTCCACGGAAGAAAGGTGGTAGACAGAAAAGCAAAAAGCCTGCTCGAAAGCAGGCTTCTTAAATTTGGCTCCTCTGACTGGACTCGAACCAGTGACATACGGATTAACAGTCCGCCGTTCTACCGACTGAACTACAGAGGAATCGTGTGAACGGGGCGCATATTATCGATGACGCCCGGCGCTGTCAAAGCCTGTTTTCAATAAAATGAATCGTTTGCCGAATTATTCTTCACTTTGCGCAAAAAATGGCGTTTAGCCTCGCATACGGCTCAGCTTTCCTCCGACGAAGCCTTCACGCGCGGGTATTTCCACAGCCAGCGGCCGCTCACCATGCGGAAATAAAACAGCACGCCGCGCACCGCCCAGTCGAGCACCATCCCTAACCAGACGCCAATCACCCCCATCCCCAGCACGATGCCCAGGGTATAGCCCGCCACCACCCGGCAGCCCCACATGCCGAGCATCGACACCCACATGGTGAAGCGTACGTCACGGGCGCCTTTAAAAGCGCAGGGTAAAGTCCACGACAGCGACCAGATCGGCATAAACAGGGCGTTGAGCCACAGCAGCTGTTTAACCACTTCTTTTACATCTTCTTCATGGGTGTAGAACGAGGCGATAAAGCCGGCGAAGGGGGCGCTGCCCCAGGCGATCAGCGTCAGAATAATCGTCGACAGCCAAAATACGTGCCAGGCCTGGAATTCAGCCTGACCAATCTGCCCTTTTCCCAGCCGCTTGCCGGTAATGATCGTCGAGGCAGAGCCGAGGGCGTTGCCCGGCAGGTTAATTAGCGAGGCCACCGAAAAGGCGATAAAGTTGCCGGCGATAACGTTGGTGCCCATCCCGGCGACAAACATCTGGGTCAGCAGCTTGCCGCCATTGAACAGGACCGATTCGATACTGGCCGGAATGCCGATCCCCATCACCTCCCAGATAATGGCGAAGTTAAAGGGTTTGAAGTAGCCCTTCAGCGACAGCCGCAGCGCCGGATTGAGGCCCACCATCAGCACCCAGATCGTGGCTATCGCGCCAATATAGCGGGCAATGGTCAGCCCAAGCCCGGCGCCGACGAACCCCAGCCCCGGCCAGGAGAAGATGCCGTAGATGAGCACGCTGCTGATTAAGATATTGAGGATGTTCATCCCGCCGTTGATCAGCAGCGGGATTTTGGTGGTGCCGGCGCCGCGCAGCGCCCCGCTGCCGATCAGCGCAATCGCCGCCGCCGGGTAGCTCAGCGCCGTCAGTTCCAGATAGGTCAGCGCCAGGTCCTTGACCTGGGCGGTGGCATCGCCGGCGACAAAATCAATAATCTCCTGGCCAAAGGCATGGATCACCCCCGCCAGCAAAATGGAAAACAGGGTCATAATGGCCAGCGACTGGCGCGCGGCCGCCCTCGCCCGCCGCCGATCGCGCTTGCCGAGGCTAAAGGCCACCACCACCGTGGTACCCAGATCGATGGCGGCAAAGAAGGACATGATGACCATGTTAAAGCTATCGGCCAGCCCCACACCGGCCATGGCCTCTTTTCCCAGCCAGCTGACAAGGAAGGTGCTCAACACCCCCATCAGCAGCACACAGGCATTTTCCAGCAGAATGGGCACAGCGAGAGGGCTGATTTCGCGCCAGTACAGCACACGATAACGCTGACGTTTTTTAAACCAGGATGTCCGTTCGACAGCCTGGCGTACGGCGGAGGTGACGTTCAAGAGAGACCTTAGTGAGAGATGTTGAAACAACATTTCAAATGATGATTGAGAAATGGATATCCTGCAAAGTATTTTCCGTAATAATTGTCGGAAATGACAACAAATTGTCGATGGAAGCGGCAGTTGCACCTGAACAGGCGAATTGATGTTTGACAAAAGTTTTTTCGCCGCTAAGATACGACTCCACACGATTCCTCTGTAGTTCAGTCGGTAGAACGGCGGACTGTTAATCCGTATGTCACTGGTTCGAGTCCAGTCAGAGGAGCCAAATTTAAGAAGCCTGCTTTCGAGCAGGCTTTTTGCTTTTTTGCGTCGCTGACGTTAACTCAGCATCGCATCCAGCCTGGCAAGCACCTCGTTGACAACGACGTCAGGTATGCGTTCCAGACGCTTGCCTTTCCCTACCGCCGCCCTACGCCCCGCGTGTCCTCCGTGAACGCACCCCAGCTCAGCCTGAAAAAGCGCCTGCCAGTAGGATGAATTCACTACCGTTTGCGGGTGAGATAGCGTGGATTATCCACTCTGTCTAACGTTATACCCGGAGGCAAAATGAACCTCAGACAACAGCAACAGCAGGCGTTCGATCGCAGCGGAGAACCTCTTATCGTCGGCAACGTCAGCCACTGCCCGCTGCCGCCGGAGACCCTCGCCGCACTGGGCCCCGATTCCCCCTATGTGGTGCAGGTATACGGCTCAGGCCTGACCGGCGAGGTTTATCGTCTGCGCATCGCCGGCAAGGAGTACAATTTAAAGAAACGTCGCGCCGTCGCCGGCGTTGCCAACCTCAACGGCCAGCTGTCGTTTTTAAATGAGGTACAGCGTCGGCAGGCATTGCAACAGCTGAAGGATGACCCGGTCACCGCGCCGCGCTTCACCCACATCGTCCCAACGCTGTATGCCGATTATCGCCTCGGCATCCTGCTCTCCCCCTGGATCGACGGCGAGCCGATACACCAGTTAACCCCGTCGCTGATCGCCCAGCTATTTACTACTCTGGAAGCCTGCGAAGAGCAGGGGCTGATGGAGTGGGATCTCTGTAGCGGGAATCTGCTGGTGGACCGGCAGGAGCAGCTGTGGCTGTTCGATTTTGGCTATATGTATCCCTTCGACCCGCTGAGAGAATTCAACAGCAATGGTCTGGCCGACCCGCTGTTCCACTTTGTCGAACGTTTTGAGACTCGCTTTTTTTTTAGCTGGCTGATGACCCGGATCCCTGGCGCCGAACAGCAGCTGGCGCACTATCGCGAGATGAAGCGGCTGGCGGTCGAAAGCTACCGCCGGAAGCTCGTCTGGCTTCGCGCCCGGCGCGCTGACCCGCAGGTGCTGGCTCACTTTCAGCAGTTGACGGCGCGCTGGGAGTCGGCGCTGGCGGACCCTGCCGCGCTGAGCCGGCTGTTTGCCGTAGAGGCCTTTCGCTCACATGTGCTGGATATTGAAGACGACCTGCATGGTCAGTCCTGTACCTTACTCACCCTGCAACGCATTGACTGGGTGATAAACCAGCTGGAACAGCATTATCGCTTTATCGCCGACGAAGGCGGCCTGTTTTACGATAACGAAGGGAAATCGCAGCAGGCGCTGCTCAGCAGCTATGCGCAGAAGCGGCAGCAGGCGCAGCAGTACCTGTTGAATGCCACCGCCGCAAAGGATTAACGGCGCTCGCGTCCCTGCTTCTGCTTCGCCTGGTACATCAGGCGGTCAGCGGTGGCCACCAGCGCGTTGAGACTGGGATGGCTGGCGGGATCATATTCGACGCAGCCCCAGGAGAACGCCAGCTGCCAGGGATTGGCCGCCTGCTGGTTGAAACGCGCCACGTTGTGGCTGAGCGTCTCCATCGCCGTCGCGGCATCATGGCGGCTGGTATTGGCGAACAGAATGATAAATTCGTCCCCCCCCTGCCTCGCGAGGATATCGGACTCGCGGAAGGCCGCTTTCATCAAGTCGGCGATGGCGATCAGCGCGCGATCGCCCTCTTCATGCCCCCAGGTATCATTGATGTGCTTGAAGCGATCGAGGTCGACAAACGCCAGGCTCACCGGCTCATGGCGGCGCTGGGCCGTCAGCAGGGCATACTCTGCCAGGGTGAGGAACCCCCGGCGATTAAACAGTCCCGTCAGCTCATCCGAGGTTGCCGCATCCAGCACCTTGAACTCATCCTCCACGATCGCCGCCAGATCGCTTAAGATCTGCATTTCATGGGCGGAAAACGATCGCGGCTGGTGATCCATCAGACAGAACGACCCGACGGTCGCGCCATCCGGCAGTTGCACCGGATACCCGGCGTAAAAGCGGATAAACGGCGCCTCAATGACCAGCGGGTTATCGTGAAAGCGCTCGTCCTGCTGCATGTCGTTGACGATAAGCGGGTCGGTTTGCAGAATGGTATGGGCGCAAAATGAAATATCTCTCGGCACCGTGTCCACATCGAGACCGGCACAGGACTTGATATGCAGGAGATCTTCCCCCACCAGACTGATGGACGCCACCGGCAGGTTATACAGCGAACGGGCAAGCCTGGTCAGGCGATCGAAGCGTTCTTCTTTTCCGCTATTCAACAGCCCGGAAGAGCGTAGCGATTGCAGGCGACGCTGCTCGTCGGGATGAAGTCCGGCTAATTTCATTGTCTCTCACTTGTCTCTTGCGCAGAATTCCGCCGGGTTTCCGCAGAGAAACCCGGCGTTTTATCCTGCGAGGGGAAAATAGTCGTCAGGTACCCCATGAGTTAAGCAGATTTCCTCTGCACGTCAACCGGCGCGCCCCAGGCGACTGGCGCCCAGGGCGCTGGCGGAATGCCATTAACGGCACTCTGCCCGGCAAATAGGGCAGATCAGGCGCGGATAAACGCCAGCAGATCGGCGTTGATAGTATCGGCGTGGGAGGTATGCATCCCGTGCGGGAAGCCAGGATAAATTTTCAGCTGGCTGTTCGGCAGCAGCTTGTCCTGCAGGATGGCCGCATTTTTATAGGGCACCACCTGGTCGTCATCTCCCTGCATCACCAGCACCGGCAAAGTGATCGACTTAAGGTCTTCCGTCTGGTCGGTCTCTGAAAACGCCTTAATGCCTTCATAATGGGCTTTGGCGCTGCCGATCATCCCCTGTCGCCACCAGTTCTGGATCGTCCCCTGGGATATCTCTGCTCCATCACGATTGAAGCCATAGAACGGGCCAGAGGCGACGTCGAGATAGAACTGGGCGCGGTTCGCCGCCAGCGCTTTGCGGAAACCGTCAAACACCTCGATCGGCGTCCCGCCCGGATTCTGCTCGGTTTTCACCATTAGCGGCGGGACGGCGCTAATTAACACCGCCTTCGCCACCCGCCCCTGCGGCTGACCATAGCGGGCGACGTAGCGTGCGACCTGGCCGCCGCCGGTGGAGTGCCCGACGTGGACCGCATTGTGCAGATCCAGATGCTCCACCACCGCCGAGACGTCCGCCGCGTAATGGTCCATATCGTGCCCCTCGCTAACCTGATCGGAGCGGCCATGACCCCGACGATCGATAGCGATGACCCGGAACCCTTCGGCAAGGAAAAATAACATCTGGTTATCCCAGTCGTCAGCGCTTAACGGCCAGCCGTGATGAAAAACAATCGGCTGAGCTTCCTTTGGACCCCAGTCTTTAAAGTAAATGTTGACGCCGTCTTGGGTGGTGACAAATGCCATATTACAGACTCCTCTTTCAGGATAACCAGCCCGCAGGCCCGTGCCTGGGCTGAACGCCGACGGCGGCCGGCAGGAGTGCCGACCGCACAGGAATGTGATGCCTGTAACAGTGTAGAAGATATTTAACGCCGGGCGGGACAACTTACCCTGTCTCGCTTGATTCGCCGATCCTGGACCAGACCGCGTCTGGTATCAGGCCGCACTCTCCTGCTGGCGGATCCGCACCATCAGCGCGCCGAGCAGCGCCCAGTCAAGCAGCACGGCGAAGGCAAAGCAGACGCCATGGCGTCCTCCTCCCGCAGTATGCCAGGTCAGCAGCGTCGCCGCGATGGCGATAGCTACGCTCAGCACCGTGGCGCCGCTGACCCGCATCCCCGGCAGCGCCGTCCTACCCGCCGCAATACGCCAGGCGACAGCCGCTCCCGCCCCACCGCACGCCACGCCCGACAGCAGTGCCGGCCAGTCCTGCCCGCCATACCAGGCCACCAGCGCCAACAGCCAGCCGGCCGCTGACAGCAGAAAGGCCCAGCGCATCGCCGCCAGGGGTGAGCGATAAAGCCAGGATTGTCCGCATGTGAATCCCCACCCGACGCTAAAGGCCGCAATCAGCGCCGTCAGCAGACTCAGCGTGCCGGTCACCCCGATAACCGGGGGCATGATTAACAGCAAGGCCCCGGCGGCGATGACCACGCTAAGGGCGATAGCGCGGCCGCGGGGGTCGATCGTTGCCGCGGCTTCCGCGGCGGTGTAGCGGCTTACAACGTGCATAGTTGACTCCTGACAGGCGAAGCTGCATGAATTTAATTCATGTCATTGTCTTTACATGCCCGTAGCCTATCGCCACTATATTGCCTTACACAAACGCATAGTTTTCAGCCATAGATGAGAAAAACTCAGCCATGAGACCACCCCGTCTGCCGCCGCTGGGGGCGCTACGCGCTTTTCATGCCGTCGCCCGCCACCGCAGTTTTAAACAGGCCGCCGAGGCGCTCGGCGTCAGCGCGACGGCGGTCAGCCATCAGATTAAACTGCTGGAGTCGGTGCTGGAGTGCCGGGTCTGCGAACGCAGCGCGCAGGGCGTCAGTCTGACCGCTGATGGCGAGATCCTTTACGCCGCCACCCAACGCGCCTTTAGCGCCCTGGAACAGGCCGTCGTCCAGATCGCTCATGCCCGTCAGCCGCCATCCTTAACCGTCACCACCACCTCCAATTTTCTCACCCACTGGCTGGTGCCGCGGCTGGCGGATTTCACCGCCCGATTTCCGGCTATCGACCTGCGGCTACACACCAGCGTCGAACGAGTGGATCTGCATCTGGGCACGGTGGACGCCGCGATTCGCTATCGTGAAACGCCGGAGCCGGACCTGTACTGCACGCTGCTGTATGAAGATCGCTTTATCGTGGTCGCCAGCCCGACTCTGGGCCTCAGCCGGCCTGAAGATCTGCAGCGGGTGACGCTGTTTCACGTTGCCAACCGGCGCGTGCCAGCTGATTCGCCGAGCTGGGAGAACTGGCGTCGGCGCTATGGACCGCCGACGCTGAATATTGATGCGGGGTTAACCTTTAGCGATGAAACCCATGCCCTACAGGCGGCGGTGGCCGGTCAGGGAGTGGTGATCGCCAGCGAACTGCTGGCGCGGGATCTGCTGCAGCGCGGCGTATTGTCCGCGCCGTTCAGCAACGCATTGCCTGGCGCCCGCTACTACCTGGTCACTACCGAAGCGGTAGCGCAGCGGGCGGATATTATCGCTCTGCGGGAGTGGCTGCTCAGTCAGATGGCGTCGGGCGACGGCGGCCATCCGACTGCGGGATAGCGGGCTTACCAGCCGCAGACGTTGGTCTCTTCATCGGACTCGTAGCCGCGAACGATATTGATCAGATCCTTCACCGCATCAGCCGCGGTGAGTGGGTCGCGCAGCGCCGCCAGCGAGGAAAAGGTTTTATCAACCGAGACGCCGTTATTATTATTGGTGACCGTCAACAGAAACTCCCCCTCTTCCCTGTCGTCCGGCAACTTGCTCAGCAGGTCATTAACGGCCTCCACCGCCTGCTGTGGAATATACAACACCATTGGTTTGAGAAATATTTTTTCCTGCTTCTGGTGAAGTCGGCCATTCTCTAGCGCTAAGGTATAACCTTTATTTTCACTGGTCATCTCTTGTTATCCCTCAATAAGAATTTTTGGATCAACATAAAAGTCGACATTAAAAACCGTGTCCTCTGAGAGGGCCTCAATACAGTGCCACTTCTCCGGCGGAAAGACGCCAAACTGGCCGGCTTCAATAGTCAGGGTTTCAACGGGCTCGGGGCTGGTTTCATCGGCATAGCCGAGATAGCGGATCGCCCCCTGCATCACTGAGAGACGAGGGTAGACGCCCTGCCGGGTGCCGGCATCCAGATGGCGGCGCCAGATAGAGGCCGGGGCGGTCTCTTTGGTCCACAGCGGCGTGCTGCGGGTGTGAACGTAATGGGTGGGAATAATGATTCGCTGCATAATTGTGCCTCACTTTACCGTCTCAAACGCGACGTTCAGAAATAGCCTATATGATGCATATCATATACCCCTTTTAAACGTTAAGGATATTATTTTGTTGTGGAATTTTACGCCTACTCCCTTTTATACCTCGCAGGGATTAGCGCTAAGAGAAAATAAAAAAGGCGATTTCAGTATCCTGAAATCGCCCGGGAGAATAAAAGTAGACACGTTAAAAATTTGTTAGCGCAGCGGACTCGGTTTGCCGATTAAATATCCCTGAACCAGGTCACAGCCCAGCGCCTGCAGCGAAGCCAACTGCTCTTCGGTCTCTACACCTTCCGCCACAATGCGCATATGCAGGCTCTTTCCCATGCTGATAATCAGGCGGACGATATCCAGATCGTCTTTTTGCTCCGGAATATTGATGACAAACGAGCGGTCGATTTTAATTTTATCGAACGGGAAGTAGCTTAAACGGGACAGGGAAGAATAGCCGGTACCAAAGTCATCGATGGAGATCTGAATGCCCTGCTCGCGCAGCTGGCTGAGAATTTCCAGCGAACGGGTGTTCTCATTGAATACGTCCGACTCGGTGATCTCCAGATCAAGACGTCGCGGATCGAGGCCGGTCTGATGCAGCACCTCGATAATGGTGTCGGTCAGCGATGTATTCATCAACTGAATTGGTGAAACGTTGACCGAGACCTTCAGCGGCGTCGCCCAGCTGGCCGCTTCGGCACAGGCGGTTTTCAGCACCCATTCGCCAAGGGCATTAATAAGACCGATTTTCTCTGCCACCGGAATAAACACCGTCGGCGGCACGGCGCCGCGCACCGGATGGAACCAGCGAACCAGCGCTTCATAGCCGTAGATTTCGCGCGTGACGGTATCGGCGATCGGCTGATAGTAGACTTTGAATTCGTCATGGGCCAGGGCCTGCAGCAGATCGTCTTCAAACGATTTGTTCTCCTGCAGGCGCTGCAGCATCCCCGGCCGGAAGATTTGCACATGGCCGCTACCCTCTTTTTTCGCCTCATACAGCGCGAGGTCGGCGCACTTGTACAGATAATCGGTACGGCTTTCACCGTCAGAGATCACGATCCCAATGCAGGCGTCGATATTAATCTGCGCATCGTAGATCTGATAGGGCTGGCTGATCTTCTCCCGGATAACATTGGCCCGCTCAAGGGCCATCTCTTCAGTGAGATCGTAGGAGAGCATCGCAAACTCATCACCGCCAAGGCGATACAGCGTCTCGGAGGTTTTGCGGAAAAAAGAGAGGCGACTGGCCAGATCCTGCAGCAGCTTATCGCCAGCATCATGGCCAAGGGTATCGTTCACATCCTTAAAGCTGTCGAGGTCGAAAAGCATCACCACGGCGCATCCCTTATAGGGACGCACCTGGTTGACGATCTCCTGCAGCCGCTGCCAGAAAGAGAGACGGTTGGGCATACCGGTCAGCGAATCATGGTAGGCATCGTACTGCAGTCGGCGGTTCTGCACCTGCAGCTTCTCTTTCGAGGCCTGCAGATCGTTGGCCAGCGTTTTCATACGAACATGGGCGCGACGCAGATTATTATTCTGTCGGAGCATCAGCAGACCGAGAGTTATACACATGGCGATCAGCAGAATGGAGATCACCGAGTAGATATAATAGAGATGCTGGATTTTATCATGGGTGATATTAACGATATTGATATCTTGCGTCAGGGTGGCGGCGGCCATTGAGGTCAGCGGACCATCCAGCTCGCTTAACACCGGCAGGATCTGTCTGACCTGCTCCGGCGTCATGGTATCAACTTGTTTATCGAGCAGATGAAGATTACGAATCAGCGTCGCAACCACCGTCTTCCGCTGCTCGCTTTTATTGATAAATTTACCCAGATCGCCCTCCTGCAGAAGCTCGATCTGGCTCATCATGATCTCAAGACGCAGGCGCACCTCATCGTGGTCCGCCCCTTCGGCCCCAATCGCCATTCCCGCCAGACGAGACTCCAGCCGCATATATTCCGACACCATCTGCGACATTGACCACGAGTCCGTATAGCGGGTAAATTTTTGCAACTCACTTTGTCGCTCATGCACCAGATAAGTAATATATCCGGTGACAACAAATAACGACAAAATAATAGCCGTGAGTATTCGATTCAAGATCCAACCCTTATTCTATAATCATCTTTGAAACTTGCCAGGCCGATCGGGAATAATAGATCTGGTTCTGTAATTCAGCACTGCTGTCGTAAGGGTAGACAATAAATAACGGGCCTTTATCACGAATGCGCATATATTGACCGTTCATTTTTAACGCCATAATGACCGGGAATTTATAAAAATCATCAATCGGGATAATGGTGGTGTAGTCGTTCAGCGCCAGCACGCGGGCCGATGTGCCTTTCGCGCCGACTAAATCCATGAGTTTACTAAGGGGAATACCGTCAAAACGAACCTTGCCGGTGTACCAGGGGGTGGTGGTTTCTATCGTCTTCATCCCCAGTTTTTCCAGCATTGCGAGATCAAAAACGGCCTTGTCGCCGACATTCATATTTCCGATTTTTCCGGAAATGGTCAGTACAGGTTTTCCTGTCGGCGCAGGCAGTTTTTCAGCATAAGCAGAAGGCAACATGACAGAACAAAATAAAACTGCAAGAAGTAGACGCATTTTACTCACCATTCCAGAGAGGGAGACACGTTAAGTGTAAACCATTTACGTCGATTCTTAAAAGGTGTCCATCTTTGTTATCCGTTGATTTAATTAAAAGTATAAGCTGGATGGCAAATTGCCAGAATGTTAAGTCCAGGGTGTGATTTCGACCGCCTTTCCCATCGATTCTTTTTTGCGCCATCTCCCCCGCTTAGCAGGCAAACTACTTTCCTCCACGGCCGCTGCGCGGTAGTCTCAGAGCAGACGCAACGGTAAAAGCGTCTCATTCCAATAACAATGAAGTACGTGACTGACAGGACAGGGTATGGATTCAACAATAAGCGTGCAGCCCGGCGAGGCGCCAGATTCACTACATCGGGCCCGGCGGGCGGCCTGGGGTAGTTTTGCCGGCGCGGTGGTCGACTGGTACGATTTTCTTCTCTATGGCATTACCGCCGCGCTGGTGTTCAACCGCGAATTTTTCCCGCAAATCGGCCCGGCGATGGGAACGCTTGCCGCCTTTGCCACCTTCGGCGTTGGGTTTCTTTTTCGCCCGCTCGGCGGAATTATTTTTGGCCACTTCGGCGATCGCCTCGGGCGGAAACGGATGCTGATGATGACCGTCTGGATGATGGGTATCGCCACTGCCTGCATCGGCCTGCTCCCCTCGTTCAACCAGATCGGCTGGTGGGCGCCGGTGCTGCTGGTGTTCCTGCGAGCGGTTCAGGGATTCGCCGTCGGCGGCGAATGGGGCGGCGCGGCGCTGCTCTCGGTGGAGAATGCCCCACAGGGGAAAAAAGCCTTTTACAGCAGCGGGGTGCAGGTGGGCTACGGCGTCGGCCTCCTGCTCTCTACCGGGCTGGTATCGCTGATTAGCAGCCTGACCAGCGACCAGCAGTTCCTCAGCTGGGGCTGGCGCTTACCGTTCCTGTTCAGCGTGGTGTTGGTCCTTATTGCGCTGTGGATCCGTAACGGCATGGCGGAATCGCAGGAGTTTGAAGCGCAGCAGAGCCAGGACAACGCGCCGCAGATGAAAAAGCGGCTGCCGGTAGTGGAAGCGCTGCTTCGCCATCCGGGAGCGTTTTTACTGATTATCGCCCTGCGGCTGTGTGAACTGCTGACGATGTATATCGTCACCGCCTTCGCCCTCAACTACTCCACGCAAAACCTCGGCCTGCCGCGCGAGCTGTTTCTCAACATTGGCCTGCTGGTGGGCGGTCTTAGCTGCCTGACTATCCCCTGCTTCGCCTGGCTGGCAGACCGCTTTGGCCGTCGGCGGATCTATATCACCGGGGCGCTGATCGGCACTTTGAGCGGTTTCCCGTTCTTTATGGCGCTGGAGAGTCAGTCCGTTTTCTGGATCCTGTTCTTCGCCCTGATGCTGGCCAATATCGCCCATGATATGGTGGTCTGCGTCCAGCAGCCGATGTTTACCGAGCTGTTCGGCGCCAGCTATCGCTATAGCGGCGCCGGCGTCGGCTACCAGGTGGCGAGCGTGGTCGGCGGCGGCTTTACCCCGTTTATTGCCGCGGCGCTGGTCACCTTCTCCGGCGGATCGTGGCACAGCGTGGCCCTCTATCTGACCGCAGGATGCCTGCTGTCAGCGCTCACCGCGCTGATGATGAAAAAGCACCCCGTCGACTGACCCACCAGCGGAGGGCGTAACCCGCGCCCTCCGGTAAGGAGAATACATGTCTCAGTTAACCCTGGCCGACTGCTGGCCTCGCCGTTTTTCCCCCTCCTCGCTGGCGCTGCAGTTTTGCGAGGATCCCACCCAGGCCGAACAGCCGCTGTTTGCTAAAGCCAGCGCCGGCGAGGCCGTCGCCCAGCTCTGGCAGGCGCCGCAGGGATTGGTGGTGCCGGGGAGCTATCGTCAGTTTACGGATCTGCCGGCGGTCAGCGCGCATTTTGCCGCGCGCGGCTGGCCGGTATGGCTTCGCCGCTCCGGCGGCGGTCTGGTGCCCCAGGGGCCGGGCATTATCAACCTTAGCCTCGCCTGGCCGGTGCAGCAGCCGCTCGGCGAAGCCGCCGAACCGATCTATCATTCGCTGTGCGCTGTGCTGCAGCGCACCCTCGCGCGCTTCGGCGTTGCCAGCCACCCCCGGGCGGTGAGCGGTTCCTTTTGCGATGGACGGTATAATCTTGCCTGCGGAGAAGGCGCGGAGGCGCGCAAGATTGTCGGTACCGCCCAGTACTGGCGGCCGCTGGCGGCGGGCGGCGGCCACGTGGTGCTGGCCCATGCGGTGATCCTTGTTGACGCCGATCTGAGCGCGGCGCATCAGGCGGCGAACGCCTTCGAAGCGCAGCTCGGCAGCGAGCGGGTCTATTGCGCTGACAAGACCGTTACTCTCGCGCAGCTGCTTCCCGGCGAGCGCCATCTGCTGCCCCGCTTTAGCGAGACGCTGGCGCAGGAGCTGGACGCGGCTCGCTGAAGGTCGCTTTCAGGTAGCGGCTGAAGGTTTCCACCGCGCGCGACACGCGCGGGGTATAGGGCCGGATGACGTACAGCCGATCGGCAAACACCTCTACTGGCTGCCACGCCGGCAGCAGCTCCTGCACCAGCCCGCGGCCAATGGCCTCCCGGGCGCTGAAATCCGGCAACAGCGCCACCCCAAGCCCCGCCAGCACCGCATCACGTAGCGACTCGCTGTTATTGGTGGCGAATGGCCCCTGCACGTTGATGGTCACCCGAGCATCGGGCGACTGACGGGAGGCGAACGTCCACTGCGGGCGCTGTGGCCCACGAGGATAGGTCAGGCATTGGTGGTGGCGCAGATCTTCGGGGGTCTCCGGGCGGCCATGGCGGCGAATATAGTCGGCGGACGCGACGGTAAGCGTCGCGGTGTGACACAGCGGCCAGGCGACATGGGTATCCGGGAGCGCCTCGCGCCGACAGTGGCGGATGGCGAGATCGAACCCTTCGCTGGCCAGAGAGACCAGCCGGTCGGTGACCTCAAGCTGCAGATGCAGCTGGGGATGCTGATGCAAAAAAGGCGCGATTGCCGGGACCAGCTGCTGGCGGGAAAAGGCCACCGGCGCGGTCAGGCGCAGCGTTCCCCGCAGCGGCCCGCCTTCATCGCAGGCGCCGGTGAAAATATCCCGCAGCTGACCAAACGGCTCGTTGAGCTCCGCCACCAGCCGCAGTCCGTCGTCGCTGAGGCTCACGCTGCGGGTGGTGCGATGGACGAGGGTTTTACCGGTCACCCGCTCCAGCTCGCTGATTTTCTGGCTGATAGCCGACTTGCTGATCCCCAGCTTTTCCGCGGCCCGGGTATAGCTTTTTTGTTCTTCCAGCACCGTCAGCCAGTACAGATGGAGCCAGTAACTCTCCGGACGACTCTCGCTCATGTGATTGTTCACCAGTAAAAACAATGTATTCAACTATAGCGGTTTTTGCCGGCGGCGGCATCGGCTAGCATCTTGTTGAGCCCATCATTATTCCCTAACGATAAGGAGCACCTGCATGCCATTACTGACATTTGACCTGATTGAAGGCCGTACGGAACAGGAGGTCAAAACCCTGCTGGATGCCGCCCATCGCGCCGTGCTGCGCGCCTTCGAGGTACCAGAACGCGACCGTTACCAGATTGTTCATGAAAACAAAGCCCATCATATGGTGATTGAAGATACCGGCCTCGGATTGACCCGCACGCGGGATCTGGTGGTGGTGCGGGTCTATACCAGCCCGCGCAGCGAGGCGCAGAAGCAGCGCTTCTTCGCCATTTTGCAGGAGGAGCTGGCGGAACACTGCGGCCTGAGCGGCGATGATCTGATGGTGTCGATTATCAGTAACCAGAAAGGCGACTGGAGCTTTGGCCGCGGGGTCGCGCAGTATCTTACCGGCGATCTGTAACCCGCAGCCCGCAGTACGCCCTTAGCGGCGGGCTGCCGTCGCGATACGCTGCCGCGCCTGCTGCTCGATATTCTCCAGCAACTCCTGGACATCGTCTTCATCAATGTCGAGGAACTGGCCTTCCAGCAGCGCGGCGTGAATATCTTCCCGGGTGACCGAAATACCCAGCGGCACCGCCCTGGATTTGACCTCCTCCGCCGCCAGCGGATGCGGATAACGGCGGCCAACCAGGTTATTAAACACAATAGCCAGCAGCGCCAGCATCAGCGAGTTGAGGAGCACCGGGGTCAGCACAAAGTGATAGCCTTCGCTGTGCACCCCGGCGCCGCCGAGGATCGCCGTCAGGGCCACCGCGCCGCCGGGGGGATGCAGACAGCGCAGAAAATACATCCCGGCGATGGCCAGAGCCGCCGCCAGACCGCAGGCCAGCGCCGCATCGGGGACCAGCATACCGACCGTGACGCCGATCAGCGCCGACAGCACGTTGCCGCCGACAATCGACCACGGCTGCGCCAGCGGGCTGCTCGGTACGCCAAACAGGAGTACCGCCGAGGCCCCCATCGGGGCAATAAACCACAGATTGACTTCGCCGAGCAGCCAGTGGCTGAACATGCTGGTCACCGCCAGTCCGGTGCCGGCGCCAATGGATCCCAGCACGATATGCCGGCGGGCCACCGGCAGCGCGTGCGGCTTCAGGCGGCCAAGGAAAATCCGCAGCCGTGAAAATATCCCCGCAGGAATAACACTCAACATCGCTTCATCGCTCAAATCATAGGAATTACTTATATTTTATTTTCTTTTTTTAACCTTAAATTAACAACCCTGTCTTTCGCAGGGGATAGCGCGGGCGGCGATGTCCGACGGCATTGTACTGTGAATTCTCGCGGGGGCTGATAGAATCCCTTTTCGGTCAGGGGGATACCCCTTTTGCGAATTGAAGGTCATAACCCAGTGAATAATAAAATCTCTTTAGCGAAAGAAGTGGCATGGGCCAGCCAGAATATGCCGCGTACCCTGCGTCAGGTCGCCGCGCTGCCCGACCTCAGCGGCGTGCGTCTGGCCTGCTGTATGCACCTCGACATGAAAATGATCCCGCTGGTGCAGGGGATCCTCGACAAGGGCGCTCAGGTCTTTTTAACCACCTGTAACCCCACCACCGTGCAGGACGACGTGGTGGCCTGGCTGGTGGAGCGCGGCGCCGAGGCCTGCGCGTGGCGCAATATGAGCGATGCCGACTGGCAACAGTCATGGGAAAAAGCGATTGCCTGGCAGCCCACTCACCTGTGCGAGATGGGCGCCGATATCACCACCCTGCTCCACCAGCGCGGCGAGTTTGGGAACATCGTGGCGGGTCTGGAAGCCACCGGCTCGGGCGTCAATCGGCTGGGGGATATTCAGCCAGGCTATCCGATCTTTAACTGGGACGATCTGCCGGTCAAAGAGGGGCTGCACAACCGCCATATGGTCGGTCTCACTGCCTGGCACACCTTCTTCCAGACCACTCACCTCACCCTGCATGAGAAAAAAGTGCTGGTGATCGGCTACGGCCTGGTTGGCCAGGGCGTCGCGGCGGCGGCAAAAGCTTTTGGCGGTCAGGTGATGGTGGCGGAGATCGATCCTGCCCGCCGTCTGCAGGCGGCCTACGACGGCTGGCACGTGGTGGACCTCCAGGAGGCTATCGCCTCGGCGGACGTGGTGGCCACAGCGACAGGCGGTAAAAACGTGGTTAATCGCCAGGCGCTGGACCGGGCGAAAGCGGGAGTATTTATCCTTAACGTCGGCCACGTGGCGGAAGAGATCGACGGCGATTACCTGCGCCAGTACCCCCAGGAAGAGGTGATGCCGTATATCAATGCCTACCGCATGGCCGACAAAACCGTCTATCTGCTGGCCAATGGTTCAATGCTCAATCTGACCGCTGGCTTCGGCGACAGCCTGAACGCCTTTGACGTCACCCTCGCGGTGATGGCCAGCGGCATCCGCCATATTGTCACCGACGGCATGCGCGCCCCGGCGAAGGTTTATCTCCTGCCCCAGGCGGTCTGGCAGCAGGCCCTGTAAACCCGGCGCATCGCCCCCATCGCGGGACGATGCGTTTTACCATCAGGACGACGGCGCGCTATCGGGCAACACAATATTGCTCTGCGCCAGCGTTCCCATCTGGTTGTACATCACGCTGGCGGCATCCAGCAGGTGCATCGCCAGCGCGGCGCCGCTGCCCTCTCCCAGGCGCATGTCCATATCGAGATACGGCCGCAGACCCAGCGCGTCGAGGGCGATCTGCGCTCCTTTCTCCGCCGACAGGTGTGAAGGAATAAGATAAGGGTGCGCCGACGGGGCCATGCGGCATGCGGCCAGGGCAGAGGCATAGGAGAGGAAGCCATCCAGCACCACCGGCAGGCCACAGGAGGCCGCCCCGAGGATCACCCCGGTCATGCCCACCAGATCGTACCCCCCCACCTTCGCCAGGACATCCAGCCCGTCCGCCGGGTTCGGCTGATTATGGGCTATCGCCTGGCGCACCACCGCCACCTTATGGCCCCGCTGCGCCAGCGGCAGATTAGCCCCACAGCCCACCACCGCGTCAGGGTCGCTGCCCGTCAGGACACTGATCGTCGCTGCGGCCGGGGTGGTATTGGCCATTCCCAATTCGCCGACGCCGAAGGCTTTCACCCCGTCGGCAGCGAGCTGGCGGGTGAGATGCATGCTGGCCAGCAGCACCGTCTCCGCCTGCTGGCGGCTCATGGCCGCCTGCTGGCGGCTCATGGCCGCCGTCCGGGCGATATTCCCGCTACCGCGGGCCACCTTGAGGTTAATCAGGCCCGGCAGCGGGTCGGCATCGATGCCGACATCCACCACCTGCACCCTGGCCCCGGCCTGCGCCGCCAGCACGCAGACGCCGGTGTTGCCCCGCACCATATTGCCGGCATGAATGGCCGTCACCACCTGCGGCGAAGGGGTCACGCCTTCATGCCAGACGCCATGGTCGGCGCACATGACCACAATCGCTTTCTCCGCCAGCGCCAGCTGCCCCTGCAAGCCAGGCAGACCGGCCAGCTGCACCGCCAGCGCCTCCAGACGGCCAAGGCTGCCGGGCGGCTTTAACAGGCCATCAATATGCTGCTGAGCGCGCGCCATGGCCGCCACATCGGGCTGCGGAATGGCAGCCAGTAACGCCGAAAGTGTTTCCATTCTGTTCCTCACCGTTGGCGTCAGGCCTTACAGCAGCGCCAGTAAAAAGAGTAATTCGCCCAGCTCAATCGCCGCCCCGAGGGTATCCCCGGTCTGCCCGCCGAGGGTTCGCTTCAGCGCCCATCCCAGACCCCAAATCAGCACCAGGGTGATCAGCGCGGCGCGCAGCCCCTGCAGCCCCAGCAGGGCGGTGGCCAGCGCGATCGCCATCGCCATCGTCACCAGCGTCTGCTGCAGGCTAATTTTGCCGATAAACAGATTGCCCAGCCCCTTTTCCCGCGCATAGCGATGACGATACATCAGCAGCACCGCCATCCCGCGACCGACGGCGCAGGCCGCCGCCAGGGCTGCGATGGGGTGGATATCACGCAGCAGCAGCTCGCCAACCACCAGCACTTTCGCCACCAGCACGAAGATCAGCGCCAGCCCGCCGTGGGTGCCCAGCCGGCTGTCGCGCATGATCTCCAGCATCCGATCGCGGGTGCGGGCGGAGAAAATGCCGTCGCAGGTATCAGCCAGCCCGTCAAGATGGAATCCGCCGGTGAGCAGCGCCAGCGCCAGCACGCCGAACAGCGCCGCCAGCGGGACGCCGCACCACGGCTGCAGGAGGAGCGCCACCGCGCCGGCGATGGCGCCGAGCAGTAAACCGACCAGCGGAAAGGTGACGATACTGCGCTGGTACTGTTCGATCTCCAGGCCCTGAGATAACCGCGCCGGGACCGGCAGGCGGCTGATAAACGAGAGTGCAGCAAAGAATGACTTAATCACGTGAGGTTGACTCCTGTCGGCGAAAGCAGCGGAAGAGTTCTGTCGCGCCCGGTCAGCACCTGAGTTTGTCTTCTGGCGAATCGATCGTCGGAGAGGTGAGAGGTGTTGAGATATCGCCCTGACGCCGCTGCGTCAGATGCCCGGCCAGGATGAGAGAAACCTTTCCGATATCAATACGTTTTTCGCGGGCCAGTATAGCAAAGTGTCGGTGAGGAGAAGCAGTTGCCGGAACAAAGTTTTCGCAGAAAAAAGCAGGGAAGAGAGGGAAACGCGGAACAGCCCGGCGACGCTTACCGCCGCCGGACCGGCAGGGATTAGCCTTCGACTTTGGCTTCGCCCATCACTTTCAGTTTTTTCGAGATGTCGCGGCGCTCTTTGGACAGCTCGGCATTTTTGATGATGTAATCATCAACGCGATCTTCGTAATCGCTCTTCATGCTGGCGATGATGCCCTGGATGGCTTCCACGCTCATGCCCGGTTTGATGTAGTCGCTGAGGTTGTCCAGCAGCAGAACGCGCTTCTGGTTATCACGGATCTTTTTCTCAACGTCCTGAATTTCACGCTGCAGTTTGTTCTTACGACGGTACAGACGAACAAACTCCAGTACGTCCTGGAAAGAAGGCTTAGTTGTTTCCATTTTTACACCCCTAATAATTGAGATTCGGATTCGTAAAGCGACTGCGTTATAGGGCTAACATAACTGCTAGCAGCCGCTGATGACAATGTTTTTTCCTTTGCGTTTATCATAACCCTAAACGCTGCTGAATCGAAACAACCCATGTGGTTACCCGGTGCATCTGATGTTTATTTGCGCAACGCGCGGCAGATCAGATGCGAGAGCAGCTCCAGCTGGCGCGCCAGTTCGATTGAGAGCCAAACATAGCCATGGACCGGGGTTTCCGCCAGGCCGTCATCACCCTGCTCTTTCAGCAGCTGGCGCAGTTCGAGGACGATCTCAGTCAGCTTTTCATTGTTGGCGCGCACAGGCTGAGGGTTCCCTTCGTACAGCGCGTGGGCGATGGACAACAGCGTCTGCTGGGTCATCTGCTGCGTCTCCCGCAGGGTGTGCGCATTGAGCATCACGAAGTGACCCGGACGCGTTGCCCACCAGGCGTTGATCTGCAGCTCCAGCATGCAGACGAGGTTGCGGCTGACGGTCTGGATAGCCTCGAAGATCGCCTTCTGGATGTGCGTCTCTTTGCTGGCGGGGGTGATCAGCCCGCGCATTTTAACCACGTCGTTCAGCGCCTGCTGGAGATGCTTTTCCAGCCGCGGTCGATCCACCAGATTTGGCGAGAAGCCGGCCTGGTAGAGGCGGTTAAAGTTGGTGACATAGCTGGCCATCTGGATGCGCCAGTGGATGAACGCCCGCTGCGGCCAGATGCCGGTAAACAGCATCGCCAGCAGCGAGCCGAAGATCACATCGCCGCTTCGCCACAGCGCGGTATGCATATCGCCGGGCGGCGCCCCGACCACCACCGACAGAGTGATGCCGATCAGCAGCGCCTGATAGGGTTTCTTGCCCAGCGCCAGCCAGCCGCAGAGGAACATCGCCGCCGCGCACCAGAGGACCATCAGCGGCAGGGAGATGAGCTCAAGCTTCAGCGCCACCAGCCCCAGCGCCGAACCGAGGATCGTGCCGCCGATACGCTGAAACGCCCGCGGCACGACGTTACCCCAGAAGGAGATCGGCCCCATCACCACCACCAGAGTGATGAGAGGCCAGGTTCCCTCAGGCACGTTCAGCAGCCGCACCAGCAAAAAGGTGAGCACAAAGGCCAGCGCAATCCGCACACCATGCACCACCCGATAATGGCGATACAAGCGGATCTCAAATGGCTTGAGTGATTTATCAGCGCGCACAACCCTCTCCGGCAAAACGAAAAGGCCAATTGTAACTGCTTTTTCGCCCGGAGCATGCCGGGAATGTAAAAAACCTTGTCCGGAACAGGGGTAAGCCGCTACGACGCGACGCGCTCAACGGGAACATACATGTCGATATCCCAGTAGCCGTCGTGGTTGCCGTCGTTAAGATAGACCTCAAAGCAGGGCTGGGGGGCGATGCGATACGCCGTGCTCTGCTGCAGGCTGTCAAAAAACTGCATCCACGGGGTGGCGAAGTCGTAATCCACCACCCGCGCGCGGGCGCAGGCGTAATCCCCGCCGGCAATCGCCGCCAGGATCACCCCTTCGCTGTTGGCGGGAATGACATAATCCTCATCCACGGTGACTGCCGTCGCGCAGCGCAGTTTTTCCGCCGGCACTTCCTCCGGGTTATCGTAGTAGACGGCCACCCATTCGCGGGCGGGCACCTGGTGGTTCTCAACCCACATCATCAGTTGCTCAAACCCCTGCTTGACCGTGTGATCCCAGGGCCCGACCAGATGGAAACCGGCGATGGTTTTCTTGCCGAGGGTGGTGATGCTGTAGTTCATCTTGCCTCCTTTGGAGATAAATCACTGTATGAATATACAGTTAATTTAACAGGAGATCCCCCTTCAGTATGTGCGCGAATTCACAGAGTCGCCACCACACCGCTGTAAAAACAGGCGCCCCGCCAGCACGAGCGACAGGCGAAAAAAAACCGCCTGCAAAGAGGCGGTTGGCGTGGTTACAGCTCGTGATGCAGGTAATCGCTCATTCGCGAGAACACTCCGCCTTTATTGATGCTTTCGAGGGTGACCAGCGGATAGTGCCCCACCACCTTGTCGCCGTCATACAGTGAAATCTCGCCAACCCGCTGATTGGCGGCGATTGGCGCCTCAAGGTCCTTCTTATCCAGCACATATTTCGCTTTAATGCGCGACACTTCTGCCTTCGGCAGGGCTAACCAGAAATCCTGATCGGTGCCGAGCTTAATCTGCTCTTTATCGCCGTACCAGATACGCTCGGTGCCGACCTTCTGCCCCTTCTGCAGCACCTGCACGGTGTCGAAGTTCTGCTGCCCCCAGTGCAGCAGTTTAGCGGCCTGCTGCTCGCGGCCTTTCGGACTGTCCGCCCCCATCACCACGGCGATCAGCCGGCGCTGGCCATCCACCGCCGAGGCGATCAGGTTGAACCCGGCCCCCGAGGTGTGGCCGGTTTTCAGGCCATCAACGTTCATGGTTTTATCCCACAGCAGACCGTTACGGTTTTGCTGGGTGATCCCGTTCCACGTCAGGCTTTTCTGGCTGTACATGTGGTAGACGTCTGGTTCGCCATGAATAATCGCCCGCGAGAGCACCGCGAGGTCATAGGCCGAACTGTGCTGGCCCGGGGCGTCGAGGCCGTGGACGGTTTCGAAATGGGTGTCCCGCAGGTGCAGTTTTTCGACATACTGATTCATCAGGGCGACAAACTGCGGCTGGCCGCCGGCGACATAGTCGGCCAGCGCGACGCAGGCGTCGTTACCGGAGTCGACAATCAGCCCACGGCTGAGGTCGCGGACGCTGACGCGATCCCCTGGCTTTAAGAACATCAGCGATGACCCGTCGAACACCGGGTTGCCCTTCGCCCAGGCGTCTTTACCCACGGTGACGATATCGTCAAAGGTGATACGATGGCTGTCGATGGCGCGATCGACCACGTAGCCGGTCATCAGTTTGGTCAGACTGGCAGGATTGCGCTGCTGATGTTCGTTACCCGCGGTCAGCACCTGACCGGTGGTGTAATCCATCAGCACCCAGGAGCCAGCCTGAATGGAAGGCGGCGCGACCGTAGCAGGTAAGTCGACGGCAAATGCGCAGGAAACGCTCGAAGCGAGCAAAGATACAGCAATAAACAAACGGCCTTTCAACGGCATATCCTCTAGATTTACAGATCCGCCGTCCTTTTTACGGAACTTCGCGTTTCATATCAGGGTTTAATTGCAAGAAAATATGACACAGCAGAGGAAGTTGCTTGCCGCGCCCCTTCTGATGACCGGGCAAATCGTTTACCATACCGGTCGCACGCCACCACGGATAATGAACAGACTATGCAAGATAGCGTCAACCAGCCCGGATTTTTATTCCACGATTATGAAACCTTCGGCACCAGCCCTTCCCTCGACCGGCCGGCGCAGTTCGCCGCCATCCGCACCGACGCGGAGCTGAATGTGCTCGGCGAGCCCGAAGTGTTTTACTGCAAACCCGCTGACGATTACCTGCCGCAGCCGCAGGCGGTGATGATCACCGGGATCACGCCGCAGGAAGCGCTGGCCAAAGGGGATAATGAGGCCGCGTTTGCCCGCCGCATCCACGATCTGTTCACGGTGCCGCAAACCTGTATCGTCGGCTATAACAACGTGCGCTTTGATGACGAAGTGACGCGGAATATCTTCTATCGCAACTTCTATGACCCTTATGCCTGGAGCTGGCAGCACGATAACTCGCGCTGGGATCTGCTCGACGTAATGCGCGCCTGCTATGCCCTGCGCCCGGAAGGGATCGCCTGGCCGGAGAATGACGAAGGGTTGCCGAGCTTCCGGCTTGAACATCTGACCGTCGCCAACGGTATTGAACACCAGAACGCCCATGACGCGATGGCCGATGTGTACGCCACCATCGCCATGGCGAAGCTGGTGAAAACCCGGCAGCCGCGGCTGTTTGATTATCTCTACAGCCACCGCAATAAGCGCAAGCTGGCGACGCTTATCGACGTGCCGCAGATGAAGCCCCTGGTGCATGTCTCCGGCATGTTTGGCGCCGCGCGCGGCAACACCAGCCTGGTGGCGCCCCTGGCCTGGCATCCGGAAAACCGCAATGCGGTGATTATGGTCGATCTGGCGGGCGATATGGCGCCGCTGCTGGAACTGGATGCCGATGCCCTGCGCGAGCGGCTCTACACCCCGCGCGCCGAGCTTGGCGATCTGCCGGCGGCGCCGATCAAGCTGGTGCATTTAAATAAATGTCCGGTACTGGCCCAGGCCAATACCCTGCGCCCGCAGGATGCCGACCGGCTGGGGATCTCTATTCAGCGCTGTCTGGAGAACGCCCAGCTGCTGCGGGCGAATCCGCAGGTGCGCGAGAAGGTAGTGGCGGTCTATGCCGAAGCCGAACCCTTCGTGCCGTCCGAAAACGTCGACGCCCAGCTGTACAATGGGTTCTTTAGCGATGCCGACCGCGCGGCGATGAAAATCGTGCTGGAAACCGAACCGCGCAATCTGCCGGCGCTGGATATCACCTTCGCCGACCAGCGTATCGAACGCCTGCTGTTTAACTACCGGGCGCGCAACTTCCCCGGCACGCTCGATGAACATGAGCAGCAGCGCTGGTTAGAGCATCGTCGTCAGGTGTTTACGCCGGCGTTTTTGCAGGCCTATGCCGATGAGCTGCAAATGCTGTATCAGCAGTATGCGGATGATAAAGAGAAGCTGGCGCAGCTGAAGGCGCTGTGGCAGTACGTGCAGGATATTGTCTGATTGGCTGAAATTCCCGGGTTGCGGCTAACGCCTTACCCGGACTACAAACGATGACCGGGGAGGACGCCTGACCGTAGGCCCGCGCAAGCGCATGGACTGCACCCCAAAAGTTGGACACCCAACTGAGTAAGGTGCAGTTTTATGGCTAAACCAAAGTATTCCCCTGAAACAAAACTGGCTGTGGTTAATCATTATTTGTCCGGTAAAGACGGAGAACAGAGTACAGCCGACCTTTTTGGTATTGAAAGAACATCTGTCCGTCGCTGGGTCAGGGCATGGCAGTTCCACGGTGCAGAAGGCCTGACTGCAAAAAATAATCATTATTCCGATGAATTTAAACTCGTGGTCGTCCGGGCGGTTATCAGTGACCGCCTGACGATGCGTGAAGCGGCTGCCCGGTTTAATCTCTCCGCAGAAATACTTGTCCGGCGCTGGCTCGACGTGTACAACGATGCCGGAGCGGAAGGTCTTTTAAACATGCAATGCGGACGGCCCGGACAAATGACAAAGCCAAAAAATATCCCACCACTGACAGATAAAGAGCTGGAAAAACTCTCCCCCGAAGAGCTCAGGGCCGAACTGCGTTATCTGCGGGCAGAGAATGCCTATCTAAAAAAGTTGAAAGCCTTGGTTCAGAGCGAAAAAAATGGCAAAAAGCCCTGATAATCAGTGAACTAAGGCATGAACACGCTCTGCGGGACCTTCTGCGGGCGGCCGGTATGTCCCGTAGCACGTGGTATTACAATATGAATGCACTGAAGCAAGGGGACAGGTATGCGGGTCTTAAAGAGAACATCAGGAAGATATACCACTATCACAAAGGTCGTTATGGCTACCGCAGGATCACGCTCGCACTGAGAAAACAGGGGCTGCGGATAAACCATAAAACAGGGCAGCGGCTGATGGCAGAACTGTCACTCCGGTCTGTGATAAGGGCGAAAAAATATCGTGCCTGGAAAGGGAGAACGGGCGAGGCCGCGCCCAATATCCTGAGCCGGAACTTCGGTGCGTCAAAAGCCAACGAAAAATGGGTAACAGATGTGACAGAGTTCCCGGTACAGGGAAAAAAGCTTTACCTGTCGTCAGTTCTCGATCTGTTTAACCGGGAGGTTATCGCCTACAGCCTGTCGGAAAGGCCGGTGATGGAGATGGTGAATACGATGCTGGACGGTGCGTTCCCGAAGCTCAGACCGGGAGATGCTCCGCTGCTGCACTCGGATCAGGGCTGGCATTACAGGATGAGGAGCTATCAGGAACGTTTAAAGGCGCATGGGATGACGCAGAGTATGTCGCGTAAAGGAAACTGCCTGGATAATGCAGTGATGGAAAACTTCTTCGGTACCCTGAAATCGGAGTGTTTTTATCTGAGGGAGTTCAGGAGTGTCAGTGCGCTAAGAAAAGCCGTAGAGGACTATATCCATTACTACAACAACGAGCGGATAAGCCTGAAATTAAAAGGCCTGAGTCCGGTAGAGTACCGAACCCAGGCTCTGAGAGCCGCTTAATATGAACCATCCAACTTTATGGGGTCAGTCCAGCAGCGCCGCCGGGCATTGCGTCCCCAGTTCGTGCTTACCTTTTTGCCCGGTGGCGGCTTCGCCTTACCGGGCCTGGGCGCTGGTACCAGAGTAGCCCGGGTAAGACGCCTCGCGTCGCACCCGGGAACGTTGCTTAGCTTTTCGCGCGGCTGGCGATGATTTCATCCGCCACATTACGCGGCGCTTCCGCGTAATGGTGGAACTCCATGCTGTAGGTTGCCCGTCCCTGCGACATCGAGCGCAGCGTGGTGGAATAACCAAACATCTCCGCCAGCGGCACGTCGGCGCGGATGATCTGGCTGCCGAAGCGCTCTTCCATCCCCTGCACCATCCCGCGACGGGAAGAGAGATCGCCCATAATATTCCCGGCGTACTCTTCCGGCGTCTCCACCTCGACGTGCATCACCGGCTCAAGGATCACCGGATCCGCTTTGCGCGCGCCCTCCCGGAAGCCGAAGATCGCCGCCATGCGGAACGCCATCTCCGAGGAGTCCACGTCGTGGTACGACCCAAAGGTCAGGGTCGCTTTCACGTCAACCACCGGATAACCCGCCAGCACGCCGGTGCCCATCGCTTCGCGCAGCCCTTTCTCCACGGAAGGGATGTACTCGCGCGGCACTACCCCGCCTTTGGTGGCGTCCTCGAAGACGAAACCGCTGCCCGGCGCCAGCGGCTCCAGGGTCAGTACGACGTGGCCATACTGCCCTTTGCCGCCGGACTGGCGCACAAATTTGCCTTCCACGTCCGTCACTTTCTTGCGCAGGGTTTCGCGGTAGGTGACCTGCGGACGGCCAATGTTGGCCTCGACGCCAAACTCGCGCTTCATCCGGTCGACAATGATCTCCAGATGCAGCTCACCCATGCCGGAGATAATCGTCTGGCCGGACTCTTCATCGGTATGCAGACGGAACGACGGATCTTCCGCCGCCAGCCGCTGCAGCGCGATGCTCATTTTCTCCTGGTCCGCTTTGGTCTTCGGCTCGATGGCCAGCGAAATCACCGGCTCCGGAAACTCCATCCGTTCGAGGGTAATCACCGCATCCGGATCGCATAACGTATCGCCGGTGGTCACATCCTTCAGACCGACGCAGGCCGCGATATCCCCGGCGTGCAGTTCGTCAACTTCGTGACGGTCGTTGGCCTGCATCAGCACGATACGCCCGATGCGCTCTTTCTTACCCTTCACCGGGTTCCACACCGCATCGCCTTTCTTCAGCGTCCCGGAGTAGACGCGGATAAAGGTCAGCTGGCCGACGTAGGGGTCGGTCATCAGTTTGAACGCCAGCGCCGACAGCGGCTCATCGTCGCTCGGATGGCGTTCCGCCGGCTGGCCTTGCTCATCAACGCCCTGTATCGCCGGAATATCCAGCGGCGACGGCATCAGCTCCACCACCGCATCGAGCATGCGCTGCACGCCTTTGTTTTTAAAGGCGCTCCCGCAGAGCACCGCCTGGATCTCCCCCTTCACCGTGCGCTGGCGCAGACCGGCGACGATCTCCGCCTCGTCCAGCTCACCGGTTTCCAGGTATTTATCCATCAGCTCATCGCTGGCTTCCGCCGCCGCCGAGACCATTTTCTCCCGCCACTGCTGCGCCGTCGCCAGCAGATCGTCTGGGACTGGCCCATAGCTAAAGGTCATGCCCTGGGTGGCGTCATCCCACAGGATGGCGCGCATTTTCACCAGATCGACGACGCCGGTGAAATGCTCTTCGGCGCCAATAGGTATCACAATCGGCACCGGGTTAGCCTTCAGACGGTCGATCATCATCTGCACCACGCGGAAGAAGTCCGCGCCGGGGCGGTCCATCTTGTTGACGAAGGCCAGCCGCGGAACGTGGTATTTATTCGCCTGGCGCCAGACGGTCTCCGACTGGGGCTGCACCCCGCCGACGGAGTCATACACCATCACCGCGCCGTCGAGCACGCGCATGGAACGCTCCACCTCAATGGTGAAATCCACGTGCCCCGGGGTGTCGATGATATTGATCCGGTGCGGCTCGAAGCTGCGGTCCATCCCCGGCCAGAAGCAGCTTACCGCCGCCGAGGTAATGGTGATCCCGCGCTCTTGCTCCTGGGCCATCCAGTCGGTGGTTGCCGCGCCATCGTGTACTTCACCCAGCTTATGGCTCATCCCGGTATAAAACAGGATGCGCTCGGTGGTGGTGGTTTTACCGGCATCGATATGCGCGGAGATACCGATGTTGCGATAACGTTCGAGAGGGATGGGTCGGGGCATGATGCGTCCTTAGTCGTTTTGACGGTCAGTCTGCGGTCGGAATGATCCGCAGTTCATTTAACTGCGTCTATCTTAGTACAATTGTACGAGTATATTCGAACTATTTTTGCTATCATTACGATTGGGCAGGTTGCGGCGGCGCGCGTGGTATCAGAACCGGAGTTTGGGTATAGTAGCCGCCAGCCGCCGATATGGGCTGCGGCTACCATGCGCCGCGCCACCGCCGACACAGGATTATTATGATCGCCAATCACCCCGAACGAGAACAAATTCGCCTGGAAAATGTCCTTTCCGCGCTCGGAAACCCGCTGCGACTGGAGATCATTCGTACGCTGGCCGACGGCAGCGAGCTGAGCTGCAACGCCCTGCGCCAGGAGGAGGTGGCCAAGTCCACCATGACCCACCACTGGCGCGTCCTGCGCGACAGCGGTGTGATCTGGCAACGGCCTCAGGGACGGGAGAACATGATTTCGCTGCGCCGGGAAGATCTGGACGCCCGTTTTCCCGGCCTGCTGGATACGCTGCTGAAAGTTATGGTGCAGGCAGGATAAGCTCTTCTGCCGGGCGGCGGCTGCGCCTGACCCGGCCTACGGCGGCCTCCCGTCAGCTTATGTCCCCCAGGCCCGGCAAGCGCCGCCCTGCAAAAAAATCAGGCCTCGATGTCGAACCGGCGCAGACAAAAAAAAGCCGGAGGTTTCCCTCCGGCTTTTCTTATTTACATCACGCTATGCCTTAGGCCACATCTTCGTACTGCGGCACCGGGTTGCGGAAGCTTTTGGTCACGCAGGCCAGGTAGACCAGACCGATACCGGCCCAGATCAGGCCCAGAATCATCGAGCTCTCTTCCAGGTTGACCCACAGCGCGCCGACGGTCAGGGCGCCGCACATCGGCAGGAACAGATACTGGAAGTGGTCTTTCAGCGTCTTGTTGCGTTTCTCACGGATCCAGAACTGGGAAATCACCGACAGGTTAACGAAGGTAAACGCCACCAGCGCACCAAAGTTAATCAGCGCCGTCGCCATCACCAGGTCGAAGTTAATCGCCAGCAGCGCAATCGCGCCGACCAGGATGATGTTCATCGCCGGAGTGCGCCAGGTCGGGTGCACGTAGCCGAAGAAGCTTTTCGGGAACACGCCGTCGCGGCCCATCACGTACATCAGACGCGCCACGCCAGCGTGCGCCGCCATACCGGACGCCAGTACGGTGATGGTGGAGAAGATCAGCGCGCCAACCTGGAAAGCTTTACCTGCCACGTAGAGCATAATTTCCGGCTGTGACGCATCCGGATCTTTAAAGCGCGAGATATCCGGGAAGTACAGCTGCAGGAAGTAGGTGGCAAAGATGAAGATCAGGCCGCCGATCAGCGCGGTCAGGAAGATCGCCCGCGGAATGACGCGCTCTGCATCTTTGGTCTCTTCAGACAGGTTGCTGATGCCGTCGAAACCGGTAAACGAGAAGCACAGGATCGTCGCCCCGGTAATCATCGGGATCACGTGCGCGTCACCGGACCAGAACGGACGGCTGCTGGCCAGCGTACCGGCGCCCTCGCCTTCAAACACGCCATAAATCACCATGCCGAGGATAACGGCAATCAGCACCACCTGCAGCACCACGATCACGGTGTTGAAGTTGGCCACGGATTTAATGCTGCGCAGGTTAAAGGCGGTCATAAAGGCGACCAGCGCGATAACAAACACCCACGACGGAATCGAAGGCACCAGCGCTTCAAAATAGATTTTCGCCAGCAGAATGTTGATCATCGGCGCGAACAGGTAGTCGAGCAGCGAGGACCAACCCACCATAAAGCCAACGGTCGGGCTGATGGATTTCTGCGCATAGGTATACGCCGAGCCGGCAGAAGGGTAACGACGTACCAGCTTGCCATAGCTCAGGGCAGTAAACAGGATAGCGATTAACGCAAAGGCGTAGGCCGTCGGCACGTGACCGTCGGTCATACCAGAGACGATACCAAACGTATCGAACAGCGTCATCGGCTGCATATAGGCCAGGCCCATCATTACAACCGGAACTAACGTAAGCGTTTTACGTAATTCCACGCGAGAGGTATTTGGAGTAGCGTTATGCGACATAGTTATCCCCTTTTACGGTGAACGCCAGCGCGTAAGCAAAAAATTGCCCCATTTCTTTCTATTCCTCAGCGACAACGACTGTCGGTTTTTAGTAAATATCTATCCGGTACGAAGCCCGGCCTCTTGGTATTGAATGATGTGTCTTTCGACCAAAAAAATAACCGACACTTTAAAAAAAAGCGTCGGCTAGTCTCTGGTTTTCAGGCCGCATATTTTGCAACAAATTCAACGGCGTTGACAAGATGTTATGAAGTTCATTGCGTAAGCATAATTTTTAACGTGCTAATATCTATACGGTTTCCGTATGATAAATTGTAAAAATAGCACTATTTGCTAATAGCGTTTCCCGCCACCATTTGCCAGCCAAACCGCAGGTGGCGTCATTCCAGGCGATCCACGCGCGTTGACGAGGCGACAGCCCGCGCACGGTCATGCAGACCAGCTCGCCGCTGTCCAGCAAACCCTGCACCTGATAGCGCGGCAGGCACCCCCAGCCCAGCCCCAGGCGCAGCAGCGCCAGCTGCCCCGCGGCGTCACACACCGTCAGGGTCTCCTGATCGCTGAGTAGCGCCCCGCCCTCGCCAGTGGCCACCGCCCGGTAACGGCGCAGGGTTCGCCAGCTTAGCGGTGCGCGGTGTCGCGCCAGCGGATGCTGTGGGGCAACGACCAGCAGCAGCTCCAGCTCGCCGAGGGGGAGATAGTCATAACCGCTCAGCGGCGGCGGCTCGCCGAGCGCCCCCAGCAGCAGATCGGCCTGCCCGTCAGTCAGCGGCCGCCAGTCCAGCAGGGAGGGGTTCAGCGTAAAGTGCAGCCGGGTCAGCGGCTGTTGTTGATAAAATGCCGCGATTGGCGGCGAGAGCAGCGCCACGGGAAAGGTGCTGTCCACCGCCAGACGAAGGCTATTCTCCCACCCCTGCTGCAGCTTAACCGCCCGGATCTCCAGTTCTCGGGCGATATGCAGCACCTCCCGCCCTTTCTCCAGCAGCATCTGTCCGCTGGGGGTAAAGCGCGCGCGATGGCCGCTGCGGTCGAGCAGCTGAATATTGAGATCGCTTTCCAGGCGGTGAATGGTGTAGCTCAGCGCCGAGGGCGTTTTAAAGAGCTTTGCCGACGCCGCGGCAAAGCTCCCCTCTTTTTCCAGAGCATCCAGGATCACGAGGACATCCAGCAGTGGTTTCATCGCTACCCCCTTACGGTATGCGAATCACCGCTGGCGGATCACTCCATCGGCATCACCAGCGGATCGGGGTACTGGTACTCAAACCCCAGCTCATTGCAGATACGATTGCCATCCACAATCTTGCCCTGGCCGCCGTCCGGGCTGTCGCTGAACACCGGCGGCGGCAGACCGAGCTCGCGGGCCATCTGCGGATAAAAGAGGCCGCGCGCAGGGTGGCGGGGCGCACATAGATTATAGATGTGCCCGCCCTTCGGGGCCTGCAGCAGCAGTTCGATAGCGGCCACCACATCCTGCAAATGCACCAGATTGACCACGTGCTGGCCATCCGGCGCCGACTTGCCGGCGAAAAAACGTCCCGGATGGCGGGAAGGCCCCACCAGCCCGGCCAGGCGCAGAATATCCACCGATGTCCCCGGCAGGTTGTGCAGCCAGTCCTCCAGCTCCTTGAGCACCTGTCCGCTGGCGGTTTGCGGCAGACGCGGGGAATTCTCCTTCACTGTACCGTTGACGTTGCCATACACCGAGGTGGAGCTGGTGAAGACGATCCGCGGAATATGGTACGCCAGCGCGGTATCGACGATCTCCTGCACCGCCTGTAGATAAAACCCTTCCCCTGCCCCGGTACGCCGGGCCGGCAGGGTGATCACCAGCGCATCGACGTTCATCAGCGCGTCGAGGTCCTCGGTATCACAGACCAGCTGCGGCTCCAGGCGCAGCGGATAGCTGTCGATCCCGCACATCCGCGCCGCCTCCACGCCATCCTGCGTAGTTTTACTGCCGGTAACCTGCCAGCCTCGCGCCGTCAACGACAGCGCCAGCGGCATCCCCAGCCATCCCAAACCGACTATCGCGACCTTTTTCATCCCAGGCTCCTGACTCTTTCGCTGTGCTGATTACAGGCTACGCCAGCCAGCGGCAACTGACAATTTCTTCGCTCAATATGAAATGAATTAATGATAGAAAAAAGCCCTTGCTTTCTGCGGCGGAAGTGGTTTAGGTTAAAGGACATCAAATGCATAGTCATTCACAGAGAATTTTTATGAACCGCGTTCAATTTAAACACCACCATCATCACCATCATCCTGACTAGTCTTTCAGGCGATGTGTGCTGGAAGACGTTTGGATCTTCCAGTGGTGCATGAACGCGCAGAGAGCCCCCGGAAGATTCACTTCCGGGGGCTTTTTTTTGGACCAAATTCGGACAGATTCAGACAGGTATTCAGAGGAAAAGAACAATGTTAGACAACACCCGTTTACGCATAGCTATTCAGAAATCAGGCCGTTTAAGCGAAGATTCACGCGAATTACTCAGCCGCTGCGGCATTAAAGTCAATTTGCACACCCAGCGTCTGATTGCGCTGGCGGAAAATATGCCAATCGATATTCTGCGCGTGCGTGATGACGATATCCCGGGCCTGGTGATGGACGGTGTTGTCGACCTCGGTATTATCGGCGAAAACGTGCTGGAAGAAGAGCTGCTCAGCCGCCGCGCCCAGGGCGAAGACCCGCGCTACTTCACCCTGCGCCGTCTCGACTTCGGCGGCTGCCGCCTGTCGCTGGCGACTCCGGTGGATGAAGCCTGGAACGGCCCGGCGGCGCTGGACGGCAAACGCATCGCCACCTCTTACCCTCACCTGCTGAAGCGCTACCTCGATCAAAAAGGTATCTCCTTTAAGTCCTGTCTGCTGAACGGCTCCGTGGAAGTGGCGCCGCGCGCCGGCCTCGCCGACGCTATCTGCGACCTCGTCTCCACCGGCGCCACCCTGGAAGCTAACGGCCTGCGCGAAGTGGAAGTGATCTACCGCTCCAAAGCCTGTCTGATCCAGCGCGACGGCGAAATGGCCGACGCCAAACAGCAGCTGATTGACCGCCTGCTGACCCGTATTCAGGGCGTGATTCAGGCCCGCGAGTCGAAATACATCATGATGCACGCCCCGACCGAACGCCTGGAAGAAGTGGTTGCCCTGCTGCCGGGCGCCGAGCGGCCGACTATTCTGCCGCTGGCAGGCGACAAGCAGCGCGTGGCGATGCACATGGTCAGCAGCGAAACCCTGTTCTGGGAGACCATGGAAAAACTGAAGGCGCTGGGCGCCAGCTCCATTCTGGTGCTGCCGATTGAGAAAATGATGGAGTAATCGGCCAGCCGGTCACGGGACACACAGGGGAATACAATCATGAGCTTCAACACAATCATCGACTGGAACGGCTGTAGCGCAGACCAACAACAGCAACTCTTAACGCGCCCGGCGATTTCCGCCTCCGACAGCATCAGTAAAACGGTGACGGAGATCCTGAATAACGTCAAAGCCAACGGCGACGCGACGCTGCGCGAATACAGCGCGAAGTTTGATAAAACCACCGTCGCCGCGCTGCAGGTGAGCGAGGCGGAGATCGCCGCCGCCGGCGAGCGCCTCAGCGATGAGCTGAAGCAGGCGATGGCGGTGGCGGTGAAAAACATCGAGACCTTCCACAACGCGCAACAGCTACAGGCGGTGGATGTCGAAACGCTGCCGGGGGTGCGCTGCCAGCAGGTCACCCGCCCTATCGCCTCCGTCGGACTGTACATTCCGGGCGGCTCAGCGCCGCTGTTCTCCACAGTGCTGATGCTGGCGACGCCGGCGCGCATCGCCGGCTGTCAGCAGGTGGTGCTCTGCTCGCCGCCGCCGATTGCCGATGAGATCCTCTATGCCGCACAGCTGTGCGGCGTAAAAACCATCTTTAACGTCGGCGGCGCCCAGGCCATCGCCGCCCTCGCCCTCGGTACCGAGTCGGTGCCGAAGGTAGATAAAATCTTTGGCCCGGGCAACGCTTACGTCACGGAAGCCAAACGCCAGGTCAGCCAGCGTCTGGACGGCGCAGCCATCGACATGCCGGCCGGCCCGTCGGAAGTGCTGGTGATCGCCGACAGCGGCGCCAACCCGGACTTTGTCGCTTCCGACCTGCTGTCGCAGGCGGAACACGGCCCGGACTCGCAGGTGATCCTCCTGACCCCGGACGCCGACATGGGCAGCCGCGTCGCCGAAGCCGTGGAGCGCCAGCTGGCCGCCCTTCCGCGCGCCGAAACTGCCCGCGTGGCGCTCTCCGCCAGCCGGATCATCGTGGCCCGCGATCTGGCGCAGTGCGTGGCTATTTCCAACCTGTACGGCCCGGAGCACCTGATCATTCAGACCCGTCAGGCCCGCGAGCTGGTGGATAGCATCACCAGCGCCGGTTCCGTTTTCCTTGGCGACTGGTCACCGGAATCCGCGGGCGACTACGCCTCGGGCACCAACCACGTCCTGCCGACCTATGGTTATACCGCCACCTGCTCAAGCCTCGGTCTGGCCGACTTCCAGAAGCGGATGACCGTGCAGGAGCTGTCGCGCGACGGCTTTGCCGCCCTCGCCTCAACGATTGAGATCCTGGCCGCCGCCGAGCGCCTTGACGCCCACAAAAACGCCGTAACGCTGCGCGTTGCCGCCCTGAAGGAGCAAGCATGAGCATTGAAGATTTAGCCCGCGCCAACGTCCGCGCGCTGACCCCGTATCAATCCGCTCGCCGGCTGGGCGGCAAAGGCGACGTCTGGCTCAACGCCAACGAATTCCCTACCGCCGTAGCCTTCCAGCTTACCGAACAGACGCTGAACCGCTATCCGGAGCCGCAGCCGAAGGCCGTGATTGAGAGCTACGCCCGCTACGCCGAGGTCAAACCGGAGCAGGTGCTGGTCAGCCGCGGCGCCGACGAAGGCATCGAGCTGCTGATCCGCGCCTTCTGTGAGCCCGGCGAAGACGCGGTGCTCTACTGCCCGCCGACCTACGGCATGTACAGTGTCAGCGCCGAGACCATCGGCGTCGAGTGCCGCACCGTGCCGACGCTGGCCGATTGGCAGCTCGACCTGCCGGGCATCGAAGCGCGGCTGGACGGCGTGAAGGTGGTCTTCGTCTGCAGCCCGAACAACCCGACCGGGCAGATTATCGACCCGCAGTCGATGCGCGACCTGCTGGAGATGACCCGCGGCAAAGCCATCGTGGTGGCCGACGAAGCCTATATTGAATTCTGCCCGCAGGCGACGCTGGCCGGCTGGCTCAGCGACTATCCGCACCTGGTGGTGCTGCGCACGCTGTCCAAAGCCTTCGCCCTCGCCGGCCTGCGCTGCGGTTTCACCCTCGCCAACGCCGAGGTGATCAACGTGCTGCTTAAAGTGATCGCCCCGTACCCGCTCTCCACGCCGGTGGCCGATATCGCCGCCCAGGCCCTGAGCCCGGAGGGGATCGCCGCGATGCGCCAGCGCGTGGCGCAGATCCTTGACGAGCGCCGCTACCTGGTGGAACAGCTGCGCGGCATCGCCTGCGTGGAGCAGGTCTTCGATTCCGAGACCAACTATGTGCTGGCGCGGATAACCGCCTCCAGCGCAGTGTTTAAATCTTTGTGGGATCAGGGCATTATCTTACGTGACCAGAATAAACAACCTTCATTAAGCGGCTGTTTGCGTATCACTATCGGTACCCGTGCCGAGAGCCAGCGCGTGATTGACGCCTTGACTGCGGAGAATGTATGACCCAGAAGTATCTCTTTATTGACCGTGACGGCACCCTGATTTCCGAACCGCCGGAGGATTTCCAGGTGGACCGGTTCGACAAGCTGGCGTTTGAGCCGCAGGTGATCCCGGCGCTGCTGAAGCTGCAGCAGGAAGGCTATAAGCTGGTGATGATCACCAATCAGGATGGCCTGGGAACCGACAGTCTGCCGCAGGAAGCGTTTGATGGCCCGCACAACCTGATGATGCAGATCTTCGCCTCGCAGGGCGTTAACTTTGAAGAGGTGCTGATTTGTCCGCACTTCCCGGGCGACAACTGCGCCTGCCGCAAGCCAAAAACGCAGCTGGTGCTGCCGTGGCTGGAAGAGGGCGTGCTGGATAAATCCCACAGCTATGTGATTGGCGACCGGGCCACCGACCTTGAGCTGGCGGATAACATGGGAATTACCGGTCTGCGCTATGACCGCGAGACGCTCGACTGGCCGACCATCTGCGAGCAGCTGACCCGCCGCGACCGCTATGCCCACGTCGAGCGCATCACCAAAGAGACCCAGGTGGATGTGAAAGTGTGGCTGGACCGCGAAGGCGGCAGCAAGATCCACACCGGCGTCGGCTTTTTTGACCATATGCTCGACCAAATCGCCACCCACGGCGGCTTCCGCATGGAGGTTAACGTCGGCGGCGATCTGTACATCGACGACCACCACACGGTGGAGGATACCGGCCTGGCCCTCGGCGAAGCCCTGAAGCTGGCCCTTGGCGACAAGCGCGGCATCAACCGCTTCGGCTTCGTGCTGCCGATGGACGAGTGTCTCGCCCGCTGCGCGCTGGATATCTCCGGCCGTCCGCACCTGGAGTATAAGGCGGACTTCACCTATCAGCGCGTCGGCGATCTGAGCACCGAGATGGTGGAACACTTCTTCCGCTCGCTCTCCTACACCATGGCGGTGACCCTGCACCTGAAAACCAAGGGCAAGAACGATCACCACCGCGTGGAGAGCCTGTTCAAAGCCTTTGGCCGTACGCTGCGCCAGGCGATCCGCGTCCAGGGCGATGCCCTGCCGTCTTCCAAAGGGGTGCTGTAATGAATGTGGTGATCCTTGATACCGGCTGCGCCAACCTCAATTCGGTGAAATCGGCGATTGGCCGCCACGGCTATGAGCCAGTGGTCAGCCGCGATCCGGAAGTGGTATTGCGTGCCGATAAACTGTTTCTTCCCGGCGTCGGCACCGCCCAGGCGGCGATGGATCAGCTGCGCGACCGCGAGCTGATCGACCTGATCAAAGCCTGTACCCAGCCGGTGCTGGGGATTTGCCTGGGCATGCAGCTGCTCGGCAAGCGCAGCGAGGAGAACAACGGCGTCGATCTGCTGGGCATTATCGAAGAAGAGGTGCCGAAGATGACCGACCACGGTCTGCCATTGCCGCACATGGGCTGGAACCGGGTATATGCCAAAGCAGGCGATCGTCTGTTCCGCGGCATTGAAGAAGGCGCGTATTTCTACTTCGTGCACAGCTACGCCATGCCGGTCAACCCGTACACCATCGCCCAGTGCAATTACGGCGAGGCGTTCACCGCCGCGGTGCAGAAAGATAACTTCTTTGGCGTGCAGTTTCACCCGGAGCGCTCCGGGAGCGCCGGGGCGCAGCTGCTGAAAAACTTCCTGGAGATGTGATGATTATTCCTGCTTTAGATTTAATCGACGGCACCGTCGTTCGTCTCCATCAGGGCGATTACGGCCAGCAGCGCGACTATGGCAGCGATCCGCTGCCGCGCCTGCAGGCCTATGCCGCTCAGGGGGCGGAAGTCCTGCACCTGGTCGACCTGACCGGGGCGAAGGATCCGGCGAAACGCCAGATCCCGCTGCTGAAATCGCTGGTCGCCGGGGTTGACGTCCCGGTGCAGGTCGGCGGCGGCGTGCGGACCGAAGCGGATGTCGCGGCCCTGCTTGAGGCCGGCGTCGCCCGCGTGGTGGTCGGCTCCACCGCGGTGAAATCCCCGGAGGAAGTGAAAGGCTGGTTCAAACGCTTTGGCCCAGAACGGCTGGTGCTCGCCCTCGACGTGCGTATCGACGCCGACGGCAATAAGCAGGTGGCGGTCAGCGGCTGGCAGGAAAACTCCGGCGTGACGCTGGAGGAGCTGGTGGAAAGTTATCTGCCGGTCGGCCTGCAGCACGTGCTGTGCACCGATATCTCCCGCGACGGCACGCTGGCAGGCTCTAACGTCTCGCTGTACGAGGAAGTCTGCGCCCGCTACCCGCAGGTGGCGTTTCAGTCATCCGGCGGCATCGGCGATCTCAATGATATTGCCGCCCTGCGCGGCACCGGGGTGCGCGGCGTGATTGTCGGTCGCGCGCTGCTGGAAGGTAAATTCAACGTAACGGAGGCCATTCAATGCTGGCAAAACGGATAATCCCCTGCCTCGACGTCCGCGACGGCCAGGTAGTGAAAGGCGTGCAGTTCCGTAATCACGAGATCATTGGCGACATCGTCCCGCTGGCCAAGCGCTATGCCGACGAAGGGGCCGACGAACTGGTGTTCTATGATATCACCGCCTCCAGCGATGGTCGGGTGGTCGACAAGAGCTGGGTGTCGCGGGTAGCGGAAGTAATCGATATTCCTTTCTGCGTGGCGGGCGGGATCAAGTCGCTGGAAGACGCGGCGCAGATCCTCTCCTTCGGCGCCGATAAGATCTCGATTAACTCCCCTGCTCTCGCCGACCCGACGCTGATCACCCGCCTTGCCGACCGCTTTGGCGTGCAGTGTATCGTGGTGGGGATTGATACCTGGTTTGACGCAGAGACCGGCAAGTATCACGTCAACCAGTATACCGGCGACGAGAGCCGCACCCGGGTGACGCAGTGGGAAACCCTCGACTGGGTGGAGGAAGTGCAGAAGCGCGGCGCAGGCGAGATCGTTCTCAATATGATGAACCAGGACGGGGTACGCAACGGCTACGACCTGCAGCAGCTGGCAAAGGTTCGCGCGGTGTGCCACGTCCCGCTGATCGCCTCCGGCGGCGCGGGCACTATGGAACACTTCCTCGAAGCCTTCCGCGACGCCGACGTTGACGGCGCGCTGGCGGCCTCGGTATTCCACAAACAGATTATTAATATTGGCGAACTGAAAGCGTACCTGGCGGCACAGGGCGTGGAGATAAGGGTATGTTGACTGAACAGCTGGACTGGGAAAAAACGGACGGCATGATGCCGGCCATCGTGCAGCACGCCGTATCCGGCGAAGTGCTGATGCACGGCTACATGAACAAGGAGGCGCTGGAGAAAACCGAAGCCACCGGCAAGGTCACCTTTTACTCGCGCACCAAGCAGCGGCTGTGGACCAAGGGTGAAACCTCGGGCCATGTCCTCAATGTAGTGAGCATCACGCCGGACTGTGACAACGATACGCTGCTGGTGCTGGTAAACCCGATCGGGCCGACCTGCCACAAAGGCACCACCAGCTGCTTCGGCGAAACCGGCCACCAGTGGCTGTTCCTCTATCAGCTGGAGCAGCTGCTGGCCGAGCGTAAACACGCCGACCCGGAGAGCTCCTATACGGCGAAGCTGTATGCCAGCGGCACCAAGCGTATTGCGCAGAAAGTGGGGGAAGAAGGCGTGGAGACCGCGCTGGCCGCCACCGTGAACGACCGCTTCGAGCTAAAGAATGAGGCGTCGGACCTGATGTATCACCTGCTGGTGCTGCTGCAGGACCAGGGGCTGGATCTCGGGGAAGTGATTGATAATTTAAGAGCACGGCATAAGTAATAATAACAAAGGGAGGTGTTAATATACCTCCCTGCAAAACTTTTCTCGTTAATCAGGAGTATCTCTCTGCATCTAAAATAAGCATGAATTATTGATAAAAATATTACATTTTCTTCACGATTAACGCTTTGATTAACCTTAAAGGTCTTGTAACTTTCCATGACAATGATGAAATAAGGGCTGAATAACGTTGAGCAGCGTTATTTAATTCATTTTGTAGTTTAGTTAATTGATCTTGCTGTTTCTGATACTCAGTCTCTAAATATGCATTTCGCTGGACCAACCTATCAATACGTTCTTTTTTCTGTGCAACGGACGCTCTTAGCTCATCAATTTCTTCTTCCCTGGCTTTAAGAACTTGATCCTGAGAAGCAATACTGGCTTGCAACTTCTCTGAAGATAAATTAGAGGATTCAAGCTCATGTAATACCCGATCTTTTAACGAGAAAAGATACTCTTCCGGCGTTAACCGAATCAGGCGATAGTGTGCCGCTTTGATAAAATCATCATAAAAATCGCTTTCATCAATATCCAATGAGGCGATGAATTCGCGTGAAGCAGTGAATAAAGAATCAAACGCCGGACCAGAAATCGTATTTAAATTCCACTCAAGAAAAGTCACTGCATAATTATTAAAGTCTCTACCAAGTGAAGGCAACAAGTGCTGTGAGTCAATAAAGGAATAGAGGGCACGTAACGCATCAAGAGCACAGTGCCAGGATTTCTCTCTGGTCACCGATAATGAACCACTGCGGTTAATGGAATGAGAAATCAAGATCTCATCCAGGAACGCCATTCTTTTGGCAAGTAGCATAAAAGCGCTAACAAAAAATAAATCATTAGTCGTTCTTAAATCCTGGAATTGTAAACCAGTATCCAGTATAGCCTGGCGCCGGAAAAGCTTATCCCAGGGCCACCAGATAAATGCACCAAAGAAATTATGAGTGATCTCATCTGATGAAAAGAGTTCTTTTTGGGGGAGTAAATCTACGCGCACAGACCATGGCATTGGTGCATATGAATGGGTTTGTAGATCTAAAGACTGGCATCGGCAGATAACCGCATCGGCTTGCAGCAATACAGCATGATCATACATCCGTTTGAGCATATTAGCATCGGGGTAATCGTCATCATCAAGAAAAATGATATATTCGCCACTTGCTATTTTTAATCCCATGTTACGTGATGCACCTGCACCGATATTCTGCGAATTATTCAAAAGACGTATCCGCGAGTCATTAGCGGCAAAGGACTGCAGTAGCTTTAACGTATCATCAGCCGAATTGTCATCAATAATGACGACTTCAATATCCTGTAACGATTGCGATAAAATGGAACTAAGCGTATCAGATATATATTCTGCAGCATCGTGCACAGGTATCACAACAGAGACCAGTGCACTTGAAGATCTTTCAGACATTTGATCGCCTCCCAAGTGACACGTTACAGTAATTTTAGTTAATAATATACTTTAAAAAATTTGAAGGTAAAGAAACAGAATCTGGCAACTAATAAAAACGGTTAACCGTTTGATCGACAACTATCCCTCGACCACATCATGATAAGTCTTTAGCGTCTTACTAATAATCATCCCGCTCGAGAATTTATCCTGAATACGCTTACGTCCTTTAATACCCATTTCAACGCGTGCTTTAGGATTGCTAAGCAAAAAGGCAAGTTTATCAGCCAACTCTTCAGGTGAATTGCTTTTAACAATAATTCCATTATCGTTATCAATAATAAGGCTATCACAACCACCGACATCATAAGCAATACAAGCGCGACCCACAGAAGATGCTTCCAGAAGAATTCGCGGAACACCTTCAGAATAAACTGACGGCAAAGCAACGATATTTGATTGCTCAATAAGATCGCAAACGTTATTCGAACGACCTAACCAGTTAATTAATCCTTGCTGATGCCAATTCTCAATGACCTGAAGGGAAATCGCATCTTTATCATTTTCAACCAAAATTCCAGCAACATTCAAAGTAAAGTGAATATTCTTACTGCGTAATATTTTCTTCGCTTCAATTAAGTCGCCCAGTCCTTTACTCCACAACATACGGCTGGCAAACAATACAACAGGGACATCGTGATTCTGTTCAAGAGAATATTTGTATATCTCTGGATTAATGCCTGCACCATCAATAACAATAGTCTGTTGTTCTTCGAGTCCAACCAACTTAGCCAGTTTTTTTCTGTCGCGGTCATGTTCAAACATAAATATACAGCGCTTATTACTGGCAATATATTTATATGCAGCAATAGTAAACTGCCGCAATAATTTTAAAGGCATGCTGTCTGAAGAAAATACTCTTCCAAGCCCAACAAAACTTACGATGACCGGCAGATTAAATTTCTTCGCGAGCACACCACCAATCAAACATGGCTTGATAGTGATGCAATGCAAGAGATCCGGTTTTATATTTTTAATAATTTTTTGCACATCATGGTAAGTACGAAAGAAAACTAATGCATTAAAAGATTGAGCATCAAGAGTAACATTATGGCAAATAAAGCCGAATGTTTTGAATTTATTTATTATGTTGTCATCAATAAAATGGCTGATGATGTGAATCTCATAACCTGCATCACGGGAGGCGATGGCACGATCGATCCAGTGTAAATCGAAGTACCAATCCGAATTTATGAAATAACACAATTTTCTCATTGCTATGCCCACTTAATGATACTTACCACTAATACCTTTTATGCCATGTGAAATTCCACGAAGAATAAATTTCATATAGGAATATTTTTGACGTTGCCATGGCAGGATTAATATATATTTTAGGATGCGTATCGCTATCGCTGAATTGCTATACACGCCATTTTTCTGGAATATTTTCTTCGACAGGATCAAATTACGGCATAGATAGTAAACCTTCCATTCAGGTGCAATAAGTTTGCCCTGAATACTCACATCATGATAAAAAAGCAACTCTGGGCTATACATAATTTTCTCACCAGCTAGTGATAGCTGATAGCCAAAGTAAAGATCATCAAAGTAGATAAAAAGCTGTTCATGGATGTGGTCAAGGCTGGTCGTGAGCAGATCACGATGTATGACCATCCCAACAAATGAAACCGTTTGTACGAACATAGAACGATTAGCTGCCGGGATAAACTCTCCAGGGTAGCGTAAATAGCGTACAGTGTCGCCAAGTGAAGTTGGCACACGCGAGAACGGCATATTCATCGGACACGGTTTTCCTTGCGGATCTTTCACCAGTCCACTAAATACCCGACATCCCTGCTTATCCAGCTGTGAAAAGGACTTCAACGTGTCTGGATAGGGGTAAGCATCGTCATCGTAGAAAAATACCCAATCACTTGCCAGCTGTTCACAGATATACTGACTACCGGTTTTAAAGCCCCCCGCCCCACCGGTATTCTCGGTGAGGGTTAATACAATGACTCGTGTATCAACAATTGACGAAAGCCAGGCTTGGGTCCCATCCGTGGACCCGTTATTGACAATAACAATATTAGTGAATTCAAGTTTGAGGGTCTCTTCAACCGTTTTTTTCAGTTTGCCGAGACGATTGAATGTCACTATCAATGCCGTATATTTCATCGTACAGAAACCGTAAACACAGGCATTGGCTGATTTTCAGTGAGTGAATTTAAATAGACTTCTGCCGTTTTCAATGCTTCGGCGATGGTCACATCCATATCAAGGTAACGGTAGGTTCCAAGACGACCGACAAAAGTGATGTTGGTTTCATTCTCGGCCAATGACAAATATTTTTCAAGAAGAGCCATCTCTCCCATCTGGCGAATAGGATAGTAAGGAATATCATTTTCTTCACAAGCACGGCTATACTCTTTATAACAAACAGAGCCGTCGTGTTGTTCCCAGGGAGAAAAATATTTATGTTCAGTGATGCGAGTATAGGGCACATCCACAGAACAATAGTTCATCACTGCGCATCCCTGGTAATCACCCTGATAGATAAACTTTTTAAAATCTAATGTTCGATAGCCCAGACGGCCATATTGGTAGCCATAAAACGCATCTAATGGACCGCTATAGAATACGTGATCGTAATGAGTTCGCTCGTCAACGATAAATTCCCGCTGTAAGTCAACCTTGATATTCTCATGATTGAGAATTGACTTAATCATCTGCGTATAACCAGATTTCGGCATGCCCTGAAATTTGTGGTTAAAATAATTATCATCATAGTTAAAACGAACAGGAAGACGTTTAAGAATAGATGCGGGCAGTTCCGAGGGTTGCATCCCCCACTGTTTAATCGTATATCCTTTAAAAAAGGCCTCATATAACTCTTTACCAATAAAGCGTAACGCTTGCTCTTCAAAAGTTTGTGGATCAGCAATAGTGCTGTCCCCTTTCTCAGCAATGAGCGCTCTGGCCTCATCAGGCGAACAAGTTTTTGAGAAAAACTGATTGATAGTATGCAAATTAATAGGCAGGGAAAATACCTGACCATTAACTGTCGCTTTAACCCGGTTCACATAGGGCATCATCTCTGCATGCTTGTTGACATAGTTCCACACTGTTTCATTGTCAGTATGGAAAATATGGGGTCCATAAACATGTACCATCACATTCGTTTCAGAGTCGCGTGCATCATAGGAATTCCCCCCAATATGATCACGCTGATCGATAATATGGACTTGATGTCCCTTCTCAGCAAGTTGGCGACCGATAACTGCACCAGAGAAACCAGTGCCTACGATCAATATTTTTTTTCTTTTCATCTGTTGTCTCTTTTATTATCCAAGAATAGCACGGCGTACTTTGTAATAATATTTAGTCATCATGTTTCTTCTTGGCGTGCCTATTGGTGCATATTTATTAACATAAGGCATCAGTACGTTCTTGATTTTGGTCTGGAACAAGATTTGTTGTTGCGGCTCGCTATGGGTTAAACCAATCGAAGCCGCTAACGACATCTGACGTTTATAGATTTCCATCTCCCATGGAGTGTTAGCGATGTTTTCAATAAAGTCATCATAAAAATCGACTTTTTCGGTATTCCATGGTTTGTTCTCACCCGCATAATGAATCATTTTAGGCTTCTTGCGAGCTGCTAAAAATTTCATATACGTTGCAAACTTAAGATTAGGGAAGAAATCATCCGTATTGCCATTACCATGATAAACGTTCCACTCTAATGGCAGAAATGTGACTCGAGAGTAGAATACTTTATTCATGATATCCTGGTCGAGGAACCAGTATTTTTTTGCCTTTAATACCCGCATCAATTCAGCAAAAGTATTTTCTTCGACCATTTGTTTGACATTAAAAACAATAATCCCTGCCTGAAAATATTCATCAGGGTTATTCATGTTTAAGGTTTTCTGTAAATATTCGCCTGCCGGCATAACGCCATCATCTGATGCCGACATTGCAGAAAATTTTACAAAACCTTCCATGACGATATCCTTAACCGCTGCAACTAAATTGTTGCCCAGAGGGACATCAAGCAGTTCACCCAGGTCAGCCTTTACAACGGTATCCGAATCAATAAATACGACTTTATCGTATCGTCTGAACAGTTGAGGAATAAAAAGACGGGCATACGTTGATGCGCTAAAATGCGCTCGGGTATGCACACCGTTAATTTCAGTGAAGGCATTAACGTCAAAAAAACGAAGAGAAATATTCGGATGAGCAGAGGTTAGATTTACCAACCGCGTTTTATTCAAATAGCTAACTTTGTTTTCGAGTACGACGATATCATAATTTTTATTTTTGTCCGCATGTCGGATAATGGAATTAATTAATGCGCCACCGCTGATTGCGTAATTATCATCGAAACTGATAACCACTGGAACCGCAGAATCAAAAACTGGATTCAGTGCACCATTGAATGTTTCATTGCTGACAAAGGTACGCTGTAATTCTTTTACCTTAAGCTCACCATCTTGTTGCAGCTTAATTATGTAAATATTAAACAGCCGTTCAGCTATATGCCCAATAACGCGTTTTTCCTGAGCATTATAATTGTTCATCGAGATGGCATCTTCGAGATTATCCAGAATGGAAAAGAGCCACTCAGAATAGTCAACAAAAATATCTTTGCGCATGACAAACATATTTGTGTAATAGCCATCACTGGCATCATTAAACGATTTTATTGCCGTGCTATACTCTGGATATAGTTTTTCAACGATGGCAATGGCAGCCTGATAATCACGAATGTGTAAGTATTCACCTCGTTCATAGTGATCGTAATTATTTTTACTTCCCGCCGCAGTGACAGACCATTTTTTGGGCAGCAAGATGTCAATACCTTCGACACAGCGTTGAATTGTTTCTTCGTTTAATCCAAAGATCTTCTCATATTCTTCATCAATGCATGGATGGTTCACGACCCCCCAGGTATCCTCAGAAAAAGTTTGTTTTTCGGAAAAATTAAGATGACGGCGATAGTGCATGAAACCGACATAGTCTGCCAGCTCTTCGTTTTTCCAAACCCAATAATGCGCAGTTAGTTCGCAATAAAACGGATTCTTAAAGGAAATATTATCGCCAGTGTCATCTCCTGGACAACCAATTTCATTACAAGAATTAGCTTTGCCGACATGCAGAGGTTTGATAATTGCAGCATTAAGAAAAGCACTAGGCTTATGGTGGCTGGTATAGATTTTAACGCTATTGTTCATTATATTACCCACTGATTAAGCCATTGCTTGCTTGTACAGTTCAATGATTCGCTCTGCAGACCCCACTTCTCTGAGCCTATGATTTTCGATCCAGATGACTCTGTCGCAGATTTTTTCAACGTCACTCATATTGTGGCTAACAAACAATATTGTCACGCCTCTTTTCTTAAAATCTCTGATGGTCTGAATACATTTTGCCTGAAAAGCGATATCACCTACTGCAAGAACTTCATCAATAATTAAAATATCCGGTTCAACCTGACTGATGACCGAAAAACCTAACTTAGCTAGCATTCCGCTTGAGTACACTCTGATTGGCTCGTCTATGAATTCTCCCAGTTCCGAAAATTCAATAATACGTTCCATACGTTGCTGGACCTCTTTACGCCGAAGGCCCAGCAGAGTAGCATTCAGGTAAATATTCTCACGCCCGGTAAGTTCCGGATGAAAGCCTCCGCCGAGTTCAAGCATCGATGCCACCCGTCCTTCAGTGGTGACGGTTCCCTTAGTTGGCTTAATCACGCCGGCAACCAGGCCAAGCGAGGTACTCTTTCCTGCCCCATTACGTCCAATCAGGGCAACAGCCTCACCTTTGCCAACTGTAAAGGATACGTCTTCGATAGCTAAATATTTCCGCCCCTTCAGCAACTGAAAAGCGCGTTTTGGATGGAAAATTAAATCTTTGATTCCTGAGCCAATATGATGGTACAGAGGATACTCTTTTGTAACATGACTGAAGTTAATAACTGGGTGCATTACAAGATCTCTGCAAATCGATATTTTAATTTATTGAAAATAGACAAACCGACAACCGTCAAAATGATTCCCGTAAAATAGAGTATAGAAATATACTCATAATTAAGAGTCCCATTCATGAATAAATCACGCCAACTAAGAATCATACTCGCTAGCGGATTGTAGGTAATTATCCAGCTAAATTTTTCCGGAATCATATCAGACGCATATAAAATCGGCGTACAATAAAACATCAGCATAATCCCCAGACTGACAAAGCGCTCCAGGTCACGGAAAAACAGGTTCAGCGTTGAAAAGATGATTGAAACACCAAAGGTGAAAATCACCTGGCCAATAGCAATGAGAGGTATACCCCAAACCCAGGACAAGGACGGCGTCATGCCATAAACAAAAAGAAAGACAACAATAACCGGGATAGTGCAAAGAAAATGCAAGCCTTCCATCATCACATTACTTAGCGGAATCACGGACCGGGGAAAAACTGTCTTCTTGATAATTTGAGCGTTAGCGATGAATGAAAATAATGAGTTAGTGGCCGAACTGGCAAACCATTGCCACGGAAACAAGCCGGTAATGAGGAAAACTGTATAATTTGGAATTTGTACTCTCATTACCAGCTTAAATATAAAATAATAAATCATGGCAAAAAGCAATGGATTTGCTACTGACCATAAATAGCCTAGCATGCTGCTCTTATAGCGCACTTTTAGATCTTTATTTGTTATCACAACAAGTAAATCAAATAAATACCCTAAATTGTACTTCATCTTTATACTCATAAATTATTCTGCAAATATCCACTGAATGAGTTAGTCATACCAGGTCTACCTCGCCGATCCTGTCAGGCTCAACAATCGAGAAACTGACTGCTTTGTGCTGCGGGCAAAGTTTATCAGGTCAGCTGCCATTCATCGACTGCAACCAATGATTTGAACGGAAGCGCAAGCGACACCCCAGCAATAAAACGATAAAAACCCTTTTAATTCAATAAATTAAAAAATCACCTTATGTTTTCTTCCACGCTACCGCCATTGGCTATCGCAACCAAAATGCGTGATCCACCGAGTTTTTAGCACTCACATCCGTTCAAACCGCACTGCAGATGGCATTACTGTTCAGTACAGCCATGCATCTCGTTACCTTAGCTACAAAAAGGCTTTACTCTGGCGTTTCCCTTCTCCGTTAGCTATCAGGACTTTCTCATTTCCGCAAGCAGCATGCCTGGCGTAGCACTGCCCTCACCTGCTCATCACGCCCTTACATGCAAAAGAACCATCTAAGGACAGCATGAAATTCTGAAATAATTTCTTGCATATTAATAACAACTTTTGGTGATGATTTATCAAGCAATACCTAAGTCTGCCAAATAGAACGGCAGCGTATTATAACTCTGCAAGTAAGGAATAAAAGTAAAAATTCGGTGCATGGCTTTCTCAATGTAAAAATGGACACACTTTAGACGATATGATGGCATTATCGCTAAATGAGCTCTCGGGAAACAAACACACCGGGCAAACCAAAGTAACAATCTTTACTCTACGAGGCCAGACCGCGTCTAAAACCTAGCAATACTCGATAAAACCGCAACAAACAGATAACCCATTGTTTATATTGGTTTCTATAGTGCTTTTCATCTTCTGAATGGCTTAATACTTTTCACGAATGATAATTAATTACAAGGCATTTACTCTCAGACGCCGCTGTTTACAGTTACTTGCATATCTTGTCATGGCAAAGCAAGTGATCCCAACCGCAAGCCAGTGTAAAATCGGCACTTATGTAGAACGGGATATCCACACCCCGGAGGAAAAATATGAAGTTTTTGGTCACTGGTGCCGCAGGTTTTATCGGCTTCCATATCGCGCAGCGCCTGCTGAATGAAGGGCATGATGTTGTCGGAATCGACAACATGAACGACTATTATGACGTCAGCCTGAAGCAGGCACGTCTGGATCGCCTGGCATCTCCGGCATTCCATTTCCAGCAGCTGGATTTGGCCGACCGTGAAGGTATGGCAAAGCTGTTCGCCACAGAGCAATTTGACCGAGTGATCCACCTGGCCGCCCAGGCCGGCGTGCGCTACTCGCTGGAAAACCCGTATGCCTACGCAGACGCTAACCTGATGGGGTATCTGAACATTCTGGAAGGCTGCCGTCATACCAAGGTGAAACACCTGGTGTACGCCTCCTCCAGCTCGGTTTACGGCCTTAACCGTAAAATGCCGTTCTCCACCGAAGATTCCGTCGATCATCCGGTCTCCCTGTATGCCGCCACCAAGAAAGCTAATGAGCTGATGGCGCACACCTATTCCCACCTGTACGGTATCCCGACCACCGGGCTGCGCTTCTTTACAGTGTATGGTCCGTGGGGTCGCCCGGATATGGCGCTGTTCAAGTTCACGAAAGCGATGCTGGAAGGAAAAAGCATCGACGTTTACAACTACGGCAAAATGAAGCGCGACTTCACCTATATCGACGACATCGTCGAGGCGGTGGTTCGGGTGCAGGATGTGATCCCGCAGGCCAATGCCGACTGGACCGTTGAGAGCGGTTCCCCGGCCACCAGTTCCGCGCCGTATCGGGTATATAACATTGGCAACAGCTCACCAGTGGAACTGATGGACTACATCACCGCCCTGGAAGAGGCGCTGGGGATGGAAGCGAAGAAGAATATGATGCCGATCCAGCCGGGAGATGTGCTGGACACCAGCGCAGACACCCAACCGCTGTATGACCTGGTGGGTTTTAAGCCGCAAACGTCAGTGAAGGAAGGCGTGAAGAACTTCGTGGAGTGGTACAAGGATTACTATCAGATCTAATCCCCCTGCCCTGCCGCAATCATCTGATTGCGGCAACCCCTTCTATGTAACCTCCGTTGTCCTGACTATGTGTCGACGGAATGCACATTCATTATTTTTTATATAATATTTTGTGCTATAGACGCTATTTTTGCCTTTTTACTCGCCCGCCTGAAACCAGTTTCATCCAGCCTTTTTCAGAAAAGCAAATATCCGCGCGCCAGGCACTGAAACTTTTCTGGTGTCCAGACCAATTTGGTTAGCGGAAACAGCATTATATGCTGATTGATAAAAAACATTACTATCTGTAGGAATTTTCCTAAATCCAGGATATGTTAGAGCAAGCCATGCAACAGCATAAAACTGATGTATTGCTTATCAAACTAATAATTCAATCAACATACGCCCTGTGGTAGATATTATGGAAAACCTATTTTTCTTAGTGGTCGCTGCCATACTACTTGCTGTTTCCGGCTTTGTTGAATAAATCGAACTTTTGCTGAGTTGAAGGATCAGATCACGTATCTTCCCGACAACGCAGACCGTTCCGTGGCAAAGCAAAAGTTCAAAATCACCAACTGGCCCACCTACAATAAAGCCCTCATCAACCGTGGCTCCATAACTTTCTGGCTGGATGATGAAGCTATTCAGGCCTGGTATGAGTCAGCAACACCTTCTTCACGAGGCAGACCTCAGCGCTATTCTGACCTTGCCATCACGACTGTGCTGGTCATTAAACGCGTATTCAGGCTGACCCTGCGCGCTGCGCAGGGCTTTATTGATTCCATTTTTTCTCTGATGAACGTTCCGCTACGCTGCCCGGATTACAGCTGTGTCAGCAGGCGGGCAAAGTCGGTTAATGTCAGTTTCAAAACGCCCACCCAGGGTGAAATCGCACACCTGGTAATTGATTCCACCGGGCTGAAGGTCTTCGGTGAAGGCGAGTGTAAAGTCAAAAAGCATGGCCAGGAACGCCGTCGTATATGGCGAAAGTTGCATCTGGCAGTTGACAGCAACACACATGAAATCATCTGTGCAGACCTGTCGCTGAACAATGTGACGGACTCAGAAGCCTTCCCGGGTCTTATCCGGCAGACTCACAGAAAAATCAGGGCAGCATCGGCAGACGGCGCTTACGACACCCGGCTCTGTCACGATGAACTGCGGCGTAAGAAAATCAGCGCGCTTATCCCACCCCGAAAAGGTGCGGGTTACTGGCCCGGTGAATATGCAGACCGTAACCGTGCAGTGGCTAATCAGCGAATGACCGGGAGTAATGCGCGGTGGAAATGGACAACAGATTACAACCGTCGCTCGATAGCGGAAACGGCGATGTACCGGGTAAAACAGCTGTTCGGGGGTTCACTGACGCTGCGTGACTACGATGGTCAGGTTGCGGAGGCTATGGCCCTGGTACGAGCGCTGAACAAAATGACGAAAGCAGGTATGCCTGAAAGCGTGCGTATTGCCTGAAAACACAACCCGCTACGGGGGAGACTTACCCGAAATCTGATTTATTCAACAAAGCCGCTGTTTCCGTTTATTTCTTAATTTCTTATTTAAAAGACAGAAAGAAAACGAAACTGACGTTTAATAAACGCAAGTGGTAAGGCCCGCTTCATATTGCAATTAGATTAAGATAATATTAAGAGATAAAAAAATGATATGACAGAATGACTATTCATTCTGCGTTTTGGCATGGCCTTAAGGCAAGAAAAAAATAACGCTACTCGCGCCCTATCCCGCGTTTTTTCATAGGACATAAATAACAAAAGCCTGCGTTGCAGGCTTTGTTTTACCTCCCGGCGCTTATCTCCGGCATCTACATCACAGTGACGGTAGCTCTTCACAAGGTAAGTTTAACTTATCGGACCTGTTTTCAACCCGCAACGGCTTTTGAGCAGGATCGTAATGTCCATCACAATTTATTGAGGTTAATCTGAATGAGCGGAAAATAGGCTCGGGGTAGGAGAAATGAGGAAGGGATAAAGGAACACACTGGCGGCGGCAGGCCGCCAGTGACAGACAAACAGGATTAATCGTTGCCAAACAGATCGCGGGTGTAAACCTTGTCCGCCACATCTGCCAGTTCTTCCGCCATACGGTTAGAGATGATCACATCCGCCTCTTGTTTGAAGGCATCCAGGTCGCGCACGACGCGGGAGTTGAAGAACTCATCTTCCTGCATCACCGGTTCATAGATAATAACCGGAATACCTTTCGCCTTGATGCGCTTCATAATGCCCTGAATAGAAGAGGCGCGGAAGTTGTCCGAACCACTCTTCATGATCAGGCGATACACACCCACTACTTTCGGCTTACGAGCGAGAATAGAATCCGCGATAAAGTCTTTACGGGTACGGTTGGCATCGACGATAGCCGCGATGATATTGTTCGGGACCGATTCGTAGTTCGCCAGCAGCTGCTTGGTATCTTTCGGCAGGCAGTAGCCGCCATAACCAAAGGACGGGTTGTTGTAGTGGTTGCCGATACGCGGATCCAGGCATACCCCTTCGATAATCTGCTTGCTGTTCAGCCCCTGGCTTTCAGCATAGCTGTCGAGCTCGTTGAAATAGGCAACGCGCAGCGCCAGATAGGTGTTAGCGAACAGTTTGATCGCTTCCGCTTCGGTGGAGTCGGTAAACAGGGTTGGGATATCCTGCTTGATCGCGCCTTCTTTCAGCAGATCAGCAAAACGTTCGGCACGCGCAGAGCGCTCACCGATGACAATACGCGACGGGTGCAGGTTGTCGTACAGCGCACGTCCTTCACGCAGGAACTCCGGAGAGAAAATAACATTATCAATCCCTAAACGTTCTTTGATGTCGCGGGTGAACCCCACCGGGATGGTCGATTTAATGATCATCACCGCGTTCGGGTTGATCTCTGTTACATCGCGAATAACCGCTTCCACCGTAGAGGTGTTGAAGTAGTTGGTTTTGGGATCGTAATCGGTCGGCGTCGCAATGATCACGTAGTCGGCATTACGGTATGCGTCGTGCTTATCCGTGGTGGCACGGAAATTTAACGGTTTTTCTGCCAGATATTCCTGAATCTCTTTATCGACAATCGGAGAGATCTTCTGGTTAAGCATATCCACTTTGGCCTGCACGATATCCAGGGCCACCACTTCGTGGTTTTGCGCAATCAGGACACCGTTCGATAAACCAACATAACCTGTACCGGAAATAGTAATTTTCATGAGATTACACTTTAATCAGTTAACTGGATAATGGCGGATAGCCACGAAATTAAATAATTCTGTGGGCGGTTTTACGCTTTGACCAGTGGGATGTCAAGAATAAGCCATAAGGTCAATAATACGATTAAAATCTGACCCTATGGCTTCCATTATGGATAATGCATTACTTGAGAAGAGCTAAAATCTCTTCGGTTTTTGCATTCATTAACGCCGTATCCGCTCTGGACTCAACGTTCAGACGCACCACCGGCTCCGTGTTGGACGTGCGCAGGTTAAAGCGCCACTCAGGGTATTCAATACTGATACCGTCCGTTGTGTCGATGTGTGCGGCCGCCGGCTCATACTGCGCCCGGATGCGCGCTATCGCCTCCGCCGCATTCCCCAGCTTGCGGTTGATCTCCCCCGACGCCGGGAACGCCGCCTGGCGGTCCGCCACCAGCGATTTCAGCGAACTGTTCTTCAGGCACAGCAGCTCCGCCACCAGCAGCCACGGGATCATCCCGCTGTCGCAGTAGGCGAAGTCGCGGAAGTAATGGTGCGCGCTCATCTCCCCGCCGTAGATGGCGTCTTCCTGGCGCATCCGCTCCTTGATGAACGCATGCCCCGTCTTCGACATCACCGGCTGGCCGCCGCTGCGGGTCACGATGTCCACCGTGTTCCACGTCAGACGCGGGTCGTGAATGATTTTCGCCCCCGGCTGCTTCTGCAGGAACGCCTCCGCCAGCAGGCCGACAATGTAGTACCCCTCGATAAACGACGCCTCGTCATCGAACAGGAAGCAGCGGTCGAAGTCGCCGTCAAAGGCGATCCCCATGTCCGCCTGATGCGCACGCACCGCGTCGGCGGTGTCCTGGCGGCACTCCGGCAGCAGCGGGTTCGGGATACCGTTCGGGAAATGGCCGTCCGGCTGGTGATGCACCTTGATAAAGGTCACCGGCGCCCCGGCCGCCGCGAAGCGTTTCTCCACTTCATCAATCACGTGCCCCGCCGCCCCGTTGCCGGAGTTCACCACCAGCTTCAGCGGACGGGTAAAGTTCGCCAGGTCCACGTAGCCCATCAGGTGGTCGACGTACTCCTTCAGCACCGAAATCTGGCGCAGGGTCCCGCGACGCGCCGGGTCCACCGGCGGGAACTGGTTCTCCTCCGCCAGGCGCTGGATATCCCGCAGGCCGGTGTCGCCGCTGATGGGCTTCGCGTTCTCGCGCACCAGCTTCATGCCGTTGTAGTTCATCGGGTTATGGCTCGCCGTCACCTCGATACCGCCGTCCACCCCGAGGTGGAAAGTGGCGAAGTAAATCTCTTCCGTGCCGCTCAGGCCGATATCCAGCACGTCGGTGCCGGCGTCCATCAGCCCGCGGGCCAGCGCCAGCTTCAGCGACTCGCTGGTGAGGCGCACATCGCCCCCCACCACTATCTTCCCGGGTTTCAGAAATTCGCCGTAGGCGCGGCCGATACGGTAGGCGATGTCCTCGTTCAGCTCCTCGCCCAGTTCACCACGGATGTCATAAGCCTTAAAGCATGTTAACTGTGTCATTCTGCGTTTTGTCCCGAAAAAATTAGCAACGACCATACTGGTCTTTAATACGAATAATGTCGTCCTCGCCGAGGTACGACCCCGACTGGATCTCCAGCACTTCCAGCGGAATGCGGCCCGGGTTTTCCAGACTGTGCTCGGCGCCAATCGGAATAAAGGTGGACTGGTTCTCGGTCAGCAGGAACTGCTTGCCGTTCACCGTCACCTGGCCGGTGCCGGCGAGAATGACCCAGTGCTCGGCGCGGTGGTGGTGCATCTGCATCGAGAAGGCGCCGCCCGGTTTCACGGTGATGCGGTTGACGTTGAAGCGCGGGGTCTGGACCACCACGTCGCAGCGGCCCCAGGGACGGTAAATCTCGCGGTGGCGCTTGTACTCGCTGCGCTGGTTCTGCTTGAGGAACTCGACCGCCTTCTTCACGTCCTGGGAACGCTCGCGGTTCATCACCAGCACGGCGTCCTTGGTGCTGACAATCACCAGGTTCTCCACGCCGATAGCCGCCACCAGCTTCTCGTCGCTGTTGATGTAGCAGTTTTCGCTGTTGTGCACCCACGCGTCGCCGCTGAGGACGTTACCCTGCTCATCTTTCGGGCTGACCTCCCACAGGGCGGACCAGGAGCCGACGTCGCTCCAGTCGGCATCGAGACCGACCACCACCGCGTCGGCGGTTTTCTCCATCACCGCGTAGTCCACGGACTCGTCCGGGCACTCGCAGAAAATGTCATGCGGAATGCTGATGAAGTCGCTGCCGTTGTCGGCGGCATTGACCGCGGCCTGGCAGGCTTCGAGGATATCCGGGCGGAATTTGGCCAGCTCGGAAAGGTATTTTTTGGCGCGGAACATAAACATGCCGCTGTTCCAGTAGTACTCCCCGGAGGCGAGGTAGGCCTCGGCGCGCTCGCGGTCCGGCTTCTCCACGAAGCGGGCCACCTGGTACGGAGTATGGGCGCTGTCGGTGAGGGCCACGCCGCGCTGGATGTAGCCGTAGCCGGTTTCCGGGGCGTTCGGCACGATACCGAAGGTGACCAGATGGCCTTCATCGGCATACTGCTCGGCGACGCGGATGGCGTCGTGGAAGACCGGCTGGTTATTGATGATATGGTCGGCGGCGAGGACCAGCATCAGCGGGTCGTCGCCGTGGCGGGTGGCCTGGAGGGCCGCCAGGGCGATGGCCGGGGCGGTGTTGCGCCCGACCGGCTCAAGAATAATGTTGTTCGACAGCTTGTTGAGCTGGCGCAGCTGTTCGGCCACCAGGAAGCGGTGCTCTTCGTTACAGATGACCATCGGTTCATGGATTTCAAGGCCCGAGAGTCGGGTGATGGTTTCCTGCAGCATGGAGTTCTGCCCGAACAGGCGGAGGAACTGTTTCGGGTAAAGCTCGCGAGACATCGGCCAGAGACGACTGCCGGTACCGCCAGCCATTATCACAGGAAGTAACATATTAATTTCCTTTAATTAAAACCCTGTTATTTAACACCCAGTAATTTACTGAGGCCAGAAGTAGATTAATATAGGCGTACAAGATAATAAATATGGCAAATTCTTAAAAAGATTAAAAAATTAGATATTAGAAATATTTTTAGAAAGGAAATGCTTAAGGTCAGGTTGCAACATTAAATATAAAATGAAAAACAGTCAGGCCAAATGGCCTGACTGTTTGAATAAATTTATTCCAGCCACTCGGTATGGAATACACCTTCTTTATCCGTACGTTTATAGGTATGCGCACCAAAGTAATCACGCTGAGCCTGAATCAGGTTAGCTGGCAGAACTGCGGAACGATAACTATCGTAGTAAGCTATTGCGGCAGAGAACGTCGGTACCGGAATACCATTCTGCACGGCATAAGCCACGACATCACGCAGCGCCTGCTGATAGTCATCAGCGATCTGTTTGAAGTATGGTGCCAGCAGGAGGTTAGCAATGCCAGCGTTTTGCGCATAAGCATCAGTGATCTTTTGCAGAAACTGCGCACGAATGATGCAGCCAGCGCGGAAAATCTTAGCGATTTCGCCGTAGTTAAGATCCCAGTTGTATTCATCAGAAGCAGCACGCAGCTGGGAGAAGCCCTGAGCATAGGAAACGATTTTACCGAGGTACAACGCGCGACGCACTTTTTCGATAAATTCAGCTTTATCACCGGCCGGCTGGGCCTGCGGACCACTCAGCACCTTCGACGCGGCTACACGCTGGTCTTTAAGCGAAGAAATATAGCGAGCAAATACAGACTCGGTGATCAGAGACAGAGGTTCGCCGAGATCCAGTGAGCTCTGGCTGGTCCACTTACCGGTACCTTTGTTTGCTGCTTCATCAAGAATGACATCAACGAGGTACTTACCTTCTTCATCCTTCTTGGTGAAGATATCTTTGGTAATGTCGATTAGGTAGCTGCTTAACTCACCTTCGTTCCATTCGGTGAAGGTTTGCGCCAGCTCTTCGTTGGAAAGTGCCAGACCACCTTTCAGTAGCGCATAGGCCTCGGCAATCAGCTGCATATCGCCATACTCGATGCCATTATGAACCATCTTCACATAATGGCCTGCACCGTCAGCACCGATATAAGTCACACACGGCTCACCGTCTTCAGCAACCGCAGCAATCTGCTTCAGAATCGGAGCAACTAACTCATAGGCTTCTTTCTGACCACCAGGCATGATAGAAGGCCCTTTCAGAGCGCCCTCTTCACCACCGGAAACACCGGTACCGATAAAGTTGAAACCTTCGGCAGACAGCTCACGGTTACGACGGATGGTGTCCTGGAAGAAGGTGTTACCGCCATCAATGATGATGTCGCCTTTATCGAGGTAAGGCTTCAGGGAATCGATGGCGCTGTCGGTGCCAGCCCCGGCCTTCACCATCAACAGGATACGGCGTGGTGTTTCGAGGGATTCAACGAACTCTTGTACTGTATAGTAAGGAACCAGCTTCTTGCCTGGATTTTCGGCAATAACTTCTTCGGTCTTTTCACGGGAGCGGTTGAAAACGGAGACGGTATAACCACGGCTTTCGATGTTCAGCGCAAGGTTACGCCCCATCACTGCCATACCGACAACCCCGATCTGTTGCTTAGACATTACATACTCCTGTCAGGTGTGGTCACTGCGACATGTTCGCAGCTTAAATGTGATGATTATGTTAGCCCAAAGTAGAAAGGGCTCATAGTGAAAATTTGTTAATTGGCACAAGATAAAAAAATTGGATCATAAATGTACAATAACTATCTTACACAGCGGCTGTAGCTAATAAGCAGATTTATTTATAAAACCTTTGAAGACCGTGAGGAATATTATCTTTAGATCCAACCAGATGCTCCATCCTCGGATGTATAACAAGTCATATTCTATTCGTTTTTCCATTTTTTCTAAAGTGTCCGTTTCCCCACGCCAACCGTTTATTTGAGCTAAGCCAGTAATTCCCGGTTTTACTTTATGTCTTAGCATATAACCATGAATCAATGAACGATACTGTTCATTGTGTGAAACAGCATGAGGTCGAGGTCCCACGACAGACATCTGTCCAAAAAGAACATTAAAGAACTGTGGGAGTTCATCTAAAGAGGTACTGCGTAAAAACTTACCGACTTTAGTTACTCGAGTATCATTTTTAGTAGCTTGAATAACCCTATCATCATTTTCCATCACTGTCATCGAGCGAAATTTCCAAACTTTGATAGGTTTTCCATCCATCCCATAACGAATTTGTCTAAAAATAACCGGACCAGGGGAAGACAGTTTCACGGCTAAAGAAATGGCAACTAGTATAGGAGAAATGAAAAGTAAAATAATAGAAGAAACAATAATATCTTCCAGACGTTTAAAAACCATGTTGATTCCACTTAAGGGTGTATCAAATAATGGTACAACAGGCACTCCATTAATTTCTTCCGTCCTAGATTGCAGAATATTAAATGTAAAAATATCAGGAATCAATAAAACAGAGCACGTAGTATCAGTTAATTGACTTACAATGCTCTTTATAAGGTTCTCATCTTTCATTCCAAGTGCGATATAAATACGGTCAATTTTACCTTCACGAGCATCTTGAACTAATTGTGAAACATTACCCGCATAGGTAATACCTTGATAATCATTTGAGTTATGATCATCATAAATACCTAAAACAATGAAACCAAGCCATGGTTCATCCAAAAATCCTTTTAATAAACTAATCCCTGCGGGGGTAGACCCAACAACAGCAACTCGTCGTGTGTTATATCCAAACTTTCTGAGCAACCCTGCCCCCAAGCGTATTGAAGAACGACAAGTAATAAAACCAACGGTTACACTACAATACCACAGAAGAAATATTGCTAAACTTATATCGAAAGAAGAAAAAAGAGAAAAAATACCCAGACTTAATAAAATACTTAAGGTCCAGTTTTTAAGAATTAATACTAATTCAGATGATAGTTTTACTCCGCGCCATGAACGATAAAAATCAGTAATGCCGCCAATCATTTGAAAAATAACAAGAACTGTCAAAACAAGCAAAACATGTTTATTTTGGAAATTAACACCATTTAATATACAAGCGACGAAGAGGCCAATAAAAATTATGGATATATCTGAAAAACGTTGAACCATTGATATAATCGAAGCATTGGCATTAGCTCGAACTCGATGTGAGAAAGTAGTCATGCTTATTTCTCTCTAATTGTGCACAATAAATAACTTTGAAGCAGTGCGAGTTTTTAAATTAACTGAACATGCCAATTGATAATTAGTATGTAACGGCTTTGAACTTTTGGAAATCCGTCCATTTCTGGCTAACATAATTATTCATTTCATTCTTAAAGCGTTCAACTGAAAATTTAAGAGCATTAGCTCTACAATTAGCAGGTTCAAATAACTCCTGATTTTCAGTGAATAAATTAACCGCAGATATCAAAGATGAGATATTTTGCTGTTCGAAAAACATACCTGTCGGCATATTAACACCAAGCGGTCTAACCGTCTCCAATGACCCTCCTTTTCCGAAAGCGATTACTGGAGTTCCACAAGCTTGAGCCTCCACCGGAGTGATTCCAAAATCCTCCTCAGCAGCAAAGATAAATGCTTTTGCATTTCTCATATACTCCTCCATTACAGAGTTGGGTTGATATCCCAATATTTCTATATTAGCAGTTGCTTTAGCTTTAATTTTTTTCATATCAGAACCATCGCCTATAACAACTAATTGTTTATCGGGCATATGACTAAACGCCTCAACAATGAGATCAACTCTTTTATATGGTACTAATCTGGAAGCTGTAACGAAATAGTCTTTTTTATTTTCATTTAAAGTGAATCTTTTCACATCAACAGGGGGATATATAACATCAGCGGTTCTTCCATAAACTTTATTAATTCTTCTGGCAATAAACTTAGAATTCGCAACAAAATGGTTTACTCCTGAAGCTGTACGATAATCCCATATTCTAATTTTATGTAGTAACCATTTAGCAATTATCCCTTTAACACCATGATCAAGACCAGATTCTTTTAAATATTGATGTTGTAAGTCCCATGCGTATCTAATTGGAGAATGTACATAACTTATATGTAATTGATCTGGACCAGTCAATACGCCTTTTGATACAGCATGGCTACTCGATAAGATTATATCATGCCCCGAAACATCTAACTGCTCAATTGCAAGAGGCATTAATGGTAAATAGTTTTGATATTTGCTCTTAGCAAATGGTAAATTTTGAATAAATGTTGTCTTAGCCTTTTTATTATGGAAATACTCACGCGCTTCATCAGACAAAAAATCAACAATAGAATATAACTCTGCATCAGGAAAAATATCAAACATCTCACTCAATACACGTTCAGCACCGGCATAGGTTACCAACCAATCTGCTACAACACCGATATTAATTTTATCTTTCATTATCTACCCTAATGTTAATTAATTTATAACCCAAATTTCTTTTTTAGCGAAAGCGCTTTATTCGAAATAAAAATATTAATTAAATAAGCGCTAATCAAGATCAAAACCGAAGTTAGAGTCGCATATGCAAATATATTGAAAACACCTAAGCGGAACAAAATTAAATAAGAAGCAGAAATTACCATAATATGACAAATATATATTTCATAGGATATCTTACCTAAGAAATTCAAGAATGTAATTTTACTATTTTTCATATTAAGAAAAGATATAAAGATTAAAGCACTAGGGATACCTAACTTAATAAATCTATAAAAATCGAATTGTTTAAGCACAAAATATAAAATTATACTTAACATAAGTGGCAACAACCAGTGAAAAGTTAAGAATCCCTTTTTATAGAAAACATATAATAACATACCATAGCAAAACTCCAAAGAAATACTATCTGTAGCTGCACTGATATAAATATTGTCTCCTTTATAGAAAAACCCGCTAAATACTATTGCAGATATAACCAAAGTGGTTGCGATGGCAGAAGTAGTTAGATTTTTTAAATTAAGAGAAACACAAAAGATAAGGTAAAACATCATTTCGTAACACAGAGTCCATATAACAGGATTAAGGTACTCAGCGTCGTTACGTAATGCAGGAACTAACAGGAATGACTCCCATACATATGTTTTAGAAACACTACTATTTATCATATCTGGCTTAATAAGGAAGATAATAATGAGAATAAAAAGAAAAAAATAATGCACAGGTAAAATTCTTATGAATCTATTCAATATAAATTTTATAGGGTATTGTTTTTTTAAATCCGAAACATACATCATTATGAAACCAGATATAATGAAGAAAATATCAACGCCTATAGCTCCGCTTGAGAACTCATGATCAAAAAGTTTAACTGAATATGGCTTGCCAGTAAAATGTGTTATAACAACTAGTATTGCTGCAATAGCACGTAACCATTGAATTTGATTAAGTTCATTTTTCATTGGTCATTTACCTTATTATTATTTAACAAGGATTTCTCTGCGGCGGAAAATCCACTCATATTTTCCCTTTCATTTAATGATGAATCTAAAAGACCAAAATTATGTTCCTTAACACTACTATCATTACCATCATTTATGAGATCATACCATACCAACCCTAAGATATAACCACGCTCTTTAGCTTTTAGGATATATTGTTTAGTAAAATTGAATCGTTGAATTTTCGTCAGATTATTGCTTGCCTGATAATCAGGGAAACCGAACTCTGTTACGTAAAATTGAACATCTCTATTTATCATCCTTTTTATCTTGCTATGTAATTTATCTAGAACGGCTATTCCATAATTTGGATCCGAAAATTTTAATTTTTGATATGAATAAGGATGTACAGAAAGTGCATTGATATAATTAAAGATTCCTGCTTTGATTATTTCTTCAGACCATCCATCAAATCTATCATTTAAAGGGTTATAACTTCCCGCTATAATATATGCGTTTGGTACAGCGTCATGTATAGCTAGTGAAGCGTTTTTAACTAACTCAACATATGCTATTGCTGATTCTTTGCTAAATGGCGGTCCTAATCTTTCATCCTCTAAATAAGGCCATTCATTCCAAATTTCATAAATAACGTTTAAATCTTTAAATCTATTTGCAACCCAAGCTGCATATTTAGAAAAAGCAACTTGTTCTTGATGAGTAACAGGTTTACCATTCCCATATAACTTATTTCTATAGTTTAATATTAAAATTACCTTAATACCATTATCGTTGGCAACCTTCACCAGCTCATCCAACTTATAGTTTGGAGGGGTGTATTGGCCTTTAATTAATTCAACTTGTGACCAAGGATAATCATATCGTATCACTTTGATTTTATATTTTACTAATAAGCTAACTAATTGCTGAGGTGTAAGAGAGTATTTAGAAGGGTGAACACCAGCTCCTAGTAGAAACTTTTCTTCTGCAGCGCTTGTGATGGAGAAAAAAAGCATAAAGATAAAACATATATAGCGCATAAATTATCCTAGTTGTCAAAAGTACCTTAAGGATTAAAACGATTGATGCTGTTTTTTTGAAATCTTCTTTATGATTAATTCTCTGATATCAGATGACGAAAAAAAACTAGCCAAGAAATACACAACCACACCAATACATGTTGAAGTCAAAACTATAAATACGTCACTTCTCGCAACTAAACTTTGTAGATATATATAAATGGCTGACACCATTAATAAAGTTGAAAGTATAATTGGGAGAATTTTCTTAAGGAAAACAACAATACTTGAATCAAGAATTTTAAAAACAAAATACATTGCAGGAAAAAAATTAATAACATTAGCAATGAAGTAGAGTTTAACGAAGCTGACAATGTCTAATTTGGCTCCAATGATGAATGACGTCAACTGAAGTAATGTACCGAATATGCCTAAATATAGAAGAGTTCTTGTTTTGTTTTTTGCCATGAAAACAGAACCAGTAGTGCTTAGAACAGATTGCATAATGCCAATAGGGGCTAACCAAGTTAGTATATTTGCAGTAATATGCCATTGTGGGCCAAAAACCCAATTTACAAATGGAACGCTTAAAACTGCTATTCCAGACATTAATGGCGCTGAAAGAAAAAGAACAAAAAATGTACAATTCAAGTATATTGACGCAATTTTTTTATTATCATCTTGGTGATGGCTAAGTACGGGATACAAAGACCTAGTTGCTACAAAGGTTAGGCTTTGCAATGGAAACAACATAATCCTATATGCCAAATTATAACTTCCCAACACCACAATCGACATATATCGACCTATAATAAAACTATCAGCATTCCTAGCAAAGTAGTTAATAATATTAAATAATGAAACGTTTGCACTAAACCCAAAAATTTTCTTTAACTCATGATATACTATTATTTTTGAGAAAGAGGGATGCCATTTAGAACAAATCCAAAACTGAATCGCTGAGATTAAATTTAATGAAACAGCTTGTATTACTAAGCTATAGACACCAAAGCCCATCTTAGCCGTAATTAACGCCAAAATTACTGAAACTGTAGACGAGAATATCTCAATAAATGAAATGACTTTGAACTTTGATTCTCGTTGCAATAATGCCAAATGGGCACTAGCACTACTCGAAAGTGGAAAGATAATACTCATGCTGATCAGTACTTCTATCAATCTTGGTTGTTTATATATCTCTGATATAACAGGCGATCCCAAAATGACCAGAAGTGCAAATATACAGCCCATCAAAACATTGACCCAAAAAACAGTGTTAATCAAGTCATTAGTAAGTTCTTTTTGTCTTATGATTGCTGAAGAAGTACCTAAGTCTCTCAACAGCATACCTAAGTTAATAATAACTAAGGCCATAGCCATTAAACCATATTCCGAAGGAGGAATGATTTTTGCGAGATAAATAACGTTAACTAGTTGTACACAAATCTTAAAAAATTGCGAGAAGGCATTCCATTTAGCGTTAGAAAGTAAATTCATTTTAAAAACCTAGTTAGTGATAAAAACCTACCACTGAGATAATAATATCTTACCTTTATAAATCTGGCTATCCTATATACGGAACCAGAATTAAATCTCCATCTCTCAATCCAATTAGGATTCAGTTGATTATATATCTTTGCAAGCTCTGTTTTATGATAATTAGAATTAATCTCATCACTAATGACGTAGCCACATTTTATCAGTTTTAATATAAAAAAACGGAGCGCTTTAAATTTACTCGATGATCCAGCTTTGTCATAATATCTGTAATAAATATTCTTAACAGAATAAAGATATCCATCGGCGTTTTTTTCTGAGTGCGCGGATGTCATTATAGAATTACTGCGGATACGTCTTTGGTAAATTTTATCATTTATACAAAATACATTTACATCTTTATTCAGTAGCAATCCTAGGGTGAATAGATTATCCTCATGTAGAATATTAGGAATGAATTCATTTCCTTCAAATAAATATTTTTTAAACACGTACATGCATGGCTGAACAAAAAAAGACCTATATTTTATTGATTTAATGAAAAAGTCACTGCTTGACATGATAGAATTACATGTTTGTCTCGCTCTTTCATATATCGGCATAAAAGAGTTAGTTGTATCAATATCATAAAACACTGAGCCAGCAAAAAACAGTATATCGATATTGCCATTATTTAAGATATTGAAAATTTTAGCTAAGGAACCTGGAGCTATTTTATCATCACTATCTAAAAAGAATATGTAATCCCCTTTTGCTCTTTCTACTCCTAAGTTTCTTGTTAATGAAATACCACTATTACTTTTTTTTATGATAGTAATGCTTTCATTTTCATTATATTTTTCTAAAACAGAAAGACTGTTATCTGTTGAACCATCATCAACCACTATAATTTCAATAAATGTTAAATCGATGGCTTTTTGTTCCAATATTGAATCTATGCAATCTACAATATATTTTTCAGTATTATATAAAGGGATTACGAAACTAACGATTTTCAATTTAACCTCTCATTAAGCCATTATCGCTTCTAGGCTCGCTTGGGTTTCTGAATATTTAGCTTAAGCAATATAACCATAATAAATGAAATGATTTTCAAATAATATCTTATAAGAAAGGCACTGATTTTTTCAAATCTTGTTAATTCTGCTCTCGAAGATAAATACGCAACATCTTTTATGGGGGGAAGAAGAAATTTTAAAGTACCGATTATGGATAATTTTTTATACTGTCCACCAATAACCCTAACCCTTTTGGAGACAATCTCTTTTAAAGACGCCCTAATAGGGTGCATAACAATAACGTCATCCGCATAAACTATGCCAATATTCTCTTTGGTTGCACGCAGATTCCACTCTATATCACCTCCAGAGAAAAGATTACTATCAAAATAACCAACCCTATCAATGAAACTCTTATGTATAAATAAATTCGCTGTTACACATTCTCCACGACTTGCATTTGTTTTTTGATCAAACGCATACGCTTTTTCATAACAAGCCGAAAAGGTCATTTTTTTGGAACCGGTTTCATCAAATAGCTTAATATTTCCAGCCACTCGATCAGTTTTATTATCTAAATATTTTAGTGCAGATTCTAACCATTTTGGAGATACAAGACAATCAGCATCGGTAAAAGCAATATATTTACCGTTTGCTAGTTTTAAAGCTGTATTTCGTGCAGCATAAGAACCTGGCGTTGGTTCATGTATTATTTTGAAGTTCGAGGGTACTTCACAATATTCTAATAACTGTGGGTTATTATCCACAATAATGACTTCGAATAAACTTGGAGAAATTGTCTGTTCAATTAAAGAATGAATACATTTAATTGTACGCGGTACATCATTAAAGGTAGGTACTATAACAGTGAATAATAACTTGTCCATGAAATGCTTCCTGTTGGCATAGTAATATATATAAGCTACTTATTGTGCATTTTAGTTATGGCATCTTTCACTTTTGCTCTAACTATATCCCAATTATAATGCTTACTAACTTTATATCCTTTTTCAATAAGCTCACTCTTTAGTGAATTATCATTTATTATCGAATTCATTGCACTTGCGATCTCATTTATATTAAGAGGATTTACTAATATGGCAGCATCCCCTGATATCTCTGGCAGAGAGCTTACATTTGATGTTATTACTGGAGTACCGCAAGACATAGCTTCAACGACTGGCAGTCCAAATCCTTCATAAAGTGAAGGGAAAACTAATGCAGCGGCACCTTTATATAATGATGCTAATTCACTATCAGTTTGAGGTCCTATAAAATGGACATTATCATTTAGCGACTCGTTGTTGATATAATCCATTAATTCTGGACTAGCACTTCCTGTTATCAATACTTTATATTCATCAGTTTTTAATAATTTAAACGCTTTTAGGCTGGAAATCTCATTCTTATGTTTTTTTCTATTTCCTACAATTAAAAAATATGGTTTGCTATATATAAAAGGTTTAACATCTCTATTAAATTCTTTCGACACCCCATTTCCTACGACATAGACTTTTGTAGGTTTTATATTCGCCCATTCGACAATTCTTTGCTTAGTAAATTCAGAAACCGTAAGAATAATTGGAACTTTTTTACAAGCTCTCTTTAATATTAGATTATAATATATTTTTTTTAAGTAACTACTATTATGCTCTACGTCTATATGGTTTAAATCATGAACAGTAATTATTGTTTTTTTAAAGTTAAATAAGGGAGGGTTGTAACCCGGTGTCAAAAAAATATCATTTTTATGATTAAATGCTAAATACAGTGACAACTTAAAAGGATCTAATGGACTCGCTGGATTTGATCTCAATTTCAATGGCTTAAAGGATTCATTGTTATCATAAATTTCTTTTGCAAACCGACCAATACCATGTGGCCCGAGCCATCGGGCATCAAAAATTATCTTTCTACTGTAATTCATTTCAATACCTACTATTTTAATTAAAATAATATAAGAATTCCGTTCCAGCCCACGGGTAGCTATACCATAAATTCATATATGCTTCAGGGCCAGTCAATAAATCTTTATTAGGACCTAAACTATAAATCTTATATAGATTATAAGCTATTAATAAAAACCCAAGTATAGTTAGTTGCTTTTTAAAAGCATAAAACATTATTAATCCATTATAAAATACAACCAATAGCATTAAGAACCGAAATGAAAGCGTTGGAATTGGCATGAAAATCAAATACAAAATTGTACCGCAAAATAATAAATTTCTAAATCTATCAGCTTGGAGACTATCATTTTTACATAAAAACAAACCAGCAAAAAATGAAATTATCAAGAATTTTAAATAACCAATATCAACACTTCGTCCACTTGTGTCAGCGTAATACAATAACTTATATGTCGAGGCACCTAATAGATTATAAGAAATGATAATGCCTATTGCTATATTAAATGCTAATAAAAAGCCAAGGCTTACTATAATGATTATTAACCTTGTTTTCTTTGAACCTTCCATAATAAAATAAAACAAAGGCAAAATAATCAAAGCAGTCATATGAGAAATAACTGCCAGAAATGCGAAGACTAAACAAGAAATGTATTTTTTATTTAAAAGAAGACTTATTGCATACAATAAAAAAACACAAGAAATTGCTTGTCGCATATTTTGTGTAATTATTATACATGATAACAATGAAAAACAAGCAGCTACACATATCGATCTGTGTTTCTTTTCAATATTAACTAATACAAATACCTCTAACCATATGTAATATAATAGTAGTACAAATAACAGAACAGCAAACATGATCATAAAGGGTTCTTTAATACCAAAGATGCCCCCTATCACCTTAAAATACAATGTAATAAAAAATTCCACACCATTTGAAAATGACTCATAAAAAATAGTCCCACCTTTATTCACATCATAAAAAGCTGGGAGATATATATTAGCGAAGTCATCTTTAATTGTCCCAGATACATAGTTTCGCGATGCGAAAGTGAATGCAGCACCTAGAATGGAAATTAGAGTAAAACCTACCCTTGCGCCGAAATTGCTCCCTAACCCTAATATTAAAAAAAATATAGGAATGCAGAATCCTAACAACGGAGAATAGCAAAGTATTAGGCCACATATAGTTATGAGTAATACAATATATAACTTTATAGAAGCGCTTTGTAAGTCATTGGTCATTAATAAACTCGCTAATTATATTTTCAATTTCACGAACTTTGTTTTGCCAAGAGTATTGCATAAGGGAAGTTTTAATATCTCGGTTACAAGGCGCTTGATACGCTAAAAGATATTTTTCTACAAGATTACATTTATCATACTTAAAAAGAAAATCATAAGTACATTCATGCTCCACTTGCGAATACAATACCTGTAACCCTGACGCCGCATATTCCCATAATTTCATTGGACTTCTACCTTTATTAGATAAATGATCATTTAATAGAAGAAGCCCCACCTTATATTTGCTTAGTTTAATTGGTACGTCATTATAAGAGATGGCACCGTAGAAATTTAAATTCTTATATTTTTCTTTTAATGCCGTTACTTTATCTTCACTATTTTTCTCGATTGGACCATAGATATCAAAAAAATGATCTGAAAAATTTTTGCATAATAGTTCTAAAGCATCAAAATCAAAACGATAATCTAACGAGCCAATATACACGCTGCCAGTTCTTACTGAGTCTTTAGTTCTACTATCGAAATGTAAGTGGTCAAAGCCATTGCTAATAACAAAATATTTTTTTGCCTTAAATTCATCTGGATATTGTTTTTTTATACTCGCAATTACATCTTGAGAAGTGCCAATTACGATATCACTTTTAGCAATAATTTTTCTTTCATAATATTTGACTTTATCTCCTGACATTTGCAAGTAATTATCGGTAGGTCTATATATCAGCATTTTATAACTGAGAATGCCTAACAAAGGTTCAAAATATGGATAGTCACAAATTACAACATCAAAGTAATTTTTTTTTAAATGTAAAAGAGATAATTGCCAAAATAATTTATTTATTGATGAGCATATTTTATTGTATTTTAACGTAATAGGAAAGATTGTAACAGGCTTGATAACATTTACACTATCATCAAGTTTCTTTTGCCCTTTAACTGTTTTCCTCATCATTTTATGTATCAACGAACTAGGTGTACCTATATAGGAGACTAAATTGTTTTGAGCTAAACCGTTAGCATAATGATGACTACCTATTTTGAAAAAAGATATATCACCCGTATGACTGATGATTAATATTTTTTTCATAAGAGTCCTTACAATGGGTGTTGGTAACAATATAATAATATGAGACTCATATGAGTCTCATATATTCCTCAATGCTTATCTTTATAAGAATATCCGTAATGTGTGTAGCCATAGCTATAATAACTGCTGGCTTTTTTAACTACACCATTCAAAATACACCCTTTAACAATCACACCACTTTGCTCGAATCTTTTAAAACTAACTTCAATTTCCTTTGTAGTGTTTTGCTCGAATCTTGCAACTAATAGTGTTGTTCCTACATAGTTTCCAATAATAGCGGCATCTGTGACAGCTAATATAGGTGGAGTATCCATAATAACCAAATCATAATTTTGATTAGCCCAAGTCAATAGTTCTTGTAAGCGCTTGTGCATAAGTAATTCGGCTGGATTTGGAGGCACAATACCTCTTGATATAAAATCAAAATTGATATTTTTTACGTTTTTAATAAGGGCTTTGAGTTCAATTTTCCCTGACAAGTAATCAGATAGCCCATTCGAATTTTCTGTATTGAACAGTTTATGGGTATATCCCTTACGCATATCTGCATCTATGAAAAGTACTTTTTTACCGCTTTGTGATATTACGGCTGCTAAATTTGTACTTACGAATGTTTTACCTGCATTAGGACTTGCACCGGAAATCATTAATATATTATTTCTAGCCTCCATCATTGCAAAATGTAGACTAGTTCGCAATCCTCTAATTGATTCAATGGCTAGGTCCGCAGGATTTTGAATAGCAAGAAAATCAATATCCGTATGCTCTACTTTTGCCCATTGTTTTTTCTTAGAAGATTTTGCAGCGAAATCCTCTGAAACAGGAATGCTCGCATATACATTAATCCCCAGTTCTTCTAATTGCTCGGGTGACTCTATTCCACGTCTTAAAAAGACTTTTAATAAAACCAAGCCAATAGATAACATTGAGCCAGCCACTATACCCAAAAGCACAATTAAAACTTTCTTAGGCTTAACTGGTTTGGTTTGAGTGACAGCGTCATCAATAATCCTAACATTACCTATAGCACTTGATTTGGATATATTTAATTCTTGCTGTCGGTTCAATAATTGCATATAAACCGCGCGGCCAGATTCAACATCACGGCTCAACCTCAAAACTTCTTGTTGAGTTTCTGGCATTGACGCAACTCGCTTATTTAACTTATTCTTTTCATCTTGAAGCGTTTTCCTTTTCTCTAACAGAGCCTTGTATGTGGGGTGCTCTTTTGTATAAAGCTGTGATATTTCAGACTCTCTAAAAGTTAGTTCATTTAATTGATTGTCAGCATTAACAATTTGATCAAGGACGGATTTAGCTTCTAATGAAAGATCTACTGAATCATTTTGTCGTCTGTATTGATTTAGTTTATCTTCAGCAACATCTAGTTCAGCCCTGACCTTTGGTAATTGTTGATTTAAAAAATCAAGACTTTTTGCATCCTGCGCAGCTTGTCTAGCGATATTTTGCGCCAAATAGTTACCACTAACACTATCAATTATTTTTTTTATTAATACTGGATCTTCACCTGTAAGCGATATAGTTAGCATACCAGTGTCTTTCCCTTGGTCACTGATGGAAAGAGACTCCTGCAAGTCTGTTATCGCACGCAATTTTGTCACATAAGATATCGTGAATACCGTACCAGGAAGAGCATCTACTTTATTAATTTTTATTGAGAACCCATCTTTATTAATTAATTCCCCTACGGTACCTAGTATTTTGTCATTTCCATTCTCAACTATAAAATGAGTATTATCTCTCACTGTTAAAGAAATTTCTGGCGTTTCATCGTTATTTGAATCTATATACAGATGCGAAACTTCTAATGATCCTTTTTTTTCACCAGATAACCTAGCCCAACCTTTACCTAATATAGGAAAGTGATTTTCTTTAACTCTCGCCTGTAAGTTTAAGTCATCGACTGTTTTTCCCAATATCATTCTAGATTGCATTAGCGCAATTTCTGGCGCTGACTGCGGTTGTGAGTCAGGTAACATCTGACTCAAATTACTTAATATTGCGTTAGCTTGCTTCTGTTCTACCTGAATCAAGGCATCAGCTTGGTAGATTGGGGTAGCAAAAATAGCATAAACCAGAGCAATAAGAGTGAATAAAGACGTTAATGAAATTATCAATTTTCGATGATCGATCAACTCGCCAAGGAGTTTGCCTAAATCGAAATTATCATTTCCCTTTTCGGCAATCTTTTTAATATTTGGTGACATTCATTAATTCCTGATGTGTTAGTTACTCAACTTTTCAGCCCAGAGATTACCAGCTTGTTCAATTAACTTATAAACCAATTCAAATGCTTCTTGGCTTTTCTTGTATGGATCTGGAATTTCTCTCTGACCTAACCAATGTCCGAAAAGCATAACTTTACCTCTTACTTCTGGAGCCATATGACCAATTTCTTCGATATGTTTTTTTTCCATTACTAGAATTAGGTCATACTGTCGTCCCATTGATGATGTAAATTGCTTACCTTTATGCCCCTCGAGACTAACACCATTACTTGAAGCCACATATTTAGCAGTTTCATCGGCACTATGATCGATCAAAGCCCCTGTGCCGGCTGAGTCAATTATTTTTCCAGGAAGTACCTTCCGTAAATAGCGTTCCCCCATAGGGGAACGGCAAATATTACCTGTGCAAACAATTAATATTGAATTAAACATACTATGGCCAATCCTTAATAAATTTCGCAGTTTCCGTCATGTCATGAACACCGGTAATAGTCGGCACAAGCTGAGAAATCACACGATTCCAACGTACTAAAGGAGCAGTTGTGACATAAACGATATCGTATGGTTGTAACTGAAATTCTGTTCCCAGTACCATTGCCGAAGCATCTTGCGCATTAAGTTGATAAATGTTAGCTATTTTACCTTGTTTATCACCTTTCAACTGGCGAATTACAAACACACCTGTTGCGTCACTGAACGCCTGCGACATTCCTTCAGCATTTCCTAATGCTTCAGCAACGGTCATACCGCTGCGGTCCATTTTTAAGGTACTTTGTTTGCCCACCTCACCCATGACAAAAACTTTCAAATCATCATTACGTGGTACAAAAAGTATATCGCCGGGATAAAGCAGATGATTCTGCGTCAAGTCCCCTTTCTGCATTAATGCGTAAAGTGAGATTTTTGTATCTTTACCATTATGAGTCAGCACCACGTTACGCCAGTCTGCGTCTGGTGCCAATCCACCAGCATTATTAATCGCATCCATGACTGTTAGTGGGATATTCGTGATGGGCTGTTGTCCTGATTTTGCAACTTCACCAGTAACATATGCTTTTTGCGAACGGAATGCAGCAACGCTAACATCAACCTGTGGACTTTCAATATAGGTAGTCAAACGACTCGCTATTTCCTGGCGTACCTGGCTCAAGGTTTTTCCCGCCACCTGTACCTTACCGATATAAGGATAGAAAATGGTGCCATCGGAGTTGACCCAGTTACCGGTGTCGCTGGCGCTGCGGTATTGGCCTGCAGGAGTAGTTAGTTCAGGGTGGTCCCATACGGTAACCATCAGTACGTCACCTACCCCAATACGATATTCATAACTACGGAGTAAGTTATCCAGTTGCGGATTGGGACGAGCCAGAACGGTTTCTGGGCGAAGTTGATCAATCAATCCTGGTGTCATCGGATATACATTGACCAACTTATCCAAATCGTAATCACTATCTGGGAGTTCAACCACGTTCTTACGCAGACTGTTTAATCCCTGACCAGGGATGATTGTACAACCCGATAAAAACCCAATTGCCAATGCTAATGCCGAAAATCTAACAAGTTTTTTCTTCATAATGTCACATCATCAGTAAATCAAAATTTGCCAATTCCTGAGCAGCTGTCATAGCCGTTGCTTACCTGCCGGCTTGTGGAGAGATGAAAACTGACTGCGTCCTGCAGCGCTACCACCCTCTCTCCCTGTTTTCAGCATTCAGCCTTATAAACTAAATGGTATTTCTATCCCTGCGCTGGCCCCAACGTCGTCGCTGTCGCTGTTGTTCGCGTTGGTGTACCACAGTGATGTACTCAAACGTACCGACTGATACACATCCCCGCTCCAACCGAGCTGTACACCTTTCAAAGTATCGGCATGGGGGAATGCTTTATTGATCGACTGGTTCTCAGGGTTAACTTTGGCGTAAACGAGGCGTGTACTCCAACGCTGGTTATCTTCGGTAATCAGCTCAACCTTCCCGGCAATGAGTTGACCATCCCCACCCATCGCATCCCCCAGTGGATACCCTTGTTGGTAATAACCATCTTTATAGATGTGGTGGGTATAGCTGTAATTGGTTCGGCTCATATTGGTACGAGTATCATGCGCTTCCAGATACCAGTTCACTGCATCCTTACCCCAGCCGTGGTGCCCTTCGACCCCGCCGAGGAACATATTTGCCGAAGGCAGGTAGCCTGACTCATCTTCGCCAATCATCTGTCCGTAGAAACTGACCGGCCAGCCGAGAGTTGGCTCGAGTTTAAACTTAAAGTCAAAACCAGCTAGCTGGTTACCAGGTTCGTTATCTGTCCCAGTATTGTCTTTCCCGGTAAAGCCATCCCAGAAACTGCTAAATGATTGTGGTCGGCCTTCCCCGCCCCACTGCATAATGCGCGACGCGCCTAATTCTAATGACTGGAATGGTGAAAAGGTAAAACGTCCGCCGATAATTTTGGCATGAGGTACTGCGGTATATTGATTCATCTGGCTGGCGGAGATCTGGTACTGCCATGGCCCCACCCAGCGCAACCACCAGGTCTCTGGCGCCGCCTGCTCGGCGCGCTGCATCAGGAAACCGGTCATTGGCCGCATGGCATCCCCGCGAATCAGGCTACCTTCATAGCCAGGCCCCCACCACTGTGGTACCTGGCCAAAAGAGAGCCACTGGTTCCAGAACTTCACCGCGCCGTATGCGCCGTTGGCGTTGAAGCGCGATCCGTTGCTGATCCGCTCTCCCCCTTCAACGTTGCCCTGGAGATGGATATCCCACCACTCGCCGCTGTTGTTGAATGCCAGGCCTAACGAGTTATCCGCCGGCTGCGTCTGACCAAACCCCTGCGGAGTGCCCGGCTGATCGGTTGAAGTGTAGCCGGTGACCCGGAAATCCGCTTTTAAGGCAGACAGTCGCTGGTTGATACGCGCCAGCACCACTTGCTCAGAAGAGTAGGAAGGTTTGGCCTTTTTCAGCGCCCGGGCGATCTCTTCCTGGCTCAGCGGCCAGGTCGACAGGCTCAGATGGATGACCCCGCGATCGGAAAGCCAGGCCAGGTCGTTACGCAAGTCGTTGTCATTTACCACTAACCCGGCCGCGTAAGCCTCGGCTCCCAGGGAGGAAAGCAAACCCAACGTCACGGCAATGCGCGCAATTTTTATCATTGTACAAGATCCATTTTCAGCCCCGCTGTCGTATCTCAATGAGAATGAGGGGAATACCAAGATAGAAAGCGCTCGCGGCACCAGCTGACTTCGCTGTGCAACACCGGCGAGGCAAGTACATTTACCCTAAGCTGCTTGTTAGCCTTATAACATCCACTCAGCTCACAATGTAGGCGAATTTTACCCTACAGGCTATCGATGAGACAGGAAAGTTAATGTCCAGGCGATATCAGCAGCCGCTCCTGGCCAACTTCTGAGGATATCCGTAGAAAATTGATAGATATCTATTGAGGGCGATCATCCTGACCGGGACGATTTTTCAGCCGTTGAAGAGAACCTCTGTGCAGCAGCAAGCGGCTTCAGCGACGCTACCGCCCCTGGCTTAACAGCTACCAGCGCACTGACTACCTGAACGACTTAATTTTTTATCGACCTGTGGATGAATAATTGGTCAGGCCATTATTTTTGGCGGCGTTAAGTTTACGGGATTTCGGTCACAATTGGGAGTGTTGTTACCGAATATCTGCCAATTAATGCCGCCTGTCGTTCTACTGACAAAAAATAAGCGGGTCACCAATTAAGATTATTCACTGATTTCCAGGGTTAGGGATCTTCCCGGTTCTGCTACAACATCACATATGCAGCTAACTGACTGTAAAAAAACGTCTTTTTCTATAGCTCATCTTCATGCAAAAATCAGATGATGGCGTTATAGTCAACTACAATTTCTAATAGTTTCCAGTGTCCGGATATTCATTGAATGTGCATCAGGTGACATCTCAGCGCATTTAAGAAACGTCTGATCAAAGCTATATCCAGGCAAATAAGCAATAACAATGTAGTAGCACTTCATTATTTCATAAATATGAATTATCAATTACCGGGTATATAGTAGATTATTTTCTTATTTGTCTAATTAACCGGCGAAAACTTAATTTCCCCTGTAAAACAAATGGCGATTACCAGGCCTGCTTGTGCAGGTCCTCTCTGGTAAAAGGTTTATCCAGCGGCCCAATTGCGGTGGCGATTTGCCCAAGCAGGGTCTGTGTCGGCGCTTTACTGCCGCTATGCAACAGTATCAGTGGGATCATTACCAGGCATGCAATTCCACCCCAGGGTACTGTCTTATAATCGCAGTCAGAAGTGCGTTTTTGCAACACTAGGAACAAAGCGCTGCCAGCAGCGCCCAGCAGCAGGCCGGCAATCACTTCCGAGACGGAATGCGCATGGATGACCAGCCGCGAATAGCCCACCACGGCGGCCAGAACATAGCCGGTAATAACGGCCGCTTTACGCAGACCGACGGAGAAACGGGCGCTGAGCAGCCACAGGAAGATAGGCCAGAAGGCCGCGGAGAGCGCGGAGTGACCGCTGAAGCCGGTGTAATCCAGCTCGCGAATACCCAGACCCCAGCCCATAAAGGCCAGTTTGGAGGCGCAGACGATAGCGCCGGTGATGCCGAACAGCAAACTCCACTGCCACGCCAGCAAACGCGACGTTTTACGCAGCATCAGGACAATAAACAGCGCCGCTGCGCTGGGCAGCAAAACGGTGCTATCGCCAAAAAATGAGATGAGTTGCCAGTTCATATACCTGTGATCCTTCGATGATGTCCACTGCCGTGCTCAGGGATTATCCGTAATGTCTGTACCAGCTCGCATGCCAATTCATTTCACATTTTTATGCATGCAAGTGAGATGTTTAAAGCGGAAACATGATCGCAGTCAAGTTTTATTTTTGGCTGTCGTTGACCGCTTTTCCTGCGCTTTAGGAATTGTCGCACTAAGTGACTATTCATAAAGCATTATTGCCGCTACTCCGACCATTGCACCACAGAGGCCAGAGACAAACTACCAGAAGTCTCCGAAGCCATACGTTTCTTTACAATCGTTATAACATTCGCGTTATGAATAATTTCTGCATAACGTTATGAGCGGCAGGACGAATGCTTCAGCCTTGCCGCTCGGTTTCAGGCTGGCGCTCAGGCCAGCAGTTTTTTAATGCTTTCGCGGAATTTGGCGCCTTCTTTCAGGTTACGCATCCCGTAGGTGACGAAGGCCTGCATGTAGCCCATTTTCTTCCCGCAGTCGTAGCTTTCGCCGGTCATCAGCATCGCGTCGACGGACTGCTTCTTCGCCAGTTCGGCAATGGCGTCGGTCAGCTGGATACGGCCCCATGCGCCCGGCTCGGTACGTTCCAGTTCGGCCCAGATATCCGCCGACAGCACGTAGCGCCCCACCGCCATCAGATCGGAGTCCAGAGTCTGCGGCTCGTCCGGTTTTTCAATAAACTCGACGATACGCGCCACCTGGCCTTCAGCCACCATCGGCTCTTTGGTCTGGATGACGGAGTATTCGGAGAGATCGCCCGGCATGCGTTTCGCCAGCACCTGGCTGCGGCCGGTCTCGTTAAAGCGGGCGATCATAGCGGCGAGGTTATAGCGCAGCGGGTCAGCGGTGCCGCCGTCAAGGATGATATCCGGCAGGACCACCACAAACGGGTTGTCGCCGACTACCGGGCGGGCGCAGAGGATGGAGTGGCCCAGGCCCAGCGGCTGCGCCTGACGCACGTTCATGATGGTCACGCCCGGCGGGCAAATGGCCTGCACTTCCGCCAGCAGCTGGCGCTTCACGCGCTGTTCCAGCAGGGCTTCCAGCTCGTAGGAGGTGTCGAAGTGGTTTTCCACCGCGTTCTTCGAGGAGTGCGTCACCAGAACAATCTCTTTGATCCCGGCGGCGACGATTTCGTCAACGATGTACTGAATCATTGGCTTATCAACGATCGGCAGCATCTCCTTTGGAATTGCCTTTGTGGCCGGCAGCATATGCATGCCTAGTCCTGCGACCGGAATAACCGCTTTCAAATTCGCCATATTCATCTTCACCTGTTTGGTTGCAAAACACGCGGTTTTGCAAAATTGTACATGTCACAAATCCATTGGAACTGATAATACACGGATACTGCCCGGGCATCTGCCCGCCAAATTCTTAAATTCACTGTCACGTAAAAGAATACACACAACTCCCTTTTACCAACAGTCAGAAGTGAGAATAATCTTATTTTCGTTCAGGTTATTCAGCGGCTCGTTCCTTTGCGCCGCGCGATGTGGCTGAGAGGCCCGTCTATCGGGGTCTGTTGGCCGCCGGCCCCGCCGCGCCGCGCGTAAGCCTGGAAAGAATAGATATAGATAATAAATTTCGCCAGGCAATATATTTCAGCATAAACAGCCGGATATGACGACATATTAGCCTGAATCCGCGGCGGTGAACTGCGATCCGCCCTATTCTGCACTCACTTCATAATATGAATTATGCCGGTTTTGTGAGCGGGCTTCGCGCTTCGCTTCTGCTCTGCGCATCCGCGCTCGCCGTGACGAACCGCGGGAGGAAGCCCTTTCGCCGCCCTCGCTGAAACGCAGCGGAAAAAGTTCTGATATCGGCAAGCTTATTCCATGGTCGCCGCCATGGTGTTATTTTTTCACTGTTCTTTTCCGGAACATAATTCTTATCGGTTCGCTTAATCCGCTGGAAATATATCCACCCACGGCAGGGCGATATCCGCGTCGTTATTGCATTTTAGACTCATCTTATCCATGATCGTGGTAACACATACCGCAGTCGTACAGGTTTTAATACATATGGAATGGATTGCCGATCCGTCAATCTGGGCAGGTCTCGTCACGCTGGTGGTTATCGAACTGGTGTTGGGTATCGATAACCTGGTCTTTATCGCTATCCTCGCCGAGAAGCTCCCTCCCGCCCAGCGCGACCGCGCGCGGATCACTGGCCTGATGCTGGCGATGGTCATGCGTCTTCTGCTGCTGGCCTCTATCTCCTGGCTGGTCACCCTGACCAAACCGCTGATTGTTTTTCACGACTTCAGCTTTAGCGCTCGCGATTTAATTATGCTGTTTGGCGGCCTGTTTCTGCTGTTTAAAGCGACCGTCGAGCTTAATGAGCGGCTGGAGGGGAAAGACAGCGATAACCCCACCCAGCGCAAAGGGGCGAAATTCTGGGCCGTCGTGGCGCAGATCGTGGTGCTCGACGCCATCTTCTCGCTTGACTCGGTGATCACCGCCGTCGGCATGGTCGATCACCTGGCGGTGATGATGGCCGCGGTGGTTATCGCCATCAGCCTGATGCTGATGGCCAGCAAGGCACTGACGCGCTTCGTTAACAGCCACCCGACCATCGTGATCCTCTGTCTAAGCTTCCTGCTGATGATCGGCTTCAGCCTGATTGCTGAAGGCTTCAGCTTTATCATTCCGAAAGGCTATTTATATGCGGCCATTGGCTTCTCGGTCATGATTGAAGCGCTTAATCAGCTGGCGCAGTTTAACCGCCGTCGCTTCCTCTCCGCCAATATGACGCTGCGTCAGCGCACTACCGAGGCGGTGATGAATCTGCTGAGCGGGCAGAAAGAAAAAGCTGAACTGGATGCTGACACAGCGTCGCTGGTCGCCGATCAGGATCAACATCCACTGTTTAATCCGCAGGAAAGACTGATGATTGAGCGGGTGCTGAACCTTAATCAGCGCAGCGTCAGCAGTATTATGACGTCGCGCCATGATATCGAGCGCATCAACCTTAGCGCGCCGGAGGAAGAGATCCGCAGCCTGGTGGAGAAAAATCAGCATACCCGGCTGGTGGTCACCGGCGGGAAGGATAATGAAGATCTGCTGGGGGTGGTACATGTTATTGACCTGCTCCAGCAGTCCCTGCGTCAGGAGCCGCTGGATCTGCAGGCGCTGGTGCGTCAACCGCTGGTCTTCCCGGAGGGGCTGCCGCTCCTCTCGGCGCTCGAGCAGTTCCGCCAGGCCCGCACCCATTTTGCCTTTGTGGTCGATGAGTTTGGCTCCGTCGAGGGGATTGTGACCCTCAGCGACGTGATGGAGACCATCGCCGGCAATCTGCCCAATGAGGTGGAGGAGATCGATGCCCGGCACGATATTCAGCATCATCAGGACGGTTCGTGGACGGTCAACGGCCATATGCCGCTGGAGGACCTGGTGCAGTACGTTCCGCTGCCGCTGGATGATAAACGTGAGTATCACACCGTTGCCGGTCTGTTGATGGAGTATTTGCAGCATGTGCCGCAGGTGGGGGAGACCATTGAGATTGACGGTTATACGCTGCGCACGCTGCAGGTCGACAGCCATCGGGTGCAGAAGGTGCAGATCGTCCCGCCGGTAAAGCAGGATGAGCTGGATTATGAGGTGTAATCGTCAGGCATAAAACGGCCCGGGGTATCCCGGGCCGTAAAATTGATAGCCAGATATCCTGTTTAATGCCTGATGGCGCTTCGCTTATCAGGCCTACGGGATGGCGAACTAATCGGGGTATGACACCCACCGTATAATCCAGACCGGGTCAGGCGTAGCTGCCACACTGCCTGATGGCGCTTCGCTTATCAGGCCTACGGGATGGCGAACTAATCGGGGTATGAAACCCACCGTATAATCCAGGCCGGGTCAGGCGTAGCCGCCACACTGCCTGATGGCGCTGCGCTTATCAGGCCTACGGGATGGCGAGCTAATCGGGGGATGACACCCACCGTATAATCCAGACCGGATCAGGCGTAGCTGCCACACTGCCTGATGGCGCTGCGCTTACCAGGCCTACGGGATGGCGAACTAATCGGGGTATCACATCCACCGTATAATCCAGGCCGGGTCAGGCCTAGCTGCCACACTGCCTGATGGCGCTCGCTTATCAGGCCTATATTAAGTGGCGACGCAAACGGATGTATTGCGCACATCCCAGGCCGGGTCAGGCGCAGCCGCCACCCGGCATCATCGTGAGATCAGACGTTGACGATAAGCACGCAGCCCGGAAACGTCCGGGCCGCGGTGTTGGGAATTACAGCTTATCGAGCAGCTTTTTGGCATCATTGCCGTCTTTACTGCCTTTATTACGCTCAACCCAGTCGTTCAGGCGCTGCTTCGCTTCATCCTGTAGCTGTTTGCGCAGGATCTGATCGACCTGCAGGCTGTAGCTCAGCGATTTCCAGTCACCGTAGATACGCAGCGGGATCGCGGTCTGTTTCAGGCGGTCGATAAGTTTGCCCTCCCCTTTCCAGCCGCCGAGCACGCGCACGTTGAAGCGCATATCGCAGTTCTCTTTCTGCAGATCGAGCTGACCTTCGCCGGTCATCGCCATCACGTCGGACTGCCCCTGCAGGCGGTTCAGCGTCACCAGCCCGTTATCCAGCGTCAGCCGGCTGCTCACGGAATCCAGGCGGGTGGCATTGTCGTAATTTTCCTGCGCCCGCACGTTGGTGCTGCGCTCCACGGCCTGCTGCACCAGCTGCTGGAAGTTCAGCCCTTCGGTGCGGGTATCGGCCATCTGGAGCTGAGCCTGTCCCTGCCAGTGGCGACGGAAATCATCGGCGTCAATGCGCGTTCCGGAAAATTCGCCGCTCAGCGACAGCTTGCCGGTCAGGTTTAAGGAATAGTTAAAGGCTTTGATCAGCGAACCGATCTCCACATTCTGCAGCGCCGGCTGGAACGTCGCCAGCGGCGTGTCGCCGCGGGCATCCAGGGTGCCAGGGAGAGAGAGCTGCCCGCCGTCAAGATTGCCCTGCATTTTGCTGACCGTCAGCAGCCCCTGCTGGTTGCTGATTTCGCTCTGCACCTGCGTGAAGTTCAGACCGCGCCACTGCAGCTGTTCGGCGCTCAGGGCCATTCGGCCGTTGAAGCCGCGCAGGCTCTGGTAATCTTCGCGCTCATCGCTGTCGGCGATCACCGGGCGCAGCGGTCGCGTCTGACTCTGGCCCTGCTGACTGGCGCTACTGTCCGTCGCCGGCGACCTTTGCGCCAGCAGACTATCGAGATCGAGAGTGGTGGCGTGCAGATCCAGCGACCAGTCCGGGCGGTCTCCCAGCACCACGCTGCCGCTGCCGGTAACGGTGCTGCGGTTAGCCATCAGATTCAGGTTGTCAAAACGCAGGGTCTTGTCATCTTCCTGCCAGCTGGCCTGCAGACTCCCCTGACCATTAATGCCGTCCGGTGGGAGCTCGGCGCCGCGCAGCTGCCAGCTAAGCTGGGTAAAGTCGGCTTTTAAGGAGTGCGGATAATCGCCGCCCTGCACGGTGGCGGAGAAGTTCAGCGCCAGGTCGCGCTGGTCGCGGTTCACCCGGCCGGAGAAATCCACGGTGGCCCGGTGATTCTCATCCTGCTCCATCTGCAGACGGATATCGCGCACGGTCACCTGCTCGCCGTTCTCATGCTGGAAGAAGAGCACGCTGTCGGCCACCTGCAGCTGACGCACATCGTAGGACCATCCGCGATCCTCCGGGGCCAGCGGCAGGGTGTTGTCATGCGGCACCACCGGCGCTGAGCTGTCGCGAACCGCCTCGGTTTTCGGGGTCAGCTGGATCACCGCGCCCTTGAGCATCACCTGCTTCACCTGCAGCTGATGCGAGAGCAGCGGCAGCAGCGCCACGTCGAGGCGCATATTGTCGGCGCGGATCACCGGCTCTTCGGCGCCTCGGGCGGTCAGCGTCATCCGTCCGCTGAGAATGCTGAGCTGCGGCCAGACGTGCCAGCGCAGCGGGCCATCAAGGTCAAGCTGATAACCGCTGCGCTCTGCCACCTCATGCACCATATAGGCGCGAAAATCGTTGGGATTGACCAGCAATACCAACGAGGTAAGCCCGGCGACAATGACCGCCAGCAGGATCATCAGCGTTGTCAGTATTCGTCTCATGGCACCCTCAGCAACACCCCGTTGACGTTATCAATCCTTGTCGATTCGGCTCGCCACCGCGCCCTGCTGGTCGCGATATTTGGCGTCTTCACGGCGGTTATACGGCCGGGCCGCCGGGCCCGATAACGGTTCAAAGCTCAGCGCGCCGATGGGCATCCCCGGGCGTAGCGCCAGCGGCAGCTTGCCGGAGTTGTAAAACTCAAGCACGATGCAGCCGGACCAGCCTGGGTCGATACGGTGCGCGGTAACGTGCACCATCAGCCCCAGGCGCGCCAGCGAGGAGCGTCCGTCCAGCCAGCCTACCAGGTCGGCAGGCAGGGTGACAGACTCGTAGGTCACCGCCAGCGCCAGTTCGCCCGGATGCAGGAAAAAGGCTTCCCCTTCCGGCAGGACGATCTCTTCGCTCATCACGCGGTCCAGCGCGGCGCTGACCTCGGCCTTCGGGCCGCTTAAATCGATAAACGGCGCCGTGTGACCACGGAAGGTGCGGAATTTATTACCCAGCCGTACATCAACCGTCGCGCCATTAATACGCTCAACGGGCGGACGCGGATTGATGGCGAGTCGCCCTTCATCCAACCAGGCTTCGATATCTCGGTCACACAGACGCATGGGCTTTCTCCTTATAAGGCTGCTTCCCGCACGCTTCGCGGCGGAGAGGGCAACAGGGCTACTCTTTGCACGTTACACAATTCGGCCAGGTTATTCAAAGAACTGACTGATTTTGGCCTTCAGAATATCAATAGCGATGCGGTTTTTGCCGCCGCGCGGCACGATGATGTCGGCATACTGCTTCGACGGTTCAATAAACTGCAGGAACATCGGGCGCACGGTTTTCTGATACTGGGCCATCACCGAGTCCATGGAGCGGCCGCGCTCGTTAACGTCGCGCTTAATACGGCGCATGAGGCAAATATCGAGAGGGGTGTCAACGAAAATAGAGAAGTTGAGCTCGTTACGCAGGCGCGCATCGGTCAGCAGCAGGATCCCTTCAAGGATAATCACCTTCTTCGGCTCGACGTGAATGGTGTTCGGCGTGCGGGTATGCTCGACGTAGCTATAGACCGGCAGTTCAATCGGCTGGCCGCTTTTCAGCATCTGCAAATGCTGGAACAACAGACTGTGGTCCATTGAGCTCGGGTGGTCATAGTTGGTTTTGACGCGCTCTTCCATCGACAGATGGCTTTGATCTTTGTAATAGCTGTCTTCCGGAATGACGCCAATATGTTCGTCGCCAACTTGTTCACGCAATTCGCGATAGAGAGTACTGGCGATAAGACTTTTGCCAGAAGCCGATGCGCCGGCGATGCCTACAATGACGCACTGATGGGACATATCAGTCATAAATTTTTGCGACCTGATTAACCTGGATAGAGATGGAGGGTGGCGGCGGACCGCCAAACGCGGCAATTATAGGGATTTCAGCGTCCCGATACCAGTGGTATGCGCCCCGGGCGGCTATTCCGCCGCCGGCGCCCAGTCATCGGTATACCAGATATGCAACAGCGCGTAGGATCGCATCGGCTGCCAGCGGCGGGCATAGCGGGCGATGGCGGCCGGGGTCATTCCCGGAAAGCGCTGTTTAATCAGGTAATCATCCGGCAAAAAGATATCTTTCGCCTGCCAGCCGCGCAGGGCAAAGTAGTTTGCCGTCCAGCGGCCAATCCCGGGCAGGGTCTGCAGTTGACGCAGCCCGGCGTCAATATCCGCCGGCGCCGTCAGGGGCAGCTCGCCGCTGAGCGCCGCCCGGGCGAGGTGGATCAGCGCCTCCGCGCGTCGCAGCGGCATCCCCAGCGCCTTCAGCGCCTGCGGATCGGCCCGGGACAGCGCCTCTGGCGTCGGGAACAAGACATATCCAGGCGCCTCCGCCAGCGGTTCGCCCCAGCCAGCCGCCACTTTGGCGGTGAGCCGGGCGGCCATCGCCACGCTCACCAGCTGGCCCAGCACCGCGCGCACCGCCTGCTCGAAGGCATCCAGCGCCCCCGGCAGGCGCAGCCCCGGCCGCGCCTGCGCCAGGTCGCCCAGCGTGCGAGCGACCTGTCGCGGGTCGCAGGCTAAATCAAACAGCTGGCCAATTCGCGCATAGCAGATCTCCGCTACCGGCTGCAGTCCCGGGGAAAGGGTCACCCGCAGGCCCTGCGCCTCTTCGTCCGGCGCCAGATGAATCAGCCCGCGGTGGCCTTCCACGCCAAAGCTGCGGCTGTAGCCCCCATCGTGAAAACGCTCGACGCCGGCAACCGCGCGCGCCTGCAGAAAACCAACCATCCACGCCCAGTCATAGGGCGGGGTCCAGGGTAACAGCACCATAAGCTCTCCTTTATATAGCGTTTCAATGATAGTCGCCCTTGACCATCAGCGCCTTGCTTTTAAATTCCGGTTGTCGGCATGGCGACGATCCGCTAAAGTCGCCCCCCTTCTTCACCGGCATGGGGATTTTGCAGACGATGTTTATTGGTTTTGACTACGGCACCGCCAACTGTTCGGTGGCCGTGATGCGGGAAAATACCCCACAGCTGTTAACGCTGGAAAACGGCAGCGCCCTGCTGCCCTCCATGCTCTGCGCGCCGACGCGCGAAGCGGTCAGCGAGTGGCTCTATCGCCATCATGATGTCCCCACCCACAGCGACGAAAACCAGGCGCTGCTGCGTCGGGCCATCGCCGCCAACCGCGACGAAGACATCGAGGTGCTGCGCAACAGCGTGCAGTTCGGTCTCGCCTCCCTGCAGCAGTATGTTGAAGATCCAGAAGAGGTCTACTTCGTTAAATCGCCCAAATCCTTCCTCGGCGCCAGCGGGCTGAAGCCGCAGCAGGTGGCCCTGTTTGAAGACCTGGTCTGCGCCATGATGCTGCATATTAAGTTGCAGGCCGAAAGCCAGCTGCCCGAGCAGATCGACCAGGCGGTGATTGGCCGGCCGATTAACTTCCAGGGCCTCGGCGGCGATGAGGCGAACGCCCAGGCGCAGGGGATCCTTGAGCGGGCCGCCCACCGCGCCGGTTTCCGCGATGTGGTCTTTCAGTTTGAACCGGTGGCCGCCGGGCTCGATTTCGAAGCGACCCTCAGTGAAGAAAAGCGGGTGCTGGTCGTCGATATCGGCGGCGGAACCACCGACTGCTCCCTGCTGCTGATGGGCCCGCAGTGGCG
>NZ_MJDM01000005.1:1361397-1395287 GCF_008452795.1 Klebsiella sp. AqSCr
GGGAGCGCGCCGACCGCCAGCAGAGCCTGCTCGGCCACAGCGGCTGCCGCATCGGCGGTAACGATCTCGACATTGCCCTGGCCTTCAAATGCCTGATGCCCCTCCTCGGCATGGGCGGCGAAACGGAGAAAGGCACCGCGCTGCCGATCCTCCCGTGGTGGAACGCGGTTGCGATCAACGACGTGCCGGCGCAGAGCGATTTCTACAGCACTGCCAACGGCCGCCTGCTGAACGATCTGCTGCGCAGCGCCCGGGATGCCGACAAGGTGGCTCTACTGCTGAAGGTCTGGCGCCAGCGTCTTAGCTATCGTCTGGTGCGCAGCGCCGAAGAGAGCAAAATCGCCCTCTCCAGCGCCGCCAGCGTCGAAACCGCGCTGCCGTTTATTCAGGACGATCTGGCCACCGCCATCGCCCAGCAGGGTCTGGAAGCCGCGCTGGATCAGCCCCTGACCCGCATTATGGAACAGGTGCGGCTCGCGCTCGACAGCAGCCAGACCACCCCGGATGTGATCTATCTTACCGGCGGCAGCGCCCGTTCGCCGCTGATCAAAAAGGCGCTGGCCGCTCAGCTGCCGGGTATTCCGCTGGCCGGCGGCGATGATTTTGGCTCGGTGACCGCCGGGCTGGCCCGCTGGGCGCAGGTGGTTTTCCGCTAGGCCTCGCCCGGCGCTGCCGCGCAGCAGGTCTGTCCTGATCCTGGCGCTGCAGATTACGCTGGAATATTCCTGGTCTCCCACGCAAAATGGCCTGTTCGTCCGGACAGGCCTGTCCACTCTTCCCCATTTCAGGGGGCGTATTATCCATACCGTAGCCAGATGTCTGCGGTCTGTATCGTTGGCTTGCCGCAAGGGGGCGTGATTGAAAAGGGTGTCTGCGATCTTCGGGGCGGTCCGGCGTTGCCGGCCGCAGTTCCTGGCAGGCTGGCTGCTCAGCTGTGGATTATTCTTGCTGCTGGTCGCCCCACAGGCGCAGGCGGCGACGCGCCAGGTGGGCATTGATATTCCGGTCCAGTGGTACGCCGACGACAGCGGCCAGATGACCCTCGATCGCTTCGCCGCCCTGCCCGCAGACCAGCTCGCCACCACCCGGCAGATCCCCTCCTTTGGTTATTCGCGAAAAACCTGGTGGCTGCGCAGCGAACTGCCGGGAACGTGGTTTGCCGGGGAGCCGCGCTGGCTGCAGCTGGGCCCCTCTTTTGTCGACCATCTGACTATTTACTACCGGCCTCTGGGCAGCGATGCCCCCTGGGCACAGCGCACCTTTGGTGACCGCGACGGCGCCCGCGAGAGCGACCTGCACTACCGCGAAAGCGTGCTGATCCTCCCCCCGCCGCCGACCGCCGCCGGCTATGAGGTGGTCTTTCGCCTGCAGAGCACCAGCACCCTGATCCTGCTGGCCTCGCTCTCCTCTGCGCAGGCGTTTGTGCAGCGGGCCACCGCTGACACCGCTTTCTGGAGCTTCTACTTCGGCCTGGCCGCTGTCGCCAGCGGTGTGGCGCTTTGGCTGGCGCTGGCCCTGCGCCGGCGTCTGCTATGGGGCATCTGTCTTTTCTCGCTCAATTATCCGCTGGTGGCCGCTCTGCACGGCTTCCCGGAGTGGTTCTTCGGCCACGCCGCGCTGCCCTTCCAGGATTTTATGATCAGTAGCCTCTCGCTGTTCAGCTATGCCACCGCCCTCTGGCTGCATAGCGAGATTTTTGATCTGAAGAAGAATATGCCGCGACTTCATCAGCTGCTGATCGCCGCCGTGATACTCAACCTGGTACTGCAGGTCAGTATTCCGCTCGGGTTTTACGGCTTCGCGATGCAGATTGAAGGGGTAGTATTCATCATTATCACCCCGGTGCTGCTGTTCACCTCCTGGTGGCTGTGGCGCAAAAAAGCTATCGACCGTACCACCCTGCTGCTGGGTCTGCTGCCGCCGTTCTATGTCGTCGCCGCGGTGCTGGTGCAGTTGTCGATCCATGGGATTATCCCGTTCCATATGGCGATCTATTCCCTCTGGCAGTACGCGCTGATCGTCCATATCATTACGGTGCTGATCATTGCCATCCTGCGGGTGCGTGCTGAAAACCGCCAGCTGGAGCAGAAGCAGCGCCTGGCGCGCGAACTGCAGATTGAGCGTGAAGCCAGCTTCCACCAGCGGCAGTTTATGGGCATGGTGGCGCACGAATTCCGCACCCCGCTGGCGGTGATCCAGGCGGCGCTGGAGAATCTTCGCCTCTCGGCGGCCTCGACCAGCCAGGAGGCGCGCTTCGATCGCATCGGCCGCGCCGCCACCCGCCTGGTGCAGCTCACCGATAACTGCCTTGCCGACGCCCGGCTCGCCTCCCACGATCTGCACGTCGAGCGCCAGCAGACCGCCCTGCTGACGGTAATCAACATGGCCGCCTCGGTGGTGGCCATCTCCCATGATCACTACCTGAACATCCGCCAGCACGGCGCGGTGGAAAGCCCGCAGCTGCAGGCCGATGCCGGCCTGCTGTGCATCGCCATCGCTAATCTGCTGGATAACGCCGTCAAGTATTCGCCCCCCGGTGAAATCGCCATCGATATTCATTCCGATGCCGGGCAAACGGAGCTACGCATTCGCGACCACGGCCCGGGACTCCCCGCCGGACAGGCGGAACTGATCTTTGAGCGCTACCGCCGCGGCGAGCACACATCGCCGGTGCCAGGCGGCACCGGTCTCGGACTGTATGTTGCGCGTCAGATAGTGCAGGCTCATGATGGCAAACTGTGGCTGGCCGAGCATGGCCCGGACGGCTGCACCTTTATTCTCACCCTCCCCACGGTTTCTTAAGAGGAGAACGACGTATGGCTTTACGGCTGGCGATAATTGAAGATAACGCCGATCTGCTGGATGAACTGCTGGCCTGGCTGGGCTATCGCGGCTTCGAGGTGTGGGGGACCCGCAGCGCCGAAGCCTTCTGGCGGCAACTGCACAGCCATCCGGTGGATATCGTGCTGGTTGATATCGGCCTGCCCGGCGAGGATGGCTTCAGCGTACTGAACTATCTGCATGAGCTGGGGCACTACGGTCTGGTGGTGGTCAGCGCCCGCGGTCAGCAACAGGATAAACTGCAGGCGCTGAGCCTTGAAGCCGATGCCTATCTAATCAAACCGGTAAACTTCGCCCATCTTGCCGAGACCCTCACCGCCCTCGGCGCGCGCCTGCGCCAGGACCGTCCGGCGGCTCCGCCTGCGGAGGCGATCGGCACGCCGCCGGCCGTCTCCCCCGGCAGCTGGCGTCTGCAAGAGGATAAACTGATTTCACCCGACGCCCGGACGCTGGAATTAACCCAGCAGGAATATCGCCTGGTGGAGCTCCTGATGCGCAATCGCAACGAAGTGTGCAGCAAACTGGATCTCCATGCCTGCCTGTTTTCCCATGAAAGCGAGCCTGACCTGCACCGGATCGACGTGGTGGTTAGCCGCCTGCGTCACAAGGCACGCCAGCAGGGGATCCACCTGCCCGTTCGCGCAATCTTTGGTAAGGGACTGGCCTTTATTTCCTGAACGACGGGGCGCGTCGGCGGCCGTGCGGGATATAAAAAACTCGTAAGTGTTAATTTTTCTCATTTTCTGAGAGAAATGAGAGGAATGAGACTGACGATGACCTTAAGAACTTTCTTATAGTGCTAGCACATCAGGATGATGGCGTAAGATTTTCACGGGACAGAAAAGCATATAACAAAACGTATTAGCCGTTCGCGGCAAATTCTGACACCATGCAACACAATCAGGGTAAAAACGATGGCCATGCAAACGTGGTTAGTTTTATTGCTATGCATTTTTTTCTTCAGCATCTCTGTATACAGTTTTATTTCCTATCTGAAAGACAGGAGGCGGCAGAAATTTACTTTTAACGATAAGCGTTCGATGCGTCGTAAATAATTCACTTTAAAATAATAAAAAATTATTGTAGGTGCTTTTATATCTTCAACACACCGCATACGCCCGGAGGATTTGTCACAGCATGGCGTTATGTTTTGCGTAAGGAAATAACGCCATGAGAAACATTAATGTCACCATCAACACCCGCAACGCCTTTGTCCGTGAATCGCTGGTAGCCATGGTCAATGACCTCACCCGGGGCGATCTGCGGGCGCGTTTTTCCTGGCGTAACACCGATCTGTCAGCTGAAGATATCATTATCTGCGAAGTGATCCCCGGGGAAATATACCTGTGTAATACCCTGATTAAGAACAGAAAAAGAGGAAGCTCGCTGATTATCCTCCATAGCTATGACCAGCTGCCGGAAGATGAGTTCATGATTAACTGCCTGAAAGGGGTCATTTTTGTTTCGCTAAAAACGGCCAGTATTCCGCAATTGCTGACGATCATTAAAAGCGAGCTCCAGCATTGTATGACCCCCACGGCTACCGACGCCGCAGGCCGGGAACTCAGCTGCGCCAGCTGTCCGCATCGCGTGTTATCGCGATCGCAGACCGCCGTAGTGCACGGTATTCTCGAAGGGCTGGATATGAGTAAAATCGCCGCCCTGCAGCGTGTGAGTCCCCGCACCGCCGCCTATCATAAGAATAAGATCATGGAAAAATACAGCCTGAATAATAATCATGAATTTTTCCAGTTTATGAATCTTTTACGTGAGCGCTGGTAGGCAAACAGCAGCACAAAAAAATAAGATATTGACCTGGCTATATTGTCGGAAATCCGAAAATAGTCGCAGGATGCTAAAAAATATCCAGCGCTGGCGGACATAACGTTAAACTCTGACGCTTCCTCGGTATAAAGACGTTACCGCCCGTCTTTATATAATAAAAAACACGCTACACGAGGAAAACTGATACTTCGTCACATTGCCCCTGACGTGCCTGTCAGGGGTCTTTTTTCCGTGTGGAATAGCGCCCTCAGTGAAAGGGCGCGGCAGGATCAGGCTTCCGCTTTCTCCACTTCCCAGTCCGGCTGCGCTTCCTCGTCGGTCAGCAACCCTTCATTTTTCGACAGCATCGCGGTGGCGATGCCATTACCCAGCACGTTGATGGCAGAGCGCCCCATGTCGAGGAAATGGTCGATACCCATCAGCAGCAGGATCCCGGCGACCGGTATATTGAAGCTGGGGATCGTCGCCGCCAGCACCACCAGCGCAGAACGCGGCACCCCGGCGATACCTTTCGAGGCCAGCATCAGGGTCAGCATCATGACCGTAATCTCGCTAAAGCTCAGCGGCACGTTATAGGCCTGGGCGATAAACATCGCGGCGAAGGAGCAGTAGACCATCGAGCCAACGAGGTTGAACGAGTAGCCAATCGGCAGGACGAACGAGACGATATTGCGCGAGCAGCCAAACTTCACCAGTCGCTCAAGGGTCTTCGGATAGGCCGCTTCCGAGCTGCTGGTGGTAAAGGCCACCAGCACCGGATCTTTCAGCATGTTCAGCAGGCGGAAAACCTCTTTTTTCAGCACCATATAGCCGACGGCAATCAGCACCGCGCTGGTCAACAGCACCGCCAGGTAGTAGCCGCCGATGAACGAAGCATAGTTGAGCAGGATCCCCAGCCCCTGGGAGGCAATCACCGACGAGATGGCGGCGAAGATGGCCAGCGGCGCAACGTACATCACATAGCCCGTCACCTTCAGCATAATGTGCGACACCACGTTAAGGGCCGCCACCAGCGGAGCATTAAACTTCTCCCCCAGCGACGCGCCGGCGATGCCGAAGAACATCGAGAACACCACGATCTGCAGGATCTCGTTGTTGGCCATCGCCTCGGTGATGCTGGTGGGGATGGTGTGCGACAGGAACCCTTTCAGGCTCATGCCGCTGACCGCCAGGCCGGTATCCACCGCCTCTTTCGGCACCGCCAGGTTTAACCCGGCGCCCGGGTGCTGGAAGGTGACGATCACCAGCCCGACGAGAATGGATAATACCGAGGAGGTGATGAACCACACCATCGCCTTCCCGCCTACCCGGCCGATGGTCGCCGTCTCGCCGAGGCGCATAATGCCGACCGTCAGGGTGCTGAACACCAACGGCGCGATGACCATTTTGATCAACCGCAGAAACAGATCGGTGAGCAGCGTAATGTTGTCCGCCCAGGCGGAGACGGTGGTTGGCGTCGCGTAGGCATGGATAGCCGCGCCGGAGAGGATCCCCATCAGCATAAAAATGACGATGAAGAGCGTGAGTTTGTTTGCGTTTGCCACAGCAATGACCCCTGATTATTTAACACGTTGATTTTTAAGTGCATATTTTATTATTATGAGAATGCACTGATTTATTCACCGCATAAATCTAATTAAAGCCCCCGCGGATACAACTATTTTTTGCTTTTTTAAACTAAAAGTTGATATCACCCCGGATATCGGCCGCGGGAGCGCCCGGCGTCGCGGCGGTTATCCAGACATTTCTCAACCTTCTTTTCATAATTCCTCCATTTTTACGGCCCCTTCCCTCACTAAACTAGTATCATTCAGCGAAACGCTTCAGGATGAGACCGTAAACTAATGAAAGGCAGTAACATACGTCGTTGGGGCGCCGCGCTGGCGGTAGTGATTATCGCCGGGGCCGCCTACTGGTTCTGGCACGATCGCGGGACGAGCGGCAGCGGGGCTCCCGCCGCCGGACAGGGCCCGCAGGGGCCGGGGGGCGCACGCCATGGCCGCTTTGGCGCCGCGCTGGCGCCGGTGCAGGCGGCCACCGCCACCGAAGAAGCGGTCCCGCGCTATCTCACCGGGCTGGGTACGGTAACGGCGGCCAATACCGTCACCGTCCGCAGCCGGGTCGACGGCCAGCTGCTGAGCCTTCACTTCCAGGAGGGTCAGCAGGTCAAAGCCGGCGACCTGCTGGCGCAGATCGACCCCAGCCAGTTTAAAGTCGCTCTCGCCCAGGCGCAGGGTCAGCTGGCGAAAGATCAGGCCACCCTCGCCAACGCCCGCCGCGATCTCGCTCGTTACCAGCAGCTGGTGAAGACCAACCTCGTCTCCCGCCAGGAGCTCGACACTCAGCAGTCGCTGGTGGTGGAATCCGCCGGCACGGTGAAAGCTGATGAAGCGGCCGTCGCCAGCGCCCAACTGCAGCTCGACTGGACCCGCATTACCGCGCCAATTGACGGCCGCGTCGGCTTAAAGCAGGTCGATATCGGCAACCAGATCTCCAGCGGGGATACCACCGGGATCGTGGTCCTTACCCAGACGCACCCGATCGACGTGGTCTTTACCCTGCCGGAAAGCAGCATCGCCACGGTGGTGCAGGCGCAGAAAGCGGGCAAAGCGCTCAGCGTCGAAGCCTGGGATCGCACCAATAAACAGAAAATCAGCGTCGGCGAGCTGCTGAGCCTCGACAACCAGATCGATGCGACCACCGGGACCATCAAGCTGAAGGCGCGCTTTAGCAATCTGGACGACGCGCTGTTCCCCAATCAGTTCGTTAACGCCCGCCTGCTGGTGGACACCCAGCAGAACGCGGTGGTGATCCCTGCCGCCGCGCTGCAGATGGGCAACGAAGGGCATTTCGTATGGGTGCTGAACGATGAGAATAAGGTCAGCAAACACAGCGTGACGCCCGGCATCCAGGACAGCCAGAAAGTAGTCATCAGCGCCGGGCTTTCCGCCGGAGATCGCGTGGTCACCGACGGGATTGACCGCCTGACCGAGGGGGCGAAGGTGGAAGTTGTCACCGCCAGCAGCGGCGAGCAGGCGCAGCCCGCCCCGCGCCAGAGCGGTAAACACGGAGCGCGTTCCTGATGCAGGTGTTACCCCCAGGCCGCACCGGCGGCCCGTCCCGGCTGTTTATTATGCGTCCGGTGGCCACCACTCTGCTGATGGTGGCTATCCTGCTGGCCGGGATCATCGGCTACCGCTTTCTGCCGGTCTCCGCCCTGCCGGAGGTCGATTACCCGACCATTCAGGTAGTCACCCTCTATCCGGGCGCCAGCCCGGACGTGGTGACCTCCGCCATCACCGCCCCGCTGGAGCGCCAGTTCGGCCAGATGTCAGGCCTCAAGCAGATGTCGTCGCAAAGCTCCGGCGGCGCCTCGGTAGTCACGCTGCAGTTCCAGCTGACCCTGCCGCTGGACGTCGCCGAGCAGGAAGTGCAGGCGGCCATTAACGCCGCCACCAACCTGCTGCCGAGCGATCTGCCCAACCCGCCGGTCTACAGCAAGGTGAACCCGGCGGATCCGCCGATCATGACCCTCGCCGTCACCTCCTCCGCCATCCCGATGACCCAGGTTGAGGACATGGTGGAGACCCGGGTGGCGCAGAAGATCTCCCAGGTTTCCGGCGTCGGTCTGGTGACCCTCGCCGGCGGCCAGCGCCCGGCGGTGCGGGTGAAGCTTAACGCCCAGGCCATCGCCGCCCTCGGCCTGACCAGCGAAACCGTGCGCACCGCTATCACCAGCGCCAACGTTAACTCCGCGAAAGGCAGCCTCGACGGCCCGGCCCGCGCGGTGACGCTTTCCGCTAACGATCAGATGCAGTCCGCTGAGGATTATCGCCGGCTGATTATCGCTTATCAGAACGGGGCGCCGATCCGGCTCGGCGATGTCGCCAGCGTCGAACAAGGGGCCGAAAACAGCTGGCTCGGGGCGTGGGCCAACCAGCAGCGGGCCATCGTGATGAACGTCCAGCGCCAGCCGGGGGCCAACATCATCGACACCGCCGACAGCATTCGCCAGATGCTGCCGCAGCTCACCGAGAGCCTGCCGAAATCGGTGAAGGTGCAGGTCCTCTCCGACCGGACCACTAACATCCGCGCCTCGGTGCGCGACACCCAGTTTGAGCTGATGCTGGCCATCGCCCTGGTGGTGATGATCATCTACCTGTTTCTGCGCAACGTGCCGGCGACCATTATTCCCGGCGTCGCGGTGCCGCTGTCGCTGGTGGGCACTTTCGCGGTGATGGTGTTCCTCGACTTCTCGATCAACAACCTGACGCTGATGGCCCTGACCATCGCCACCGGCTTCGTGGTGGATGACGCCATCGTGGTGATCGAGAACATCTCGCGCTATATCGAAAAAGGCGAGAAGCCGCTGGCCGCCGCGCTGAAGGGCGCGGGGGAGATCGGCTTCACCATCATCTCCCTCACCTTCTCGCTGATCGCGGTGCTGATCCCGCTGCTGTTTATGGGCGATATCGTCGGCCGCCTGTTCCGCGAATTCGCCGTCACCCTTGCCGTCGCTATTCTTATCTCGGCGGTGGTCTCCCTGACCCTGACGCCGATGATGTGCGCCCGCATGTTAAGCCACGAATCGCTGCGTAAGCAGAACCGATTCTCGCGGGCCAGCGAGCGTTTCTTCGAACGGGTGATCGCCGTCTACGGCCGCTGGCTGAGCCGGGTGCTGAATCATCCGTGGCTGACGCTCGGCGTCGCCCTGAGCACCCTGGCGCTGTCGATTATCCTGTGGGTCTTTATCCCGAAAGGCTTTTTCCCGATCCAGGATAACGGCATTATCCAGGGCACCCTCCAGGCGCCGCAGTCGGTCTCCTTCGCCAGCATGGCCGAGCGCCAGCGGCAGGTGGCCAGCATTATCCTTAAGGATCCGGCAGTTGAGAGTCTGACCTCCTTCGTCGGCGTCGACGGCACCAACCCGGCGCTGAACAGCGCCCGCCTGCAGATCAACCTCAAGCCGCTGGATGAACGCGACGATCGCGTCCAGACGGTGATAAGCCGCCTGCAGCAGGCGGTGGACGGCGTCCCCGGCGTGGCGCTCTACCTGCAGCCGACCCAGGACCTGACCATCGACACCACGGTGAGCCGCACCCAGTATCAATTCACCCTGCAGGCAAACTCCCTCGAGGCGCTGAGCACCTGGGTGCCGCCGCTGCTCAGCCGCCTGCAGGCCCAGCCGCAGCTGGCCGACGTCAGCAGCGACTGGCAGGACAAAGGCCTGGCCGCCTATATCAAGGTGGATCGCGACAGCGCCAGCCGCCTCGGCATCTCAATGGCCGATGTCGATAACGCGCTGTACAACGCCTTCGGCCAGCGGCTGATCTCCACTATTTACACTCAGGCGAATCAGTATCGCGTGGTGCTCGAGCAGGATACCGAGGCGACGCCGGGCCTGGCGGCGCTGGAGAATATCCGCCTCACCAGCAGCGACGGCGGCATCGTGCCGTTGACCGCCATCGCCACGGTGGAGCAGCGCTTTACCCCGCTGTCGGTGAACCACCTCGATCAGTTCCCGGTGACCACCATCTCGTTTAACGTCCCGGACAACTACTCGCTGGGCGAAGCGGTGGAGGCGATCCTCGCCGCCGAACAGTCGCTGGATTTCCCGACCGATATTCGCACCCAGTTCCAGGGCAGCTCGCTGGCCTTCCAGTCGGCGCTCGGCAGCACCGTCTGGCTGGTGGTCGCCGCGGTGGTGGCGATGTATATCGTGCTGGGGGTGCTGTACGAGAGCTTTATCCATCCGATCACGATTCTCTCCACCCTGCCCACCGCCGGGGTCGGGGCGCTGCTGGCGCTGTGGCTGGCGGGCAGCGAGCTGGACGTGATCGCCATCATCGGCATCATTCTGCTGATCGGCATCGTGAAGAAGAACGCCATCATGATGATCGACTTCGCGCTGGCCGCTGAGCGCGAGCAGGGCATGCCGCCGCGGGAGGCGATCTACCAGGCCTGTCTGCTGCGTTTTCGGCCGATCCTGATGACTACCCTCGCCGCCCTGCTCGGCGCCCTGCCGCTGATGCTGAGCACCGGCGTCGGCGCCGAGCTGCGGCGTCCGCTGGGGATCGGCATGGTCGGCGGTCTGATGCTCAGCCAGGTGCTGACCCTGTTCACCACCCCGGTGATCTATCTGCTGTTCGACCGCCTGTCGCTGCACCTGAAGCGCCGCTTCCCGCGTCAGGAAGAGGAGGCGTAAGTGAAGTTTTTCGCCCTCTTCATTTACCGCCCGGTGGCGACGATCCTCATCTCGCTGGCCATCACCCTGTGCGGCATTCTCGGCTTCCGGCTGCTGCCGGTGGCCCCGCTGCCGCAGGTGGACTTCCCGGTGATCATGGTTAGCGCCTCGCTGCCGGGAGCCTCGCCGGAGACCATGGCCTCGTCGGTGGCCACCCCGCTGGAGCGCTCCCTGGGGCGGATTGCCGGGGTCAATGAGATGACCTCCTCCAGCTCGCTCGGCAGCACCCGCATCATTCTCGAGTTTAACTTCGACCGCGATATCAACGGCGCGGCGCGCGACGTTCAGGCGGCGATCAACGCCGCGCAAAGCCTGCTGCCGAGCGGAATGCCCAGCCGGCCGACCTATCGCAAAGCCAATCCGTCGGATGCGCCGATCATGATCCTGACGCTGACCTCGGACACCTACTCCCAGGGTGAGCTGTATGATTTCGCCTCCACCCAGCTGGCGCAGACCATCGCGCAGATCGACGGCGTGGGCGATGTCGACGTCGGCGGCAGCTCCCTGCCGGCGGTGCGCGTCGACCTCAACCCGCAGGCGCTGTTCAACCAGGGCGTGTCGCTGGACGCGGTGCGCACCGCCATCAGCGACGCCAACGTGCGCAAACCGCAGGGGGCGCTGGAGGACAGCGCGCACCGCTGGCAGGTGCAGACCAACGATGAGCTGAAGACCGCCGCCGACTATCAGCCGCTGATCGTCCACTATCAAAATGGCGCCGCGGTGCGGCTGGGAGATGTCGCCACCGTCTCGGATTCGGTGCAGGACGTACGCAACGCCGGGATGACCAACGCCAAACCGGCGATCCTGCTGATGATCCGCAAACTGCCGGAAGCAAATATCATTCAGACGGTGGACAGCATCCGCGCCCGCCTGCCGGAGCTGCAGCAGACCATTCCGGCGGCTATCGACCTGCAGATCGCCCAGGACCGCTCGCCGACCATCCGCGCCTCGCTGGAGGAGGTGGAGCAGACGCTGGTGATTTCGGTGGCGCTGGTGATCCTCGTGGTGTTCCTGTTCCTGCGCTCGGGGCGCGCCACGCTGATCCCGGCCGTCGCCGTCCCGGTATCCTTAATCGGCACCTTCGCCGCGATGTATTTGTGCGGCTTCAGCCTCAATAACCTGTCGCTGATGGCCCTGACCATCGCCACCGGCTTCGTGGTGGATGACGCTATCGTGGTACTGGAGAATATCTCCCGCCATCTTGAGGCGGGGATGAAACCTCTGCAGGCGGCGCTGCAGGGGAGCCGTGAGGTCGGCTTTACCGTGCTGTCGATGAGTCTGTCGCTGGTGGCAGTGTTCCTGCCGCTGCTGCTGATGGGCGGCCTGCCCGGCCGCCTGCTGCGCGAGTTCGCCGTCACCCTGTCGGTGGCGATCGGCATCTCTCTGGCGGTCTCCCTCACCCTGACGCCGATGATGTGCGGCTGGCTGCTGAAAAGCGGCAAGCCCCACCAGCCGACGCGCAACCGCGGCTTTGGCCGCCTGCTGGTGGCCGTGCAGGGCGGCTATGGTAAATCGTTAAAATGGGTGCTGAAGCATAGCCGGCTGACCGGCCTGGTGGTGCTGGGCACCATCGCCCTCAGCGTCTGGCTCTACATTTCGATCCCGAAAACCTTCTTCCCGGAACAGGACACCGGGGTGCTGATGGGCGGCATTCAGGCCGACCAGAGCATCTCCTTCCAGGCGATGCGCGGCAAGCTGCAGGACTTTATGAAGATCATTCGCGAAGATCCGGCGGTGGATAACGTCACCGGCTTTACCGGCGGCTCGCGGGTCAACAGCGGGATGATGTTTATCACCCTCAAGCCGCGCGACCAGCGCCACGAGACGGCGCAGCAGGTGATCGACCGGCTGCGCAAAAAGCTGGCCAACGAGCCCGGGGCCAACCTGTTTCTGATGGCGGTGCAGGATATCCGCGTCGGCGGCCGGCAGTCGAACGCCAGCTATCAGTACACCCTGCTGTCCGACGACCTGTCGGCGCTGCGCGAGTGGGAGCCGAAGATCCGCAAAGCGCTGGCGGCGCTGCCGGAGCTGGCGGACGTCAACTCCGATCAGCAGGACAATGGCGCCGAAATGGACCTGGTCTATGACCGGGATACCATGTCGCGCCTCGGCATCAGCGTCCAGGACGCCAACAACCTGCTGAACAACGCCTTTGGCCAGCGGCAGATCTCTACCATCTACCAGCCGCTCAACCAGTATAAGGTGGTGATGGAGGTGGATCCGGCCTACACCCAGGACGTCAGCGCCCTGGATAAGATGTTCGTCATTAACAGCGACGGCAAGCCGATCCCGCTGGCCTACTTCGCCAAATGGCAGCCGGCCAATGCCCCGCTGTCGGTGAACCACCAGGGGCTGTCGGCGGCATCCACTATCTCCTTTAACCTGCCCACCGGCCGCTCGCTGTCGGAAGCCAGCGAGGCCATTGACCGCGCGATGACCCAGCTCGGGGTGCCGTCGAGCGTGCGCGGCTCCTTTGCCGGTACCGCTCAGGTGTTCCAGCAGACCATGAACGCGCAGGTGATCCTGATCCTCGCGGCTATCGCCACGGTCTATATCGTGCTGGGGGTGCTATATGAGAGCTATGTGCATCCGTTGACCATCCTCTCGACGCTGCCCTCCGCCGGGGTGGGCGCTCTGCTGGCGCTGGAGATCTTCGATGCCCCGTTCAGCCTAATCGCCCTGATTGGGATTATGTTATTAATTGGCATCGTTAAGAAAAACGCCATCATGATGGTTGATTTTGCCCTGGAGGCGCAGCGCAACGGCAACCTGACGCCGGAAGAGGCGATTTTCCAGGCCTGCCTGCTGCGTTTCCGGCCGATTATGATGACCACCCTCGCCGCGCTGTTTGGCGCCCTCCCGCTGGTGCTCTCCGGGGGCGATGGCTCTGAGCTGCGCCAGCCTCTGGGGATCACCATCGTCGGCGGTCTGGTGATGAGCCAGCTGTTAACGCTCTACACCACGCCGGTGGTCTATCTTTTCTTTGACCGTCTGCGGCTGCGTTTTTCGCGTCACTCCTCTCAACCGGTAAGCGAATAACATGACAGACCTCCCGGCCAGCGTGCGCTGGCAGCTATGGATAGTGGCGTTCGGCTTCTTTATGCAGTCGCTGGACACCACCATCGTTAACACCGCCCTCCCCTCGATGGCCAAAAGCCTCGGGGAGAGTCCGCTGCATATGCATATGATTATCGTCTCCTATGTGTTAACGGTGGCGGTGATGCTGCCGGCCAGCGGCTGGCTGGCCGACCGGGTCGGGGTGCGCAATATCTTCTTCACCGCCATCGTGCTGTTTACCGCCGGATCGCTGTTTTGCGCCCAGGCCAGCACCCTCGACCAGCTGGTGATGGCGCGGGTGCTGCAGGGGGTCGGCGGCGCGATGATGGTGCCGGTCGGCCGCCTGACGGTGATGAAGATCGTCCCGCGCGATCAGTATATGGCGGCGATGACCTTCGTCACCCTGCCGGGCCAGGTCGGCCCGCTGCTCGGCCCGGCGCTGGGCGGGGTGCTGGTGGAGTACGCCTCCTGGCACTGGATCTTCCTCATCAACATCCCGGTGGGGATCGTTGGCGCGATCGCCACCCTCTGTCTGATGCCCAACTACACCATGCAGACCCGGCGCTTCGATCTCTCCGGCTTTCTGCTGCTGGCCGCCGGAATGGCGACCCTGACCCTGGCGCTCGACGGCCAGAAAGGGCTCGGCATTTCCCCTGCCTGGCTGGCGGGGCTGGTGGCCGTCGGCCTCTGCGCCCTGCTGCTCTACCTGTGGCACGCCCGCGGCAACGCCCGGGCGCTGTTTAGCCTTAACCTGTTTCGCAACCGCACTTTCTCTCTCGGCCTCGGCGGCAGCTTCGCGGGACGCATCGGCAGCGGCATGCTGCCGTTTATGACCCCGGTGTTTCTGCAGATCGGCCTCGGCTTCTCCCCCTTTCACGCCGGGCTGATGATGATCCCGATGGTGCTCGGCAGCATGGGCATGAAGCGGATCGTGGTCCAGGTGGTCAACCGCTTTGGCTACCGTCGGGTGCTGGTCGCCAGCACCCTGGGCCTGGCGGCGGTCAGCCTGCTGTTTATGTTTAGCGCCCTGGCCGGGTGGTATTACGCGCTGCCGCTGGTCCTGTTTCTGCAGGGGATGATCAACGCCAGCCGCTTCTCCTCAATGAATACCCTGACGCTGAAAGATCTCCCGGACGATCTGGCCAGCAGCGGCAACAGCCTGCTGTCGATGGTGATGCAGCTGTCGATGAGTATCGGAGTGACCATCGCCGGGCTGCTGCTGGGGCTGTATGGCCAGCAGCATATGAGCCTCGACGCCGCCAGCACCCATCAGGTCTTTCTCTACACCTATCTGAGCATGGCGGCGATCATCGCCCTGCCGGCGCTCATCTTTTCCCGGGTACCGGATGACGTCGGCAGCAATACCGTCCTCCGTCGACGCAACAGGAGTGGATCGTGAAATTTTGGCGCCCGGGTATTACCGGCAAGCTGTTCCTCGCTATATTCGCCACCTGCATCGTGCTGCTGATCAGCATGCACTGGGCGGTGCGCATTAGTTTTGAACGCGGGTTTATCGACTATATCAAGCGCGGCAATGAGCAGCGCTTAACCATGCTCAGCGACGCGCTGAGCGAGCAGTATGCCCAGCATGGCAGCTGGGCGTTTCTGCGCAACAATGACCGCTTTATCTTCCAGCTGCTGCGCACCTTCGAACGGGATAACGACGACCGCTCGCCGCCGGGGCACGCCATGAAGCCGGACGCCGCCCCGGACGGGCCGCCGCCGGATGGCCCCCCTGACGGCCCGCACCCGAGGCCGGAAATGCCGCCCCACGGCTGGCGCACCATGTTCTGGGTGGTGGATCAGTCGGGGCGCGTGCTGGTGGGGCCGCGTGAGCGCGTCCCGGAGGACGGCACCCAGCGCAGCATCGTGGTCAACGGCGCGGAGGTGGGCAAAGTTATCGCCTCGCCGGTAGAGCGGCTGACGCGCAATACCGACATTAACTTCGACCGGCAGCAAAAGCGCACCAGCTGGCTGATCGTCGCCCTTGCCACCCTGCTTGCCGCGCTGGCCACTTTCCCGTTGGCCCGCGGTCTGCTGGCGCCGGTGAAGCGGCTGGTGGAAGGCACCCATAAGCTGGCGGCAGGCGACTTTTCCACCCGCGTGACGGTGACCGGCGGCGATGAGCTCGGCCGCCTGGCGCAGGATTTTAACCAGCTCGCCAGCACCCTGGAGCGGAACCAGCAGATGCGTCGCGATCTGATGGCCGATATCTCCCATGAGCTGCGCACCCCGCTGGCGGTGCTGCGCGGCGAGCTGGAGGCGATTCAGGACGGGGTCCGGCGCTTTACCCCCGAGTCGATTCCTTCTCTGCAGGCCGAGGTGGCTACCCTCACCAAGCTGGTGGACGACCTCCATCAGCTGTCGATGTCCGACGAGGGGGCGCTGGCCTACCAGAAAACCTCACTGGATATCATCACCCTGCTGGAAGTGGCGGCGGGCGCTTTTCGCGAGCGCTTCGCCAGCCGGCAGCTAAGCATTCAGGTGTCGCTCCCGGAGCAGGCGATGATCTTCGGCGACCGCGACCGCCTGATGCAGCTCTTCAACAATCTGCTGGAGAACAGCCTGCGCTATACCGACAGCGGCGGCAGCCTGCACATCACCGCCCGCCGCAGCGGCCGGATGCTGGTGATTGACTTCGCTGACAGCGCCCCCGGCGTCAGCGATGAGCAGCTGGCCCGCCTGTGCGAACGCTTTTACCGGGCGGAAGGATCGCGCAACCGCGCCAGCGGCGGCTCCGGCCTCGGGCTGGCGATTTGCCTCAATATCGTAGCGGCCCACGGCGGCACCCTGCGTGCCGACCATTCGCCTTTTGGCGGGGTTAGCATTAAAGTTGAGTTACCTCTGGAACATGATTTACCGAGAGACGTATGACTGAATTGCCTGTAGATGAAAACACCCCACGCATCCTTATCGTGGAAGATGAACCGAAGCTCGGCCAGCTGCTGATTGATTATCTGCAGGCCGCCGGCTATGCGCCTGCGTTGATTAACCACGGCGACAAGGTCCTGCCCTACGTCCGCCAGACGCCGCCGCACCTGATCCTGCTGGATCTGATGCTGCCCGGTACCGACGGTCTGACGCTGTGCCGGGAAATTCGCCGCTTCTCCGATGTTCCGGTGGTGATGGTGACGGCGAAAATCGAAGAGATCGACCGTTTGCTGGGGCTGGAAATAGGCGCCGACGACTATATCTGCAAGCCCTACAGCCCGCGGGAAGTGGTCGCCCGGGTAAAAACCATCCTCCGCCGCTGCAAGCCGCAGCGCGATCTGCAGGCGCTGGACGCCCAGAGCCCGCTGATTGTCGACGAAGGTCGTTTTCAGGCCTCCTGGCGCGACAAGCTGCTGGACCTCACTCCCGCCGAGTTCCGGCTGCTGAAAACCCTCTCCCAGGAGCCGGGCAAAGTGTTCTCCCGCGAACAGCTACTCAACCATCTGTATGACGATTATCGGGTAGTCACCGATCGCACCATCGACAGCCACATCAAGAACCTGCGGCGTAAGCTGGAGGCGCTGGACGCCGAGCAGTCGTTTATCCGCGCGGTGTATGGCGTTGGCTACCGCTGGGAAGCGGACGCCTGCCGGCTGGCGTAGTTAGCCTTTTCCCGGCTCGCGCTGCGCTTCGCCGGGCTACACGTTCACCGCCATCTGCAATCCGTAGCCCGGGTAAGGCGTTTACGCCGCAACCCGGGGAACTCCCTAGAGCCTATCCCACCAGGCGTTATTAACGCTGTCAGTGTGAGCACTGCCCAGGTTCAAAATGGCAAACAAATTAGCCATACTGAAAGATACCTATCTGATATTTACTCCCCTTCGCCGCGGCGCTACAATGCCCGCCCTTAATGTGGGGACACTCCCCAACTCGCCGCACCAGGTGCGGCGAATCTGACCTGTCATCAGAACGAGAACACCATGTTTAAACCAGAACTCCTCTCCCCGGCGGGAACGCTGAAGAATATGCGTTACGCTTTCGCCTATGGCGCCGATGCCGTTTATGCCGGTCAGCCGCGCTACTCGCTGCGCGTGCGTAACAACGAATTCAATCACGAAAATCTGCAGCTCGGCATCAATGAAGCCCACGCGCTGGGTAAAAAATTCTATGTGGTGGTCAACATCGCCCCGCATAACGCCAAGCTGAAAACGTTTATTCGCGATCTGAAGCCGGTGGTGGAGATGGGTCCGGACGCGCTGATCATGTCCGATCCGGGTTTAATCATGCTGGTGCGGGAACACTTCCCGGAGATGCCGATCCATCTTTCAGTGCAGGCCAACGCCGTCAACTGGGCGACGGTCAAATTCTGGCAGCAGATGGGGCTCACCCGCGTGATCCTGTCGCGTGAACTGTCGCTGGATGAAATCGAAGAGATTCGCCGCCAGGTGCCGGAGATGGAGATCGAGATTTTCGTCCACGGCGCGCTGTGCATGGCCTACTCCGGCCGCTGCCTGCTCTCCGGGTATATCAACAAGCGCGACCCGAACCAGGGGACCTGCACCAACGCCTGCCGCTGGGAATACAACGTGGCGGAAGGCAAAGAGGACGACGTCGGCAACATCGTCCACAAATATGAGCCGATCCCGGTGCAGACCGTGGAGCCTACCCTCGGCATCGGCGCGCCGACCGATAAAGTCTTTATGATTGAGGAAGCCAAACGTCCGGGCGAATACATGACCGCCTTTGAGGACGAACACGGCACCTACATCATGAACTCGAAAGATCTGCGGGCTATCGCCCACGTTGAGCGTCTGACCCAGATGGGCGTTCACTCGCTGAAGATCGAAGGCCGCACCAAATCCTTCTACTACTGCGCGCGCACCGCTCAGGTTTACCGCAAGGCGATCGACGATGCCGCCGCCGGCAAACCGTTCGATACCAGCCTGCTGGAGACCCTGGAGGGGCTGGCCCACCGCGGGTACACCGAAGGCTTCCTGCGCCGCCATACCCATGACGATTATCAGAACTACGAGTACGGCTACTCCGTCTCCGAGCGCCAGCAGTTTGTCGGCGAATTCACCGGAGAGCGTAACGGCCCGCTGGCGGCCGTGGCGGTCAAAAATAAGTTCAGCGTCGGCGACAGCCTTGAGCTGATGACCCCGCAGGGGAACGTCAACTTCACCCTTGAGCATATGGAGAATGGCAAAGGCGAAACCATGCCGGTGGCCCCGGGCGATGGCTATACCGTCTGGTTACCTGTGCCGGACGACCTGCCCCTGCAGTATGCCCTGCTAATGCGCAACTTTACTGGTCAAACAACCAGAAATCCGCACGGTAACTAGTTAATTTGCGTTATTTTTTCACGATGTAAGGATATTAGAATCGGATCACATACCGTTTCGATCGAAACAGGTATCATTCATTTCGCTGAAAAACATAACCCATAAATGCTAGTTGTACCAGGAACCACCTCCTTAGCCTGCGTAATCTCCCTTACGCGGGCTTATTTTTTTGCCTCTCCTCCGGTCTTCGCTTTCGTCATGCGGTACACTTTATGCAACATTGAGCAATAAAGGTTCCCTTGATGATGTCTACGTTTCCTGCCAGCTTACTGATCCTTAACGGCAAAGGTGCCAATGAACCGCAGCTACGCGAAGCGGTTAACCTGTTACGCGATGAAAGGATTGATATTCACGTCCGCGTGACCTGGGAAAAGGGCGATGCCGCTCGGTTTATCGATGAAGCCCTGCAGCTGAACGTTGAAACGGTGATCGCCGGCGGTGGCGATGGCACCATTAATGAAGTGGCGACCGCGCTGGTGGAGCGCGGCGGCAAGATGGCGCTAGGGATTTTACCGCTGGGCACGGCTAACGACTTTGCCACCAGCGTCGGTATTCCGCAGGATCTGGCCAGCGCCCTCAAGCTGGCGATCGTCGGCCGCGATGTGCCGATAGATATCGCCCGGGTGAATGATAAAACCGGCTTTATTAATATGGCGACCGGCGGGTTCGGCACCCGGATCACCACCGAAACGCCGGAAAAACTCAAGGCCGCGCTCGGCGGTGTCTCTTATTTAATCCACGGTCTGATGCGCATGGATACCCTGAAGCCGGACCGCTGCGAGATCCGCGGGGAGAACTTTCACTGGCAGGGCGATGCGCTGGTCATCGGCATCGGCAACGGCCGCCAGGCCGGCGGCGGCCAGCAGCTGTGTCCGGAGGCGTTGATTAACGATGGTCTGCTGCATCTGCGCATTTTCACCGGCGAAGAGCTGATCCCTGCCCTGTTCAGCACCCTGGCGAATCCGGAAAACTCGCCGAATATTGTTGACGGTGTCTCCTCGTGGTTTGAAATAACCGCGCCCCATGAGATGACCTTTAACCTCGACGGCGAGCCGCTCAGCGGAAAAACCTTCCGTATGGAGCTGTTACCGGCGGCCCTGCGCTGCCGGCTGCCGCCCGACTGCCCGCTGCTACGCTGAGGCGGACAGGGGCACACTGCCCGGCGGCGCTGCGCTGGCCGGGCCTACGGTTCGCAGATCTCATCTCGCGCGGATAAGCGCCGCGCCATCCGGGGAAGTCAACCCAGGCCGGGTCAGGCGGCAGCCGCCACCCGGCAAAAAACCGGTTTGGCGCCCCCTGAACCTTTCCCGCGGATTAAGGCTGTCAATGGGGCGTGAGCGCAGAAAAAAGATTAACCGACCAGCTACATCCCGGGAATGTCTGCGCCCACAAATGGCTGACTTATACCACCGCCGCTGGCTCCGCGCTAAGCGCTTCCAGCAGTTCAGGTAAGGTTTGATAGCGGCCAGCGGCGGCCTGAAAACGCGCGTGCTGGCTATCTTCTGCAATCACTATCGTGGCAATCCCCGCCGACTGGGCCGCGCAAAAGCCGGTAAAGCTATCCTCAATCACCAGACACTGGCTGGCGTTGAGATTGAGCTTCCGCAGCGTCGTGAGGTACACCGCCGGGTGCGGTTTGCCGCGTGGTTCATCATCCGCGCTGGAGATCGCGTCAAAAAAGTGCCAGAGCGAAAGCTTGTTCAGCACAGCGGCAATAACCTGACGAGATGATGACGTGGCGAGCGCAATCTTATAACCCGCTTCGCGAAAATAGCGTAACGCCTCCTGCACCCCGCGCATCGGTTCGCCTTTCGCGGCAATCAGGCGGGTGATGCGCTGCAGGATGGCGTCTTCAAGCCGCTGCGGAGCGAGATCAAGCTGAAAATAGCGGCACCAGGTGCCGGCAATGTCGTCGAGGCGCTTGCCCTTGGTCAGGGTTTCACATTCAGCAACGCTCGCCGTTGCCCCCCACTGCGCGAGGGCGTCAATCTGCGCCTGACGCCACAGCGCCTCGGAATCAATAATCACGCCATCCATGTCAAAAATAACCGCCTGCATACTCATTCGTTCACCTCATTAAGGCTGGCATGAGGCGCATGCCAGCCGCAGTACCTATGAGAATTCAACCTGCTCGCGGGCGGTTGCTTCCTTGTGGGAGAACCCCGGCTGCTCCACGCGGATAAAGGCGCAGAGGAAAAAGGCCACCACGTACAATCCGGTATAGGCGATCACCACCCCGATGGTGCTGAAGAACGGCAGCAGCACCACGGCAATCGCCGGCGCGAGAAAGTTCGACATCCCCGCCGACAGGTTATAGACCGAAATGGCCGCACCTTTATGCTTCGGCTCCAGCGCCGGGAACACGGCCGCCAGCGGCACGAAGGCGGCGACAAAGATCCCGAGGGCGATGGCGGGGATCAGCGCCATCGCAAAGCTATGGCCAAAGTGCTGAGGAATGTAGTAAAACGCCAGGCTGGAGAGCGCCATCCCGATGCAGCCGAACCAGCGCACCACCTTCATCCAGCCCAGTTTTTCCCCGAGGATCCCCCACAGCACGTTAGAGAAAATGGTGGTGAAGAAGAAGACTGCCCATACCTGGAGCCATTCTGAAGTGCTGAAGCCCAGCTCATCGACAAACATCATCGGCATAATCACCGCAAAGCCGAACAGCGAGAGGGTATTGATGATCCTCACCATGCTCGACAGCAGAATATTGCGGTTGGTATAGAGCAGCGTCGCGGCGCGTCCCAGCTCGGAAAACTTCTCACGGGTGGTGAGATTCTGCATATGCTGCGGCGTTTGAATATGGCGCAGGGAAACCAGGGCAATCACGCCCCCGGTAAGGCAGAAGGCCAGCGCCAGCCACAGGGTGCCCATTTCGCCAATGTGCGGAATGGTAAAGCTCGGAATATAGCTGCCGAAGACCCCGATGCCGATGGAATACACCGCCCAGAACCAGCCGATGGCCGAGCTGGCGTTGTCGCTTTTGACGTTATGGACAATCGCCACGATAAACGAGTAGAGGAACAGCGGATAGGCGAAGCCGCGGATGCCGTAGAAAAGCAGGATCAGCGCATAGTTGGCGTGACCGAGGCCGAAAACGAGGAACAGCACGTGGAATACGCACCACAGCACGAAGCCAATCATCATCGTTTTCAGCGGGGTGATAATTTCCGCCACCACCCCGGAAATCCACGCCGACAGCGCGGCGGCCAGGCCGTAGAGGGTAAAGGCAAAGGAGGCCTCCGCCGGAGAGAAGCCGAGCGCTTTGATATAGTGCGACAGAAAGGCTAATTCAAAACCGTCGCCGGTCATAAATACGGCAATGGCGATGTATCCCCAGAGCAGGTTCAGGGGTAAACCGAGCCACTGTTTATTATTGATAGACATAATGACCTCGTTTTCAGGGTACAGGGTGGCCGCTCCGCGACGTGCAACGAAGCGGCGGTTATGATGAAAATCAGTGCTGTCGATAGTGCAGATCGTTTAAATACAGGGCTTTAAACTGCGCGTAGCGTTGCATCAGGGTGTGGTGGCGAATGGGATCCGCACGCCAGGTCTGCCAGACTTCCGGTTTTTCACACACCGCGGCAATGGGTTTGCCCGCCGCCAGGCAGGCCAGCCGCGCCGCGCCCAGTGCGCCGCCGGTCTCTCCGCCTTTGTGGGTCACCACCGGCATAGCGAGAATATCGGCCAGCAGCTGGGCCCAGAACGGGCTGCGGGCGCCCCCGCCCACCAGCGAGCACTGCGCGATCGGTGTCCCGCTCTCTTTCAATGCCTGCAGGCCGTCGTTGATCCCAAAGCTCACCCCCTCCAGCACCGCGTAGCCGAGCTGCGCGCGCAGGCTGGCGTGGGTCATGCCCCAGAAGATGCCGCGCGCGTCAGGATCGTTATGCGGGGTTCGTTCCCCGGAGAGATAGGGCAGGAAGAACGGCGCGTTGGCTTTATCCTCCTCGCTTAGCTCGGCAATCTCCGCCAGCAGCGCCACCTCCGTGGTGCCGGTCAGGCGGCAGAACCACTGCAAACAGCTGGCGGCGCTCAGCATGACGCTCATCTGGTGCCACAGGTTCGGCAGCACGTGACAAAACGCATGTACCGCCGACTGCGGCGCCGGACGATAGGCATCGGTCACCACAAACAGCACCCCGGAGGTGCCGAGCGAAATAAACGCATCCCCCGGCGAGACCGCGCCGACGCCAATGGCGCTGACCGCGTTATCCCCCCCGCCCCCGGCCACCACCACCGAGGCGTTCAGCCCCCAGCGGGCAGCCACCTGCGGGTCAAGGGTGGCGGAAATCTCGCAGCCTTCGACCAGCGTCGGCATTTGGCTACGCGACAGGCCGCACTTGTCCAGCAGAGCGTCGGACCAGTCGCGCTTCGCCACGTCCAGCCACAGCGTCCCGGCGGCGTCCGACATATCGGAGACTTTCTTCCCGGTCATCCGGTAGCGCAGATAATCCTTGGGCAGCAGCACCGTGGCGGTGCGCTGAAAGTGCTGCGGCTCATGACGGCGCACCCACAACAGCTTCGGCGCGGTAAAGCCCGGCATCGCCAGGTTGCCCGCCACCTGATGCAGCTCCGGCGCCATCGCCTCCAGCTCGGCGCACTCTGCGGCGCAGCGGGTGTCGTTCCACAGAATGGCCGGACGGATCGCCTTCCCCTCTGCATCCAGCAACACCGCGCCGTGCATCTGCCCGGAGAGGCCAATCGCCTTAATGGCCGGCCAATGCTGCGCGCATTTTTCCCGTAGCGTGGCCATCAGGTACTCCGTCGCCTCCCACCATAGCTCTGGCGCTTGTTCTGACCAGTGCGGATGAGGCCGCTGAATACTCAGCGGCGCGCTATGGCTGGCGATAACCTCATGGTTCTCATCAATGACCAGCGCTTTGACTTCCGATGTGCCGAGATCGATACCCAGATACATAGCCACCTCTTAGTTAATCAGCGTGTAAACGGCGGCGACTTTCTCGCGCATCAGCGCCAGGAAATCCGCGTTGTTGGCGAGATCACCAAACAGGGCTTTATCACGGGCGAAGACAGCCACCGGATCCTGAGCCTCGAACATCTCATGCACCGCCTGCGCATCCAGGATGCCGTCCTGGTACTGATACGGCAGAGTTCCCTTGTGCCACTGCTCCATAAAGACGAAGAACAGCGCCGGCAGCATGGCGGTCGCCTCAGGGCGGACGCCGCGCTGGTAGCACTCCTGCAAGGTTGGCGCGATCATCGCCGGAATTTTCGAGAAGCCGTCGGCGGCGACGCGCTGGTTGGTGTCCTGGATATAGGGGTTGGTAAAGCGCTTAAGCACCACATCCCGGTAGGTCGGCAGATCAATGCCGTTGTCGCCGAGACACGGAATAACGTCCTCCGTAACGTAGCGGTCGGCAATGGCGTAGATAACATCGGTCAGCGTGCTTTCATGAATATACTGCTGGCCGATTAAGGTTCCCGCCCAGGCAATGCAGCTGTGCGACGCGTTCAAAATACGGATTTTCGCCTCTTCATACGGGATGACCGACTCCACCATCTCCACGCCGACTGCCTCCAGATTCGGGCGGACATCGCGGAAGTTGTTCTCCACTACCCACTGGATAAAGGTCTCCCCCATCACTGGCGCTTTGTCATCAATTCCGGTTTGCGCTTTGATGCGGGCCGGCAGATCGGCCGCCGGACGCGGGGTGATGCGGTCCACCATGGTGTTCGGACAGGTGGTATTGGCCGCCATCCAGTCAATCACCGCCTGTTTGCCGGTGAGCTGCAGGAACTCGACCATACCGTCGTGGAAACGCTCGCCGTTATGACGCACGTTATCGCAGTTGAGCAGGGTCAGCGGCCCGGCGTTGTCGGCCATGCGCTTTTCCAGGATCCGCGCGAGGGTGCCGTAAATGGTTTTGCACTCGCCTTGCAGGTCGGCCTGCAGATCGGGGTTGCTGGTTTCCAGCCGATGACGAGTGTTCAGGTAGTACCCCCCTTCCGTCACAGTAAAGGCGATAACTTTGGTCTGCGGGTTTGCCCCTTCGTTAATCAGCGGCTGTAGCCCGGCCTGCCACGGCAGCAGTTTCTGGATTGAGGTGATCTCTTCATATTCGCGCTCCCCTTCCGGGCTGACGGTCTCGAGGACGTAACGTCCTCCCTGCGCCGCCAGCGCCTGGACCACCTGCTCGGCGTCGTTGCGAATATTCCCCGCTGCGATGCGCCAGCGATTATCCCCGGAAGCAATCAGACGATGCAGATACCACGCCTGATGCGCACGATGAAAAGAACCCAGACCGATATGAAGCCATGTGAATTGATTGTTCATGTTCTGCTCTCCTTGAGTTGATGGCGCCACTGTAATTGATCATTTGACCGAAATAAGAGCCATGGATCACAAAAGAGCAATTACCCAATTAAATTACAAATGACCAGCAAAGAGCAAAAGCTTGCCAGTTATGCCAACCACGGCGAGAATGCGGGTATTCGCCGGGCCAATTGCGTGCCCTGGCCAGCAACTTAGGGCGGGAAACCATGAGTAAAGAAGACGATATCCGGTTGGATCAGAAGGTGCGTGCCGCATGGATGTATTACATCGCCGGCCAGAATCAGAGCGAGATTGCCAGCCTACTGGGCACCTCCAGACCGGTGGTGCAACGGCTGATCGCCGCCGCGAAAGAAGAAGGGATTGTGTCGATTAATCTGCACCATCCGGTAGCGAACTGCCTCGATTATGCGCAGTTGCTGCAGGAAAAATACCGCTTGATCGAGTGCAATGTGGTCCCCGCCTTTAGCGAAGAAAGCACCCTCGACAGTGTGTCATTTGGCTGCTATCAGCTGATGGCTCGCTATCTGCAGGATGATAAAGAGAAAATTATCGGTCTGGGCTCGGGCCTGACCCTGAAAAAAGCGCTGCAGCGCATCGATTTTGACAGCCTGAATACCCGCTGCGTGGCGCTGATCAGCGCCATGAACGCCGACGGGCAGTGCAATTATTACGATGACGTGCCCCTGCTGCTGACCCGCAAAATTAAGGCCAAGTACTATCAGTGGCCGGCGCCGCGCTACGCCCAAAGCGCGGATGAGTATGAAATGTGGTGCACCAATCGCTTATTCCGCAGCGTCTCCGGCGTCGCCCGCGAGGCGAACGTGATTTTTGTCGGTATTGGTCCGCTGGGCACGCAAAGTCCGATCTTTAAAGACGGCTTTATCAATCAGGCGCAGATGGATGAGCTGACCGCCCGCGGCGGCATCGGGGAGATCCTCGGGCGGTTTATTGATGCGCAAGGCGACGTGGTAGACAGCGAGATCAACCGCATGATCACCAGCTATGATATCCGCCAGAGCCACTGCCCGCGGATTGCCGCTGCCTGTGGAGAACATAAACGACCGGCGATCCTGGCCGCCCTTAAAGGCGGCTGGATTAATGGCCTGGTGACCGATGAGCATACCGCCCGCTGGCTGCTGACGCGGTAACGTCGAACAGCCAGACAGCGACTCAGCTGCTGCTCATCAGTCGCGGGGGAATTTCAATCCGCTGCTGGCTGGCTTCGCCGGCGTCAATAATCGAAAAAACAGCGTCCAGCATCGCCGGCACGTCCTGCTGCACCATGTCGATATCGTGCCCCAGCAGGTAGACAAAAGGATCCCAGTCGAAGCAGCCCATCGGCGGCTGCTCGCTGCCGGTCAGACCCACCTGCGACAGCCAGCGCACAACCCCTTCCAGGGATATCGTCGAGTTAACAAATATCCCCTGCAACAACGTCTTCGCGCTGCCAAACCGCTCCTGCAGGCAGTCCTCAACGTGGCCTTTCGAATAGCCGGGAGCCAGAATATTCTCCTGCGGCACGCTAAGCCCCAGCTCGCGATGCGCATCGTGGAAGCCGCGTAAACGCTCGCTGGTGTTATGGTCGCTGCTGCGCCCGCCGATAAAGGTCAGCGGCGCCAGCTCTCCGCGGCGGCGGGCGCTATTAGCCAGGATCTTATGAGTCAGCGCTTTCGCGCCGCCGTAGTTATCCGAAATCACCGACGGCGAGAGAGAGCCCGGCAGGTCGAGATTGACCGTTGGCACGCCCGCCTGCTGGCATAGCGCGGAAATTTTATCCGGATTGGTCGCCCCGGTCGCGACCACCCAGTCAACCTGCCAGGAGAGCATCGCCTTTACCGCTTCGATCTCCAGTTCCGGACGCCGGCGCGTACAGGTGATAATCGGCAGCAGGCCGCGCTCGCGGGCCATCTCCTCAAAGCGTTCGGCGATGGAACCGAAGTAGCGGTTATCATATTTGGGGATAATCATACCGATGACGTGTGATTTTTTACTGCGCAGCATGCTGGCCTGACGGTTAATCGCATAGCCCTGCTCCTCGGCAATCCGCGTCACCTTTTCCGCAAGCTTGGCGCTGATGCGGCGCTTTTTCCAGTTACCGTTGAGGATAGCGCTCACCGCGCTCGCCGAAACGCCGGAAAGTTCCGCCAGGTCGTAAATCGTTATCTTCTTCATTTTTCCAACTTGCGTCACAAAATCATGTCGCTGTTAATTTCCCCACTTGCTCAATCGATGAAGCGAGAGCAACATAGCTTCATCGATTGAGCATCCTTTTCACGCCAGGAAGTACGCGCGCATACCGCCTCAACATGCCAGCAAGCCTGAATTAAGATGCTGATATTCAATATGTTACCAGTTTTAGTCTATCACCTCGAACGTGATGCCCTCGCGTTCGATAGTTTTAACCAGACACGGCAAAGGATTATAAAATGAACCACTCTGTCTCCTCTATGAATACTTCCCTCAGCGGTAAAGTCGCCGCGATCACCGGCGCGGCGTCCGGTATCGGCCTCGAGTGCGCGAGGACCCTGCTGGGGGCTGGCGCAAAAGTGGTACTGATCGACCGCGAAGGCGAAAAGCTCAACAAACTGGTCGCCGAACTTGGCGAAAACGCCTTCGCCCTGCAGGTCGACCTGATGCAGGCGGACCAGGTCGATAACCTACTGCAGGGCATTTTGCAGCTTACCGGGCGTCTCGATATCTTCCACGCCAACGCCGGCGCCTATATCGGCGGGCCGGTGGCCGAGGGCGACCCGGACGTCTGGGACCGCGTGCTGCACCTTAATATCAACGCCGCCTTCCGCTGCGTGCGCAGCGTCCTGCCGCATCTGATCGCGCAAAAATCCGGGGATATTATCTTCACCAGCTCGATCGCGGGCGTGGTGCCGGTGATCTGGGAGCCTGTCTATACCGCGTCGAAATTCGCGGTGCAGGCATTTGTACACACCACTCGTCGCCAGGTGGCGCAGTATGGCGTGCGCGTCGGCGCCGTACTGCCGGGCCCGGTGGTTACCGCTCTGCTGGACGACTGGCCAAAAGCCAAAATGGACGAAGCACTGGCCAACGGCAGCCTGATGCAGCCGATTGAAGTGGCGGAGTCGGTGCTGTTTATGGTGACGCGTTCGAAAAACGTCACCGTGCGCGACATTGTGATCCTGCCGAACAGCGTGGATCTCTGACCCTGGCCAGCCTGTGAGAGGATGTGATGCAAAACGATACGCAAAACATTATTGGCGTGGATGTCGGTTCGGGCAGCGTGCGCGCCGGGGTATTCAATCTGCGGGGCGAGCTCCTCGCCCACGCGACCCGGGAAATAACCCTGTTTCGCAGCGCCGGAAACAAGGTCGAGCAGTCGAGCCGTGAGATCTGGCAGGCGGTGTGCTACTGCATTAAAACGGCGGTGGCCAACGCCGGCGTTTCGCCGTCGTCGATCGCCGGGATCGGCTTCGATGCCACCTGCTCGCTGGTGGTGATTGGCGATAACGATGCACCGCTGGCGGTCGGGCCTTCGGACGATGCGGACCGCAACATTATTGTCTGGATGGATCATCGCGCCACCGGGCAGGCGGAAAAGATCAATGCCACGGGCCACCCGGTACTGCGGTACGTTGGCGGCAAAATCTCGCCGGAGATGCAAACGCCGAAAATTTTGTGGCTGAAGGAGAATCGCCCGCACATCTATCAGCAGGCGCGCCACTTCTTCGACCTCGCCGATTACCTCACCTGGCGCTCAACCGGCGATAAAGCCCGCTCGGTCTGCACGGTGACCTGTAAATGGACCTACCTGGCGCATGAACAACGCTGGGATGCCGGTTACTTCCGCCAGATTGGCCTCGCAGAGCTGGCGGATGAAGATTTTGTCCGCATCGGCCAGCGGATTGTCGATCCAGGCACCCCCTGCGGCGAGGGCCTTTGCGCCACGGCGGCAGAGGAGATGGGCCTGCCGATCGGTACACCGGTGGCGGTGGGGATGATTGACGCCCACGCGGGCGGCATCGGTACCGTCGGCGTGCTTAACGGCGCGGTCAACAATATGGCCTATGTCTTCGGTACTTCTTCCTGCACCATGACCACCACTCAGGAAGCGGTATTCGTCCCGGGCGTCTGGGGCCCTTACTATTCGGCGATGGTGCCGGGCTACTGGCTAAGTGAAGGCGGGCAAAGCGCCGCCGGCGCGGCTATCGACCAGCTGCTGAGCTTCCATCCGGCGGCTGCAGAAGCGCGCGAGCAAGCGAAAGCCGCAGGCGTCCCTCTACCGGTCTGGCTGGCGGATCGCGTTCTGACGCAAGTTGCTTCGCCTTCTGAGGCGGTAACGCTGGCCGCCGGTCTGCACGTCGTTCCGGAGTTTCTCGGTAATCGCGCGCCGCTTGCCGATCCCCACGCGAAAGCGCTGATTGCCGGGCTGGGGATGGAGCGGGACCTGGATAACCTGACCGCGCTGTACGTTGCCGGCTTATGCGGGATTGGCTATGGTCTGCGACAGATCATTGACGCCCAGCGCGCCTGCGGAATTGAGAGTGAAAATATCGTCATCAGCGGCGGAGCCGGGCAGCATCCGCTGGTGCGTCAGCTGTTGGCCGACGCCTGCGGCGTTAGCGTCGTGAGCACCGCCAGCCGCGAGCCGGTGCTGTTAGGTTCCGCCATCCTCGGCGCGGTGGCGGGCAGAGTCGCGGCTTCGCTGCCGGAGGCCATGAAGCAGTTTACTCAGGTGGATGCCACCTATCACAGCGAGACGGCGTTTAGCCCGCTTCATCAGCGCAGGTATGCGGCCTATAAGGCGCTACAACAGGCCGGCAGGCTGATTCGCGAATAACATACCTCCTTATTTTATAACAATAATGCTCCGCTGCTGTGCAGCGGAGACACTCATCTGCACTCTGAAATCGAGGTCAACATGTCCGTTAATAACAAACAGTGGTACGGTCTACCGCTCAACCTCATCTGGGGATATGTCGCCATCGCCGTGTTTATGACCGGCGACGGCTTTGAGCTGGCTTTTCTGTCGCACTACATCAAAGCACTCGGATTCACCCCGGCGCAGGCTTCCTTTGCCTTTACTCTCTACGGTCTGGCTGCCGCCCTGTCGGCGTGGGTCTCCGGCGTGGTGGCGGAAATCATTACCCCACGCAAGGCCATGCTGATTGGCTTCGTGCTGTGGTGTGTGTTCCACGTACTGTTCCTCGTCTTCGGCCTCGGTCGCGCCAACTATGCGCTGATCCTGCTGTTTTATGGCATCCGCGGCCTGGCCTACCCGCTGTTCCTCTACTCCTTTATCGTCGCCATTATCCACAACGTCCGCAGCGACAGTTCCAGCTCCGCGCTGGGCTGGTTCTGGGCGGTCTACTCGGTGGGTATCGGCGTGTTCGGCAGCTATATTCCGAGCTTTACCATTCCCCACATTGGCGAAATGGGCACCCTGTGGCTGGCGCTGCTCTTTTGCGCCACCGGCGGCATTATTGCGCTGGTGTCGATGCGTCATACCGAAACGCCGCGCCATATGCAGAACCTGACCACTCGTGAAAAATTCGCCGAACTGGGGCGCGCGGCGACGCTACTCTATACCAACCGCAGCATTCTGTTCTCGAGCATTGTGCGCATTATCAACACCCTGTCGCTGTTTGGTTTTGCGGTGATCATGCCGATGATGTTTGTTGATGAGCTGGGATTTACCACCTCGGAATGGCTGCAGGTATGGGCGGCATTCTTCTTCACCACGATCTTTTCGAACGTTTTCTGGGGGATTGTGGCGGAGAAAATGGGCTGGATGAAGGTTATCCGCTGGTTCGGCTGCATCGGGATGGCGCTTTCCAGCCTGGCGTTCTATTACCTGCCCCAGCACTTCGGCCATAATTTTGCCATGGCGCTGGTACCGGCTATTGCCTGGGGATTTTTGTCGCCGCGTTTGTGCCGATGGCGGCGGTGTTCCCGGCGCTGGAGCCGAACCATAAAGGCGCGGCGATTTCGGTCTATAACCTGTCAGCCGGGCTGTCGAACTTTGTGGCGCCGGCGATTGCCGTGGTACTGCTGCCCTATTTCAGCACTATCGGCGTGGTAATAGCCTATACCGCCTTATATATTCTGGCCTTCTTCCTGTGCCCGTTAATCCGCGTTGAACAGCCTGGCTTTACCAGCGATCAGCATGCGAAACCGTTTACCGCCAACGCGGCAGAGTCTTAATAAACCGCATCTGGTACAAACAAAGAGCAATCCGGGCGGTGACGCCCGGATTTTTGCCTTATGCGATAGTCACTTTGCCATCCAGATAAACATCCTGCACGGCATTGATCAGCTTCACGCCGTCGGCCATCGATTTCTTAAACGCTTTGCGGCCCAGGATCAGCCCCATGCCGCCGGCGCGTTTATTGATCACCGCCGTGCGCACCGCGTCGGCAAGGTCGGTCTCCCCGCCCGCCGCGCCGCCGGAGTTGATCAGCCCGGCGCGGCCCATATAGCAGTTGGCCAGCTGGTAGCGCACCAGATCGATGGGGTTATCGCTGGTCAGTTTGCTGTACACCCGGTCGTCGGTATAGCCGAAGTTAACCGCTTTGTAGCCGCCGTTATTCTCCGCCATCTTTTGCTTAACGATATCGGCGCCGATGGTGGCCGCCAGGTGGTTGGCCTGACCGGTCAGGTCAGCGGAAACATGATAGTCGACGCCGTCTTTCTTGAACGCCGAATTGCGCAGATAGGCCCACAGCACGGTGACCAGGCCCAGCTCATGGGCCCGCTCAAAGGCGGCGGAAATCTCTTCTATCTGACGACGGGATTGTTCTGAGCCGAAATAGATCGTCGCTCCCACGGCCACCGCCCCCATATTGAACGCCTGCTCAACGCTGGCGTAGAGGGTCTGGTCGTATTCGGTGGGATAGCTCAGCGTTTCGTTATGGTTGAGCTTCACCAGGAAAGGGATGCGATGCGCGTAGCGGCGCGACACCGAGGCCAGCACGCCGTAGGTCGACGCCACGCAGTTACAGCCGGCTTCGATCGCCAGCTCGACGATATTTTTCGGATCAAAATACAGCGGGTTGGCGGCAAAGGAGGCGCCCGCCGAGTGCTCCACGCCCTGGTCAACCGGCAGAATGGAAAGGTAGCCGGTTCCCCCCAGGCGTCCGGTATTGTACAGGGTCTGCATATTGCGTAGCACCGCCGGTGGTCGGTTGTTATCCACCATCACCCGATCAACATAATCTGCGCCAGGCAGATACAGCTGGTCGGACGGAATGGTTATACAACGGTGCTGCAACAGGCTCTCGGCATCTTTGCCCAGCAACTGCGTAATATCAGTCATAGCAATCTCCCGTAAGGCCGGCCGAAGCCGGCATGCATTATCCCAACCCAATTTTTTTGGGCAGGTTAAGCCTGGTACCGACTTAGCCTATTTTCCAGCCGGGGGGCCATTTTTTCAGGAGATTCTGCTGTCCCGTTGCGCTGCCATTTACCACCAGGCGTGGAAATGGTGCACCGGCCCGATACCGTGGCCTACCTCCAGAGAGTCGGCCTGCGCCAGAGCCGCCGACAGCCAGGCCTTCGCCTCGATAACGGTGGCTGCCCAGTCCGCGTGACGCGGGCGCAGCGCCGCCAGCGCGGCGGAGAGCGTACAGCCGGTGCCGTGGGTATTTTTGGTCTGCACTCGCGGCGCGGTGAACCGCTGTTCCCCTTCGCGGGTGAAGAGCCAGTCCGGGCTTTCGGCATCGTCGAGATGGCCGCCCTTCATCAATACCGCGCCGCAGCCCAGCGCCAGCAGCGCCCGCCCCTGCTCCAGCATTTCCCGTTCGTTACGCGCATGGGGGGCATCGAGTAGCGCGGCCGCTTCCGGCAGGTTCGGGGTGATCAATGACACCTGCGGCAACAATCGTTGACGCAGGGTCTCTACCGCCGAAGCCGACAGCAGCGGATCGCCGCTTTTCGCCAGCATGACGGTATCCAGCACCACGTTGGCCACCCGGTAGCGCGCCAGCCGCTCGGCCACGGCTTCCACAATATCGGTCTCCGCCAGCATGCCGATTTTGGTGGTATCGATACGCACATCGCTGAACACCGAGTCGAGCTGCGCGGCCACAAAATCCGGTTCGATGCGATAGACCGACTGTACGCCGCGGGTATTCTGCGCCACCAGGGCGGTGATCGCCGAGCAGCCATAGGCCCCCAGCGCGGAGAAGGTTTTCAGATCGGCCTGGATACCGGCCCCGCCGCTGGGATCGGTGCCGGCGATGGTCAGGGCGTTGATGCGTTTCATCCCTGCACCTCCTGATACAGCGCGTCGAGAAACGCCGGAATAAAGCTGCCTGGGCCTCCCTGACGGGCGGCGATCTCCCCGGCCTGCTTCATCAGCCCGCAGGCGGCGGCCACGTTTTCCAGCCGGTCTCCCGGCAGCGCCGCGCTCGCCGCCACC
>NZ_MJDM01000005.1:1395326-1632632 GCF_008452795.1 Klebsiella sp. AqSCr
CCGCCGACAGCGCGCAGCCGGTGCCCACCACCCGGGTCATCAGCGGATTGCCCCCCGCCACGCTGAGCACCCGCTCGCCGTCGGTGACGTAGTCCACCTCGCCAGTGACCGCCACCACGGTAGCCAGCCGACGAGCCAGCGCCTGGGCCGCCGGCAGCGCCGCGGCGGCCGTATCGGTGGTATCCACCCCGCGCCCGCCGGCGCTCATCCCGGCCAGCGCCAGAATTTCAGAGGCATTGCCGCGAATGGCCGCCGGCTGGAAGGCCAGCAGCTCGTGACAAAAGGCAGTGCGCACGGTCAGGGCGCCGACCGCCACCGGATCCAGCGTCCAGGGCTTGCCGGCCTGACGGGCGTGCTCCACTGCGGCGCGCATCGCCACGGCGCGATCTTCGGTCAGGGTACCGACGTTAATTAACAGCGCATCGGCGATAGCGGCAAATTGCGCCGCTTCGCGGGGATCGATCACCATCGCCGGCGAGGCGCCGACGGCCAGCAGAACGTTGGCGGTAAAGGTCTGCACCACGTCATTAGTCATGCAGTGCACAAGGGGGGAATGGGCGCGCAGCAGATGGCGCAGGTGCGCGACAGGCGCGGGATTCAGCAGCTCAGGCATGGTTTGCTCCCGCCAGACGAGGTAGAAGCAATGACCCTGCGGTCTCTGACTTCCCTACGCTGGCATTATCCAGATCAGGTGGTACGGGTATTTCTCAGCCTTCAACGAAGAAGGGCACCCCGAGTCAAAATAGTGAAATTGTTAAGCGTTGTGGAATTTACCGCAACTCACCGGTTCATACAACAAGCCTTTAGCCCTGGATACGACACCTTCGCGGCCATCATGCTCATCAGGCGACCGGAAGGGATTGCATTCCGCTGCTGGCGGGCGGAAAATAATGACATCATGCGCTATTTAGCCTACCGAGGATATACGCCATGGCCGTTTATCACCATGCGCTGGTACTGATTAACAGCAGTCAGGACGGCGTCCCGCTGCTCCAGCATGCCGCCAGAATGGCAGAAGAGAACGGCATGCGCATCACCATCGCCCACATCAGCACCGATTACCGGGCGCTGAACTATGTTTCCGACAGCCTGCGCGACGATCGGGTCTCGCAGGAGGTGATCCAGGCCAAAGCCCTGCTCAACGAGCTGGCCTGCACCGTCTCCCTGCCGGTGGATACCCTCTCGCTGGTGACCACCCGCCGGTTTGAAGACGTGGAAACCTGCGTTCGGCAGCGGCAGATCGATTTAATTATTGCCGGGCACCATAACCGGCTGCTGGGCGTCCTCTCCTCACACTCGCTGGAGTACATCAACCACTTAAACCTGGACGTGCTGATCAAGCACCTGCCCTAGCGCAAGGCGGCCTGCAGCAGAGAAAAACAGTCTTCAATAAGCGGGGGCAGCGCCTGCGGGCCGCGCATCAGGGCCACTGTGCGGGCGAGCGCCGGCTGCTGCAGGTGGGCGACCCTGAGCGCCGGGTCCTGCAGATGGGTGGTGTACAGCGCCGGCAGAATCGCCACCGCTAAGCGCGAGCGCACCAGACCATACAGGGTTTCGATATAGTCCACCTGGTAGCGGGTGGTCAGCGTCAGGCGATGGCTCTCCACTAATGCCGCCACCAGCCGCTGGATATTGCCCTTCGAGAACACAGCAATATCCCGCCCCACCAGCTGTTTCCACGGCAGATGCGCCTGCGCGGCCAGCGGATCGTCGCGGTGCAGCACCGCCACGAAGGGATCTTCGCGCAGCGGATAGACTAGCAGTTCTGCGGGCAGTGAACTGTCGATCGCCCCGATGCCGAAATCAATCTCGCCGCGCTGCAGCGCCTGGATAAGCGCATCGTTGGTCTGATCGTGAAATTCAATGCGCAGACGCGGAAAGGCCTCAGCCAGGGTCTGCGGCAGCAACGGAAACAGCAGCGAACTGACCGACGGCACCAGACCGATACGCACCGTCCCGTCGCCGCCCGCCTCGACAATCTGCTGCATATCGGAAAAGGCCGCCTGCGCCACGCTGAGGATCCGCTGGGCGTGGGGTAAAATCGCCGCCCCCAGTTCAGTCAGAGTGACCGTCGCAGCGGTACGGTTGACCAGCTTACCGCCGAGTACCGTTTCAATCTGCCGCAGGGCGCTGCTCAGCGCCGGCTGGCTAATCGCCAGCCGACTGGCGGTATCGGTAAAATGGCGCAGCTGGGCCAGGGTGACGAAATACTGAAGCTGTTTAAGAGAGAGCGCGGGCAGCCGCTGCCAGGGTTCGTTCATCATCGGGTTCGCTACGGTGGTCCTGCACAATAACCCGAGCTTATCGGGTGATAAATTTATTCATCTGGGCAAACGTTTGCTGTGCCCCTAGAGTATCCGCATTATCCTTGTGCCGGAGTGGTTATGTCCAGCAATGCTCAAGTCCGCCGTCGCGCCGTGCAGGCCGCGCGCGGTGAATCCCCGTTTGATCTGCTGCTGATCGATGCGCAGATCGTCGATATGGCCACGGGCGAAATTCGCCCCGCTGACGTCGGTATCGTCGGCGAGATGATCGCCAGCGTCCACCCGCGCGGCAGTCGCGAAGACGCCCATGAAGTGCGTTCCCTGGCCGGTGGCTACCTGTCCCCCGGCCTGATGGACACCCACGTGCACCTCGAAAGCTCGCACCTGCCACCGGAGCGCTATGCGGAAATCGTCCTCACCCAGGGCACCACCGCGGTGTTCTGGGATCCGCATGAGCTGGCCAACGTCCTCGGCGTCGCTGGCGTGCGCTATGCGGTGGACGCCAGCCGCCATCTGCCGCTGCAGGTGATGGTCGCCGCCCCGTCCAGCGTCCCCTCCACGCCGGGTCTCGAAATGTCCGGCGCTGATTTCGCCGGCGCGGAGATGGAGACCATGCTCGGCTGGCCGGAAGTGCGCGGCGTGGCGGAGGTGATGGATATGCACGGCGTGCTGCACGGTAGCGAGCGGATGCAGGAGATTGTCCAGGCCGGTCTCAACAGCGGCAAACTGATTGAAGGCCACGCCCGCGGCCTGAGCGGCGCTGACCTGCAGGCCTACCTCGCCGCCGGCGTCACCTCCGATCACGAACTTACCTCGGCGGACGACGCGCTGGAAAAACTGCGCGCCGGGCTGACGATCGAGATCCGCGGCTCGCACCCCTATCTGCTGCCAGATATCGTCGCGGCGTTAAAAACGCTGCCGCACCTCTCCTCGCAGATCACCGTCTGCACCGATGACGTGCCGCCGGATATGCTGCTGGAGAAAGGCGGCATCATCGCCCTGCTTAACCTGCTGATCGAGCACGGTTTACCGGCGGTTGATGCGCTGCGATTCGCCACCCTCAACGCCGCTATTCGCCTGCAGCGCCACGATCTCGGGCTGATTGCCGCCGGGCGGCGCGCGGATCTGGTGGTGTTTGATTCCCTGGAGAAACTGGTGGCCCGCGAAGTCTACGTAGGCGGTAAGCTGCTGGCCCGCGCGGGCAACCTGCTGACACCGATCGCGCCCGCCGCGGGCGTCACGCCGCCGCGCGATACTTTGCAGATCGACCCCCTCCGCGCCGATGACTTTATTCTGCGCGTCCAGGGCATTCGTCACGGCATCGCCCGCCTGCGCCATATCCGCGGCGCGCGCTTCACCCAGTGGGGCGAAGTGGAAGTGCAGGTTCGTGACGGGAAAGTCCAGCTACCCGCCGGCTTCAGTCTGATCTGGGTCAAGCACCGCCACGGCCGCCATCAGGCGACGCCGCAAATCGCCCTGCTTGAAGGCTGGGGTGAGCTGCGCGGCGCCATCGCCACCAGCTACTCCCACGACTCGCATAATCTGGTGGTGCTCGGGCGCGACGCTAATGATATGGCGCTGGCGGCCAACCAGCTTATCGCCTCCGGCGGCGGGATGGCGCTGGCGCAACAGGGCGAGATCCTCGCCCATGTGGCGATGCCGATTGCCGGCATGCTGTCGGATCTCCCGGCCGCGGAACTGGCGCGTCAGTTCCGCGAGCTGCGCGATCTGAGCAGCCAAGTCGCCGACTGGGAGCCGCCGTACCGGGTCTTCAAGGCCATTGAAGGCACCTGCCTTGCCTGTAACGCCGGGCCGCATTTAACCGATTTGGGTCTGACCGACGGCGGCAGCCGCCAGATAGTCGACCCGTTGATAGCCTGCCGGGAGATCCCGGAGCCAACCGATCACAACAATAATCCTCAGGGAGCCTGAGCATGGCCGATAACACACTTCACTCTTCCGCCCGCGCTAACTGGCTGGAGCGCCGCTTTGCGCTGCGCTCGCGCGGCGGCACGCTACGCACCGAATGCCTGGCCGGGATCACCGGCTTTCTCGCCGCCGCCTATTTACTGGTGGTTATCCCGGGGCTGCTGGCGATCGGCGGGATGGATAAAGGCGCCGCCACCACCGGCACCATTCTGGTCTTCGTCGTCGGCTCGCTGCTGATGGCGTTTTATGCCAACCTGCCGTTTATCGTCGGCCCGGGCATTGGCGGCTCGGTGCTGGTGGGGGTGACGCTGGCCGGTAGCGAAGGGATTGGCTGGCAGACTGGCCTCGGAATTGCCTGCTGGTCGGGGATCCTCTTCTTCCTGCTGACCCGCTTTGGCCTGCGCGAAGTGGTCACCCGCTCGGTGCCGCAGTCGATCAAGCTGGGATTGACGGCCTCCATCGGCCTGTTTGTCGCCGTCCTCGGTTTTCGCAATGCCGGGCTGGTGCTGGCCAATGCGAAAACCAACGCCCTGATGCTAGGCGACTTTCTCGCCCCCGGCGCGCTGGTGGCGCTGTGCGGCCTGTTCCTGGCGATAGCCCTGCAGGCGCGTAAGGTACCGGGCGCGATTTTGTGGGCTATTTTGTGCGCCACGCTGGTGGGTATCCCGTTCGGCGTGACTAAACTGCCGACGCATTTTATCGATGCCCCCCACTCGCTGGCGCCGGTGCTGGGACAGGTTGACCTGCTGGGAGCGTTAAACATCGCCTTCCTGCCGTTCCTGTTCGTCTTTTTCGCATCTGAGTTTTTCTCCACCATGGGGACAACGCTGGCGGTGGGCGGCGAGGCGGGTCTGCTGGATGAAGAAGGCAACATGCCGCAGATTAATCGCCCGTTCATGGTCGATTCGATTGCCGCCGCGCTCGGCCCGTGGGTGGGCATTCCGGCGGCTACGGCGCTGATTGAATCTTCGGCGGCAGCGGAAGCGGGCGGCAAAACCGGCCTCACCGCCCTGTCGGCGGCGGTAATGTTCCTGCTGATGCTGCTGTTCACGCCGGTGGCGTTGATGATCCCGAAAGAAGCCACCGCCCCGGCGCTGATCCTGATTGGCCTGAACATGTTCAGCGGCCTGCGCAAAGTGGATCTTGCCAACTTCACCGACGGGCTGCCGGTGCTGATGATGGTGATGATCACCCTTATCGCCAACAGCTTTGGCACCGGGATTGCCGGCGGGCTGCTGTTTTACATTGTGATCAAGGCTATCGCCGGTAAGTGGCGGGAGATCCCGATTGGCCTGTGGGTATTGGCCGTCCCGCTGGTGTATTACTTCGCGACCTTAGTCAGGCATTAAGCCCTTCACAATGTGATTTCACCTCTTCATATAACAAACGCACCGCGGCAGAGAGCTGTTTGCGGTGCGGACAAATCAGATTCAACGGCACCACATCCCCCTGATAACGCGGCAGCAGGCGCCGCAGGCGCCCCGCCCGCAGATCGTCGCTGACGTCGAGCATCGATTTATAGGCAATGCCCTCCCCGGCGATCGCCAGCCGACGGATCACCTCGGCGTCGTCGCTCATCACCGTGCCGGAAACCTTCTGCTGCTGAACCACGCCGTCGAGGCTCAGCGACCAGCGGTCGAACGGACGGCCGCGCAAAATGTAGATCAACGCATTGTGCTGGCTGAGTTCCTCGAGGGTCTGCGGTTCGCCATGGCGGGCGATCCACTCAGGCGAGGCCACCAGCACCCGACGATTTTCCGGCGCCACCGGCAGCGAGATAAACGAAGCATCGTCGTTATTGCCATAGCGAAACGCAACGTCCACCGGATCTTTAAACACGTCGGTCAGTTGATCGGAAAAGAGCAGCCGCAGGCGCAGCGCCGGGTGGCGTTGGCGGAAATCGCGGAACAGGGTCAGGAGCAGGTTACGCCCGAGGTCCGACGGCACGGCAATCTGCAACATGCCGCGAACTTCATCATCCGGGGTCTGGATCTTCTGCAGACCGGCCTCGAGGGTATCGAGCATCTGGGTGGCGTAGGGCAGCCAGGTCTCCCCCTCCGGCGTCAGGCGCAGGCTGCGGGTCGAACGGGCAAACAGGCGAATATTGAGGATCGTCTCCAGACGCTTAATTGCCGCGCTGACCTGCGCCGGCTGCTGCCCGGCCTCGCGCGCCGCGTCGCTAAAACTGCCCAGCGCCGCGGCGCGGACAAATAAGGTCAGATCTTCCAGCCTGAACATGCTGATTCTCCCCTGCTTCAGATTGCTCCCAAAATACGCATCACCGTCGCTGCAACGCAAGCGGCACAAGACTTGCGCCGCGTTTTGCTTACACTTTTTAAAAATCCAGTGCTTGCCATTTCTGCAACGCATCAGGAATGATACGAGGCTGCTATTTTGAGTCCAGGTAATATTGAGGAAACTATGCGTAAAACAAAAATGATGCTTCTGGGCGTACTTCTTGCCACCGCTGGCGCCAGCTGGACGGCTACTGCCGCGGGGATCGATCAGTATGCGCTGAAAGAGTTCACCGCCGATTTCACCCAGTTTCACATCGGCGACACCGTTCCGGCGATGTATCTCACCCCGGAATACAACATTAAACAGTGGCAGCAGCGTAACCTGCCTGCGCCGGACGCCGGCAGCCACTGGACCTATATGGGCGGTAACTACGTGCTGATCACCGATACCGAAGGCAAAATCCTCAAAGTGTACGATGGCGAGATCTTCTATCATCGCTGATCCGCGCAATCTCCACGTCCGCCCCGGCGAGCCAGCGGACTCTCCGGCGCTGCGCCAGATCTTCCTGCGGGCGCGCAGTTTATCGTGGACCTGGCTTCCCGCCGCGGCGTGGCGGCTGGAGGATTTCGATGCCGCCACCGCGGATGAACAGCTGTGGGTCGCGGAATGCGACGGCCAGCCGGTGGGCTTTGCCGCCGTATGGACCGCCGATAATTTCCTTCACCATCTGTTTGTCGACCCCGACTGGCAGGGCAAACATATCGGCAGTGCGCTGCTGGCGCAGGTCGAACGGACCTTTACTGCCAGCGAAACGCTGAAGTGCCTGATGGAAAATAAAAACGCCCTGCGCTTCTACCAGCGTCATGGCTGGACCATCGAAGCACAGGGCGCGTCGCCCGAGGGCAGATACTGGCTGATGCGCTCGCCGCGGCCTTAAACGGCGCGGAAGGCAATCTCACCCGGGATCACTTCTCCCTGCCAGTACATCTGGGCCGCCACCCGGCCCGCCAGCTGGCGGTAGATGTCGGTAAATTCGCTGTCCGGACGCGCCACCACCGTCGGCGTGCCGTTATCCAGATCTTCCCGCAGCGTAATATGCAGCGGCAGCTGGCCCAGCAGCTGGGTGTGGTATTTCTCGGCCAGTTTTTGCGCGCCGCCGGTGCCGAAGATAGGCTCGTGATGCCCGCAGTTGCTGCAGATATGCATGCTCATGTTTTCCACGATCCCCAGCACAGGCACTTCCACTTTCTCGAACATCACGATGCCTTTTTTGGCGTCGATCAGCGCGATGTCCTGCGGCGTGGTGACCACCACCGCGCCGGTCACCGGAATGTTCTGCGCCAGGGTCAGCTGGATGTCGCCGGTGCCCGGCGGCATATCCAGCACCAGGTAATCAAGATCCGGCCACAGGGTCTCCTGCAGCATCTGCATCAGCGCCTTGCTGGCCATCGGCCCACGCCAGACCATGGCGTTGTCGTCGGTCACCAGGTAGCCGATGGAGTTGGTCGCCAGACCATATTTCATGATCGGCGCCATATGGGTGCCGTCCGGCGAGGTCGGGCGGCTGTCTTCCGCACCCAGCATGGTCGGAATCGACGGACCATAGATATCGGCATCCAGAATGCCCACCTTCGCCCCTTCCGCCGCCAGGGCCAGCGCCAGGTTTACGGCAGTAGAAGATTTACCGACGCCGCCTTTGCCGGAGCTGATGGCGATAATGTTTTTCACGCCGTTGACCCCGGGCTGGTTTTTCACCCGCTTGAGGGTCGCGATGCTGTGGGTCAGCTTCCAGTCGATGGCCTTCGCGCCGGTGATGCGCAGCAGTTCGGCGCTGCACTGCTCTTTCAGCGCTTCGAAAGCGCTGCTCCAGACGAACGGCATTTGCAGTTCAATATGGACGGTATCGTCCAGCCAGGCGACATGGTGCAGCGCCTTAAGGGCGGTGAGATTATGCTTCAGGGTTGGGTGCTGGAAATTGGCCAGCGTCCCGGCGACCATCGCACGTAGGCGCTCAGGGGATTTGGCCTGGGATTGCGAATTCATCCCGACTCCTTTGTTGTTTTGAGATGCTTTCAGTAATCACAGAGTTTATCACAGGTAACGATTATCCATATATGGGCAGCCATTTATGGCGCACCCACAGCCCTTTTGGTAATATCGGAAGCCCTTTTTACAACAGAAGATGTAATGCTCACTATGACTCAAGTCGCGAAGAAAATTCTGGTAACGTGCGCCCTGCCGTACGCCAACGGCTCCATCCACCTCGGCCACATGCTGGAGCACATCCAGGCTGATGTCTGGGTCCGTTACCAGCGAATGCGCGGCCACGAGGTCAACTTCATCTGCGCCGACGACGCCCACGGCACGCCGATTATGCTCAAAGCGCAGCAGCTCGGTATCACTCCGGAGCAGATGATTGGCGAAATGAGTCAGGAGCATCAGACCGATTTCGCCGGCTTCGACATCAGCTATGATAACTATCACTCGACGCACAGCGACGAGAACCGCGAGCTGTCGGAGCTTATCTACACCCGCCTGAAAGAGAACGGTTTTATTAAAAACCGCACCATCTCTCAGCTCTATGATCCGGAAAAAGGCATGTTCCTGCCGGATCGTTTTGTGAAAGGCACCTGTCCGAAGTGCAAATCTCCGGACCAGTATGGCGATAATTGCGAAGTGTGCGGCGCGACCTACAGCCCTACCGAGCTTATCGACCCGAAATCGGTGGTCTCCGGCGCCACGCCGGTGATGCGTGACTCCGAGCACTTCTTCTTCGACCTGCCGTCGTTCAGCGAAATGCTGCAGGCGTGGACCCGCAGCGGCGCGCTGCAGGAGCAGGTCGCGAACAAGATGCAGGAGTGGTTCGAATCCGGCCTGCAGCAGTGGGACATCTCCCGCGATGCGCCGTACTTCGGCTTCGAAATTCCCAACGCGCCGGGCAAATATTTCTACGTCTGGCTGGACGCGCCGATCGGCTACATGGGCTCCTTCAAGAACCTGTGCGACAAGCGCGGCGACACCACCAGCTTCGACGAATACTGGAAGAAAGACTCCACGGCCGAGCTGTATCACTTTATCGGCAAGGACATTGTCTACTTCCACAGCCTGTTCTGGCCGGCGATGCTGGAAGGCAGCAACTTCCGTAAGCCGACTAACCTGTTCGTGCACGGCTACGTGACGGTCAACGGCGCCAAGATGTCCAAGTCGCGCGGCACCTTTATCAAGGCCAGCACCTGGTTAAATCATTTCGATGCCGACAGCCTGCGCTACTACTACACCGCCAAGCTCTCTTCACGCATCGATGACATCGACCTGAACCTGGAAGATTTCGTGCAGCGCGTGAACGCCGACATCGTCAACAAGGTGGTTAACCTCGCCTCGCGCAACGCCGGCTTTATCAGCAAGCGTTTCGACGGCGTGCTGGCCGCGGAGCTGGCCGACCCGGCGCTGTACAAAACCTTCACCGACGCTGCGGAAAGCATCGGCGAAGCATGGGACAGCCGCGAGTTCGGTAAGGCCATCCGCGAAATCATGGCCCTCGCCGACGTGGCTAACCGCTACGTCGACGAGCAGGCGCCGTGGGTGGTGGCGAAACAGGAAGGCCGCGACGCCGACCTGCAGGCCATCTGCACCATGGGCCTGAATATGTTCCGCGTGCTGATGACCTGGCTGAAGCCGGTCCTGCCGCAGCTGGCCGCGCGTGCGGAAGCGTTCCTCAACAGCGAACTGAGCTGGGACGCCATTCAGCAGCCGCTGCTGGCGCATAAGGTCAATCCGTTCAAGGCGCTGTACAACCGTATCGAGATGAAGCAGGTGGAAGCCCTGGTAGAAGCCTCTAAAGAAGAGGTGAAAGCCACCGCGGCGCCGGTCACCGGTCCGCTGGCGGACGATCCGATTCAGGAGACCATCACCTTTGACGATTTCGCCAAAGTCGATCTGCGCGTGGCGCTGATTGAAAACGCGGAATTCGTCGAGGGCTCCGACAAGCTACTGCGCCTGACGCTGGATCTCGGCGGCGAAAAACGTAACGTCTTCTCCGGCATCCGCTCCGCCTATCCGGATCCGCAGCCGCTGATTGGTCGCCTGACGGTGATGGTCGCCAACCTGGCGCCGCGCAAAATGCGCTTCGGCATCTCCGAGGGCATGGTGATGGCCGCCGGCCCTGGCGGGAAGGATATCTTCCTGTTAAGCCCTGACGACGGCGCCAAGCCGGGTCAGCAGGTGAAATAACAAAAAAGCCGGAGAGTATCTCCGGCTTTTTTTTGCCCGGCGGCGCTATGCTAGCACGCGCCCGGGGGCAGTCGTTGTAGGCCGGGTCAGGCGAAGCCGCCACCCGGCAAAAAATCATGCCTTCGGGTTATGCACCCGCTGGGTCAGTCCGCGCAGGAAATTACGCAGAAACTGGTCGCCGCACTCGCGGTAGTTTTTGTGGTCAGGCGAGCGCATCATGGCGGTGATCTCCGGCACCGACACCCGGTATTTCTGCTCGCTCATAATCGCCTGGATATCGTCCGTTTTCAGCGAGAAGGCGATCCGCAGCTTTTTCAGCACCGTGTTGTTATTCACCCGACGCTCCAGCGCCAGCTCCGGGGCCGAATCATCTTTGCCGCGCTTGTCATAGATAAGGCCGTTAAGGAAACCCGACAGGATAATGTCCGGGCAGCGAACAAAGCCCTCTTCATCCTCTTTCGTCGTCCAGGTGTCGAAGCTGGCGGCGGTGGATTCCATAGCGGAGAGCGCGAGAATGCGCACCATATCGTTATTATTGACTTTCAGGGTGTAGCGCAGGCTACGAAGAATATCATTACTGAGCATGAGGGCCTTTTACTGTCGATGATGCAATGGGGCGCAGTGTACCAGCTTTACAGGCCAATCGCCTCTTTCGGGCTTTTTAAATAGCGCCGGCTCACCGGCACCGTTTGCCCGGCGCGCATCAGCAGCTCCGCCTGGCCATTCTCCTCCAGGCGAATCTCCTTCAGGTGCGCCATATTCACCAGGTACTGGCGATGGCAGCGCAGCAACGGCGTGCGGCTCTCAAGGGTGCGCAGGGTCAGTTCGGTAAAGCCCTCTTTTCCCTCGCGGTCGGTCACGTAGATGCCGCTCATCCGGCTGCTGACGAAGGCCACATCCTCCATCTGCAGCAGCCAGATACGACTGTGGCCGGTACAGGGAATGTATTTCAGCGTCTGCTGAGCATCATCCAGCAGCGACACATCCTGCAGATTACGCTCCTGGCGCAGGCGGGCGAGGGTTTTCTCCAGCCGGGCAGCTTCAATCGGCTTCAGCAGATAGTCAAAGGCATGCTCCTCAAAGGCTTTCACCGCGTATTCATCAAAGGCGGTGAGAAACACGATATAGGGGCGGTGCTCCGGGTCGAGCATCCCGACCATCTCCAGACCGCTGATGCGCGGCATCTGGATGTCGAGAAACAGCACGTCGGGACGCAGCTTATGCACCGCGCCAATGGCCTCCACCGCGTTGCCGCACTCGCCGACGATCTCGATATCGCGCTGTGTCTCCAGCAAAATGCGCAGGTTTTCCCGCGCCAGCGGCTCATCATCGACGATCAATACTCTCAGCATGCATTCTCCTCCAGGGGCAGACGTAGGGTGACACGGGTAAAGCGCTCCGGCTCGCAGGTGACGCTGATGCCGCAGTCGGCGCCAAAACGCGCCCGCAGCCGCCTGTCCACCAGATTCATCCCCAGCCCGCTGGCCTGGGGGTTGGCCCGGTACAGCCCGGCGTTATCTTCGATATCCAGCTGCAGCCAGCGATCGTCCTGGCTGGCGCGGATGGTAATTTCGCCGACGCCAAGATGTTGCGATGTACCATGCTTAATGGCGTTCTCCACGATCGGCTGCAGGGTAAAAGCCGGCAGCTGGTGATGCGCCAGCCCTTCCGGCACCGCCATCTGGATCTGCAGGTTAGCCTGAAAGCGAGCCTTCTCAATCTGCAGATAGGCGTTAACATGCTCGATCTCATCGGCAAGAGTGACAATTTCCGTCGGCCGTTTCAGGTTCTTGCGAAAGAAGGTCGACAGATACTGCACCAGCTGGCCGGCCTGATCGCTGTCGCGGCGGATCACCGCCTTCAGCGTGTTAAGCGCGTTAAACAGGAAGTGCGGGTTGACCTGGGCGTGCAGGAGCTTGATTTCGGATTGCGTCAGCAGCGCCTTCTGCCGCTCGTACTGTCCGGCGAGGATCTGCGCCGACAGCAGCTGGGCAATCCCCTCCCCGAGGGTGCGGTTGATCGAACTGAACAGGCGATTTTTCGCCTCATACAGTTTAATGGTGCCTATCACCCGTTGGTTCTCGCCGCGCAGGGGGATCACCAGCGTCGACCCCAGCTTACAGTGCGGATGAATCGAGCAGCGGTAAGGCACCTCGTTGCCGTCGGCGTAGACCACCTCCCCGGTCTCAATCGCCCGTTGCGTATACGAGGAGGAAATAGGCTTGCCCGGCAGATGGTGGTCGTCGCCGATGCCGGTAAACGCCAGCAGCTTGTCGCGATCGGTGATCGCCACCGCGCCGATGTCCAGCTCCTGGATCAGCACCTGGGCCACCTTCATGCTGTTCTCTTCGTTGAATCCCTGACGCAGGATCCCCTCGGTGGACGCCGCCACCTTCAGCGCCGTGGCGGAAAAGGCGGAGGTGTACTTCTCGAACATCGCCCGCTTGTCCAGCAGAATGCGCATAAACAGCGCCGCACCGACGGTATTGGTGACCATCATCGGCGCGGCAATGCTCTGCACCAGATGCAGGGCGTCCTGGAACGGGCGGGCAATCAGCAGAATGATCATCATCTGCACCAACTCGGCCACGAAGGTGATCGCCCCGGCGGTCAGCGGGCTAAAGACTTTGTCCGGCCGGCCGCGTTTGACCAGCACGCTGTGCACCAGACCGCCCAGCAGCCCCTCAACGATGGTGGAAACCATGCAGCTTAAGGCGGTCATTCCCCCCAGCGAGTAGCGGTGCAGGCCGCCGGTGAGCCCTACCAGCCCGCCGACCACCGGCCCGCCGAGCAGGCCGCCCATCACAGCGCCGATGGCGCGGGTGTTGGCGATGGAGTCTTCGATATGCAGACCGAAATAGGTCCCCATAATGCAGAAAATGGAGAAAGTGACGTAGCACAGCAGCTTGTGCGGCAGGCGAACGGTGACTTGCATCAGGGGGATAAACAGTCGGGTTTTGCTCATCAACCACGCGATGACCAAAAATACGCACATCTGCTGAAGCAGCAGCAACACCAGATCAAACTCGTACATACCCGCAAACCACACATGCCTGAAAGCGCGTACCATACCCTGCCTGGCGAAAACTTTCTTTGAAGCCCTGCATAAAAATGAAAAATGACGGCCAGGATCACACTTTTTTGCGGCGCGTTGCGCAGCAAACGCGGCAAAAAGCCCGGCGCGGCGCGCTAAACCGCAATTAATGTTTCATTAACACCTGCGCTTCACCGTATAATCCCCCTGTTAACATCAGGAGCCTATTATGAAGCCAGCGAAAATCGCGGTCGTCACTCTCTTCTTACTTATGGCCATCGGCGGGATCAGCGGCGTAATGCTGGCCGGCTATTCCTTTATTGTGCGTGGCGGTGTCGGCTGATCCAGCGGGTCAGACGCTCAAACGCGCGGTCGACGATAATCGCCGCCAGGGCCACCAGCAGCGCCCCCTGAACAATATAGGCGGTATTAAAGCCGCTCAGGCCGATGATGATCGGCGTCCCGAGCGTACTGGCCCCCACCGTCGAGGCAATGGTCGCGGTACCAATATTGACGATAACCGAGGTGCGGATCCCCGCCAGGATCACCGGGGCCGCCAGCGGAAGCTCCACCTTATACAGACGCTGCCAGCCGGTCATTCCCATCCCTTCAGCCACACCTGACACCCCAGGCGGTATCGAACCCAGCCCGGCCAGTGTCCCCTGCAGCACCGGCAGTATGCCATACAACGCGAGGGCTATCAGCGCCGGCAGCCAGCCAAAGCCCAGCACCGGCACCGCCATCGCCAGCACCGCCACCGGCGGAAAGGTCTGCCCGATAGCGGCGATGGTCTCCACCAGCGGACGAAACGCGCCGCCGGCGGGCCGGGTGACCGCCACCCCAGCCCCCAGCCCGATTGCCGTTGCCGCGAGGCTGGACGCCACCACCAGCCAGCCGTGATCGAGAGTGAGCGCCCAGAAGCTCTCCTGCTGGTAGACCGGCCGCGGCAGTTCCGGGAACAGCCGACTGAACAGCGGCGCGCTGTAGGGCAGCCCTGCCAGCAGGCCGATAAACAGCGCGATAAGCCACCACAGCGGCTCACGAAGCGCCTTCATGGCTCATCTCCTGACGCAGCAGATCGGCAAAATGCAGCGTACCGCAGGGCCTGCCTTCGGCATCGACCACCGGCAGCATCTCGCAGCGCCGGGCGACAAACTGCGACAGCGCTTCCCGCAGGGTCATGGTGACGGTCAGCCCCTCGCCCGCCAGCCGTTCGTCGGGACGCAAATAGTCCCCTACCTCGCGCAGCGACAGCAGGCGCACGCCCAGCTCGCTGCGGCCAAAAAAGGTCTGTACAAAGCTATTTTTCGGTCGCAGGAGCATCTCCAGCGGCGCCCCCTGCTGGACCACCTCGCCCCCGTCCATCAGCACCAGGTGGTCCGCCAGACGCAGCGCTTCGTCAATATCATGGGTCACCAGCACAATCGTCCGTCCCAGCAGACGGTGGATGCGCAGCATCTCCTGCTGCAGCGCCTCGCGGGTCACCGGGTCGAGGGCGCCGAAGGGCTCATCCATCAACAGCACCTCCGGATCTGCCGCCAGCGCCCGCGCCACCCCCACCCGCTGCTGCTGGCCGCCGGAGAGCTGATGCGGGTAACGGTCGCGCAGCGTCGCCTCCAGCCCCAGCAGCGCCATCAGCTCGTCGATCCGGTCGGCGATCCTTGCCCGCGGCCATCTTTGCAGCTGCGGCACGGTGGCGATATTCTGCGCCACCGTCCAGTGGGGAAACAGGCCGATGGACTGGATGGCATAGCCCATCCGCCGCCGCAGGGTCAGGACCGGCTGCAGGCGGATGTCCTCGCCGGCAAAGCGAATAGTGCCCCGGTCCGGCTCCAGCAGACGGTTGATCATCTTCAGCGTCGTCGACTTGCCCGAGCCGGAAGTCCCCACCAGCACCGAGAAAGCGCCTTCGCGCAGCTCCAGGGTCAGGTCCTTCACCGCCGGGTGGCCGGCAAACACTTTGCTGACCCCTTGAAATTCAATCATTGGCCTCTCCTTTTAGCCAGGCGCCCCACAGGGCGAACAGGGCATCCACCACCACCGCCAGGGCAATGGTCGGCACCACGCCCAGCAGCACCAGATCCAGCGCACTGCTCAGCAGCCCCTGAAAAACCAGCGCGCCAAAGCCGCCGGCGCCGATCAGCGCGGCCACTACCGCCATGCCGACGGTTTGCACGCTGACCACCCGCAGGCTGCGCAGCAGTACCGGCATCGCCAGCGGAAGCTGCACCTGACGAAAGCGCTGCCCGGCGCTCATGCCCATTGCCGTCGCGCTTTCCAGGGCATCCTGCGGCACCTGCTGCAGGCCGGTCACCACCCCGCGCACCAGCGGCAGTAGCGCATAGAGAGTGAGAGCGATCAGGGCTGGCGCCACGCCGGTCCCGGAGACGCCCAGCTCGCCCAGCGTCGGGAAATAACGCGCCAGACCGGCAAGCGGCGCAATCAGCAGGCCAAAAAGCGCTACCGACGGAATAGTCTGGATCACATTGAGCGCGGTGAAAGCCGGCGCCTGCCAGCGCGGACGCCGCCACAGCCATACCCCCAGCGGCAGGCCAATCAGCAGGCCCGGCAGCAGGGTGCCGAACAGCAGAAGCAGATGCTGGCGCAGGGCGTCATCAAATACCTCCTGACGGTTGGCATACTCCTTCAGCAAGGAGAGCTGATCGAGCGCCCCGATAGCGAGCAGGATGATGGGCAACAGCCAGACTTGCGCATTGAGCAGCCAGCGCCAGAGCGGCCGGACGGTAAGATGACGGATGGCCTCGCTGGCCAGCAGCAGACAAAGCGCCAGCGACAACCACAGGCCGCTGCCGGGCGAGGTGCGCGCCAGCGGCGAGCCGTGGCGGGAGAGCTCAAGCGCCGCCTGGCCGCTGCCCCAGATAAGCAGCGGGAAGAGCAGTTCGGCCAGCAGCAGGTGGAGAAGCGGCGCGGCCCTGCCTGGCAGCCAGCAAAGCAGCATCCCGGCAAGGGCCGCCGCCAGCTGAACGCCGGCGAGCCAGGGCATTACCTGCCACAGCCCGCGCCCTTCCCCGGAGAGTAAGCGATTCGGCGCGTAAGTAATAAACGGCAGCGCCAGCGTAACCAGCAGCAGACCTGTCAGCAGCAGGCCGACGCGATGAGTACAGCGAATGGTCACCGGTGGCTTACTTCAGCAGGCCTTTCTGCTGCAGATAATCTGCCGCCACGCGCTTCGCATCCTGGCCCTCCACCGCAATGCGGGCGTTCAGCTGCTGCAGCGTTTTTTCATCGAGGCTGGCGAAGACCGGCTGCAGCCAGTCGGCGATCTGCGGGTAGGCCTTCAGCACCGCCTCGCGCACCACCGGCGTCGGGGCATATATCGGCTGCACGCCCTGCGGGTCGCTCAGCGTCTGTAACCCCAGGGCCGCCACCGGGCCATCGGTGCCGTAGGCCATCGCCGCGTTAACGCCGGAGGTCTGTTGCGCTGCCGCTTTGATGGTCACCGCCGTATCGCCCCCGGCCAGCGACAGCAGCTGGTTCTGGTTGAGGTTGAAACCATACGCTTTTTCAAACGCCGGCAGCGCGTCCGGGCGCTCAATAAATTCCGCCGAAGCCGCCAGCTTAAATTCGCCGCCCTGCTTCAGGTAGCGACTGAGGTCGGCCAGCGAGGTCAGCTTATTTTTCTCCGCCAGGTCCTGGCGCACGGCGATAGTCCAGGTGTTGTTGGCCGGCGCCGGGGTGAGCCATACCAGCTGATGTTTCTCCTGATCGAGGCGCTTCACCTTCTCATAGCCCTGTTGGGCATTCTTCCACGCCGGGTCGTTTTCATCTTTGAAGAAGAAGGCGCCATTGCCGGTATATTCCGGGTAGATATCCAGCTCGCCGGCGACAATCGCCCCGCGCACCACCGGCGTGGTGCCGAGCTGGATTTTATTAATCGTTTTTACGCCGTGGCTTTCCAGCACCTGCTGGATCATATTGCCCAGCAGCGCGCCTTCGGTATCAATTTTCGAGCCGACCTTCACCGGCTCCGCCGCCTGCAGCGGTAAACTTATCAGGGCGGCCAGCGCCAGCGCGCCGGACCATGTCGTTGCCATCTTCATCCCGCTTCCCTCAGTTCTTTTGCGCTTCGCTTACAGAAGCTTAAGAGAAAAGCGTAGCCCATTTGCCAGCGATGCGAAAAAGAAAAGGCCGATTAATCGGCCTTTAAAGCGTGACGTTGGGCTTAAGAGCGATACCTTACAACAGCTCAAACTCGCTCTGCTTCACGCGGGCGGAGTCCACGCCGATAAAGACATTAAATTTGCCCGGCTCAGCAACGTATTTCATTTGCTGATTCCAGAACTTCAGCGCGTCGACGTCGATTGGGAAGCTAACGGTTTGCGTTTCGCCCGGTTTGAGGGTGACCTTTTTAAAGCCGCGCAGCATTTTCACCGGCCGGCTCATGGAGGCGGTGACGTCCTGTAGGTAGAGCTGGATCACCGTCGCCCCTTCGCGATTGCCGGTGTTGGTCACCTGCACGCTGGCGGTCACGCTGCCATCGCGCGGCATGGTGGCCGACGACATGTTGACATCGGAGACGCTAAAGGTGGTGTAGCTCAGGCCGTAACCAAACGGATACAGCGGGCCATTGGCTTCATCGAAGTAACGCGAGGTGTACTTGTTCGGCTTCTCCGGATTATACGGCCGGCCGGTATTCAGGTGGCTGTAGTAGGTTGGGATCTGCCCCACCGAGCGCGGGAAAGACATCGGCAGCTTGCCCGACGGGTTGTAGTCGCCAAACAGCACGTCGGCGATGGCGTGGCCGCCTTCGGTGCCGGCAAACCAGGTCTCCAGCAGCGCATCGGCTTGCTGATCCTCTTTCACCAGCGCCAGCGGACGCCCGTTCATCAGCACCAGCACCAGCGGTTTGCCGGTGGCTTTAAGAGCGGCAATCAGATTGCGCTGGCTCTGCGGCAGGGTGATATCGGTCCGGCTGGAGGCCTCATGCGCCATGCCCTGCGCCTCGCCCACCACGGCGACCACCACATCGGATTGCTTCGCCGCCGCGACCGCTTCGTCGATCATTTCCTGCGGCGAGCGTGGGTCAACCTGCACCGCGTTCTCATACAAATTGAGGAAATCGACAATGCCTTTGTCATCGGTAACGTTCGCCCCTTTGGCGTAAATCACTTTGCCGTTATCGCCCAGCGCTTCTTTGATGCCGGTCAGGACGGTCACCGACTGGTCGGCCACCCCGGCCGCGGACCAGCTGCCCATCATGTCGCGCTTGCTGTCCGCCAGCGCGCCCACCACCGCGATAGTGCCGGATTTTTTCAGCGGCAGCGTATCAAGACGGTTCTTCAGCAGCACCAGGCTCTCGCGAGCCACTTCGCGCGCCTCTTTACGATGCAGACGACTTTCCGCATTGGTGTCCTGCGGGTCAGAATCTTTCGGTCCCAGGTGGCTGTAGGGATCGTTGAACAGTCCCATATCATATTTCACGTTGAGCACGTGTCGGGTGGCATCATCCAGCTCGGCCATGGTCACCTTGCCGGACTTCACCAGCCCCGGCAGGTACTTACTGTAATACTCGTCGCTCATGCTCATGTTGATGCCGGACTTCAGCGCTACGCGCACCGCGTCTTCCGGGTCGGAGGCCACGCCGTGCTTAATCAACTCTTTGATGGCGCCGTGGTCGGAAACGGTGATGCCTTTAAAGCCCCACTGGTCGCGCAGGACGTCTTTCAGCAGCCAGGAATCAGAGGTCGCCGGGGTGCCGTTCAGCGAGTTCAGGGCTACCATCACCGCGCCGCTGCCGGCATCAAGCCCGGCTTTATACGGCGGCATATAGTCGTTGAACAGGCGCTGCGGGCTCATGTCGACCGTATTGTACTCTTTCCCGCCCTCCACCGCGCCGTAGGCGGCGAAATGCTTGACGCTGGTCATCACCGAATAGCGGTCCGCCGGGCTCTTGCCCTGCATCGACTCCACCATCGCCTGGCCCATCATCGTGGTCAGATAGGTGTCTTCCCCGAACCCTTCGGAAGCGCGTCCCCAGCGCGGGTCGCGGGAGACGTCGACCATCGGCGCCCAGGTCATGTTCAAGCCGTCATCGGCGGCTTCATAAGCTGACACGCGGCCCACGGTCTTCACCGCATCAAGGTTAAACGACGAGGCCAGGCCGAGGCTTATCGGAAACACGGTACGCTGACCGTGCAGCACATCGTAGGCAAAGAACAGCGGGATCTTCAGGCGGCTAAGCTGCATCACCTGATCCTGCATTACACGGATATCCGGGCGGGTAACGGTGTTAAAAATCGCCCCCACCTGACCGTTCTTGATCATTTCACGGATCGCCTCTTTCGGGTTATCCGGGCCAACGCTTATCAGACGCAGCTGGCCGATTTTCTCGTCCACCGTCATTTTTTTCAGCAGGTCGGTGACAAAGGCATCCCGCGCCTGCGGGGTCAGGGGGTGGTTACCAAACAGTTCATCCGCCAGCGCGGGTTGCAGCGCCAGACTCACGGCGACGCCTACAGTGCAGAGCCATTTCATTGTTATCTCGCTTTATCTCAGACGGGGACTCGGTAAAACATAATAAAAACCGCAGTTTGCCATATATATAAACAACGCGCCCGCAGAATGCTAAGGTTCTTCTCTGATTTTTGCGAAACATTCATGCATCAAATTGTCATACAAAGCGCTATGCTTATCCTCGATATTTCGCGCACCACCACAAGGAGTGGAACATGTCATCTGCACCCACTGACACCCATAAAACGTTTCTGGCTGACCTGGCGCGCCTGGTTGGCCCTTCGCATCTGCTGACCGACCCGGCAAAAACCCAGCGCTACCGCAAAGGCTTCCGCTCCGGTCAGGGCGAGGCCCTGGCGGTTGTCTTTCCCGGTACCCTGCTGGAGCTCTGGCGCGTGCTCAACGCCTGCGTAGACGCCGATAAAATTATTCTGATGCAGGCGGCCAACACCGGCCTGACCGAAGGTTCGACCCCCAACGGCAATGATTACGATCGCGAGATCGTGATTATCAGCACCCTGCGCCTGGACAAACTGCATCTGCTGGACAAAGGCGAGCAGGTGCTGGCCTGGCCCGGCACCACCCTCTATTCGCTGGAAAAAGCGCTCAAACCGCTGGGACGCGAACCGCACTCGGTGATCGGTTCGTCATGCATCGGCGCATCGGTCATCGGCGGGATCTGCAACAACTCCGGCGGCTCGCTGGTGCAGCGCGGGCCGGCCTACACTGAGATGTCGCTGTTCGCGCAGATTGACGCCGACGGCAAGCTGAAGCTGGTCAATCATCTGAGCATCGATCTCGGCAGCACGCCGGAGCAGATCCTCAGCCGCCTCGATGACGAACGGATTAGCGATAGCGATGTCCTGCACGACGGCCGCCATGCCCACGATCACGACTATGTCACCCGCGTGCGCGATGTCGATGCCGACACCCCGGCGCGCTATAACGCCGACCCGGACCGCCTGTTCGAATCCTCCGGCTGCGCCGGCAAGCTGGCGGTTTTCGCCGTGCGTCTCGATACTTTCCCGGCGGAAAAGCGCCAGCAGGTGTTTTACATTGGCACCAACCAGCCGCAGGTATTGACCGAGATCCGCCGTCATATCCTCGCTGAGTTCCAGCATCTTCCGGTGGCGGGGGAATATATGCACCGCGATATTTACGATATCGCCGAGAAGTATGGCAAAGACACCTTCCTGATGATCGACAAGCTCGGCACCGACAAAATGCCGTTCTTCTTCACCATGAAGGGGCGCACCGACGCGATGCTGGAGAAAGTCTCGCTGTTTAAGCCGCACTTTACCGACCGCTTTATGCAGAAACTCGGCCACGTCTTTCCGGCACATTTACCGGAGCGGATGAAAACCTGGCGTGATAAATATGAACATCATCTGCTGCTGAAGATGGCTGGCGACGGCATCGAAGAAGCGCAGCGTTGGTTGACGGAGTACTTCCAGCAGGCCGAGGGGGATTTCTTCGCCTGTACGCCGGAGGAAGGCAGCAAGGCGTTCCTCCATCGCTTTGCCGCCGCCGGCGCGGCAATCCGCTATCAGGCGGTGCATGCCGACGAAGTCGAAGATATTCTGGCGCTGGATATCGCCCTCCGGCGTAACGATACCGAGTGGTTCGAACATCTGCCGCCGGAGATCGACAGCCAGCTGGTGCATAAGCTCTACTATGGCCACTTTATGTGCCATGTGTTCCATCAGGATTACATCGTCAGGAAAGGGGTCGACGCCCACGCGCTGAAGGAAAAAATGCTGGAGTTACTGAAAGCGCGCGGCGCCCAGTATCCGGCGGAGCATAACGTGGGTCATCTGTATGAGGCCCCGGAGAGCCTGCAGCAGTTCTATCGCCAGAACGATCCCACCAACAGCATGAACCCGGGGATTGGTAAAACCAGCAAGCAGAAATACTGGGGTGAAGCGGCCCCAACGCCAGCCTCTCCGGCGGATCCGCAATAATCGACGGCAGGACTATTCAGCCTGGCGCTTCTGTATTACGCTGCACGCCGGAGAATGTTTCTCCGGCAGATTCAGGAGCGCCGCCATGCCCGCAGAGGCCCCGTTACTCGACAGTGATTTAGAAATTCGCGAAGCGCTGCCCGACGATGCGCACGCCATCGCCGCGCTGTATGTCTGGCACGTGCTTAATGGCCGCGCCTCCTTCGAAGAGATCCCCCCCACCGTTGACGAAATGCGTAAACGGATCCAGACCGTGCGCGACAACGGCCTGCCGTGGCTGGTAGCGCTGTGGCGCGGGGCTATCGTCGGCTACTGCTATGCCACTTTCTATCGCCCGCGTCCGGCCTATCGCTACACCCTCGAGGAATCGATATACGTGGAATCCGGAATGGGCGGACGCGGCATCGGCAGCGCGCTGCTGTCCAGGCTAATCGCTGAGTGCGAGAGAGGCCCGTGGCGGCAGATGCTGGCGATCATCGGCGATGGCCATAACAATGCCGGCTCGCTGGCGATCCATAAAAAGTTCGGCTTTACCGTGGCGGGTCAGCTGCGCAGCGTCGGCTACAAGATGGGCGACTGGCGGGATACGTTGATTATGCAGCGCGCGCTGGGTGACGGAGACTGGACGCTGCCGGAGTGATATCCGGCGCCAAATCCCCGGCTCGCGGCGTAAACGCCTTAGCCGGGCTACCGTTCAGCGCGGTTACGGAGAGGCGTCAGCCGCCATCCTGCACAAACACCGGCACTCGGCCTGATTGCCCGGCGGCGCTGCGCTTGCCAGGCCTACGAAGGGGATGAACCCGCCGCCAAATCACGTAGGCCGGATAAGGCGCGAGCCGCCATCCGGCACATACGCGGCACGGTGTCGGCTATATTGTCCGGCGGCGCTGCGCTTGCCGGGCCTGCGAAGGGGGCAAACCCGGTGCCAAATCACGTAGCCCGGATAAGGCGCAATGCGCCGCCATCCGGGAGACATGCAGATTAATCGTTCTGCGCGGTCTGCGCGCCGCCTTTCAGCATCGCCTCCGCCATCTGCGCTTCGCGCTGCTTTTTATAGCTCAGCGCCGAGGCGGGTACCGGCATCACCTTCCCGGTTTCAATCCAGGTCCGCAAGCGGCTGGCGTCAGCGAAGTGGGTATATTTGCCGAAGGCATCCATCACCACCAGCGCCACCGGACGTTGGTTAATCACCGTGCGCATAATCAGGCAGTGGCCGGCAGCGTTGGTGAAGCCGGTTTTGGTCAGCTGAATGTTCCAGTTATCGCGATACACCAGATGGTTGGTGTTGCGGAACGGCAGGCTGTAGGCCGGATGGGCGAAGGTGGCGGTCTCTTCTTTGGTGGTGCTCAGCTGGCCGATCAGCGGATACTGCTCGCTGGCGATCAGCAGTTTGGTCAGATCGCGGGCGGTGGAGACGTTATGCACCGACAGGCCGGTGGGCTCCACGTAGCGGGTATGGGTCATGCCCAGCGCCTGGGCTTTGGCGTTCATCGCGCGAATAAAAGCGTCGTAGCCGCCCGGATAGTGATGCGCCAGGCTGGCGGCCGCGCGGTTCTCGGAAGACATCAGCGCCAGCAGCAGCATATCGCGGCGACTAATCTGGCTGTTGAGGCGCACGCGGGAGTAGATCCCCTTCATTTCCGGCGTATGGCTGATATCCACCGTCAGCATCTCATCCAGCGGCAGATGGGCATCGAGCACCACCATGGCGGTCATCACTTTGGTGATCGACGCCATCGGGCGCACCAGATCCGGCTGGCTGGCATAAATGATTTTTTTCGTGGCCAGATCGACGATCATGGCGCTGCCGGAGGCAATTTCCGGCTGCGAGGCGGTCACCGCCGTCGGGGTTTTTGCTAACGCCTGGGGCGCAAAAGGCACAGCCAGCAGCAAGGTCAGGCTGAGCAAAGAGACTCGAAATTTCGGCATCATGGGCATTCTGAAAAGTATTTTTGCACGTTATGGAACGTACGCCGCGAGGTTAAGTGGGCAACTTCGCTGGCAAACGCCATCATACCGCGCCGTAAGGCCCTGTGCCTAATAAGAATCGTGAAGAAATGCTGCATTGCCGACATAAAATACATATTTGCCGGCAATGCATATTTACCCGTGTCGCCCGATCAGAAGAGTCGGTAGCCATACCCCCAGAGCACCACGGTGATGGCCAGCAGCACTTCCAGCACCAGTACCCCAATAGCTAGCGTCGAGCTGGCAAAGCTTAACCCCTCTTCCCGATTAATGCTCAGGAAGGTCGGAATGCCGAGATACAGCAGATACCCGGTATAGAACAGCGCAATAGTACCGACCAGCGCGCACAGCCAGACCAGCGGATAGAGCGCCACAATCCCGCTCAGAAACAGCGGGGTGGCGACGTAGCCGGCAAACACCATGCAGCGTTTCAGGGAAGGCTGCTGCGGATACTGCCTCGCCATCCACCAGATGACCCGCCCCATGATCGCCACCCCGGCGAGCATCACGGCGTAAAACAGCACCGCCAGCGCCAGTCCGGTCAGCATCGACAGTTTAATCACGGTGCCATCGCCGAAGTTCCAGCCCAGCTGCGTGGTGCCGATAAAGGCGCAGATTACCGGAACCGCCGCCATCAGCAGCACATGATGCGTATAGTGATGAGAAATGGTCTCATTCTCGCTCTTAATCACGCTCATTTCCCGGTTGGGATGAGCGAAGAGCCCCCAGACATGGTTCATAGCGTCCCCCTTGTCACGGCTTCGTACTGCACTGATCCAAGTATAATTCACCCTGTAGATTATTTTATGTACAGCACAGAAAATTCTGCGTCGCCGCGTTTTGGTCAGCAGGGTGTATGATTAAGAGGTGATGAGGTAAGGAGAAAAGCTTTTTATGGATATCAATCACCTGATTTCCCAGTATGGCTACGCGGCGCTGATCGTCGGCAGCATGGCGGAAGGTGAGACCATTACCCTGCTGGGCGGCGTCGCGGCGCATCAGGGGCTACTGAAATTTCCCCTGGTGGTGATCGCCGTCGCCCTCGGCGGGATGATTGGCGATCAGCTGCTCTATCTGGTCGGTCGCCGCTTCGGGGGACGCATCCTGTGCCGTTTCGCCAGTCAGAAAGCGCGGATCCGTAAAGCGCAGCGTATGATCCAGCACCGGCCGTGGCTGTTTGTCATCGGCACCCGCTTTATGTATGGCTTCCGGGTAATCGGCCCCCTGCTGATCGGCGCCAGCCGCCTGCCGCCGCGCATTTTCCTGCCGCTGAATATTGTCGGAGCGCTGGTGTGGGCCCTGCTGTTTACCACCATTGGCTATCTCGGCGGCGAGGTGGTTGGCCCGTGGCTGCATCATCTGGACGCCCATCTGAAGCACTGGATCTGGCTGATCCTCGCGGTGGTGGTGGTGGCCGCCCACTGGTGGCTCAGGCGGCGCGAGAGTAAGAAGAAAGACTAAGCGGCGCGCCCGCGGGCGCACCGTGGTTGGCGGTTACTTCACCGTCTGGTGGTAGCCGCCGCCGAGGGCCGAGGTCAGCTGAATGCTAGCGTCAATCCACTGGCCGTGCAGGCGCAATGCGGTGATCCGCTCCTGCAGCGCCGGGAGCTTCGCCATACTGACTCTGGAGCCAGGTAAGATCCCCGCCGCCATTCGGGCCTGCGCCAGATCTACTACCCGCTGAGCGTCTTTTTCAACCTGCTGCTGCTGCTGGCTTTTGGCCATTAATGTTTCGACCTGGCTGGCGGTTTTCGCCACCTGGTTAACGGCATCCACCACCGCTTTGTTGTACTGGGCGATCGACAGGCTATTCTGCGCGCTGGCGATATCCAGGTTGGCGTTAAGGCGGCCGCTGTCAAAGATCGGCAGCGTCAACCCGGCAGTAACGCCCATCTGCTGCGCCGAATGGCGGAAAAGATCGCTTAAGTGCAGGGCATCCTGCTGCAGGAACGCCATCAGATTGATGTCCGGATAAAACGCCGCTTTCGCCGCGTCCACTTCGCTCAGGGACGCCTCAATATACCAGTGGGCGACCTGCAGATCCGGGCGGCGCGCCAGCAGCTCATAGCCGAGGGTATCTGGCAGCTGCGCGCTGACCGTTGGCAGGCTGGCGGGTTTGAGGTTTAGCGACTGGCTCTGGCTGTTGGTCAGGGCCATCAGCCGCGCTTCAATCTCTTTCATCGTGCCCGTCACGTCCGCCAGCTGCTGGTCGGTTTTGCTGACGTTAATATCGTTCTCCGCCCCTTCGGCGGAGTTAGTGATCCCGCGCTGATACAGGGCCTTGTCGACCGTCACGATATTATTTTGCTCGTTTTTCACCTGCTGCAGCACCGCTTTGATCGCCGCTTCCGTCTGCCACTGCCAGTACAGACGCGCCACGCTGCCGGAGAGCAGCTCACGGGTCTGGGCCTGTTCAGCAACCTGGGCTTTCAGCTCGCCGATACGCGCTTTCACCAGCGCACGGTTTTTGCCCCACAGGTCCAGATCCCAACCAGCGGTCAGGCCAAAGGTACCGTTGGTGTACCACGGGCCGGTATTGCCGTCGGTGTCGGTAGCAAACGGTCCCATCAGGCCTTCGGCCGACATGCGCTGGCGTTCAATATCGGCGGAGAAATCCATCTCCGGGCCAAGATTCGCCTGCGACATTCGCGCCTGCGCTTCGGCAAGCCTGATGCGCTGTTCGGCAATCTGCATATCCGGCGCGTTGGCCAACGCTCGCTGAATCAGATTATTAAGCTGTGGGTCATGGTAATCTTTCCACCAGTCAGTCTGCGGCCAGCCATTTTTCACGGCGGCAGGGAGATCCATGGAAACATGGGAGGCTGGAATTTGCTGCTGCGGCGGATTAGCAACCTCATGAGATGGCGCGCAGCCAGCCAGCGCGATGGCCAGGGGCAATGCCGCCAGCACGCTTTTATTTAATATCAATTTCATTGGACAGGTCAGATAACTTAATCAGGTTGGTTATCATAAGTTAATTGAATTAAACGCGTTTAGTAAAGCGTGTGACTAAATTATTAGTTTGCTAAAAATAAACAACCTTATCAATTCAAGGGATGAATATAAGCCGGCATCTTTTAACGAGCCGCACCTCTTTTCCATCCTGCCCGCTCTGGATGAAGAGAAAGAACCTCCGATGACCTTTTTACTGCGCGCGCGTAAACCGGCTAATCTCCCGCCCGGCGATGGCCGGGCGGGCATTCTTTAGGCTTTCAGGCTGGCGCCGCGGCTGGCAATCACCTCTTTATACCAGCCAAAGCTCTTCTTCTTACTGCGCGCCAGGGTGCCGGTACCGTCATCATGGCGGTCGACATAGATAAAGCCGTAGCGCTTCGACAGCTCCGCCTTTGAGGCGCTCACCAGGTCAATCGGTCCCCAGCTGGTAAAGCCCATCAGCTCAACGCCATCGTCAATGGCTTCCCGCGCCTGCACCAGGTGGTCGTTCAGGTAACTGATGCGGTAGTCATCGTTAATGCTGCCGTCGGCTTCCACCTTATCTTTGGCGCCCAGACCGTTTTCCACGATAAACAGCGGCTTCTGGTAGCGATCCCACAGCACGTTCAGCAGCGTGCGCAGGCCCAGCGGGTCTATCTGCCAGCCCCACTCCGAGCTCGCCAGGTGCGGGTTCGGCACCATGCTGAGAATATTGCCGCGCGCCTGCTGGTTCAGCGCCTCGTCGGCGGTGACGCAGCCGGTCATGTAGTAGCTGAAGGAGATAAAGTCGACGGTGGTTTTTAGCGCTTCACGATCGGCGTCGGTGATGGTGAGCGCGATGCCGTTGTCACGGAAATAGCGCTGCATATAGCCCGGGTACGCGCCGCGCGCCTGTACGTCGCCGAAGAACTGCCAGCTGCGGTTCTCCTGCAGCGTCTCGAACACATCCTCCGGTTTGCAGCTCAGGGGATACATCAGCCCGCCGAGCAGCATATTGCCGATTTTGCCCTCAGGCACCAGCTCATGACAGGCTTTGACCGCCAGCGCGCTGGCCACCAGCTGGTGGTGAATCGCCTGATACACCTCGCCTTTGCTGCTGCCGGCCGGCAGGCCGACGCCGGTCATCGGGGCATGTAGCGACATATTGATTTCGTTAAAGGTCAGCCACAGTTTGACCTTATTTTTATAGCGGCTGAACACCGTCCGGGCGTAGCGCTCAAAGAAGCCAATCACCTCCCGGCTGCCCCAGCCGCCGTAGTTTTTTACCAGCGCCCATGGCATTTCATAATGCGACAGCGTCACCAGCGGGGTGATGTTGTGCTTGGCCATCTCGTCGAACAGCTTGTCGTAGAACGCGAGGCCGGCTTCGTTCGGCTCGGCGTCGTCGCCGTTGGGGTAGATGCGGGTCCAGGCGATAGAGACTCGCAGGCAGTTAAAACCCATCTCGGCAAACAGGGCGATATCTTCCGGATAGCGATGGTAAAAATCGATCGCCACATCTTTTATGCCGCTGTCGCCGGGTACGCGCTCGACCACTTCGCCGAAAACGCCGTGCGGCTGCACATCGGAGGTGGATAAGCCTTTGCCATCTTCCAGATAAGCACCTTCCACCTGATTGGCCGCGGTCGCGCCGCCCCATAAAAAATCCGTCGGAAATGTTTTCATCTTTTTCTCCTGTGATTAATGGCTGACTGACAACAACGGCTGACCGGCTTCGACGGTGCTGGACGCCACCGTATCAATCTCCCGGTAGTCGTCGCTGTTGCTGATAATGATCGGGGTCGCCAGGTCGTAGCCGGCGTCCAGAATCGCCTGGCGATCAAACTCAATCAGCAGATCGCCGGCCTGTACCCTGTCGCCCTCTTTCACATGCGCGGTAAAGGGCACGCCGTCGAGTTTGACCGTGTCGATGCCGACGTGGATCAGCAGCTCAATGCCGCTGTCGCTTTGCAGGCCGATGGCGTGTTTAGTCTGAAACAGGGAGGCCACTTCGCCCGGGAACGGGGCAATCACTTGGCCCACCGCCGGGATAATGGCGACCCCTTTACCCAGCAGGCCGCTGGCGAAGGTGCTGTCCGGCACCTGCTCGAGGGCGATAACGCTGCCGCTCATCGGCGCCAGAATATCGTTTGCCGAGACCGGGGCTACCGTCACGGCGCCTGGTGCGGCGCTACCGCGCGGCAGGCCGGCGAAGAAGGTCAGCACACAGGCGAGCACGAAAGCCACGCCGGTGCCGATAAGCCCGCCCCAGACGCTGGCGTCAATCCCGCCGGGCGGGATCATTTGCGCCGGGAAAAAGATGTTTGGCAGGCCAAACGAGTAGGCATAACTGTTGCTAAAGGCAGTGATCGCCCCGCCAATCGCCCCGGCGACACAGCCGAAGATAAACGGACGGCGCAGCGGCAGAGTCAGGCCATAGATAGCCGGCTCGGTGATGCCGAACAGCCCGGCGGAGAAGGCGGAACCGGCCAGCACCCGCTGGCGCGCATCGCGGGTGGCGAGGAAAATACCGAGCACGGCGCCCACCTGGGCAATCACCGCCGGAAGAATAATCGGCAGCATGGAGTCGTGACCAAGTACCGTCATGTTGTTGATCATCAATGGCACCAGCCCCCAGTGCAGGCCGAAAATAACGCACACCTGCCACATGGCGCCCAGTACCGCGCCCGCCAGCCATGGTGCAAACGCGTAGATAAACTGGTAGCCGTTGGCCAGCAGATGGCTCAGCCAGGTGGCGACCGGGCCAATCACCAGGAAGGTGAGCGGGACCACCACCGCCAGGCAGATGGCCGGGCTGAAGAAGTTTTTCATCGATGACGGCAACAGCGCATTGCTCTTGCGCTCCAGCCAGCAGCAGACCCATGAGGCGAGAATAATCGGGATCACTGACGAGCTGTAGTTGATAAAGGTCACCGGAATGCCGAGAAAGTGCTCCACCGCCGCGCCCGGCGCCTGGCTGGCCTCAAAGGCCTGAATCATCAGCGGGTGGGTTAACGCCCCGCCAATCACCATCGAGATAAACGGGTTGCCGCCAAACTTCTTCCCGGCGGTATAGCCAAGAAACAGCGGGAAGAAAAAGAACAGCGCGTCGCTGGCGGCAAACCAGATTTTATAAGTCCCCTGCTCCGGCGTAAGCCAGCCGCAGGTCACCGCCAGCGCCAGCAGGCCTTTCAGCAGACCGGTTGCCGCCATCACGCCGATAAACGGTGTAAAAATGCCGGAGATGATGTCGATAAGCTGGCTTAACACCGATCCTTTGGCCGCTTTTTCCTCGGCAACCGGTTCGCTGTCATCGCTTAACCCCGCCTCCTGGCGCACCGCCAGCCAGACGTCGTGAACGTGGTTGCCAATCACCACCTGAAACTGGCCGCCGCTCTCCACCACCATAATCACGCCCGGATTGGCCTTCAGCCCTTCGGCATCGGCTTTGCCGTTATCCTTCAGTTTAAAACGCAGACGTGTCGCACAGTGAACCAGACTCACAATGTTCTCTTTGCCGCCGACGCGGTTGAGAATATCCTGCGCGAGTGCTTTATATTCCATGCTCTTTTCCTTACTGCCGCTGCCCGCAGACAACCGGCGACTGAGTAGTAAAAAATAAAAAAACCCGAGAACCACGCCGGTGGGCGTCGCGCTCAGGTTTTGCCTGCATCATGCAGTAACAATCCAGTTTTGTTGGGGAGAATTAACGCCCCTCTTTTCTTACCCGTTCGATATGAATGGCAAGAAACATAATTTCTTCGGTGGTCAGCGACCGCTGATACTGCTTTTGCAGATGCGTCGCCACCGTTTCCGCACACTTCCACGCTTTGGCGTAGTTATCTTTCACCGCGCTGTGCAGCGAGACGTCGTCATCTTCCACCACCGTGCGCGTCAGCATCCGCTGGGCGAAAAACTTCAGGTGGGTGACGAAACGCTGATAGCTCAGCGACTCTTCATCGTAGTTAAGCTGCAGCTGATACTTCACCAGCTGCAGGATCTCCTGCATCACCCGGGTCACGTGCATGACCTCCGGCATTTCGCTGTTGAGCTGCGCCGTCACCAGATGCAGGGCGATAAATCCGGCTTCATCCTCCGCCAGCTTCACGCCGAGCCTTTTGGCAATGATGGCCCTTGCCTCCTGGCCCAGCGCGAACTCCTTCGGATACAGCCGCTTAATCTCCCACAGCAGCACGTTACGCAGTGCGATGCCCTTTTTCTGCCGCTCGATAGCAAAATGACAGTGATCCGTTAACGTGATGTACAAACTTTCCTGTAACTTGCCCAGCCGTCCGCGTGCCAGGTCGATAATGCGATCGCAGGTGGTCATCACTTCTAACGGTATTTGACTGAGCAGCTCGCCTAAGCGGCCGACCAGCTCATCGCTTTGTAAGGCGAAAACTTTTTCAATTTTACTGTCGTCCAGCACGTCGCCCGGGCGTTTCTGAAAGGCCAGCCCTCGCCCCATCACCACCTGTTCGCGCCGGTGCTCGTCGAGAACCACCACCACATTGTTATTGAGTACTTTGGCGATTTGCATATAGACCCCAGAAACAAAAAAACCTGACCCCCGACGAAACGCCAGGTGATCAGGTTTTGCCTGCCGCAGCAGTTGCAATCCAACACCTGCACTGTAACAACTTCTGCTGCGCGCTCAACCTGACAAGTGAAAAAACGTGATTAAGATCGCGACTATCAGAAGGTCACGACGGTTTTCCACTCCACTACCCACGCGTCCTGGGTCTGCGCGACGCCGCCCGGACGGTGCCAGTACTGCAGGCCCGGCTGCAGCTCCAGCCAGGAGACCGGGCGGAAGCGATAATAGAGCTCACCGTTCAGCGAATGACCGGCCACCGGCTGGTAAGCCGGATCGTTATAGTCGGTGGCGCCGCTTATCTGATTCATATAGCGCTGATTACGTGCGTAGTGGCTGCTCATGTCGATCCACGTCAGGCCGAAGCCAATCCAGTCCTCCGGGCGGGCGTCAAACAGACCGCGGTAGCGCATGGAGGCGGCGACGGCGGAGTGGATATAGTTGCTGCGCTGGTCGCTGAGGCTGCCGCTCAGTGAGACGCTCATCCCCCGCAGCGGGTCGTCGGCGTGGCGGGTGATCTGCTGGTTCAGGCCGGCGTACATAAACCAGGTGCTATCGTGCTCGGCGTAACCTTGCGGATCGGTCGCCCCGGCGCCGCCGGATTTACCGCTGTAGAGGTCGCTCTGCGGCGCGTTAGTCCAGACCACGCCAAGGTTATAGGCTCCCGGCAGGCCATTAATCAGCGGACGGGTTTCGATCTCCATCGGCAGTAAGATGCCTTTGCTACCCTTCGTCGACCAGCTCCACGCGTGGCTGCGCGCGGTAGCCTGCGGGTTTTGCTCCATCACCCCGCCTTTCAGGGTGACCGTCGGCGTCAGCTTGTACTCCAGGGTGGTGCCCCAGGTGTGAATGTTCCAGTTATTCCAGGTCAGCGAGTTGGCCGATTTCCCACCGCACTGGGTCAGCAGCTGAAAATCGCAGGGAATGATCTGGTCGAAGGTTTGCACCTTGTTCATCATGCCGATGCGCCAGGTCAGGCGGCGGTCGTCAAAGCTGCGGGCAAAGGTGAGCCAGCCAAGGCGGGTAATCGACCCGCCGCCCCAGCTCTCCTGCGATAGATCGTTGAAACTCACCCGCGGATCCTGCAGCCGTTTCGTGGTGAGATTATCATCGTGGTGGCGGTTGACGATGTTGCCTTCGAGACGCGCATCCGGTATGCCGGTCCAGCGCTCCAGATCCTGGGTAAAGGTCAGCGCCACCTGGTCAATATAGGCCAGGTGTTTATCATGGTCATAACCGCCGCCGGCGTTGTAGGCCATCTCGTTAAGATAGCCGAGATTATAATGAAAGCCGTTTTCTTCAAGGATCGGACGAATGCCTAGCATATCGCCCAGCAGCCCTTGCTGCCCGGCTTCAAACCCCAGCGCGCTGCCGTTCCACGCCGGGATGTCCGCGGCGCTCACGGCAGGCGCCATGGCCGCCAGCATAGCGCCGATCAAAAGCTGATTTATTTTTTTGTTATGCATTGTGATATCCACCGTGACTGAATAAAAACAAAGGGGATCCCCAGGCTATTTATTTACCCGTTTTCTTTTTTTAAAAATGAATGGCAAAAAGCGTCCGTCGGTAATAAAACCGCGACAATGCCAGAGAAATCGTTATTCACATCTCATTGTTTTACATCATCATTTTATCCACCCTGAATTTTTACCAAAAAAAAAACCTAAGCACTTTGCGCCACGAATGACGAAAGTGCTTAGGTTTTGCCTGAGTTCAGTAGCAATCCTGAATTGATTGACCGCACATTATCACTTTATTCAACCCATGCCTATCATCAACAGGCATGCAAGTAATAATATGTGAAGCGAATAACAGTATGGCGGTTAATAGCGGCCGATCGCCGCCGCTATTTCAGCAGACGTTTGCAGGGCGCGAATTTCATTAAACAGGGTCAGCGCCTCGGTATATTCCTTGCGTAAATAGCCTAACCACTGCTTAATTCTTGCCACATGATACAGGCCGGTATCACCCTGCTTTTCCAGGCGGGTATATTTTTGCAACAGCTGGACCACCTGCGGCCACGGCATGCGCGGTTCGTTGTATTTGATCACCCGGCTGAGGTTCGGCACATTGAGCGCCCCGCGGCCAATCATCACCGAATCGCAGCCGGTGACAGCCATACAATCCTGGGCGCTTTGCCAGTCCCAGATTTCACCGTTGGCGACCACCGGGATAGTCAGGCGCTGGCGGATCTCGCCGATCGCCTGCCAGTTGATGCGTTCGGCTTTGTAGCCATCTTCTTTGGTACGGCCGTGAACCACCAGTTCGCTGGCCCCCGCCTGCTGCACCGCGTCGGCGATTTCAAAGCGCCGTTCACCGCTGTCCCAGCCAAGACGAACTTTCACCGTCACCGGCAGATGCTCGGGAACCGCCTCTCGCATGGCTTTCGCGCCGCGATAGATCAACTCTGGATCTTTCAGCAGCGTTGCCCCGCCGCCGCTGCCGTTTACCAGCTTCGACGGACAGCCGCAGTTTAAATCCACCCCCCATGAACCCAGCGCCACCGCGCGGGCGGCATTTTCCGCCAGCCACTCGGGATATTGTCCCAGCAGCTGGACGCGGACGCGGGTGCCGGACGGCGTGCGGCTCTGGTGATGCAGTTCCGGGCATAGCCTGTAGAACGATTTTACCGGCAGCAGTTGATCCACCACGCGCAGAAATTCGGTGATGCAGAGATCGTAATCGTTAACCTCGGTCAGCAGCTCACGCACCAGCGAATCGAGCACGCCTTCCATCGGCGCCAGTAGAACACGCATATCGTTACCCGGAAAAAAAAGAGGCGCTATGGTAGCGCCTCCGGGCGCTGGTTGAAAGCGCTCAATGCGTCGGACCAGACGCACGCCGTTCCCCGCACGCTCGATGCGGCAAAGCGGCGAGATAATCTCTATGCTTTACAGAGGTCTGTGGCGTCCCATTCGCCTTTATTTGCCGCGCCTCATTCAGCAAGGTAGCGTGGGGAGCGATCCCGCCTGAGCCGCAAGGTGTCGGGTCCTGACGGGTGAGACTATGGTTCCCGTAAGCTATCAGCGCTATGCATAGAATTCATGATGTGATCGGTAGCACATTTTAGGGATTAATTGTATGATGAATGCACTTCATCAAGGGTTATTACCATGAGTAAATCGCTGACTATTATCTGGCAGTACCTGCGGGCTTTCGTCCTGATTTACGCCTGCCTGTACGGCGGAATTTTTATCGCCGGGCTGCTGCCTATCACTATCCCCGGCAGCATCATCGGCATGCTGATCCTCTTCGTGCTGCTGGCGCTGCAAATTATGCCGCCGCAATGGGTCAACCCCGGCTGCAATATCCTGATCCGCTATATGGCGCTGCTGTTCGTGCCGATCGGCGTTGGGGTGATGCAGTACTGGGATCTGCTGCGCGCCCAGCTGGGGCCTGTCGTTATCTCCTGCGCCATCAGTACGCTGGTGGTGTTTGTAGTGGTGAGCTGGAGCTCCCATTTGGTGCATGGCGAACGTAAAGTGATTGGCCAAAAAGGAAAAGAAGAATGATGCATGAAATCTGGTGGTCGCTACCGCTAACCCTGATCGTCTTTTTTCTCGCCCGCAAACTGGCGGCCCGCTTTAAGTTCCCGCTGCTCAACCCGCTGCTGGTGGCGATGGTGGTGATTATTCCATTTCTTCTGCTGACCGGGATCTCCTATGAGCGTTATTTTGCCGGCAGCAAAGTCCTGAACGATCTGCTGCAGCCGGCGGTAGTGGCCCTTGCGTTCCCGCTGTATGAACAGCTGCACCAGATCCGCGCCCGCTGGAAATCTATCATTACCATCTGCTTTATTGGCAGCTGCGTGGCGATGATCACCGGCACCACCGTCGCTCTGCTGATGGGCGCCACGCCGCAAATCGCCGCCTCTATTCTGCCTAAGTCAGTCACTACGCCGATTGCTATGGCGGTTAGCGGCAGCATCGGCGGCATTCCGGCTATCAGCGCCGTGTGCGTAATTTTTGTCGGCATCCTCGGCGCGGTATTTGGGCATACGTTGCTTAACCTGATGCGCATTCGCACCAAAGCGTCGCGCGGCCTGTCAATGGGCACCGCCTCGCACGCCCTCGGCACCGCCCGCTGCGCCGAGCTGGACTATCAGGAAGGCGCGTTTAGCTCACTGGCGCTGGTGCTGTGCGGGATCATCACCTCGTTGATGGCGCCGTTCTTATTTCCGCTGATCCTCGCAGTGGTAGGTTAATAGTGATTTAAATCACATTTTTTAGTGCAACAAATCGGAGTTGCATAAAGAATGAGATATTCATCACATATGGAACCGCTGGCCGCCCGTACACTGGCTTCCCATTACACTGTTATGAGGCAACGCTATGCACTCACGTTTTCAAGCTGCTTTGACGACTCTGGCAGCAGATCTGCAGGCGGCCATCGCCCCGATGCTCGCCGACCCGCATTTCCCGGCGCTGCTCGAAGCCGATCAGGTGGCGACGCTGCAGCATGCGACAGTTCTGGACGAAGACGCGCTGGCTTTTGCGCTACTGCCGCTTGCCGCTGCCTGCGCGCGCCCCGACCTTTCTCATTTTAACGTCGGGGCTATCGCCCGCGGCGTCAGCGGCCGCTGGTACTTTGGCGGCAATATGGAGTTTCTCGGCGCTACCATGCAGCAGACCGTTCACGCGGAACAGAGCGCCATCAGCCACGCCTGGCTGCGCGGCGAGACCTCCCTGCGCGCTATCACGGTGAACTACACGCCGTGCGGTCATTGCCGTCAGTTTATGAACGAACTGAACAGCGGGCTGGCGCTGCGCATTCATCTGCCGGGTCGCGAAGCGCATGCCCTGGAGCACTATCTGCCGGACGCCTTTGGCCCGAAAGACCTCGAGATCAAAACCCTGCTGATGGATGAACAGGACCATGGCTTCCCGGTCAGCGGCGATGCCCTAACCCAGGCAGCTATTCAGGCCGCCAACCGCTGCCATGCGCCCTATAGCCACTCGCCTTCCGGCGTGGCGCTGGAGCTGAAAGACGGTACCATTTTCAGCGGTAGCTATGCGGAAAACGCAGCGTTCAACCCGACGCTGCCGCCGCTGCAGGGGGCGCTGAATCTCCTGAGCCTCAACGGCTATGATTATCCCGCTATCCAGCGGGCAATCCTGGCGGAGAAAGCCGACGCGGCGCTGATCCAGTGGGATGCCACCGTCGCCACCCTGAAGGCGCTGGGCTGCCACAATATTGAGCGCGTCCTGTTAGGTTGATCAGCCTGAGCAGATTGCCGGACGGCGTCTTCGGCTTATCCGGCCGACTTTTTATACCGTTAGGTGTCGGGTGGCGCTACGCTTACCCGACCTACGGTTCGCGCCATGGCGACCTGAAGATCCCTATGCCGGGTGTCGGCTCACGCCTTACCCGGCCTGCATTCGGCGATCTGTCTATATTGCTGAAAATCCCCGCAATCAAACGCGGGTTTCTTGCGCTTACCCGGCGGGTAAAGTAGCCTGAAGACTCCGTTGTCTATTATTGAGCCAAGTTCATGTTAAAGCGTGCGTTCTACAGCCTGTTAGTCCTGCTCGGCCTGCTGCTGTTGACCGTGCTGGGCCTTGACCGCTGGATGAGCTGGAAAACCGCGCCCTATATCTATGATGAACTGCAGGACCTGCCCTACCGTCAGGTCGGTGTGGTGCTGGGCACCGCCAAATATTACCGCACCGGCGTCATCAATCAGTATTACCGTTACCGCATCCAGGGTGCGCTGAACGCCTACAACAGCGGCAAGGTCAACTATCTCCTGCTGAGCGGCGATAATGCTCTGCAAAGCTACAATGAACCGATGACCATGCGTCGGGACCTGATTAAAGGCGGCGTCGATCCCGCAGATATCGTACTGGACTATGCCGGTTTCCGTACCCTCGACTCGATCGTCCGTACCCGGAAAGTGTTCGACACCAACGACTTCATTATCATCACCCAGCGCTTCCACTGCGAACGGGCGCTGTTTATCGCCCTGCATATGGGGATCCAGGCCCAGTGCTACGCGGTGCCGTCGCCGAAGGATATGTGGAGCGTGCGGCTGCGCGAGTTCGGCGCCCGCTTTGGCGCGCTGGCGGATCTCTATATCTTCAAACGGGAACCGCGCTTTCTCGGCCCTCTCATCCCGATTCCGGCGCAGCAGCATGACGTGCCGGATGACGCCCAATCCTACCCGGCCGTCACCCCGGAGCAGCTGCTGGAGCTGCAGAAAGAAAAGTAGCCTCCATCAACGCATTCGTTTCAGATAAAAAAAACCCGCGCCAGGCGCGGGTTTTTGATGCGTTCAATCTTATTTCTTACGGGCGTATTTCAGGGAGTCCAGCGCCACGGCGAAGATAATAATCGCCCCCTTAATAATGTACTGCCAGTAAGGGTTGACGCCGATATAGGTCAGGCCGTAGTTGATGACGGTGAAGATAATCACCCCGGTCACCACGCCAAACACCGTCCCTACCCCGCCGCTGAACGATACGCCGCCCACCACACAGGCGGCGATGGCGTCCAGTTCATACATAAAGCCGAGGTTATTGGTCGCCGAACCGATACGTCCGGCTTCCAGCAGGCCGCCGAAGGCGTAGAACACGCCGGAGAGGGCATAGATCATCAGCAGGTTTAACGCTACGTTAACCCCGGAGACCTTCGCCGCTTCCGGGTTACCGCCGATAGCGAAAATGTTTTTGCCAAAGCGCGTCTTGTTCCACAGGATCCAGACAAAGAAGACGGCAATCAGCGCGTAGAAGGTAATGTAGGACAGGCGGAAGGAGCCCAGCGCCACAAACCCCTGCGCGAAATGGGAGAAGTGGCTGTCGAAGCCGGAGATCGGCGACGCGCCCACGAAGTCGTAGTACAGCGAGTTAATGCCGTAGACGATAATCATGGTGCCGAGAGTGGTAATAAACGGCGTCACGTTCAGGTAGGCAATGACGATCCCGTTAATCAGGCCGATGACCGCCCCGATGGCGCACACCAGCAGGATCACCAGCGGGATCGGCATGGTCGCCATATCCGGGAATACCTTATTGGCATTATCCACCGCCTGCAGCATGGTGGCGGCAATCACCGCCGCCAGACCCACCTGACGGCCGGCGGAGAGGTCGGTCCCCTGCGTGACGATAAGTCCGGCCACGCCGAGGGCAATAATAATACGCACCGAGGACTGGGTCAGAATATTACTCAGGTTGAGCAGACTTAAAAATGTCGGATCCTGGAAAATAATAATGGCCAGCAGGACCAGAAGGACAACATATATCCCACCCTCTTTCAGGTAAGTGAGAAAACTCTTTTTATTTAACGCACTCATGTGAAGCCCCTGATCTTAAAGGTGCAATGACGCAAGACGCAGTATTTCGTTTTGCGTGGTGGTTTTAGTCTCAACAATGCCCGCGACCAGGCCGTTGCTCATCACCAGAATGCGGTCGGTAATCCCCAGCAGTTCCGGCATTTCGGAAGAAATAATAATGATCCCTTTGTCTTTTTTAGCCAGTTCGGCAATCAGCTGATAGATTTCAAACTTGGCGCCGACGTCGATACCGCGCGTTGGCTCATCCAGCATCAGGATCTCCGGCTGGGTCAGCAGCCAGCGGCCTATAATGACCTTTTGCTGGTTACCACCGGAAAGCGAGCCAATCTGCGTATGCTGACCGGGGGTTTTGACGCGCATCGAGTCAATAACCCATTGGGTATCGCTCTTCATTCGCGAGTTATCCAGCAAGCCGACGCTGTTTTTATATTTCTTAATATTGGAGATCAGCGAGTTAAACCCGATATCCAGATAGGCGTAAATCCCGGTAGAGCGCCGCTCCTCGGTCACCAGCGCAAAACCGTGGTTTATCGCCTCGTTGGCGCTGTGGTTGTTGATCTTCTTGCCGTGCAGCGTGATGGTGCCGCTGGCCTTCTCACGGATGCCGAACAGGGTCTCCACGATGTCGGTGCGTTTAGCGCCCACCAGGCCGGCGATACCGAGAATTTCGCCCTTATGCAGGTCAAAGGAGACATCGCGAATGGAGGGCTGGCGCAGCGAGGTGAGATTGCGCACCTGGAGGATCACTTCGCCCGGAGTGTTTTCGCGATCCGGAAAACGCTGGTTAAGCGAACGCCCGACCATCATGGCGATGATCTTATCCATATCCAGCCCTTCCAGCGGCTGGGTGGCGATCCACTGGCCGTCGCGCAGGATGGTTATTTCATCGCACAATTGGAAAATTTCTTCCATTTTATGCGAGATATAGACGATACCGCAGCCGCGATCTTTCAGCTTACGGATGATCTTAAACAGATGGTTGACCTCTTTTTCCGTCAGCGATGACGTCGGCTCATCCATGATGACGATTTTGGCGTCATAGGAAAACGCCTTCGCGATCTCAATCATCTGCATCTGAGATACCGATAAGGTACCGACGCGGGCGCGCGGATCGATATCAATATCCAGCTCATCAAAAATGGCCTTGGTATCCCGGTACATTTTGTCCTGATCGACAAACATGCCTTTAGTTGGATAGCGCCCGAGCCACATGTTATCCATGACCGAACGCTGTAATACCAGGTTTAATTCCTGATGCACCATCGAAATACCGTTTTCCAGGGCTTCTTTCGCCGAATGGAAATCGATCTCTTTTCCCTGAAAAAGAATGCTACCGGAATCTTTTTGATAGATCCCAAAAAGGCATTTTAATAATGTCGATTTACCGGCGCCGTTCTCACCCATTAACGCATGAATGGAGTGCGGACGAACCTTCAGGTTGACATTATCAAGAGCCTTGACGCCAGGAAACGATTTGTTGATGTTGCTCATCTCCAACAAATATTCGCCTGACCGTTCGCTATTATTGCTGACCATAGTTATACCTGGCTGCGTTCATGCAAGCCCCGTCCGGCGCACTAGCGCCAGCAGGAGTCTGGTTCTGTATCAGGAATAATCGGGCGTGGATAACCCACGCCCGCAACTCACATCACGATTATTTGCCGGTAAACTGGCTCAGGTTGTCTTTATCGACGCCCACGTAGGGGACGCGAACAATCTTGTTGTCAATTTTCCAGTTGGTGCCTGCCGCGGCGTCTTTCCCGTCGGCAAGGTTTTTCGCCAGCTCGAAGGTCGCTTTTGCCTGGTTGTTGGCATCGTTCAGCACAGTACCGGCCATCGCGCCGGATTTCACCAGCGCCAGGGCTTCCGGCAGGGCATCAACGCCGAACACCGGAATGCTGCTCTTGTTGTGCGCTTTCAGCGCTTCAACCGCGCCCATCGCCATGGCGTCGTTGTTAGCGATCACCACTTCAATCTTGTTGGCATTCGGGCCGGAGAGCCAGGCGTCCATTTTGTCTTTCGCCTGGGCGGTATCCCACATCGCGGTATCCAGCTGCAGCTGCTGGGTCTTCAGACCTTTATCATTCAGCTCTTTAATAACGTAAGTGGTACGCGCTTCCGCATCCGGATGGCCCGGCTCGCCTTTCAGCAGGACGTACTGGATCTGACCGTCTTTATTCAGATCCCAGTTCGGGTTGGCTTTCCAGTGCTTGGCGATCAGATCGCCCTGAATAATCCCCGACTCTTTCGAGTCGGTACCGACGTAATAAGCCTTGTCATAACTATCCAGCGCTTTGCGGGAAGGCTCTTTGTTGAAGAACACCACCGGAATATTCTGCCCGCGCGCCTTTTCAATCACCGTACCTGCGGCGGCCGGGTCAACCAGGTTAATCGCCAGCGCCTTCACGCCTTTCGCCAGCAGCACGTCAATCTGATCGTTTTGTTTCGACTGGTCGTTCTGCGAATCATTCATCAATAGCTGGACGTCTGGCGCGGATTTGCCATCTTTTTCAATCGCCTTACGCACTACCGACATAAAGTTGTCGTCATATTTATAAATCGTCACGCCGATACGGGTATCTGCTGCGTGTGCGGCGGCGCCAAATAACAGACCAACCATTACAGCAGACAGGGTAAACACCTTCTTATTCATGGAATCTCCGGTTTTATTATGCAGGGTCATTATTGTGAGAAAATGCAGGCGGGATTTGTTGCATTAGTGTTACCGCACAACGCATTTCACGACGAAAATTCGGTCTTCCGTGTCAGGTAACGCTCCAGAAAAATACGACTGTAAAACTCGCTTAACGCCTTGTTCCTACTAAATAAAGTGAGGAATATCCATCACCTCGTGGTTCAGACTGGTAAACGCTGCCATCATAATCAGGCGAATGTTAATATACTGTGAATTTACTCACAAATTGAAAGCGGTTACATCCCGCGATCGCGTCAGTTAGTGATCGGCCCCACAGTTTGCCGCTGGGCAACGGAATGACGGCGCACCAGCGTCGGCATAAAGCAGTGCGTTGCCTCGCGATCCAGCTTGCCGGCCGCCCCCAGCAGCGCCAGCTCGGTGGCCAGCTTTGCCATCGACATTACCGGATAGCGCACGGTGGTGAGCTGAGGATCGGTGTAACGGGAAATAGGAATATCATCAAAGCCAATCAGCGACAGATGCTGCGGCACGACAATGCCGTTGTCCTTCAGCGTCGTCAGCGCGCCGGCCGCCATGCTGTCGTTATAGGCAAACACCGCGGTGAGGCCGAGATTGCGCCCCAGCAGTTCGACCATCGCCGCTTCACCGCCCTGCATATCCGGGGAGCCGGAACCGATCCAGCTGTCCGGGGCGATGATGCCTTGCTCCTGCAGCGCTTTGCTCCACCCTTCCCGGCGCATATCGTCATCTTCAATACCGTGGTTTGAGGAGAGATAGCCGATGCGCTGGTGACCATGATTGAGGAGCATACGGGTGGCCATCAGCGCGCCGCTGACGTTGTCGAGTCCGACGCAGCGATGGGCATACCCCGGCACGATGCGGTTGATCAGCACCATCCCCGGGATATGTTGCATAAAGTCGCTCAGTTCATCATCGCTCAGCGCTTTCGAATGGACGATCAGCGCCGAGCAGCGCTGACGGATCAGCACCTCGATGGCGTGACGCTCTTTTTCCGCCTCGTGATAGCTGTTGCCGATCAGCACATATTTCTGATGCTGCTGAGCAACGGTATCCACTGCTTTCACCAGCGCGCCGAAGAAGGCGTCGGAGACGTCCATCACCACCACGCCGATGGTATCGCTGACCTGGGTGGCCAGCGCCTGGGCGTTGGCGTTGGGCCGGTAGCCCAGTTGGGTCACCGCTTTCATCACCACGTCGCGCGTATCCGGACTCACCAGCGCGCTGTTATTCAGCACCCGCGACACGGTGGCCACGGAAACGCCCGCCTGGCGGGCGACATCACGAATGGTGATCATACTCAGCAACCTTAAGAGAATTACAGCACGTCACATTCACCTCCTGTGCTTAGCAAGGAGGCTATTCTGGCAGCGACCCGCGGTCCGCTGCGTGAGTGAGGTCACACGGCTGGAAACGTTTACATCCGTTTTGTTAATGATTGTGATCGAGATCGTTATCTGGATGTGTCTTTCAATGATGTGCCTGACGCACGCAGGGTTAACTGACGCCACAGCCATTCCACCGGCCCCTGGCGGAAGCGGCGCAGCCAGAGCGATGAGACAAGGAGGTTAACGGCCCAGATGGGGGGGACAAAGGCCAGCAGCTGCAGACGATCGAAGCGCATAAACAGCCCAAGATGATAAAACAGGGTGGTGCAGATCAGGGTCTGCAGCAGGTAGTTGGTCAGCGCCATGCGTCCGACGCAGGCGATAGCGCCCACCAGGCGGAAACGGCAGAGCTGCGGCCAGTAGCCCCAGGCCAGCGCGGCATAGCCGATAGCCTGCAGCGGGGCGCTAAGTTCGCGCGGCGCCTGCAGTAAAAACGCGCACCAGCGATAGTCCCAGGCCAGATACCACTGGGCGAATATTGCCGGCAGATTGACCGCCATGCCGGCCGCCACCAGCAGCGCGCCGGTACGCCGGTAGTGACGCAGGCTAAACTGTCCCTTCAGCCAGCCGCTGCGCATCAGCGCCGCGCCCATCAGCATCATCCCCGCCAGCTGCCAGCCATACTGCGCGCCCAGCGCCAGCAGATTGTCAGATAGCATATCCGCCCGGTTGCTGACGGCCTCCATGCCACCGTGCAGCTTCCAGTACTGCTCATACTGCAGGTTCGCCGCGTCCGGCGCCCACGAGCGATTCGCCGCGGTCCCGGAGATCATCCCCAACAGGACCAGCACCGCAATGCCGGTGAGGTAGAGCACCACCCCGGTGTTGAACAGCGATTTGATATGGTGCGCCTCACGCACCATGCGCCAGCTCACCAGCCCCACCAGGGCATAGGCCAGCAGAATATCGCCATCCCAGAAAAAAAGACCGTGAATGAAACCGAGCAGCGCCAGCAGCGTCAGCCGCGACTGGATCCAGCGCTTCCCTCGCGGAAGCAATAGCTGAAGACCGGCGCCAAACAGCAGCGCGAACAGGGTGAGAAACTTCACCTGCGCCAGCAGGTCGAGGAGCGCCCAGGTCCAGGCATCGCTAAGGGACGCGCTTCCTGACCAGGCGGGATTGAGATAAGCGGCCTTCGGCAAGCCGAAGGCGCTGATATTGAGAAGCAGGATACCGAGGATGGCGACGCCGCGGACAAAGTCCAGCGTGACATTTCTCTCCATGCACCCTGCTCCGTTTTAGTTGTGGTGACGTACTGCGCGCAGGAATTCCTGGCGGGTATTCTGGCTGGATTTAAACAGGCCGCCGAGAGAGGTGGTGGTGGTGGCGCTGGTCGCGTCGCGAATGCCGCGCGCCTTCACGCAATAATGCACCGCGTCAATGGATACCGCCACGTTGTTGGTGCCGAGCAGCGTCTGCAGCGCGATCAGGATCTGCTGCGTCAGACGCTCCTGGACCTGCGGACGTTGGGCGAAAAACTGCACGATGCGGTTGATTTTCGACAGGCCGATCACCGAATCTTTCGGGATATAGGCTACCGTCGCTTTACCATCGATGGTAACGAAATGGTGTTCGCAGGTGCTGGTCAGGGTGATATCGCGCACGGTGACCATTTCATCGACCTTCATTTTGTTTTCAATGACGGTGATTTTCGGGAAGCGAGAATAATCCAGCCCGGAGAAGATCTCATCGACATACATTTTGGCGATGCGATGCGGGGTCTCCATCAGACTGTCATCACTCAGATCCAGATTCAGCAGTTGCATAATCTCGGTCATATGACCGGTAATCAAACGCTTGCGTGTTTCGTTATCAATTTCTTGTACTGGCGCACGCATCGGCGTCTCCAGCCCACGAGCGACCAGCGCTTCATGAACGAGGACGGCTTCTTTACTCAGTGATGACATTTATGTTTCTCCTGCAGGTGTGGCGCTCTTTGCTTTTTCTGGGGGCAAAGTTTGTATTCATTGTGCGTGAGGTGGCGCACAGAATCCAGTAGCCGTAACGATAATTATTGAAATTGGCGCTGCCTTTTATTAGGGAGCGAAGCCATGCCTCAGGCGCAACGCCAAATCCTTATCGCCGTATCCGGAATGTTCCAACCGCTGTACGCATTCATAAGCGCCGTCGCTACACCGGCATGTTGGCTATAAGTTGCATTAATGATGCAGTAAGTTCTCAAAAGGAGAAAGTGAAAGTTGCTCACCGGCTAATGAAATATCTGTATTATGAACGTTTACGCGCACATCCCTTCCGAGGAGCCTTGCATGGAACTGCTTGAAGAGCATCGCTGTTTTGACGGCCAGCAACAACGCTGGCGTCATCACTCCCCTGTCCTGAACTGCGCCATGACGTTCAGCATTTTTTTACCGCCTGAGCGCGAAACGCCGCCGCCGGTGCTGTACTGGCTGTCGGGGCTGACCTGTAACGATGAGAACTTTACCACCAAGGCGGGCGCCCAGCGCATTGCCGCCGAGCTGGGCATCGCGCTGGTGATGCCGGATACCAGCCCGCGCGGTGACGAGGCGGCCAACGTCGACGGTTACGATCTCGGACAAGGCGCCGGCTTCTACCTGAACGCCACCGAGGCGCCCTGGGCGGCGCACTACCGAATGTACGATTACCTGCGTGACGAACTGCCCGCGCTTATTCGTAGCGAGTTTAGCGTCGGCGAACGCTGCGCCGTCAGCGGCCACTCGATGGGCGGCCACGGCGCGCTCATCATGGCGCTCAAAAATCCCGGCCGCTACGCCAGCGTCTCCGCCTTCGCGCCGATAGTCAATCCCTCCCAGGTCCCGTGGGGCAAGAAAGCGTTTACCGCCTATCTCGGCGCGGATGAATCGGCATGGCACTCCTGGGACAGCTGCGCGCTGATGCAGGCCAGCCGGCCGGAGGACGCCGTGCCGACGCTTATCGATCAGGGCGACAACGATCCATTCCTTGCCGGACAGTTGCAGCCGGCGGTACTGGCGGAGGTCGCGCGGCAGAAGGCCTGGCCGTTAACGCTGCGCATCCAGCCCGGTTACGACCACAGCTATTACTTTATTGCCTCGTTTATTGAAGACCATCTGCGCTTCCATGCGCAGCATCTCTTTGGCTAAACGCCAATGCGCCGCGAAGCTGCTTCGCGGCGCATGTTCAGGCCTACAGGACGCGTTTTAGCGCCGGCAATCAGAAGCGATAATCCACCGCCATAAAGTAGCGACGGCCTTCTTCGGTATAGCTGTAGTCGTCCCGGCTCAGATCTTTATCACCCACGTTCTGCACCCCGGAGCGCAGTTTCACGTTTTTGGTCACCTGCCATGCCGCGCCAACGTCAAACAGGGTGTAGCCGCCCGGCGTTTTGCCGGTGGCGCTCACCGCGCGCTGCTGGCCGGTATAGTTGGCCGTCACGTAGAAGGACCAGTCGTCCAGCGGTTTCCAGTCGAGCGTGCCGTTGGCGGTATGGAACGGCAGCGTCTGCAGCGGTTTGTCGCCGCCATTGCTCAGATCGCGACCATCGTTGTAGGTGTAGTTCACCGTCAGCTTCCACTCATCGCCAAACGGGATCTTCACCTCCGTCTCCACCCCTTTGATGCGGGCTTTGTTGACGTTGAAATAGCGGAAGATCGGCACGCGCTTGCCGTTGACGGTTTTCCAGCCGACAAAGTTCGGGTAGCCCGGCGCTTCGCTGGCGCTGGAAGTGCGCAGAACGTCGATCATGTCGTCGACATTATTCTGGAAGGTGGTGATGCTGCCTTCGACATTTTCAAGCCAGCCCTCTTCCCCGCGGTAGTAGAGACCGAGCTCGAAGCTTTCGCTGGTTTCCGGTTTCAGATCCGGGTTACCGACGATGCTGCACGAGCCGCGGCAGGAGTTGGTGGTCCAGTCGGGGTTAAGCTGCAGCAGCGACGGGGCTTTAAACGCCGTCGCCCAGCCGCCTTTGACGGTGACGGTATCGGTGGCGTTATACACCAGATAGGCGCGCGGGCTCCAGTGATCGCCATAGGTCTGATGGTCGTCCATACGAATGCCGGTGGTCAGCGCCAGCGGCTCGATGATGCGCCATTCGTCTTCGATAAACAGGGCGTACTGGCTAGCCGACGTTGACTGGCCGCCGCTGCTCAGGTTGACCGGATCTTTCAGTTTGTCGTGGCGCCATTCGCCGCCGAAGGTCACCAGCTGGTTAATCATGCCCAGCGGCAGGACATACTTGCCGTCGATGGCATTGCTTTCCGAGGTAATAGTCCCGCTCTGCCCTGGATTTTTGTTATCCACCTTTTCGCCGTAGAACTTGAGCTCGCTGTTGCCGATATCCCAGCGGCCGTTATGGCTCAGAGAGTAGTTCTCCCGCTCAAGGCGGTTGCGGTCAAGGGAATCGGAATCGCGATCCTGACGGTCAAAGCCGTAGCCTGCGGTAAAATCGTGGTTTTCGTTCGGCGTCCAGGCGAATTCAACATTGCCATCGCGGCTGGTGAAGCCCTCGATGCGCGGCGTCTCGCCGGTGGCATTACTGGATGACTGCGGATCGTCCTTGGCGCGTTTTGCCAGGCTGCCGTAGGCCTTCATTCCAAGTACGCCGTCGATCAGCGGGCCGCTGGTGAAGAACTGGCCGTTATAGGTATCCCCGCGATCGCGGTGCTCCTGAATAGTGGTATCAGCACTCAGCGTCCCGGTCCATTTCTGGCCGATTTTTTTGGTAATAATGTTGACCACCCCACCGAGCGCATCGGAGCCGTAAAGGGAGGACATCGGGCCGCGCACCACTACGATACGCTCAATAGCATCCACCGGGATCCAGTTAAGGTCGAAGTCATTGTGGCGGAAGACGGCGTTCCGCGAGTTAACGCGCTTGCCGTCGACCAGGATCAGGGTATAGCTGCTGCTCAGACCGCGGATGCTAACGCCCTTGCGGTTATCCCCTTCGTTGGTGAGCTGGACCCCAGGCACATCGCGCAGCACGTCTTTCAGGTTCTGAACAGGCTTGCGTTGTAAATCCTGTTGGGTGATGACGCTGATGCTCGCCGGCGCGTCTTTGACATTCTGTTCAGTGGCCGAGGCGGTCACCACCAGCGTTTCTTCATTCACATCGGCCAGAGCCGGAAACGCCAACGATACGACGGACGCAGACAATCCCGCCCGGATAAAAGGGTTTAACCTGAACATTCCAAATCTCCATGAGGTGTACAACCAAACAAACAACAAGGTGCTGCTCACACGCGCTGGCGGCTTGCCGCTCTGTCGGCGGCATGCTCGCGCTGTTTTCTCGTCGATGTGGCTGGTCGCCCGGTGTCAGTCTGTACAAGCGGCAGAGACGGGGAGTGGCTTCATCCGTAATGGGCGAAAATGATAAAGATAATGATTACGATTATCAATATAATTATGAAGAATTGTGACAAGCTGTAACCGCACAAACATAAAAAAAGCCCTCTGTTCAGAGGGCTTCCGGGTGATGACAAATCTGTCTTCGTTATTGTGCTCACATGTCTGCCGGGTGGCGGCTTCCGCCTTACCAGGCCTACGAAACATCGCAATATCAATCAGTTACGCGGTTATCTGTAGGCCCGCGCAAGCGCAGCGCAGCCGGGCAATCCCTGAAGATTGCACTTTGCCAGCAATATAAAGCCCTCTTCACAGAGGGCTTTTATCGCACAATCGCGAAGATTAACGCTTAAAGCGGTCCGGGAAGGTCATTTCGCTGTAGCGAACAAAGCGGGTGCCTTTCGCCAGCTTGTAACCAAACCAGATGACGAGGAACAGCGGAATACCGATGTAGGTCGCCGCCACGCCGCCCCAGTCAATGGTGTCCTTGAGGAACGCTTCGTAGTTCTGTCCGAGGGTGATGATCAGGCACAGCACGAAGGCGAAGATCGGCCCCAGCGGGAAGAACCCGGAACGATACGGCAGATTATTAATATCGTTACCCTGCAGGACGTAGCCGCGACGGAAACGATAGTGGCTGATCGCAATACCCAGCCAGGCGATAAAGCCCGTCATCCCGGAGGTGTTCAGCAGCCACAGGTACACCGTCTGGTTGCCAAACATGGAAGTCAGGAAGCACAGCGCCGCGATCACGGTGGTCGCGTACAGCGCGTTACGCGGCACGCCGCCACGCGACAGCTTCGAGAAAATACGCGGCGCTTTACCGTCGCAGGCCAGGGTGTACAGCATACGCGTGGAGGCGTACATCCCGGAGTTACCCGCCGACAGCACGGCAGTCAGGATAACGGCGTTCATGATTGCCGCCGCCGACAGCAAACCAGCATGCTGGAACACCAGGGTGAACGGGCTGACGGAGATATCCTTCACATCGTTGCGCAGCAGACTCGGATCGGTATACGGAATGATCAGGCTGATAATCAGGATCGCGAAGACGTAAAACAGCAGGATACGCCAGAAGACCTGGCGCACCGCGCGCGGAATGTTCTTCTCCGGATTTTCAGATTCACCGGCAGCGATGCCGATAAGCTCGGTGCCCTGGAACGAGAAGCCGACAATCATCGCCACGCCAATCATCGCCGAGAAACCGCCGGCGAACGGCGCATCCGCGATCCCCCAGTTGCTCCAGCCGGCTGGCTGCGCCCCTTTGAAGATGCCGACAATCATCATCACGCCGACGATGATAAAGATAATGACGGTGGCTACCTTTATCAGCGAGAACCAGTATTCCGCCTCGCCAAAGCCGCGCACCGAGATCCAGTTCAGCAGGAACATGATGCCGAGGAACAAGGCGCTCCAGATCCAGCCCGGAGTGTCGGGGAACCAGTAGCTCATCACCAGCTGTGAGGCCACGAGGTCAACGGCGATCGTCACCGCCCAGTTGTACCAGTAGTTCCAGCCCAGCGCGAAGCCGAAGCCTTCTTCAACATAATTCTGCCCGTAGGTGGCGAAGGAACCGGATACCGGCATAAACGCCGCCAGCTCGCCGAGGCTGGTCATCAGGAAATAGACCATCAAACCGATCAGAATATAAGACAGCAGCGCCCCGCCGGGACCTGCTTGCGAAATGGTTGCGCCAGAGGCAACAAAAAGACCCGTACCGATGGAACCGCCGATGGCGATCATGGTCAAGTGGCGCGCCTTCAGTTCACGACGTAGCGTGGGCGCTTCTGTGGTTTTAGTTTCCGAAACCATGTGATAATGCTATCCATCCAAAAAATGAGGCGCGATTGTAGCAGACGATCGGGGTTCCATCCGGTACAAATGCAAAGTTATAAGAGAGCTTCATGATCGCCCGCAAATTATTAGTAAAGCACTAACCTGCGGAATTGCCAGCGAATTCCCCCCGTAATCAGGCGATAAAACCGGGCTGCTACACCTGGCAATAGTGCAGAAAACGTTGTAATGCTTTAGAAATATGCTTCTGCCGGTGATGGATCCGCCACAGCGTGCGCGTCAGCCGGGGCAATGGCACTTTCAGCTCCGCCAGCGTGCCCGAGGCAAGCTGTTCGGCAATCACCCGCCGCGATAGACAGCTGATGCCCAGGCCATGCCTGACCGCGTGCTTGATCGCCTCTGAATTACCCAGCTCCATGCCCAGATGAAACGCCGGCAGATGCGACAGCAGAACGTAATCGACAATCTCCCGGGTGCCGGAGCCATGCTCGCGCAGGATCCACGGCGCCTCAGCCAGTTGCTGCAGGGTCACCTCCCCCGCCAGCAGCGGTGAGTTGGGCGCGGCAAACACCACCAGTTCATCCTCCAGCCACGGCTCGGCAATAATATCGGCGGCATGGCACGGCCCCTCAATCAGGCCGAAATCCACCCGCAGGTCGGCGACGGCGTTGATGACGTCCAGGCTGTTGCCGACGCTCAGCTCGACCGGCAGATCCGGGAAGTCATGACGATAGCGGGCAATAATCTCCGGCATAATATAGTTGCCGATGGTGCTGCTGGCGTAGACTCGGATCGCCCCGTTATCGCCGCGAAACAGCTGCTCGATCTCCAGGGCCCGCTCCAGCAGCGCCAGCGCACGCGGGTACAGCAGCCGTCCATGCTCATTCACCACCAGTCGTTTACCGACGCGGTCAAACAGCTGCACGCCGAGCTGCCCTTCCAGATCGGTCAGCGCGGCGCTGACCGCGGATTGCGAAAGCGCCAGCATCTGTGACGCCTGAGTGGTCGACCCACTCTTGTGGACTTCGGCGAACACTTCCAGCTGCCGCAGCGTAATATGCATAACCCACCCGTTTAGTAATCCAACCTGAATAACCTTCCTTACTATGGTGACACAAATCGAGGCGGCTGACGGAAGGAAAATCCGCTTATATCACAAAATCATCGTCTTGCCGGCGAGACCGCCCCGCTTCTGCCTAACCCGCTCTCGCCCCGTTGTAACCGGCGAAGCGGCCATTAACCACTTATTACGATTGATTATAAACATATAATCAATTTTATATTTAATCCCGCGCGTCGTAACCTTTAGGCAGACAAAGGAGAAGGTTATGACAGCACTCACTTTACCCACCAAACATCGTTCCCTGTGGCATTTTGTCCCAGGCCTGGCGCTGACCGCCGCTCTGACCGGCGCCGCCCTGTGGGCCGGTAGTTTCCCGGCCATCGCCGGCGCGGGCTTTAGCGCCCTGACCCTCGCTATCCTGTTCGGGATGGTCGTCGGCAACACGGTCTACCCGAAAATCTGGCAGCCCTGCGACGGCGGGGTGATCTTCGCCAAGCAGCATCTGCTGCGCCTGGGGATCATCCTCTACGGCTTTCGCCTGACGTTCGCCCAGATTGCCGACGTCGGCGTGAGCGGTATTTTGATTGACGTTCTGACGCTCTCCAGTACCTTTTTCATCGCCTGCTTCCTTGGCCAGAAAGTGTTTGGTCTCGATAAACACACCAGCTGGCTGATCGGCGCCGGCAGCAGCATCTGCGGCGCGGCGGCCGTGCTCGCCACCGAGCCGGTGGTCAAAGCCGAAGCCAGTAAAGTGACGGTTGCCGTCGCTACAGTGGTTATCTTCGGTACCATCGCCATCTTCCTCTACCCGGCGATGTACCCGCTGCTGGCGCACTGGTTTACCCCGGAGACCTACGGGATCTATATGGGCTCCACCATGCATGAAGTGGCGCAGGTTGTTGCCGCCGGCCATGCGGTCAGCCCGGACGCGGAGAACGCGGCGGTTATCGCCAAAATGCTGCGCGTCATGATGCTGGCTCCGTTCCTGCTGTTCCTGGCGGCGCGTGTTAAACAGCTGACCCCGGCAGGCAACGGCGAGAAAAGTAAAATTACCATTCCGTGGTTCGCCATTATGTTCATCCTGGTGGCGGTGTTTAACTCCTTCCATCTGCTGCCGAAAGCCGTGGTGGATATGCTGGTGACGCTGGATACCGTCCTGCTGGCGATGGCAATGGCCGCCCTCGGGGTCACCACCCACGTCAGCGCGCTGAAAAAAGCCGGGGCGAAACCGCTGCTGATGGCGCTGATGCTGTTCGTCTGGTTGATTGTCGGCGGCGGGGTCATTAACGTCGCTATCCACAGCCTGATGGCATAAAGCACTACATCTTTCTCCAGTTAAGCCGCTATCATTACCCACCCCCCAGCGGCTTTAACTGGAGTTTTTTTATGAAATACGTAGGAGCGCACGTGAGCGCCTCAGGTGGACTGGCCAATGCCGCCATTCGCGCCGCCGAAATCGAAGCAACCGCCTTCGCCCTCTTCACCAAGAACCAGCGCCAGTGGCGCGCCGCGCCGCTCAGCGACGAGACCATCGCCGAATTCAAAGCCGCCTGTGAAAAGTATCACTTTGGCCCGGGGCAGATCCTGCCGCACGACAGCTACCTGATTAACCTTGGCCACCCGGTGGAAGAAGCGCTGGAAAAATCCCGTGATGCTTTCATTGATGAAATGACCCGCTGCCAGCAGCTGGGACTGACGCTGCTCAACTTCCACCCCGGCAGCCATCTGCAGCAGATCCCGGAGGAGGAGTGCCTGGCGCGCATCGCCGAATCGATCAATATCGCGCTGGCGAAGACCGAAGGCGTTACTGCGGTGATCGAAAACACCGCTGGCCAGGGCAGCAACCTCGGCTTTAAGTTCGAGCACCTCGCGGCCATCATCGACGGCGTGGAAGATAAATCCCGCGTCGGCGTCTGCATCGATACCTGCCATGCTTTCGCCGCCGGCTACGACCTGCGCAGCGCCGAAGCCTGCGAAAAAACCTTCGCCGCCTTCGAACGCATCGTCGGTTTTCAGTATCTGCGCGGCATGCATCTCAACGATGCCAAGAGCGCCTTCGGCAGCCGGGTCGACCGTCACCACAGCCTGGGGGAAGGCAACATCGGCCACGATTGCTTCAGCTGGATCATGCAGGACAGCCGCTTCGACGGTATTCCGCTGATTCTGGAAACCATCAACCCGGATATCTGGGCGGAAGAGATTGCCTGGCTGCGGGCGCAGCAGATTGCCGAAGTGGCGTAAATAGAGACAAAAAAAGGGCCGAACAGTCGGCCCTTTTTTATTGCGGTAGGATTATGCCGCTTTTTCAACTTCCGCTGTTTGCGCCTCAGGGCGTTTCAGCACGGCGTAGGCAAGGCCCGCCACCAGCGTTCCGGCAACAATCGCCAGCAGGTAGCCCAGCACCGGCGTAATCGCCCCCGGGATCAGCAGAACAAACAGCCCGCCGTGCGGCGCCATCAGTTTCGCGCCGACCGCCATGGAGATAGCGCCGGTTACCGCGCCGCCGACGATACAGCACGGCAGAACGCGCATCGGGTCACGGGCGGCAAAAGGAATCGCCCCTTCCGAGATAAAGCACAGGCCAAGAACCAGCGCGGCTTTGCCCCCTTCCCGCTGCCCTTTGTCGAACTTATTGCGCGCTACCAGCGTCGCGATACCCATCGCCAGCGGTGGCACCATACCGGCCGCCATGATCGCCGCCATCGGCGCATAGGTCTGGGTACTCAGCAGGCCAACGCCAAAGGCATAGGCCGCTTTGTTTACCGGCCCGCCCATGTCGGTACACATCATCGCGCCGAGGATCGCGCCCAGCAGAACCGCGTTGGCGGTGCCCATGGTTTGCAGCCAGTGGGTCAGCCAGGCGAGGATACCGGCTACCGGTTTACCGATCAGATAGATCATTGCCAAACCCACGATCAGGCTGGAGACCAGCGGAATGATCAGGATTGGCTTCAGGGCTTCCATACTCTGCGGCAGTTTCAGCTTCGTGCTGATGGCTTTCGCCACATAACCGGCAAGGAAACCAGCGATGATCCCGCCGATAAAGCCGGAGCCGCCGCTAACCGCCAGCATACCGCCGATAAGGCCCGGGGTCAGACCCGGACGGTCGGCAATGGAGAAGGCGATAAAGCCTGCCAGTACCGGCACCATCAGCGCGAAGGCCGAGCCGCCGCCGATCTGCATCAGCGCCGCCGCCAGGGTGTCTTTCACTTCAAACGCTTTGATCCCGAAGGCAAAGGAGAGCGCGATACACAGGCCCCCGGCCACTACCATCGGCAGCATATAGGAGACGCCGGTCAGCAGGTGGCGATAGGCGCCCGCCGACTCTTTTTTCCCTTCAGCAGCCGCCTGAGGTTTGCCGGATGGCTGGTACGGTTTGGCTTCCGCCACCGCTTTATCCAGCTCCTGGGCGGTTTTCTTCAGCGCCAGACCGGTGGTGGTGCGGTACATCGGCTTGCCGGCGAATTTCGCCAGGTCCACCTCGATATCGGCAGCGACGATCACCAGATCCGCCTCGGACACCTCTTCCGGGGTGATGGCATTGCCCGCCCCAACGGAGCCGCGGGTCTCCACCTTCACCCACCAGCCGCGTTTTTTGGCTTCGGTTTCGATGGCTTCTGCCGCCATAAAGGTGTGGGCGACGCCGGTCGGACAGGCGGTGACAGCGACAATGCGTTTCTGCCCCTGAGCGGCGGCCGGAACGGCTACCGCCGCAGGCGCAACGTAGGGCTTAGCGTGGTCTTTCGCTTCTCCCAGGAACAGCTCCGGATGGGCGACAGCACGGTTAATATCGCCCAGGTAAACGTTTTTACCATTCAGCGCGCTATCGGCCGGCAGCGCGGTTCCCAGCACGATGGCCAGTTCGGCGTCATTCGGGTTATCAATCAGCTCAAGGTGCGCTTTCGGCGCCGCGGCACCCAGCAGGGTTTTCGCCATGTAGGCGCGCGCCTGTCCGAGTCCGGCATCAATAATCAGCAGCGTTTTCATTATGCCTCTCCTGCTGTCAATTAAAGGGTTGTAAGTCGACGCGCGCCATCATCGCGGCCAACTGGGTACGGTCGGTAATTCCTACATTGCTCTGGCTGACGGCCAGGGCAGCGACGGCGGTCGCCAGGCGCAGGGTATGCTCGCTGGATTCACGCATCAGCAGGCCGTAAATCAGGCCGCCGACCATCGAATCGCCGGCGCCAACGGTGCTGACCACTTCCACTGAAGGTGGTTTAGCAATCCACTCCCCAGAGGCGTTGACCCACAGCGCGCCCTCTTCGCCCAGGGAGATCACCACGTGGGCGATACCCTGCTCGCGCAGCGCATGGGCGGCGTCGATAACATCTTTCATCTCCGGCAGCTTGCGGCCAGCCCAGATTTCCAGTTCGCGACGGTTCGGTTTCACCAGCCACGGCGCCGCTTTTAGTCCGGCAACCAACGCTTCGCGGCTGCTGTCGAAAATGATGCATGGGCACTGACTGCGCAGACGGGTCATCCAGTCGGTGAAGGCTTCCGGGCTAACGCCGGACGGCAGGCTGCCGCTGACGCAGACCATATCGAACTGCCCGAGCCAGCTCAGGGAGTCGTTGACAAAGCGTTCCCAGTCGCCCGGGGTGACTTCAAAGCCGGAGAAGTTGAAATCGGTCACTTCGCCATCTTTTTCCGTCAGCTTAACGTTGATACGGGTCCGGCCCTGCACCACCTGGAAACGGTTGGCGATCCCCAGCTCGCTGAACAGCTGCTGAAAGCCGTCCTGGTTGTCTTTACCCAGGAAGCCGCCGACGGTGACGTCAATGCCGAGATCTTTCAGCACTTTCGCCACATTAATGCCTTTCCCGGCGGCGTGCAGGCCGGTGGTGCGCACCAGGTTCACTTCGCCGCGTTCAATCTCCGGGGTGAATCCCACCAGGTCGTATGCCGGATTTAACGTAATCGTTGCTACACGTCTGCTCATTTATGCGCCCTCCCCAAGGCCTGCGGCGATCGCTTCGCCAATCGCATCCAGCGCTTGTTGCGCATCCTCACCCTGCGCGGTAAAACGCAGACGGTGACCTTTTTTCACACCCAGCGCCACAACCTTCATCAGGCTGCGACCGTTAGCCGGCTTGCCGGAACCGTCGAGATTGGTGACGGTGATGTCGCTGGAAAATTGTTTAATGGTGTTGACCAGCATGGTGCCCGGACGGGCATGCAGGCCGTGTTCATTGCGCACCACGAATTCGGCGCTCAGCACATCTTCGGCAATGGCGTCGTCGCTGGTCAGCAGCGCCAGCACGGTGGCGGCATCGGCTTTCAGCAAATGTTCAGCTTTCTTGTCCAGCAGCAGCTTGCTCAGACGGTTCAGCACTGCGGTCGGCTGCTCGTCGGCCATCGCCACCGTGACCAGCAGGGAAACCGGCTGCTCGTCGCGGGTAAAGGCGTTAGCCGCGCGGCTGACCGCCACGGCGCTGCGCAAATTGCCTTCCGCACTGTCGTTCAGCCAGACGCCCTGACCGAGGTTCAGCGGCGTATCGTTAATGACGTGGCTAACGAAGGCGGCATCGACAGCGCCAACTTCTTTCAGACGCGCCGCGTTCAGCGCCTGCAGGGTCAGCAGATCGCTGGCCGCGACGTCGAGACTGAGGGTCTCGTTATCCAGCTTCAGCGCTTCGCTCTGCTTCTCTCCCATCAGCAGCGCACGCAGCTCTTCCGCGGTGGTGGCGGACTGCAGCTGCGCGGCGACCGCGTCATCGCTCAGCACGTGGGTCAGCTGACGCAGCAGGCCGAGGTGTTCATCTGAGCTGGCGGCAATCCCGATCGCCACATAGGCGGTCTGCCCTTCACCCCAGGTGACGCCCTGCGGGAACTGAAACACCTGAACGCCGGTCTTCAGCACCTGGTCACGCGTATCCGTCGTGCCGTGCGGGATCGCGATCCCGTTGCCGAGGAAGGTCGAGGTCTGCTGCTCGCGAGCCAGCATGCCGTTCACGTAGCCATCGGCCACGTTGCCGGCGCTGACCAGCGCGGCGGCGACCTGCCGGATGGCCTCTTCTTTATTACCGGCCTGCTGGCCGGGATGAATATCCTGCACAGATAACTGGAACATGGTTCTCCTCTCCTGCTGAATTGAATCGTTTCAGCTAACTTGAGAAAAAAGGCGCCATCTGACGGGGAACGGATTGCCGAATGACGCTGAAACGTTTCAAGAATTTTGTACCTTTCTTGCTCAACGCGCAAGGTACGTCAGCGACTTGATTGCAGAACTTAGAGGTACTGCACACTTTTGCTGAAGCCTTAGCTGTCGACCGCCTCGAACGTCAGCTTTTTGCTGAACCCTATATTTTGAAACGCCTTTTTAATTATTCGTGCCATACTACTGTTTATTTTTAGCCAGCAGGCGTAAACTCCGCGCCGTCTCCTGAAACTACAGAAAACCAAACCCATGGAAAACCGTAGCGCCGCTCTCCCCCGACGCGGGTTCGATGTCACCTCTTCCGCCTTCTTAATCGTCGCCTTTCTGACGGGTATTGCCGGGGCGCTGCAAACCCCGACCCTGAGCCTGTTTCTGACCAACGAAGTGCACGTCCGCCCGGCGATGGTCGGTTTCTTTTTTACCGGCAGCGCGGTTATTGGCATTCTGGTCAGTCAGTTCCTCGCCGGCCGCTCCGACCGTCAGGGCGATCGCAAGCAGCTGATTGTCGTCTGCTGTCTGCTGGGGGTGCTGGCCTGCGTACTCTTTGCCTGGAACCGCAACTATTTCATTTTGCTGTTCATCGGCGTTTTTCTCAGCAGCTTTGGATCGACCGCCAACCCGCAGATGTTTGCCCTCGCGCGGGAGCATGCCGACAGGACCGGCCGCGAAGCGGTGATGTTCAGCTCCATTTTACGTGCCCAGGTCTCCCTGGCATGGGTGATTGGTCCCCCGCTGGCCTACGCCCTGGCGATGGGATTTGGTTTTACCGCGATGTATCTCAGCGCCGCGGCGGCGTTTATCGTCTGCGGGATCATGGTCTGGCTATTCTTGCCCAGCATGCGTAAAGCAAAGCCGGTAGCGACCGGCCGGCTGGAAGCTCCGCGCACGCATCGCCGCGATGCGCTGCTGCTGTTCAGCATCTGCACTCTGATGTGGGGTACTAACAGCCTGTACATCATTAACATGCCGCTGTTTATCATTAACGAGCTGCATCTGCCGGAGAAGCTGGCGGGGCTGATGATGGGCACCGCCGCCGGACTGGAAATTCCGACCATGCTGATTGCCGGTTACTACGCCCGGCGTTTCGGCAAACGCTTTCTGATGCGTCTTTCTGCAGTGGCCGGGGTGCTGTTTTACGTCGGCATGCTGACGGTGCATACGCCAGCGCTGCTGCTGGCGATGCAGGTGCTGAACGCCATCTATATCGGGATCCTCGCCGGGATCGGCATGCTCTATTTCCAGGACCTGATGCCGGGGCAGGCGGGCGCGGCCACCACCCTCTATACCAATACTACCCGCGTCGGCTGGATCATCGCCGGTTCACTGGCGGGGGTAGTGGCGGAGATCTGGAGCTATCACGCGGTGTTCTGGATTGCGCTGGCGATGGGCGTTGTCACTCAGGCCTGCCTGTGGCGGATAAGAGACGTGTAAGCACATTGGTTTCCATCCCTCTCATCTGCTGCGTTGAGCTCAGGGCGCGGTGGCCAGCTCAAGCTCCAGCAGCCAGGTGATCGCTTCATCGCGGTGGGTGAGGCACATCTCCGGCGAGGGCTGCAGGCTGGCGCACACCTTCGGGCGCAGAGGGGAGCCGAAAATAAGGCATAAATTGCGCTCGGAAAGCTGGATACAACGTGTGTTAGCCGGCTTGCCCTGCGGCATGCCGGGGATCGGCGATGATATAGAGGGGGCGATGCAACATGCGCCACAATCAGTACGACATTCCACAACCCGACTCCCAAACGCTCATTTTGCGCCACAGCCTAAACGTTTTGCCAGAAGATAGCAAAACTCGCGAAATCCGCTTGCCTGAACGCCCGGGCGCGAGTAGTTTTACGCGATATTTTTGACTCGTTAAGTGACAGGATTACTGCAATGCCAAGAGCGAATGAAATTAAAAAAGGTATGGTGCTGAATTACAACGGCAAGCTGCTGATTGTGAAAAATATTGATATTCAGTCACCCAGCGCCCGCGGTGCTGCGACACTGTATAAAATGCGTTTCTCCGATGTGCGCACCGGCCTGAAAGTAGAAGAGCGCTTCAAAGGCGACGATATCGTCGATACCGTCACCCTGACCCGCCGTTTCGTCGACTTCTCCTACGTCGATGGCAACGAATACGTGTTCATGGATAAAGAAGACTATACCCCTTACACCTTTACCAAAGAGCAGATTGAAGAAGAGCTGCAGTTTATTCCGGAAGGTGGGATGCCAGACATGCAGGTGCTGACCTGGGACGGCCAGCTGCTGGCGCTGGAGCTGCCGCAGACCGTTGACCTGGAAATTATCGAAACCGCGCCGGGTATTAAAGGCGCGTCCGCCAGCTCCCGCACCAAGCCAGCCACCATGAGCACCGGCCTGGTGATTCAGGTGCCGGAATACCTGACCACCGGTGAGAAAATCCGCATTCATATCGAAGAGTGCCGCTATATGGGCCGCGCGGATTAATCATCGGTAACGCCCCGACAGTAAAAAAGGACAGCGCTGGCTGTCCTTTTTATTATCCCCATTGCCGCGATTACAGCAGTTCAGGGTATTTGGTCATTTTCAGCGCCAGCTCGACGCCGCGCACTTCCGCCATCCCCTTGAGACGGCCAATCGCCGAATAGCCTGGGTTGGTTTTCTTGCGCAGATCGTCGAGCATCTGATGACCATGATCCGGACGAAATGGGATCGGGCGCAGATCGCCGGCCTGTTTACGCCGCTGCTCTTCACGCAGGATAGCATCCACCACCGCCACCATATTGACGTCGCCGCTAAGGTGCGCCGCCTCGTGGAAGGTTTTCGGGTTTGCTTCACGGCAGGTAGAGCGCAGATGGGTAAAATGGATGCGATCGCCAAAGGTCTCCACCATCTTCACCAGATCGTTATCGGCGCGAACGCCATACGATCCGGTACACATGGTGAAGCCATTATTAATGCTGTCCACCGTCTCCTTCAGCCACTGCATATCTTCGATAGTCGACACGATACGCGGCAGGCCAAGGATCGGCCGCGGCGGATCGTCCGGATGCACAGCCAGACGGATCCCTACCTCTTCGCACACCGGCACGATGGCGCGCAGGAAATAGGCCATATTTTCACGCAGCTGCGCTTTATCAATGTGGTCGTACTCCGCCAGACGTGCGCGGAACTGGTCAAGGGTGTAGCCCTCTTCCGCTCCCGGCAGGCCGGCGATGATATTGCGAGTCAGTTTATCGATATCTGCTTCGCTCATCGCCTTGAAATAGACCTCAGCCTGACGCTGCTCTTCTTCACTGTAATCCGCTTCCGCTCCCGGGCGTTTAAGGATATGCAGCTCAAAGGCGGCGAAAGCGATCTGATCGAAACGCAGCGCCCGGGAGCCGTCCGGCAGCTCATATTCCAGATCGGTGCGCGTCCAGTCGAGGATCGGCATAAAGTTGTAGCACACGGTATCGATGCCGCAGGCCGCGAGGTTGCGGATGCTCTGCTGATAGTTGGCAATCCAGGTCGCATACTGCCCGCTGTGGGTTTTAATATCCTCGTGGACGGGAATGCTTTCGACGACCGACCAGGTCAACCCTTTTGCCGCTAACAGCGCCTGACGCGCTTTAATTTCGTCGACCGGCCATACCTGACCGTTTGCAATATGGTGCAGCGCAGTGACGACGCCGGTCGCCCCCGCCTGCCGTACATCATCAAGCGATACCGGATCGTTCGGCCCATACCACCGCCAGGTTTGCTCCATCGCTATGCCCTCACAAAAGTTGTTATACCAATAATGGCGACACTCATGACGACTACCATACATGTTTCTCACCTGGCTGCAAACAGTGCTGGCCTATTGATTGATCCAGCTCACAGTCAGCGGATAATTTCGGCTTACCAATTTAACTTCCTGTCATATAACTTTAGACTGGCATTGTTAATAAGCAGTTAAACAGGTGTGGGAAGAATGACAACAATTGCAACCGCTACGCTACCGAAGAACGTGCAATACCCTCAATACGATCGCAGCCAACTCCGCTCGCGTATTGTCCATTTCGGCTTTGGCGCGTTTCACCGCGCGCACCAGGCGCTGCTCACCGATCGCGTGCTGAATAACGTCGGCGGCGACTGGGGGATCTGTGAAATCAGTCTGTTCAGCGGCGACACGCTGATGAGCCAACTTCGCGAACAGGACCATCTGTTTACCGTGCTGGAAAAAGGCGCCGACGGCAACCAGCCCATTGTGATCGGCGCGGTGCACGAATGTCTGAACGCCAGGCTCGATTCGCTGGCGGCGATTATCGAAAAATTTTGCGAGCCGCAGGTAGCGATTGTCTCGCTGACCATTACGGAAAAAGGCTACTGCATCGATCCGGCGACCGGGAAACTGGATCCGACGCATCCGCGCATTATTCACGATCTGGAGAATCCGACGCTGCCGCAGTCAGCTCCCGGTATTTTAGTTGAAGCGCTGGCCCGCCGCCGGGAACGAGGCCTTCCGCCCTTTACCGTGCTCTCCTGCGATAATATCCCCGACAACGGTCACGTGGTAAAAAATGCCATCCTCGGCATGGCGGAAAAACGCAGCCCGGCGCTGGCGGACTGGATCGCCGACAACGTCAGCTTCCCGGGCACCATGGTGGATCGCATTGTTCCCGCGGCCACACCGGAGTCGCTGGCGGAAATCGCCGCCGTGCTGGGGGTCGACGATCCCTGCGCCATCAGTTGCGAACCCTTCATTCAGTGGGTGGTCGAAGATCACTTTGTCGCCGGGCGACCCGCCTGGGAGACGGCGGGCGTGCAGATGACCGATGACGTGTTGCCCTGGGAGCAAATGAAGCTGCGGATGCTCAACGGCAGCCACTCTTTCCTCGCCTGGCTTGGCTATCTGGCAGGGCATGCGCACATTAGCGACTGCATGCGGGATGACGTCTTCCGCCGCGCCGCCCGCCAGCTGATGCTTGACGAACAGGCTCCGACGCTGACCATTACCGGCGTTGATCTGCTGGCCTATGCCGACAGTCTCATCGCCCGCTTCAGCAATCCGGCGCTCAAACACCGCACCTGGCAAATCGCCATGGACGGTAGCCAGAAGCTGCCCCAGCGCATGCTCGATGGCATCCGCGTACATCTGGCGCGCGACAGCCGTTGGCCACTGCTGGCTCTCGGCGTGGCCGGCTGGATGCGCTACGTCAGCGGCACGGACGACGCCGGTCAGACGATCGACGTGCGCGATCCGCTGGTCGACAAGATCCGGCTGCGGGTGGCGCAGAGCGATGAGCAGCAGCGCGTCGACGCCCTGCTGGGGCTGGAGGAAATATTTGGCCGCGACCTGCCGCACAACGCCCAGTTTGTCGCCGGGATCCGCGCCGCCTGGCAACAGCTGGCGACGCACGGCGCCCGCGAGGCCGTCGCCCACGCGCTGAATTCTTAACAATATTTGCGCTTATGCGGACAGAATTCTCTTCTGTCCGCCTCAGGACTTCTCTTTTCCCCCTTTTTTCGTCAGGATAGGCGTAACTGTTACAACATTACATTTATCCTGGAGAAAAAGAGTGACCAGAACCAATTTGATCACCGGCTTTCTCGGCAGCGGTAAGACGACCTCGATTCTTCATCTGCTGGCGCAGAAGCCTGCGGATGAAAAATGGGCCGTACTGGTTAACGAGTTTGGCGAAGTCGGGATAGACGGCGCGCTGCTGGCCGATAGCGGCGCCCTGCTCAAAGAGATCCCCGGCGGCTGCATGTGCTGCGTCAATGGCCTGCCGATGCAGGTTGGGCTGAACACCCTGCTGCGCCAGGGCAAACCCGATCGCCTGCTGATCGAACCCACCGGTTTGGGCCACCCAAAGCAGATCCTCGATATCCTCACCGCGGCGGTGTATGAGCCCTGGATCGATCTGCGCGCCACGCTGTGCATCCTCGATCCCCGCCAGCTGCTGGATGAAAGAGCCGTCAGCAACGACAACTTCCGCGATCAGCTGGCCGCGGCGGACATCATTGTGGCGAATAAAAGTGATCGGGAAACCCCCGAAAGCGCCCGGGCGCTGGCCGACTGGTGGCAGCGCTGGGGCGGCGAGCGTCGCAAGGTGTCGGCAATCCAGGGCAATATCGATCTGACCCTGCTCGATGAGCCACGACGGAACACCGCCCCGCTGCCGGCGAGCGCGGAGCACGCCCACCGCCATTCCCCCACTTCCGGCCTCGCCGCGCTCAGCCTGGCGGAACACCAGCGCTGGCGCCGACATCTCAACAATGGCCAGGGCTATCAGGGCTGCGGCTGGATCTTCGACGCGGAGACGGTTTTTGACACCATCGGCCTGCTCGAATGGGCCAGGCTGGCGCCAGTGGGGCGCGTTAAAGGCGTGATGCGCATTGCCGAGGGGGCGGTGCGAATCAACCGTCAGGGGGAGGATCTCCAAATCGAGACCCTCAGCGTCGCTCCGCCCGATAGCCGGATCGAGCTTATTTCCGCGAATGAAGCCGACTGGAACGCACTCCAGACCTCGTTGTTGAGGCTTCGTTTAAGTTAAGGCGGCTAAGGTTGCCGCCGACTGTCACAAAATCGCAATGGCTATGATGAAAAACCGAATTCCTTTAATCCTGCTGCTTAACATCGCGGGTGTAGCGCTATTTTGCTCCTGGTATCTGCCAGCCAACCATGGCGCGTGGTTGCCGGTCGACTCCGCGATCTTCCATTTCTTTAACCATGGCGTCAGTGTCAGCCATGCTTATGCCTGGCTGCTGGCGATCATCAACAATCGCGCCTTCGACGCCTGTTCGCTGCTGGCGATGGGCTGCCTGATGCTGAGCTATTGGCTAAAGGCGCCGACTGCAGGCCGTCGTCAGATCGCCATCATGGGCCTGGTGATGCTGCTGGCGGCGGTGATCATCAACCAGCTCGCACAACACCTGATGCCGGTACAGCGCGCCAGCCCGTCGCTGTTTTTTAGCGATATTACCCGCGTCAGCGACGTCGTTAACTTCCCCACTAAGGATGCGTCGAAGGACAGCTTCCCTGGCGATCATGGGATGATGCTGCTGATCTTCGCCAGCTTTATGTGGCGCTATTTTGGCCGTCGCGCGCTGGGCGTCGCGCTGATTATCTTTGTGGTCTTTGCTTTCCCGCGGGTAATGATTGGCGCCCACTGGTTTAGCGATATTGCCGTCGGCTCCCTGACCGCCGTGCTGATCGGCGCGCCCTGGGTATTGATGACCCCGCTGAGCGATAAATTGATCGCCTTTTTCGATCGCTACTTACCCAGCAGAATATCGGCCAAATAATGTCTCCGGCAGCCGCCAGAGTCATTAACTATAAGGGGACCTTTTGGGTCCCTTTTTACATTTTCCCTTTTTTTCAACATGACGTTCATCTTCTTGTCACATTAATCCCGTGACAAATGAAGGAATTGTCTGTTTTTTGCCCGATATTGCCGTAATTTTGGCCTTTCCCGATGATTCACTTTTTGTCACCAAAATACTTATAAGAAATCGCGCAAAACCGCTCGCCATGCGGCGTTTGATAGGGTAATCTCGTTCTCGTTTTGCCTTTTCCGCAGCATTAATTCAGGGCATGAATAAAATTGTGCGTGACTGCACAAATTTAAGCTTAAGGAATTGTCTCATTGCGGATGGGTATTTAGGCTCTAACACGTTTGGCATTTTTTATAACGACATTGTCGTTAAGGACAACAAGGGAAAATAAACAGCATGGTCAAATCTCAGCCGATTTTGAGATATATCTTGCGGGTAGCCCCCGCGATTGCAGTAGCGGTTCTGCTTTCCGCGTGTAGTTCAACAAGTACCGCCAGGAATATGCATTCTGAGACGCATGCTGTGGGTAGTGGCGATTTATCATCACTGCAAGCCTCTCAGGATGAATTTGAAACGATGGTCCGTAACCTGGACGTAAAGTCCCGTTTAATGGATCAGTATGCCAGCTGGAAAGGCGTGCGTTACCGCCTCGGCGGCAGCACCCGCAAGGGTATCGACTGCTCAGCGTTTGTGCAGCGCACCTTCCGCGAACAATTTGGTCTGGAACTGCCGCGTTCAACTTCTGAACAGCAGGAAACCGGAAAATCGATTTCCCGTGCCCAACTGCGGACAGGCGATCTGGTTCTGTTTCGCGCCGGCTCTACCGGCCGCCATGTCGGGATCTACCTCGGCAACAACCAGTTTGTTCACGCCTCCACCAGCAGCGGGGTGACTATCTCCAGCATGGATGAGCCATACTGGAAAAAGCGCTACAATGAAGCGCGTCGAGTCCTGAGCCGCTCGTAAACTGTCCTCCACCGCCGCCGGTTATCCCTTGGCTGGCTGCGGGATAAAAAACACTGCCCCAGGCAGTGTTTTTTTTTGCCACCTGGTTCTCAACGTCGCAAAATAAGCTATGTCTTTTAAGTGGGAATGAGAAAAACGACGACCGACACTCCGTTGATGCGCTTCAATAACACGGAAAGAATCTGGCTATGCTTACTCGCTACTTTTCGCCCCAGCGTAAAACCTGGTTAACCAGCCTGAGCGTGGGGATCATCGTCGCGCTGTTGGCCGGGAGCATTCAGTTTATGGTGATCTACCATAACCGGGCCGAGCGTTTCGACGCCATTATCAACAATGTTAATACCTATCTGAAAAGCTATTTTCACGACCTGCGCCAGACCATTGACGGCCTGCAGCCGCTGGTGGACCAGCCCTGCGAGAATATTGACTCCGGGCTTACCTCCCACGCCGCGTTCAGCCCCAACGTCCGCGCTTTCCTGCTGGTCAAAAACGGCATCGCCTTTTGCTCATCGGCTACGGGAGCCATGAATACGCCCCTCAGCCAGCTGATCCCGGCCATCGATATCAGCAAACCCGTTGCTATGGCGATTTTACCAGGCACGCCGATGATGCCGAAGAGCGCGGCGCTGGCGCTGTGGGTAGGTAAACCCGGCGATCAAAACAGCGGCATTTTCGTGTCGATTAACGCTAATCTCACGCCGTATATCCTCTATTCCGCGCGGCAAAACGATTTCAGCGGCATTGCGCTGGCCATCGATCACACCGCTATCTCCACCTTCAGTAATCGGCTGGTGGATCCGCAAACGCTGCATAACGCGCCGATCCGCCAGGCACAGATCGAGGGCTTACCGCTGAAGGTCTACCTGTATGCCAACAGCTGGCTGGCGGAAAATACGCAGTTTGCTCTGCTGCTCGGGGTCGTCTGCGGCCTGCTGGCGGGGCTGCTCTGCTATTACGTGCTGACGATCAAATCGGATCCGCGAAAATCCATTCTGCTGGGGATCAAAAATAACCAGTTCTACATCGTTTATCAGCCGGTGGTTAATGCTCAGACTCTACGTATCAGCGGCGTGGAGGTCCTAATGCGCTGGCGCCATCCGGTGGTTGGTGAAATTCCGCCCGACGTTTTTATTAACCTGGCCGAAACCCAGCAGATGATCGTGCCGCTAACCCATCACCTGCTCGCGCTGATCGCCAGCGACGCTGCGGTGTTGAAGCGTATTCTGCCGCGCGGCGTGAAGCTGGGGCTGAATATTTCCCCTGCCCATCTGCAGGCCGACAGCTTCCGCGACGATATGCTGCGCTTCGCCGCCGCGCTGCCAGCCGACCACTTTCACGTGGTGCTGGAGGTAACCGAGCGGGCGATGATTGATAAAGAAAAATCGATGGCTAACTTCGCCTGGCTCCACCGCCAGGGATTCGAAATCGCGATTGATGATTTCGGCACCGGGCATAGCGCGCTGATCTATCTCGAACGCTATAACTTCGATTATCTGAAGATCGATCGCGGTTTTGTGCAGGCGATTGGTACTGAAACAGTAACCTCGCCGGTGCTGGATGCGGTACTGACCCTCAGCCGCCGGCTGAAATTAATGACCGTCGCCGAAGGGGTGGAGACCCAGGAACAGGCGGAGTGGCTTCGCGGCCAGGGCGTTCATTTCCTGCAGGGGTACTGGATCAGCCGACCGCTGTCGCTGGCCGGGCTGGTGGCTGCGCACGATGAACCCGCGAACTATTTCACAACGCGCTAAGTCTCACTTATGATGCGGGAACGGATGTCGGCCATGGGGGCCGGCCATGACAGGGTATTCTGCCGCCTATGTATGCGCGCCTCTTTCTGATTCTGCTGGCTCTGTTTAGCCTGGACGCTAAGGCGCAAACCATTCAGGAAAGCGTAGCCTTCGCGATTATCGGCGAACCGAAATACGCCGCCGGTTTCAGTCATTTTGATTACGTCAATCCCAGGGCGCCGAAAGGCGGCACCCTCACCCTGGCGGCGATCGGCACCTTTGATAACTTCAACCGTTATGCGCTGCGCGGCAACCCCGCGGTACGCACGGAGGCGCTCTACGATACCCTGTTCACCACCTCGGATGATGAGCCCGGCAGCTACTACCCGCTGATTGCCGAGCGGGCGCGCTATGCCGAGGACTATTCCTGGATGGAGATCGCGCTCAACCCGCGCGCCCGCTTCCATGACGGCACGCCGATCACCGCCCGCGATGTGGCGTTTACCTTCAACAAGTTTATGACCGAAGGGGTGCCGCAGTTTCGCCTGTTTTATAAAGGCACCACCGTGAAGGCCATCGCGCCGTTGACCGTGCGTATTGACCTCGGCCAGCCCGGCAAAGAGAACATGCTGAGTCTGCTGAGCCTGCCGGTGATGCCCGAGGCGTTCTGGCGCCAGCACAAACTCAGCGACCCGCTGTCGAAGCCGCCGCTGGCCAGCGGGCCATACCGCATCAGCGCCTGGCGAATGGGGCAATATATTACCTATTCCCGCGTCGCCGACTACTGGGCGGCCGACCTGCCGGTCAACCGCGGTCGCTGGAATTTCGATACGCTGCGCTATGACTATTATCTCGACGACAATGTCGCTTTCGAAGCCTTTAAAGCGGGAGCCGTCGATCGCCGGGAAGAGACCGTCGCCAAAAACTGGGCTACCCGCTACGTCGGTCGCAACTTCAGCCGCGGCTACATCATTAAAGATGAGCATACCAATACCTCGGCGCAGGATACCCAGTGGCTGGCGTTCAATATTCAGCGCCCGATTTTTGCCGATCGCCGGGTGCGGCAGGCCATTACCCTGGCGTTCGATTTCGAATGGATGAACAAGGCGCTGTTTTACAGCGCCTATCAGCGCGCCAACAGCTATTTCCAGAACACCGAATATGCCGCCCGCAGCCTGCCCGACGCAGCCGAGCTGGCCCTGCTGACGCCGATGAAAAAAGAACTGCCCCCGGAGCTCTTCAGCCAGGTTTACCAGCCGCCGGTCTCCCGCGGCGATGGCTTCGACCGCGCAAACTTACTCAAAGCCGACGCCCTGCTCAATGCGGCGGGCTGGACGGTGAAGAACCAGCGCCGGGTCAACGCCGCCACCGGCAAGCCGCTGCGCTTTGAGCTACTGCTGCCGGCCGGAGGCAATGACCGCTGGGTGCTGCCGTTTCAGCACAACCTGCAGCGTCTGGGGATCGTCATGGATATTCGTCAGGTTGATAATTCGCAGTACAGCAACCGCCGCCGCAGCCGGGATTACGACATGATGCCAAGCCTGTGGCGCGCCATGCCCTGGCCGGGGACCGACCTGCAAATCTCCTGGGCGTCCGACTATATTCACTCCAGCTACAACGCGCCGGGGGTGCAAAGCCCGGTAGTGGATAAGCTGATTGCGCAGATCCTGCAGTGGCAGGGCAATAAGCAGAAACTGATCCCTCTCGGTCGGGCGCTGGATCGTGTGCTGACCTGGAATAACTACATGTTGCCGATGTGGTATATGGCGCAGGACCGCACCGCGTGGTGGAATAAGTTCTCTTTCCCCGCGACCCGCCCCATCTATTCGTCCGGCCTCGATACCTGGTGGTACGACGTGAACAAAGCGGCCACCCTCCCCGCGGACAGACGCTAAGGACATCCCATGGGCAGCTACCTGATCCGCCGTTTGCTGTTAGTCATCCCCACCCTGTGGGCCATCATCACCATTAACTTTTTTATTGTCCAGATCGCGCCTGGCGGCCCGGTCGATCAGGCCATCGCCGCCATCGAGTTTAATCAGCGCGGCGGGATGCCGGGGGCTGGCGACGGCGGGATGGGCGCCAGCCATGCCCGCACCGGCGCAGGCAATATCAGCGAGGGTCACTATCGCGGCGGGCGCGGCCTCGACCCGGAAGTCATCGCCGAGATCACCCACCGCTACGGCTTCGATAAACCGCTGCACGAACGCTATCTGAAGATGCTGGGCGATTATCTGCGCTTTGATTTCGGCGACAGCCTGTTTCGCAGCGCCTCCGTGCTGCAGCTGATTAAAGACAGCCTGCCGGTCTCGGTGAGCCTCGGGCTGTGGAGCACGCTGATTATCTATCTGGTCTCCATTCCGCTGGGCATCCGCAAAGCGGTCAGCAACGGCAGCCGCTTTGATATCTGGAGCAGTACGCTGATTATCATTGGCTATGCGATCCCTGCCTTTCTGTTCGCCATCCTGCTGATCGTGATTTTTGCCGGCGGCAGCTATTTCGACCTCTTCCCGCTGCGCGGTCTGGTCTCGCCAAATTTCGACACCCTCCCCTGGTATCAGAAGATCCTCGACTACCTGTGGCACATCACCCTGCCGGTGCTGGCGACGGTAATTGGCGGCTTTGCCGCGCTGACTATGCTGACCAAAAACAGCTTCCTCGACGAGATCCGCAAACAGTATGTGGTCACCGCCCGCGCCAAAGGCGTTGGTGAGAAACAGATCCTCTGGGGACACGTGTTCCGTAACGCCATGCTGCTGGTAATCGCCGGCTTCCCGGCCACCTTTATCAGTATGTTCTTTACCGGCTCGTTGCTGATCGAAGTGATGTTCTCGCTAAACGGCCTGGGTCTGCTGGGCTATGAAGCGACGGTCTCCCGCGACTATCCGGTGATGTTTGGCACGCTCTATATTTTCACTCTGATTGGCCTGCTGCTGAATATCGTCAGCGATATCAGCTATACGCTGGTCGACCCGCGCATTGATTTTGAGGGCCGCTAATGTCTTTCTTCAGTCCCGTTAATCAGGCCCGCTGGGCGCGCTTTCGCCACAACCGTCGCGGCTACTGGTCGCTGTGGCTGTTTTTAATTCTCTTTCTTTGCAGCCTGGGCGCCGAGCTGCTGGCCAACGATCGCCCGCTGCTGGTGCAGTACCGGGGCCAGCTGTACGTCCCGGTGTTAAAAAACTACACCGAGCAAACCTTCGGCGGCGCGTTCGCCACCGCCGCCGACTATCAGGATCCCTGGCTGCAGCAGCAGCTGGCGACTCACGGCTGGGCGCTATGGCCGCCAGTGCGCTTCGGCGCGACGACAATTAATTTTGCCAGCACGGTTCCCTTTCCATCGCCGCCCTCGGCCAGCAACTGGCTCGGCACCGACGCCAACGGCGGCGATGTGCTGGCGCGGATCCTCTATGGGACACGCATCTCGGTGCTCTTCGGTCTGCTGCTGACGCTGTTCTCCAGCGTGCTGGGGGTGCTGGCCGGAGCGATACAGGGTTACTACGGCGGTAAAATCGACCTGTGGGGGCAGCGCTTTATCGAAGTCTGGTCCGGCATGCCAACGCTGTTCCTGATTATCCTGCTCTCCAGCGTCGTGCAGCCGGGTTTCTGGTGGCTGTTGGCAATCACCGTTCTCTTTGGCTGGATGACGCTGGTGGGCGTGGTGCGCGCGGAATTTCTCCGCACCCGCAACTACGACTATGTTCGGGCGGCGCAGGCGTTAGGGGTTAGCGACCGGCAGATCATCCTGCGGCATATGTTGCCCAACGCGATGGTGGCGACCCTCACCTTCCTGCCCTTTATCCTGTGCAGCTCCATTACCACCCTGACGTCGCTGGATTTTCTCGGCTTCGGCCTGCCGCTCGGCTCGCCCTCCCTCGGCGAGCTGCTGCTGCAGGGCAAAAACAACCTGCAGGCGCCCTGGCTGGGCATTGCCGCATTTCTCTCCGTCGCCGTGCTGCTGACGCTACTGATTTTTATCGGTGAAGCGGTTCGCGACGCCTTTGACCCGAGTAAGGCGGTGTAATATGACCCACCCGCTATTAGCTATCGACAATCTCTCTATTGCCTTTCGCCAGCAGGGCGAGACGCAGACCGTGGTGCATAATCTGTCGCTCGAGGTGGCGGTCGGCGAAACGCTGGCGCTGGTGGGCGAATCCGGCTCAGGTAAGAGCATCTCCGCCCTGTCGGTGCTGCGGCTGCTCCCTACCCCGCCGGCCAGCTACCCCAGCGGTGACATCCGTTTTCATGGCCAGTCGCTGCTGCATGCGGATGAGGCGACCCTGCGCGGCGTGCGCGGCAACCGGATCGCGATGATCTTTCAGGAGCCGATGGTATCGCTCAATCCCCTGCACACCCTGGAAAAACAGCTCTACGAGGTGCTGTCGTTACACCGGGGAATGCGCAAACAGGCGGCGCGCGGGGAGATCCTCGACTGCCTGGAGCGCGTCGGGATCCGTCAGGCGCCGCGGCGGCTGGCGGACTATCCGCATCAGCTCTCCGGTGGCGAGCGCCAGCGGGTGATGATCGCCATGGCGCTGCTGACTCGCCCGGAGCTGCTGATCGCCGACGAGCCGACTACCGCCCTGGACGTATCGGTGCAGGCGCAAATTCTGCAACTGCTGCGCGAGCTGAAGCAGGAGCTGAACATGGGGCTGCTGTTTATCACTCATAACCTGAGCATCGTCCGCCAGCTGGCTGACCGGGTGGCGGTTATGCAGAACGGCCGCTGCGTGGAACACAATGACTGTCGGGCGCTGTTCAGCGCGCCAGCGCATCCCTACACCCAACGCCTGCTGGATAGCGAGCCGGACGGGGAGCCGGTGCCGCTGGCCGCCGATGCCCCGGTGCTGCTGCAGGCGGACGATTTAAAGGTGGCGTTTCCCGTTCGCAAAGGGATCCTGCGTCGGGTGGTCGATCATCATCGGGTGGTCAACAGCCTTAGCTTTCAGCTGCGCGCCGGCGAGACGCTGGGCCTGGTGGGGGAATCGGGTTCCGGTAAAAGTACCACCGGCCTGGCCCTGCTGCGCCTGATCCCGTCCGGGGGCAAGATAACCTTCGCCGGCCAGCCGATTCAGGGCCGTAACCGCCGACAGCTGCTACCGCTGCGCCGACAGATGCAGGTGGTTTTTCAGGATCCGAACTCGTCGCTCAATCCGCGCCTCACGGCGCAGCAGATCATTGAGGAAGGCTTGCGCGTCCACCAGCCGACGCTGACGGCGGCCGAACGCGAACAGGCGGTGATCCTTGCCATGCAGGAGGTCGGCCTCGACCCGGCCAGCCGCCAGCGCTATCCGGCGGCGTTCTCCGGTGGCCAGCGACAGCGTATCGCCATCGCCAGAGCGTTGATCGTCAAACCGCAGCTGATCGTCCTCGATGAACCGACCTCATCGCTGGACAAAACCGTTCAGGCGCAGATCCTGAACCTGCTGAAAGCCTTACAGCGAAAGCATCAGCTGGCCTATATTTTTATCAGCCATGATTTAGGCGTGGTGCGGGCGCTGTGTCACCAGGTGATGGTGCTGCGTCAGGGAGAGGTGGTCGAACAGGGCGAGTGCAAGTCCGTCTTCAGCGCACCCCGGCATGAGTATACCCGCCAGCTGCTGGCGCTAAGCTGACGGTCAGAAAGGGTTATTGCCGGAGAAGGGCTCGGCGATGGCCACGCCAAAGTTTTTCAGACGACAGGTGGCGGCAAACTCATCCTGCAGGTTAACGAACAGGCAGGGTTCACCTTCGCACTCCAGCACGGAACAGTCGACTTCGATGTCGCTTAACGCCTGACTGAGCTTATGCATCACCGGCCAGGCTTTCTCACCGTCCGGGCTCAGCAATTTAAGGGCAACGAGACTGTTCTCGTTCTGCGCGCCGTTTTGCGGAATCGGTTCAACTCTGGAACCCGCAAAACCGGCCAGCCAGCGATAGCTCTGCGGCAGACGGTGTACGATAGAGAGTTGTTGTGTATTCACTTGGTTTCCCCGGAAGCAAAAGGCTTCACAATAAATTTACATCAATATTAACACACTGTTGACAAATAGTCCTGCCTTGAGGCAGAAAACGTTTACAGCGGCGGCGGACCAGGGTTAAGCGCTTATAATCCAGCGCTTTATTTTTTATACCCGGCGAGCCGATTGGCGCTATATGTACCCGTTTCTGTGATCCAAAACAACTTTTTTATCGCAACAATGCGACTTTTTACACTAATTGATTTTACATAAAGGAAACAAATGGCAGAACCCTGAAGCCCATTGCGGTTGACATGCATCAAGAAAGGGGCGATTTCGCCCCTGAAAATGTGACCTAGCGTGCGATTTTTCGCCGCCGGGATGCGTAAAGCGAAAAGAAAATAGAGCAGGTTGCGCAGAAGGCAATAGAGATCAGCATCGGCCAGGCGGTGGTAAACGTCGCCATCGACAGCAGCGCGCCGATAATCGCCCCGATACCGAAACGGAAAGTCCCCGCCAGCGACGAAGCAGTGGCCGCCATATGCGGAAACTCATCGAGGATCACCGCCATGGCGTTAGACGACACCATGGATACGCAGCCGACAAAGGCCGCTACGCCGATCACCAGTGACCAGAAGCCGACATCCAGCAGCGCGCAGACCACCATCCACACCGCCATGGCAAACTGGATCCACAGCCCGGCGCGGAACATACGCAACGCCCCTACCCGCCGCACAAACCGGCTGTTGAACATGGTCATCAGAAACAGAAAAACGATGTTCAGCGCAAAATAGTAGCCAAAGTGCTGAGGCGCGACGTGGTTTATATTGATGTAGACAAAGGGACCGGCGCTAAGGAAAGAGAACATGCCCGCGAAGCTAAAGCCGCTCGCCAGCATATAGCTCAGTACCCGCTTGTGGCGGAACAGCGTGGCAAAGTTACCCAGCGTGGTGCGCAGATGGAACGGCTGACGCCTTTCAGCCGGCAGCGTTTCGCGGATAAACAGGCCGATCATCAGCGAGGCCAGCAGGGCCACCAGGGCGAGGATCCAAAAGATGGCATGCCAGCTGAACCAGACCAACACCGCCCCGCCGACCATCGGCGCCACCAGCGGCGCAATGGTCGTGACCAGCATGACAAACGACATCATGCGCGAAAACTCATCTTTCGGATAGATGTCGCGCATCAGGGCGTTAATCACCACGCTGGCCGCCGCGGCTGCCAGACCGTGGAAGAAACGCATGACAATCAGCATATCGACGGTTTGCGACAGGGCGCAGGCTACCGCCGCCGCCGCGAAGACCAGCGTCCCGCCGAGGATCACCGGCTTGCGGCCAAGGCTGTCCGCCATCGGGCCGTACAGCAGCTGACCCAGCGCAAAGCCGAGGATATAGGTGCTGAGCGTCATCTGCGCGCTGCCGTCCGGGACGTTATACTGGGCGGCGATCACCGGCAGGGCCGGAAGATACATATCAATAGACAGCGGCATCAGCATGGCCAGCAGGCCAAGGATAAACACAATCCCCAGTGAAGAATTTTGCTTCAGCGTCACGTTTTACTCCGTGGCTGCGGGGCGCCCACGCTGGCGATTTCCGCTTCCGTCAGCGGACGATATTCACCCGGCGCCAGCGATTCATCCAGCAGGATGTCGCCGATGCGTTCCCGATGCAGGCCAACCACGTGGTTGCCCACGGCGGCGAACATGCGTTTCACCTGATGGTAGCGGCCTTCGCTGATGGTGAGGCGCACTTCGGTCGGAGTGATAACTTCCAGCAACGCCGGTTTGGTGAGATCTTTTTCGTTATGCAGCTGGACGCCTTTGGCGAACAGCTCCGCGGTCCCTTCCGCCAGCGGGCTTTCCAGCGCCACCAGATAGGTTTTTTCACAGTGGTGGCGCGGCGAGGTAATGCGATGCGACCACTGGCCGTCATCGGTCATCAGCACCAGCCCGGTGGTGTCGATATCCAGCCGTCCGGCGGCGTGCAGCTTATGCGCCACCGGCTCGTCGAGGAAATAAAGGATAGTCGGATGATCGGGATCGTCGGTGGAACAGACGTACCCTTGCGGCTTGTTGAGCATAAAGTAACGCGGGCCATTCTGCTGGGTCAGCGTATTTCCGTCATACTCCACCTCGTGCTCCGGCTGGAGCTTAAAAGAGGCATCTTTCACAATGTCGCCGTCCACGGTAACGCGGCTGCCGCGAATTTCACGCCCGGCAATAGCCCGGCTGACGCCCAGCTGCTGAGCGATAAACTTATCAAGTCGCATGAGATTTTTTTAGCCTGTCATAGTGCTGGAGCGGGCAAATCGCCCGAAAAAGAAGAATTTCACCGGCTAGTATAACGGGCTCTTAACACCACTCAAGGGAAAAGATTCATGGCATACTATTCGCCAGTTAATTAGCCCCGTGAATTCATGACTTTTACATTACGTCCTTACCAACAAGAAGCCGTCGATGCCACCCTCGCCTGGTTCCGTCGCCATACCGAGCCGGCGGCGATTGTCCTGCCCACCGGCGCGGGCAAAAGTCTGGTGATCGCCGAGCTTGCCAGGCTGGCGCGCGGCCGCGTGCTGGTGCTGGCCCATGTCAAAGAGCTGGTGGCGCAGAACCATGCCAAATACTGCGCCCTTGGCCTCGAGGCGGATATCTTCGCCGCCGGTCTGCAGCGAAAAGAGAGCCACGGCAAAGTGGTGTTCGCCAGCGTGCAGTCGGTGGCGCGCAATCTCGACCAGTTTCGCAGCGAATTTTCGCTACTCATCGTCGATGAATGCCACCGCATCAGCGATGATGACGACAGCCAGTATCAGCAGATCATCGGTCACCTGCGGCAGGTCAATCCGCAGATCCGGCTGCTCGGCCTGACGGCCACGCCGTTCCGCCTTGGCAAGGGCTGGATCTATCAGTTCCATTATCATGGGATGGTGCGCGGCGATGAAAAGGCCCTGTTCCGCGACTGCATCTATGAGCTACCGCTGCGCTATATGATTAAACACGGCTATCTGACGCCGCCGGAGCGCCTCGATATGCCGGTGGTGCAGTACGATTTCAGTCGCCTGCAGGCGCAAAGCAACGGCCTGTTCAGCGAAGCCGATCTTAACCATGAGCTGAAAAAACAACAGCGTATCACGCCGCATATTGTCAGCCAGATCGTGGAGTTCGCCGAAAACCGCAAAGGGGTGATGATCTTTGCCGCCACCGTGGAACACGCCCGGGAAGTGACCGGCCTGCTGCCGGTAGGCCAGGCGGCGCTGATCACCGGCGAAACGCCTGGGCCGGAGCGGGATCGCATCATCGAGGCCTTTAAAGCGCAGGCGTATCGCTATCTGGTGAACGTCGCGGTGCTGACCACCGGCTTCGACGCCCCGCACGTCGACCTGATCGCCATCCTCCGCCCCACCGAGTCGGTGAGTCTTTACCAACAGATCGTTGGCCGCGGTCTGCGCCTGGCGCCGGGGAAAACCGACTGTCTGATCCTCGACTACGCCGGCAATCCGCATGACCTGTATGCCCCGGAAGTGGGGACGCCGAAGGGCAAAAGCGACAACGTGCCGGTGCAGGTCTTCTGCCCGGCCTGCGGCTTCGCCAATACCTTCTGGGGCAAAACCACCGCCGACGGCACCTTGATTGAACACTTTGGCCGCCGCTGCCAGGGGTGGTTCGAAGATGACGACGGCCACCGCGAACAGTGCGACTTCCGCTTTCGCTTTAAAAACTGCCCGCAGTGTAATGCGGAAAACGACATCGCCGCCCGCCGCTGCCGGGAGTGCGACACTATACTGGTTGACCCGGACGATATGCTGAAGGCGGCGCTGAAACTGAAGGACGCGCTGGTGCTGCGCTGCAGCGGCATGGCCCTGCAGCACGGCGGCGACGAGAAGGGCCCGTGGCTGAAAATCACCTACTACGATGAAGACGGGGCGGATGTCAGTGAGCGCTTCCGTCTGCAGACCCCCGCCCAGCGCACCGCCTTCGAACAACTGTTTATTCGCCCGCATACCCGCACCCCCGGGGTGCCGCTGCGCTGGATAACGCCGGCGGATATCGTGACCCAGCAGGCGCTGCTGCGCCATCCGGACTTTGTCGTCGCCCGCATGAAGGGGCAGTACTGGCAGGTGCGGGAAAAAGTGTTCGATTATCAGGGGCGTTTTCGTCGCGCCAACGAGCTGCGTTAATTACCGGAAAGCTGAGGTTTTGATTGCCCGGGTGTCGTTTGGCGGCTATAATGCCGCCCGCTTTTGCATTCGCAAAGCAGATAATCCGCCTGTTGCTGGGTCGCCTGTAGCAGGCTTTATATATAGAGAGACATCAATGTTTACTATCAACGCAGAAGTACGTAAAGAGCAGGGTAAGGGTGCGAGCCGCCGCCTGCGCGCAGCTAACAAGTTCCCGGCAATCATCTACGGTGGCGCAGCTGCTCCGGTTGCTATCGAACTGGACCACGACAAAGTATGGAACATGCAGGACAAAGCTGAGTTTTACAGCGAAGTTCTGACCGTCGTTGTTGATGGCAAAGAAGAAAAAGTCAAAGTTCAGGCTGTTCAGCGCCACGCGTTCAAGCCGAAACTGACTCACATCGACTTCGTTCGCGCGTAATCGCCGATAGCAAGTTGTATGGCAAGCGCCCCGGGGTCTCAGGCTCCGGGGCGTTTTGTTATCTGCGCTGCCAAAGCTCCGGCGCCTCGTGCACGATGTCGCTAAGCATCCGATGCTTATTCATTCCGGGCAGCCAGAGCATCACCATAGTGACGTTCAGCCCCTGACTGCCGACCTCCGTCGCGATTTCACTGACTCCCTGCCACTCGCCTGGCCGCAAATGGTCCGGTAAAAACCCCCAGCCCCTCCCCTGCTCCAGCGCATGGCGCAACAGGGTAATTTCATTCATATACAGCCTATGGCCGGAAATCTGCAGCCGGCGGGCGATTTGATCGTCACTGCGCCGGTGCATCACTAACTGCGGCGTCAACGAAAGATTCAATAGCGTCAGCGGCCGCGGAGCGTCGTGGAACAGGCTGTCCGCCGCGTAGAAACGCAGATCCACGGTGCCGAGCGCCCGCCACTCCATTTCGCTCCCCAGCGTGCGGTTGTTAGCCTGACATATCGCCATCTCCGCCACGCCATCGCTCAGCGCCTGCTCGGCTTCGCGACGCGAGGCGCTCCAGCAGCTCAGGCGGATCTGCCGTCGGGCCAGGTTATCGGCCAGCGCACAGAGAAATTCACGCGGCACGAAGGGATCGTACACCAGACGCAGCGCCTGCCCGGCGGTTTGCGGCAGCGTTTGCGCAAAAGACTCGAAAGCCTGCGCCTGACGCAACAGCAGATGCGCCTGGCGAAACAGCTGCTCACCCTCGGCAGTTAGCGTCAGGCTACGTCCTTCACGGCTGAACAGCCGGTAGCCCAGAGCATCTTCCAGATAGTCCAGCAGATCGCGCAGCGTGGTCCGGTCTTTAGCTAAACGAATGGCCGCCTGCGACAGGCTGCCGGTCTCAGCAATCGTCGCGAAGGCTTCAATCTGTGCGAATGAGTACTGTAGGGTTTTCATCCTTTTCTCCCTTAAGGGGGAAAATCCCCCATGTGCTGATTTTAGCCGGCGCGCGCCGATTTATATACTGCGCAGCGAATCTATGGCAAACGAGGAAATGACAATGATAAGAAAACCACTGGCCCTGGCGTTAATATTGGCGGCGCTGCCGGCGGCGGCAATGGCGCAACACTGCGGCAGCCTGACGCTGGATGTCTGCCCAACGCCTTACGATCAAACGCTACCCGCGGCCAAAGACATGCTCAGCTGGGATCAGACTTCACGCGTGATTGGCTTTCGCAATGACTATCGCAACTATGCCGGCGATGTCTTCCGCCACGGCGCCTCGACGCCGCTGGAGCGCGCTGAAAAACAACTGACCGATGCCCGCTATACGCTCAACGGCCACACCTGGAATTTGCAGGATTACCTGAAGCGCGAGAACGTCAGCGGTATGCTGGTGCTGAAAGATGGTAAAGTCGCCTGGAAATATCTCGCCGAAGGTAATACCGACACCACCCTGTGGACCTCGCGCTCGGTAGGCAAATCGGTGGTCTCGACGCTGGTCGGTATCGCCATTCAACAGGGTAAAATCCACTCCCTTGATGACCTGATTACCGTTTATGAACCCGAACTGAAAGGCACCGCCTGGGACGGCGTAACGCTGAAGCAGTTGATTCAACACACCAGCGGGGTGGAATGGAATGAAGACTACACCGACCCGCAGTCGCATTTCGCCCGCCTGACCCAGTGTGAAGCGCAGCCCGGCGCCTATGCCTGCGTGCGTAAGATCGTCACCGGCCTGGCGCGTCAACACCCGGCGGGCGAGCAGTGGTCCTACTCTTCCGGCGGCGCCTGGCTGCTTGGGGATATCCTGGAGCGCGCCACCGGCATGTCGCTGGCCGCCTGGCTTGAACAGGCTCTATGGCAGCCGGCCGGGATGGCCCACGACGGCGTGTGGCATGCTTATCAGCAAGGGAAGCACGACGTCGGCGCCCACGGCTTTAACGCCACCCTTGAAGACTGGGGCCGCTTTGGTGAATTCGTCGCCCGTGACGGTCGGTTAAGCAATGGCAAACAGCTGGTGCCGACTGGCTGGTTCGATCAAGCCGCCAGCTGGACCAAGGCGCTAAACTCGGTCTCGGCAGCGCATCCGGAGGGTATTTACGGCTATCAGTGGTGGAATAACGCGATTCCGGCGAATGCGCAAAACGTCCAGCCGACGCCGCAGGAAGGGCTTAAAGGGTCGCTGTGGGCGCTGGGGATCTACGGCCAGGTGATCATGGTGAACCGCGCGGAACACCTGGTGATCGTCCAGTGGTCGACCTGGCCGCAGGCGGAACCTTCCTTCAACGCTCAGCCGTTGGAAGCGGCGCTGATGTACAGCGCCATTGCCCGCGAGCTGCGTTAACTCCCCGCTCCTTGCCGCTCAGCCGGCGAGGAGCGTGTCGGCATTCAGCGCCAGGTGTTGCAGCAGGATAATGGTTTTAGCATCCATGATCTCGCCATCGCGAATGGCCTGCAGCGCCCGCGTCAGCGGCCACTCCAGTACTTCAATGTCCTCACCTTCCGCCGCCAGTCCGCCGCCGTCGCCCCGACGGTCATCGGCCTGATATTCGGCGATAAAAAAGTAGAGTTTTTCGGTGACGGAGCCGGGGCTCATAAAGACGGTGAAGACGGGTTCGACACGGGTCACGCGAAAGCCGGTCTCCTCTTCCGCTTCGGCAACGATCCGCGCCTCCGGCGAGGCGTTATCCAACAGCCCGGCGGCCGCCTCAATGAGATATCCGTCGTGGCCATGAGTAAATACCGGAAAACGGAACTGACGGGTCAGGACCACCGTCCGCTTTTCCCGGTTGTAGAGTAAAATGACTGCGCCGTTGCCCCGGTCATAAGCCTCGCGGCTCTGCTCCTGCCAGCGACCGTCCCGACGCAGCAGTTCGAAAGTATATTTTTTCAACGTGTACCAGTTATCCGAGAGCAGCGTCTCGCGAACGTGGCGGACGTGCGGTGCATGTGTTTGCATGTTATTTCCCCTTTGAGGTGACAGCAGGCACCATAACATGCATAATCGTGCACAAACAAGATCATTCGATGAAGGAAAACCGATGCTCGCCAGTCAGAGAAAACAGCAGATCCTCCAGATCCTCACCGAGGAAAAACAGGTGATGTCCGGGGAGCTAAGCCAGCGGTTTAACGTCTCCGAGGACTCCATTCGCCGCGATCTGCGCGAGCTGGCGGCGGAGGGAAAACTGCAGCGGGTCCATGGCGGGGCATTGCCGGTATCCGCCGCCATTGCGCCAATTGAAACGCGCAAAAGCGTGCAGATCGCCTCCAAGCAGGCGGTCGCCCGCGCCGCCGCCGCCCTGATCCAGCCGGGACAGGTGGTGATTGTCGATGGCGGCACCACCACCGCGGCGATGATCGGCTTTTTACCCGCCGACCTCAGCTGCACGGTGGTCACCCACAGCCCGGGCATCGCCGTGGCGCTGGTGGACCACTCGCGAATCGAGGTGATCCTGCTCGGCGGCAGAGTATTTAAACATTCGGTTGTCGCCGTCGGCGCCGAGACGCTGGCGGGAATGGCGCGGATCAACGCCGATCTGTTCTTTATGGGGGTGACCGGCGTCCACCCGCGGGCGGGTTTCACCACCGGTGATTACGAAGAGGCAGGCATCAAGCGCGCGCTGACGGCCAGGGCGGCAGAAACCGTGGTAATGGCCTCCCGGGAAAAGCTCAACGCCGCGTCGGCCTTTGCCATCGGCGAGCTGAGCCTCGCCAGTACGCTGATTGTCGATGGAGAACCCGACGCCGCGCTACGCCAACAGTTGGTGCAGAGCGGCGTGGAGATCGTCCCCGTTCAGCGGTAGCGCCGCCGGGGCGCAGGGCTTAATTGCCGCCTGACGTCCGGCGCTGCAGCTGGTCGCGCAGGTTCGGCGGGGTACCCTTAATGGTCAGGGTATCAGTGGCGGGATCCCAGAATACGCGTTCGCCCAGCAGCATGGCGTCGAAGTTAATGGTCAATCCGCCGCCGCTGCCGGCAAACTTGGTCAGCTGACGTAAGGTGCTGCGATCCGCCGGGAAGCTCTCTTCCAGCTCATAGCCCTGCTCAGCGGTGAATTCCTGGAAGCTCTTTTCGCTGACGCCGGCGAGCTCTTTGGACAGCGACTCCAGCTCAATCTCTTCCCCCGCCTGCAGCTGTTCGTTGCAGTAGGCGTAGACCTGCTGGCGCACGTTCTGTCGCTCGGATTTATCAAGCTGGGCATCGGCGGCGAAGTCATCCACCGCCTGCAGCAGGCCGCGGTTCTGCGCTTTGGCGTTAAGCCCTTCGCTGGCGCCGAGGAAATCCATAAAGAAATCGGCCACTTTGCGCCCTACCCGCCCTTTCAGGAAGGTCAGATAGCGGGTCGACTCCGGGTTGGTTTCCCACTCGGTGAGATCGATGCGCGCAACGATATCGGCATGGTTAATATCCAGATAATGGGTCGAGCGGATATCCAGCTCTTCGTTGACGCGCATACTGCTCAGGTTATTGAGTACCGCCACCAGCAGATACTCGACCGCAAGGTAACGATACTGGCAGAAGAGGACAATGCCTCCTTCGGCGAACGGGTATTTCGCCAGCTCATCGCGCAGGCGACCGGTCGCCGCGCGGCTAAACGCCAGAAACTCTTCTTCCCCCTGACGCTGCAGGCGCAGCGCCTGGGCCAGTTCGCTCTCTTCATTGAACAAGCCATAGGCTTTGCTTTTGGCGCTATAGACCCGGTGCAGTTCAGCCATCATCTCGACGACCGTCGCGTTCGGCTCCAGCAGTGACTCGCGCAGCACCAGCTCCAGATTTTGTTCATCACGTTTGATTAACTGATGCAGGGCAATCTGGTCGATATCCAGACTCATGTTAAACTCTCCTTTTAGACCGGGCGGTATTCAACCACCGCCGGGTGGCCGACGCAACTGGCGCCACACATTTCGACGTCGTTACCGTCGATTGATGCGCTTTTGCGCCGCGGCGAAAAAATGCGGAAAAAAAGCTGCTGCTACGGTAATATGTTGCCCTTTCACGAACAAACAGATTTTGAGTTTATGCCGCAAATTTCCCGCTATAGCGATCAACAGGTCGAACAGTTGCTCAGCGAGCTGACGAACGTCCTGGAATCACACAAAGCCCCGGTGGACCTTTCACTGATGGTGTTAGGCAATATGGTGACCAACCTGATCAACAGTAGCGTCGCGCCGGCGCAGCGTCAGGCCATCGCCCGTTCTTTCGCGCAGGCTTTGCAATCTTCGATTAACGACGATCCAGCGCATTAAGGATAACAGCAACAGTATATGGTGACTCTACGTCAGCCCTACCGAGAAAAAGTCTCCCAGATGGTTAGCTGGGGGCACTGGTTCGCCCTGTTCAACATGTTGTTGGCCATGGTGCTCGGCAGCCGCTACCTTTTTGTCGCCGACTGGCCGACGACGCTTGCCGGACGACTGTTTTCGTACGTCAGTCTCGTCGGGCATTTCAGCTTTCTGGTGTTTACCAGCTATGTGCTGATCCTCTTTCCGTTGACCTTTATCGTGGTCTCGCAGCGCCTGATGCGCTTCCTGTCGGTGATCCTTGCCACCGCCGGGATGACGCTGCTGCTGATAGACAGCGAGGTTTTTACCCGCTTCCATCTGCACTTAAACCCGGTCGTCTGGGAGCTGGTCATCAACCCTGACCAGAATGAGATGGCGCGCGACTGGCAGCTGATGTTTATCAGCGTCCCGGTCATCTTTTTGATTGAAATGCTCTTCGCCACCTGGAGCTGGCAAAAGCTGCGCAGCCTGACGCGCCGCCGACATTACGCCCGCCCGGTCGCCTGGTTCTTCTTTTTGTCGTTCGTCAGCAGCCACCTGGTCTATATCTGGGCGGACGCCAATTTCTATCGCCCGATCACTATGCAGCGGGCGAATCTGCCGCTCTCCTATCCGATGACCGCCCGTCGTTTCCTTGAGAAACATGGCCTGCTCGACGCCCAGGATTATCAGCGTCGTCTGGTGGAGCAAGGGGCGCCGGAGGCGGTATCGGTCCAGTATCCGCTTAGCAACCTGCGCTACCGTGACCTCGGCGCGGGCTACAACGTGCTGCTGATCACCGTCGACAACCTGAACTACTCGCGGTTTGAAAAGACCATGCCGGCGCTGGCGGCATTTGCCAAAGAAAACGTTAACTTTACCCAGCATATGAGCTCGGGCAATACCGCCGACAGCGGCCTGTTTGGCTTGTTCTACGGTATTTCGCCTGGCTATATGGACGGTGTCCTCTCGGCGCGTATTCCCGCCGCGCTGATTACCGCCCTCAACCAGCAGGGCTACCAGCTGGGCCTCTTCTCCTCCGATGGGTTTAGCAGCCCGCTGTATCGCCAGGCGCTGCTCTCCGATTTCTCGCTGCCGAGCGCGAAGACCCAGAGCGACGAGCAGACGGCCAATCAGTGGATCGGCTGGCTGGACCGTTACGCGCAGGATGAGAATCGCTGGTTCTCGTGGATCTCGCTCAATGGCACCACCCTCGACGACACGCAGCAGCAGGGCTTTGTCCGCCGCTACAGCAAGGCGGCTGGCGACGTTGATGCCCAGATCGATCGGGTGCTGACTGCGCTGCGCGAAGCCGGCAAACTCGATAATACGGTGGTAATTATTACCGGCGGCCACGGCAAGCCGCTGAATGCGAAACACGACGCGTTCGACTGGTCGCGCGAGCAGCTGCAGGTGCCGCTGGTTATTCACTGGCCGGGCACGCCGGCGCAGGAGATTGCCACCCTGACCGATAACAAAGATGTGATGACTACGCTGATGCAGCGCCTGCTTCACGTTTCGACGCCGGCCAATGAGTACTCGCAGGGAGAAGATCTGTTCAGCGCCGCGCGGCGTCGTAACTGGGTCACCGCGGCCAACGGCGATACGCTGGCCATCACCACCCCGACCATCACCGTGGTCCTCAACCATAACGGCACCTATACCACCTGGAGCCGCGACGGCGAGAAAATTAAAGATCAGAAACCGCAGCTCAGTCTGTTGCTGCAGGTCCTGACTGACGAAAAACGCTTTATCGCTAACTGATTGATTAATTATGAATCAATCGCGCGTGACCCGCTTGCATTCGCCTGGGGAACGGGTAATATTGTTCCCCACGCGTCGGCACGTAGCGCAGCCTGGTAGCGCACCGTCATGGGGTGTCGGGGGTCGGAGGTTCAAATCCTCTCGTGCCGACCAAAAACTCCACAGAAACCAGCCTTTTAAGGCTGGTTTTTTTATGCCTGTTTCCCCTGTTGCCGCCCGCTCGCTTAATTTGTGCCCTTTCTTCAATGTATCGTGAAGATGTACGACTATCCTGATGGTAAATTACGTCGTAGCATCTATTATTCGACCGTATGACTCATAAGCAGGAGCGGATAACATGAGAGTTAATGGACTTACCAAAGGATTTTTCATCCTTATCGTCTTCATTGTAACCCTGGCCTTTTTTGATGTTCTCTCACCCTATTATTCCGCCATCCTTTGGGCTGCGATCCTCGCGGTGATTTTTAATCCGGTCAAAAACAAGATCCGTACCCGCCTCGGCGAGCGCAATGGCCTCGCGGCGCTGATGACCATCGTCATTATCTGTCTTATCGTTTTTACGCCGCTGGCTATCATTCTCTCCTCGCTGGCCTACGAGCTCAACCTGGTGTACAGCAAACTGCAGCATAACGACACCCAGTTTCCGACGGTGGTCGCCAGCCTGTTCGCCCATCTTCCCGGCTGGGCCAGAAGCTTCCTCGCCGATCATAACCTTGATAGCGCGCAGCAGATCCAGCAGCAGCTCTCTGATGCCGCTCTGAAAGGCGGTCAGTATCTGGCCGGCAGCGCGTTTCTGATTGGCAAAGGGACTTTTGGCTTCACCGTCAGCTTCGGCATCATGCTGTATCTGCTGTTTTTCCTGCTGAAGGATGGACCTTATCTGGTGCTGTTGATCCTCGAGTCTCTACCGTTATCAAGCTATGTGAAGCAGCATTTGTTCGCTAAATTCGCCGCTGTGGCCCGCGCCACGGTAAAAGGTACCGTCGCCGTGGCGCTGGCGCAGGGGGCGCTGGGTGGCTTTGCCTTCTGGATCGCCGGTCTGGACGGCAGCATTCTCTGGGGAGCGCTGATGGCGTTTCTGTCGCTTATCCCGGCGGTGGGCTCGGCCATTATCTGGGTGCCAGCGGCCATCTACCTCTTCGCCACCGGCCAACTGTGGCAGGGCGCCTTTATCGTCGGCTTCTTTGTGATTGTGATTGGCCTGGTGGATAACATTCTGCGTCCACTGCTGGTGGGCAAGGATACCAGGATGCCGGACTATCTGATCCTTATCGCCACTCTGGGCGGCATGGAGATCTACGGTATCAACGGCTTCGTGATCGGGCCGCTGATCGCCGCCCTGTTTATCGCCTGCTGGAACCTGCTGTCGGGACGAGAACATGCCGGCAATACCGATGAAATCGATGAAGAGTTTATTGAGGAAGCGAAAAATAGCCGTAATGAATAGCTTTCCCGGCAGGGGGCTGGCGGCCCGCCAGCGCCTCTGTTGCGCTCTGCGCGGTCGATGTCTTACCAGTAGATAACACTATTCATTTTGCAAAAATTGGTAAATAAATCTTAACATTCAGCTGAGTGATGATAGGCTATCTCTGTCAGGAACGAAAATAAAGGATGATCAACCGTGAAAAAAATCACTACGCTAGCCGTTTCTCTGCTGACCGCCGCCTGCATGTCCGCTGGCGCATTGGCCGCAGACCAGCCGCTGGAAAAAGTCGCGCCGTTCCCGAAAGCGGAAAAAGGCATGAAGCGTCAGGTTATTCAGCTGCCGCAGCAGCAGGATGAGTCGGCGCTCAAGGTTGAGCTGATGATCGGCCAGACGCTGGAAGTCGACTGCAACCATCATCGTCTCGGCGGGGAACTGGAAAGTAAAACCCTGGAAGGCTGGGGCTATGATTACTATGTCTTTGAGAAGCTGAGCGGCCCGGTATCCACCATGATGGCCTGCCCGGACGGCAAAAAAGAGAAGAAATTTGTCACTGCCGGCCTCGGGGATGACGCCATGCTGCGCTACAACAGCAAACTGCCGATCGTGGTATACACGCCGAGCAATGTCGATGTGAAATATCGCATCTGGCGCGCCGACGAGACTATCGGCAACGCCGTCGTCCGCTAAGGCGAACAGCGCAAACGGCAATAAAAAACGGCAGCCCGCAGGCTGCCGTTTTTGTCAGAGCGTTTATCAGAGCGCGATATCCGCCATCGGCTTGCCGCCGCTCAGCGGCTTCAGCTCCGCCTGCGGTACCTCATCCACCGCCCCGGCTGGCTCATATTTCAGCTCCAGCACTTCACTGGTCCACGCCAGCGCTTTCTCGATCTCCGCCGGGTTGCCGTCAAGACGAATACCGTAGGTTGGGATGATCGCCTTCAGCTTGGCCTGCCATTCCGGCGAATTGACTTTATCTTTAAACACTTTTTCCATTAGCTGCAGCATGATAGGCGCCGCGGTGGAGGCCCCTGGCGACGCGCCGAGAAGCGCCGCGACGGTGCCTTCATCATCGCTGACCACTTCGGTGCCCAGGCGCAGTACCCCGCCCTTCTTCGCGTCGCGCTTAATGATCTGCACGCGCTGACCGGCCTGCCACAACCGCCAGTCCTCTTTCCGCGCTTCCGGATAATATTCGCACAGCGCGGCCAGACGATCTTTATCTTTCTGCATCACCTGGCTAATCAGATATTTTACCAGATCGAAGTTGTCCAGGCCGACGTTGAGCATTGGCAAAATATTTGAGGTATTCGTCGAGGCCAGCAGATCCCACAGCGAACCGTTCTTCAGGAAACGGGTCGAGAAGGTGGCGAATGGTCCGAACAGCACCACGCGTTTACCGTCGATAATACGGGTATCGATGTGCGGCACCGACATCGGCGGCGCGCCCACTTCGGCCTGACCGTAGACCTTCGCCAGATGGTGGTTCACCACCTCCGGATTTTCGCAGACCAGGAACTGGCCGCCGACCGGGAAGCCCGCATACTCTTTGGCCTGCGGAATGCCGGTCTCCTGCAGCAGGGTCAGCGCTGCGCCGCCGGCGCCGATAAAGATAAATTTGGCTTTAATGACCCGCTTCTGACGACGATTGTCGGCATCCGCCAGGGTGACCGTCCAGCTCTTGTCGGCGTTGCGCTTGAAGCGACGCACCACGGTGCCCAGCTGTAGGGAGAAATTATCATGCTTTTGCAGACCGGCGATCAGCTGGCGGGTAATTTCACCATAGTTGACGTCGGTTCCCACTTCTGAGCGAGTGGCGGCGACCTTTTGCAGCGGGTCGCGGCCTTCCATCACCAGCGGCGCCCAGGCTTTGATCTGCTGATGGTCTTCAGAATAGCGAATACCGCGGAACAGTTCACTTTGCTGCAGCGCCGCGTAGCGCGCACGCAGGAAGTTGACGTTATCTTCGCCCCACACAAAGCTCATGTGCGGCACGCTGTTAATGAAAGATTTTGGTTTGTTCAGGACGCCGCGCGTCACCTGATGCGCCCAGAACTGACGCGAGATATGGAAGGCTTCGTTGATGTCGACCGCTTTGTCGATATTGATGCCGTTGGCGGTCTGCGGCGTGTAGTTCAGCTCCATCAGCGCCGCGTGGCCGGTACCCGCATTATTCCACCCGTTTGAGCTCTCTTCCGCCACGCTGGACATCTGCTCAACCATGGTAATAGACCAGTCTGGCTCAAGCTCCTGCAGCCAGGTTCCCAGTGTGGCGCTCATAATGCCGCCGCCAATCAACAATACATCCGTCTCTTGCTCATGGCGGGTGTTGGTCCGAGTGCTGTTGGGACCAACCGCCTGTGAGCGTGGTACGGCCATCTTTTTATTCATCGGATTTGAGCCTTACTTTACTCGCTGTTTTTATTTAGCGCAGGTGATACGATTCTCACCCCTCACGTTACCACCGAAGCTCAAAAATTTAAATATTGTTTAAATTTTAAGTTCTGTTTTGAGATCCGTTATAAAAATGTTTAATAAATGTATACACCAAATCACTTTTTGTACTGGTGCGCTGACAGATTCCGCGCTATCATCCCTGGTTTTGTGACAGACCGCACGGAAGCAGGGCCTGACACCGCTCCCTTTTTTTTATAAGCTGCGAACTTTTTTTATGCCCCCAGTTTCTGACCCCGCCGCTTCCGGCAACCTGCGTCCCATCCTCCGCTCCCCGTCTTTACTAACGCGCGAAGTGCTGGCCGGCGTGCTCACCGCCCTGGCGCTCATCCCTGAAGTGATTTCGTTTTCAGTCATTGCCGGCGTTGACCCGCAGGTAAGCCTGATTGCTTCGGTGGTGCTCTGCCTGGCGATGTCAATCTTCGGCGGACGCCCGGCGATGGTCACCGCCGCCGCGGGCTCGGTGGCGCTGGTGATTGGCCCGATGGTGCATCAGCACGGCGTGGGGTACATTTTACCGGCTGTCATTCTGGCGGGTATTATTCAAATTTTGTTTGGTCTGTGCGGCATGGCGCGCCTGATGCGCTTTATTCCCCCGGCGGTGATGACCGGCTTCGTCAACGCCCTTGGGATCCTGATTTTCTTTGCTCAGGTGCCGCATTTCTGGAGTCGACAACCGCTAATCGTTGGCCTGTTCGTCCTGACGCTGCTTATCGTCCTGTGGGCGCCGCGCGTTATTAAGACTATCCCGGCGCCGCTGATCGCCATCGTCGCGCTCACCCTCTATACCGCGACCACCGGCCAGCAGCTGCCGACCGTCGGCGATGAAGGGTCAATGAGCGGCGGCCTGCCGGGGTTCACCGCCCTGACCGTTCCCCTGAACCTGACCACCCTGCAGATAATCTGGCCGTGCGCCCTCAGCATCGCCTTTGTCGGCCTGATGGAGTCCTTGCTGACGGCTAAGCTGGTGGATGATCTCACTCATACCCCGTCGAACAAATCGCGGGAAAGCGCCGGGCTGGGTATCGCCAATATCCTTGCCGGCTGCTATGGCGGCATCGCCGGCTGCGCGATGATCGGCCAGACTATCGTGAACGTGGAAATGGGCCGGGCCCGCAGCCGCCTCTCAACGGTAATCGCCGGCCTGGTGCTGCTCCTGCTGGTGACAGCGCTCAGCCAGGTGATGGCGAAGATCCCGATGGCGGTTCTGGCCGGGGTGATGGTGATCGTGGCGGTGAAGACCTTTAGCTGGCACAGCATTCGCCCGGGCGAGCTGGCGCGTAATCCGTGGCCGGAAACGCTGGTGATGCTGGTGACCGTCGCCGCGACGGTGGGAACCAGCAATCTGGCGATCGGTGTGCTGGCGGGGATTGTCGCGATGGCGATCATCCCCCGCCGCCTGCGGGCAAAAGCGCAGGCTACATTAGAAACAGCGTCGCCAGACCCAGAAAAATAAAGAAGCCGCCGGTGTCGGTGATGGCGGTGATCATTACGCTGGAGCCGACCGCCGGGTCACGCCCCAGCTTCACCATGACCATCGGGATTATCACGCCCATCATCGCCGCCATCAGCAGGTTGAGCATCATGGCCAGCGTCATCACCCCGCCGAGCTGCGGATCGTCATACAGCCACCAGGTGATGGCCCCCATAATCCCGCCCCACACCAGGCCATTAATCAGCGCAACGCCCATTTCACGCAGGATCAGAAAGGTAAAGCTGCCGGGCTGGATCTGCTGCAGCGCCATCGCCCGGACGATCATGGTGATCGTCTGGTTGCCGGTGTTGCCGCCGATGCCGGCGACGATCGGCATCAGCGAGGCCAGCGCCACCAGCTGTGAAATGGTGTGTTCGAAGCCGTCGATGACCCGGGAAGCAATAAACGCCGTACACAGATTGACCGCCAGCCATGCCCAGCGGGTTTTCACCGCTTTGCTGACCGGGGCGAAGACATCCTCTTCATCGCTCAGGCCGCCCATCCGCCGCAGATCGTTATCGGTTTCTTCATAAACCACATCGACGATCTCATCGATGGTCAGGCGCCCGATCAGCTTGCCGTCGGCATCAATGACGGCGGCGCTGAGCAAGTCATCACGTTCGAAGGTGCGCGCCACCTTCTCCGCCTCTTCGTGCGGCTGAAAGGTGACCGGGTCGCCCTCCATCACCTCCCCCACCCGCTTCTGCGCATCATTGAGCAGAATGGTCTGCAGCTCCAGCTCGCCGAGCAGCAGCTTGTTACGGGTGGTAACGAACAGCTTATCGGTGTTTTCCGGCATTTTTCCGAGACGCCGCAGATAGCGCTGCACCGCCGCCAGGGTGGCCTCCGGTCGCACCGTAATGACCTCAAACTCCATGATCGACCCGACGCTGTTGTCGGCGTAGCGCATAATCTGGCGAATACGGGCGCGCTTCTCGGCCGGCAGGGTCGCCAGCAGCCGTCCGGTCAGGTTGCGCGGAAGATGCTGCAGCAGGTAAACCTGTTCATCGATATCCAGCGGCTGCATGGCCTGCAGCAGCTCGGGGTCGCTCATCTTGTCGATCAGGTCGCCCCAGACGTTCTCTGAGGCCTCCAGCAGCACTTCGCCGCGTTTATCGTCGGGCACCAGGCACCATAGCGCGGTGCGGGCGTCATAGGGAAGCGCTTCCAGCGCATCGGCGAGATCCGGCGGCGGCAGATGCGAGACCAGCATTTCCACTTCGGCCAGGTCATCGGCCAGCGTCCCTTCATCATAGCGCTCAGCCAGCGTCAGTTTGCCCAGCAGCGCGGAAGTCACCGCTTTATCGGTGCTCAAGAGCCAAATCAGACGGGCGCGCTCTTCGTCACGCAAGCGGGCGCTTTTTTTATGCAAAACGGACATCGATCGGGCAATCCTTTTGAGAATGGTGAGCCGGCCTGCGGGCCGGAAGCCTTAAGCATAGCGCGAGGAGGGGGAAATAATAACCGTCAGCGATGTAGACGCTGAAAATTTCAGCGGCGCCCGGGCTTTTCCGGGCGCGCGTTGTGAATCAGGCCGTACGGGCCACCGCATCGCGGGAAGCCTGTTCCCGCTCTTCGCCGGTAAGTTCGGCGAGCTGGCCGGCGCGCATCTCCAGCAGACGATCGGCGTGCTGGAAGTAGTGATCGTCATGGCTGATGGCGAACACGGTTTTGCCCATCTGTTGCATCAGCGGCAGCAGGACCTGGTAGAACTCGCGGCGGAAATGCGGATCCTGATCCGCCGCCCATTCATCCAGCAGAATGATGTCCCGGGACTCGGCCAGCGCCAGCAGGAGCGCCACGCGCTTCTTCTGCCCTTTCGACAGCCGCAGGTCGGCGATTTTTCCGTTCTCCAGCTGCAGCTTGTGGGCCATTTGCAGACGCTCCAGCCATGTCGCCACCAGCGCCGGATCGGCCTCCTCGCCCTGCGGCCCGAGCAGGCGGTCAAACAGCCAGACGTCGGTAAACACTGCGGAAAACAGTTTGCGGTACTCCTCTGGCCTCTCCGCCGCCAGCGGCTGGCCGTCGACGAGGATCTGACCGGATATTGGCTGGTACAGGCCGGTCAGGAGCATCGCCAGCGTTGACTTGCCGCTGCCGTTGCCGCCTATCAGAAACACCAGCTCGCCGCGCTTCAGCGTCAGATTAAGCGGCCCTACCGCAAAGCGCTGGTCCGGATAATGGAAGGTGACATCGCGCAGCTCCAGCGTCTGCCAGTCAGGATGCGCCTGCGGCCGGGGAAAGTCGGCCCGGTACGGGGCGAGGGAGAACTGACGCAGCTTGTTAAACGCCACCTGGGCGCTGAGCAGCGTGGGCAGCGCGCCGACGGCGGAGAGCAGCGGCGTGCGCAGAAACAGCAGCGTCAGGGAATAGGTCGCCGCCACGGCGGTATCGGCCCAGCCGAGGCTGTTGGCCATCCAGAACACCAGCCCGATGGCGCCAAGCATCATAATATTCGACCAGTTGACCGCGCTGAGGTGGAAGGTATCGGCGCGAACGATATGGTGCCGGTACTCCCGGGCGTCCGGGAGGTAGAGCTGGTTAAACACATACTCCGCGCGCTCGCGGTTGAGGGTCAGCTCTTTACGCCCCTCCAGCACCGTCTGATAGTCGTGATACAGTTTATCTTCCGTTTCGCGCAGGCTGGCCATATGTTTGTACACCCGCGAGACCAGCACAAAGCCGCCCCAGATGGTGAGCGCCATCCACAGCGCCGTCACCAGCATCATTTTTCCTGACAGCCAGGCGAGGTAGGCCGCGGAGCCGAAGGTGAGAATGATCCCCTGCACCAGCTCCGGCAGGCGCACAAAGGCGATGGTGATATTGCGGATATCGCTGGTCAGCCCGGCAAGCAGCGACGCGCTGCCGATCTTCTCTACTTGTTCAATCTGGGTATCGAGGATGCGTTTAACAAACTCACCGCGCAGACGATAGACAAAATGGTGGCCGAGGGTGGTTAGCGCCAGCTGCGAACCCAGGGTCACCGCCATCAGCAGCCCCAGCAGACCAAGAAACTCCGGCAGGACCCGCAGCGAGGTATCGACAGCGGTAATCAGACGCAGGTTAATGAAAGCGATTAAGCCGATACCCAGCGCGGCGCTGAGCAGGCTGAGAGCAATAACGCCCAGAAACGGCCAGCGGTACTGGCGCCAGACGAGAGAGAGAAGTTCCATAACAGGCTATCCGCAAAAGCAAAACAGCCAGCAGTTTAAACGGCTCGCCGATGACATCAAGAATAATTCTTATTTTAATACTGGCGACCGCCCGCCTGTCGGAAGGTGAGATTGTAACGACAGTCGCCCGTTTCCGGATGATGCCCCGCTTTCAGCGGCTGAATGCCATGATAAAACAGACGCGACTCGCCGCCCCAGACCACCACATCGCCATGCTCCAGCAGCAGCCGCTGCAGCGGGTCGCTGCGTTGCAAGCCGCCAAACTGAAAGATAGCCGGCAAGCCCAGCGAGACCGAGACAATCGGCGCCCGCAGATCCTGTTCATCTTTATCCTGATGCAACGACAGTTTTGCGCCAGGACAATAGCGGTTAATCAAACAGGCGTCGGGGGAAAACTCCGGGTAGCCGCCGGCGGCGGCCGCCGCCAGCGCCAGTTCATGAAATACGGCAGGCATCGGCGGCCAGGTTTGATCGGTTACCGGGTCGACCGGGGCGTACAAATAGCCGTGGCGATCGGTAGTCCAGCCCAGCGCGCCGCAGTTGGTCATGGCGACCGACATGGTGTACCCGCCCGGCGTGACCATCTGGCGAAACGGCGACTGACTGGCGACGTCGGCTATCGCCTGCAGCAGCGCCGGGGCGCGTTCGCGGGCAAATCGCCGCAGCACCACCGCGCCGGGGGCCAGCGGCTCCTGCCACGGTGGGGTATCGCTAAACAGATCGAGCATTACTCCTCCTCATGTTGGGCCTCGCGCGCCAGCAGCTGCGCTTTTCGCGCCGTTCCCCAACGATAACCGGACAGGGCGCCATCTTCACGCACCACCCGGTGGCAGGGAACAATCACCGCCAGCGAATTCGCCGCGCAGGCGCCGGCCACGGCTCTTACCGCCCGCGGCTGGCCAATATGCTCTGCCACCTGGCGGTAGCTGCGGGTCTCGCCCACCGGGATCTGCCGCAGCGCCTGCCAGACCTGCAGCTGAAACGCGGTGCCCTGCAGATCCAGCGGCAGCGATACCGGCCGCCGGCTGTCGTCGAGGTGGGCGAAAATCTCGGCCATCTGCTGACAAAAATCGGGGTCGCCTTCACGCAGCTCGGCATTGGGAAAGCGCCGGCGCAGGTCGTCGAGCAATGCCGCATCGTTATCACCCGGCAGCACCGCGCAGACGCCGCGCTCGCTCTGCGCCACCAGGCAACGACCCAGCGCGCAGTCGCCCGTGGTCCAGGTTACCACGGTGGCGGCGCCGCCGCGGCGAAACTGGCTGGCGGTCATCCCTAACGCTGCGTCGGCCTGGCGATAATAGCTGCTGCTGTCGGGAAAACCAGCCGCCAGCGCGGCGCGGGTCACCGGTATCCCCTGCTCCAGCGCTTCCCGCAGGCGCTGCGCCCGCCACGCTTGTTGCCAGGCTTTAGGGGTCATGCCGGTGACGGATTTAAATAAACGGTGGAAATGAAACGGGCTCATCGCCAGCTGGCCTGCCAGCGCCTCGAGGGTCAGGGGCGCGTCCTGCTCCAGCAGCCGACAGGCCTGCGCCACTTTGTCGACCCTTTGCTGCTGCGGGTAGTCTTTATCCGGTTGGCAGCGTTTGCAGGGGCGGAATCCCGCCGCCACGGCGGCGGCGACGTCGGCAAAAAAGCGTACGTTTTCTCGCCGCGCGCGCCGCGAGCGGCAGGAGGGACGACAGCAGATGCCGGTGGTCAGTACCGCAAAGACGAACTGACCATCGGCCCGGGTATCACGTTCGCAGACCGCCTGCCAGCGGCGATCATCGGTATCGGCAACTATCGGTTTCATGACGGGTCTCCAGCTGTAAGTGTACCCTCAGTCTGTGGTAAAGCCCGCAGTAAAAAACCCGCAATCTTGCTTTTTAATTTTTCTCGCCGACAAGGAAAGTGCGGAACTGCGGCGACATCCAGGTTTTAAAACCCTCTCCTTCTTTAACGATCATGTAGACCGCCAGCCCCTCCTCGCGCACCACCTGCTGCGCTTTTTCCGGCCCCAGCACCATCAGTCCGGTATCCCAGCCGTCCGCCTCCAGCGCCGTTGGCGCAATGACGGTCACGGAGACCAGCTTATGGGTTATCGGCTGCCCGGTCTGCGGATCGATAACGTGCGAGATGCGTTTGCCATCGAGTTCATAGTAGTTGCGATAGCTGCCGGAGGTGCTGATGCCGTGACCATTGATGTCGACAATCGCCTGAACGGCGTTTTCGCGGTCGGTCGGTTTCTGGATCGCTACCCGCCAGGGCTTGCCTTCGCCATTCATCCCGCGGCTGACCAGCGCCCCGCCCACTGACACCAGATAGCGGGAGATCCCCTCCTGCTCCATCAACCGCGCGAGGTGGTCGGCGGCATAGCCTTCCCCCACGGTGGAGAGGTCGACAAACAGATCGGGAATATCTTTTTGCAGGAACTGCCTGCCGCTCTGATTAATAACCTGCAGATGCTGCAGGCCGGTGCGCGCCTTCGCCGCGGCTATCGCCTCGGCATCCGGGGTGGTGACCGGCTGTTTATCCGGGCCAAAGCCCCACAGGTTGACCAGCGGCCCCACGGTAATATCCATCGCGCCGTGCGTTTTGGCGCCAATCCGCAGCGACAGGGTGACGATATCCGCCATCGCTTCGCTCACCGGCCAGGGTTCGGTAGTGGCGGCATGATTGAAGCGCATCAGCGCTGAGTCGTTTTTCCAGGTCGACAGCAGGCGATCGTCGGCGTCCAGCTGGGCCTGAACCTTGGCGCGCAACGCCTGGGCCTTTGCCTCATCCACGCCAATGACGCTGACCCGCCAGAAGGTGCCCATCGTTTTGCCATCCAGCACGGTGGCCGTCGCGGTGGGGGTCGCAGGAGTGGTAGCTGAATCGCAGCCAGAGAGCAGAACGCAGGCGCCCAGCAGCGCGGCGCGAAAGAAAGTCATATCCATTAATCGAGGCTCCTCTTACCAGGGCGACAAGAGTATACCAGCGAGGTTAAACCGGACATAAAAAAAGGCGCCAGAGGCGCCTTTTTGTTATGCAGCTTGCAACTTAGAACTGGTAAACCAGGCCCAGTGCAACCACGTCGTCGGTAGAGATACCGGCGTTGTGGGTGAAGCTGTTGTCGTCCAGCAGGTTGATTTTGTAGTCAACATAGGTGGACATGTTTTTGTTGAAGTAGTAGGTCGCGCCAACGTCAACATATTTCAGGATGTCCTGGTCGCCGTAGCCTTCCAGATCCTTACCTTTAGACTGCAGGTAAGCCACGGACGGACGCAGACCGAAGTCGAACTGGTACTGAGCAACCACTTCGAAGTTCTGCGCTTTGTTAGCAAAGCCCAGAGAACCAGCGCGGGTCGCGTTGTAGGTCTGGGTGTACTGAGTGGCCAGGTAGATATTGTTCGCGTCGTATTTCAGACCGCCGGTGTAGGTTTCAGCGTTGTCGCCACGACCCAGTGCCAGCTTGCTGTTCTGGTCGCCAAGACGTTTGGAGTTAGAGTATGCGAAACCAGCGCTGATGCCATCATAGATGTCATAGGTCAGAGAGGTACCGTAACCGTCGCCATTCTGTTTCAAGGCGGTACGACCGTTGTTGGTAGGAGACAGAGCGCCTTCGCCGCTGACGCTGCCGTTTTTACCCTGATACTGCAGAGCAAAGTTCAGGCCGTCAACCAGACCGAAGAAATCAGAGTTACGGTAGGTTGCAACGCCGTTAGCACGGGACTGCAGGAAGTTGTCAGAACCGTAGGTGTCGCCGCCGAATTCCGGCAGAACGTCGGTCCAGGACGTTACGTCGTATACTACGCCGTAGTTACGACCGTAGTCGAAAGAGCCCGCGTCGCCAAATTTCAGGCCTGCGAATGCCAGACGAGTCCATGCCTGATCGCTGGAGCTTTCAGTGTTGTTCGCCTGAACGTTGTATTCCCACTGGCCGTAACCGGTCAGCTGGTCGTTGATCTGGGTTTCGCCTTTCACGCCTACACGCATATAGGTCTGGTCGCCGTCGACGCTCTTGTCGTCAGAGAAGTAGTGCAGACCGTCAATTTTACCGTACAGGTCTAATTTGTTGCCGTCTTTGTTATAAATTTCAGCCGCATTTGCTGCGCCTGCTACCAGCAGAGCCGGTACCAGGAGGGACAGTACTTTAACTTTCATGTTATTAACCCTCTGTTTGTTATATGCCTTTTATTATGCCACTGCTTACTGATTACCCTTCTAATCAGTCGGCTATTTCATTGTGCTGCAAAATGCAGAATAATCCAACAAGAATATGATACTAAAACTTCTAAGATGTTTCAAAGTTCCCACAAGATGTTTCAATTTGTAAATTCAGCGGAACTTTTTTCACCGCAAAATGGTCAGGGAAATACGCACTAATCATCAAAAAAAATATTTAACCTTTTATAATCAAAGCGATAGACAACAACATATCTATAGCACTGAATGGTAAAACAAAATGATCATTGGTGGCTAAAATAAGAGTCGCTATCATCATTAACTTTATTTATTACCGTCATTCAGTTCTGAATGTCTGTTTACCCCTATTTCAACCGGATGCCTCGCATCCGGTTTTTTTTACCCTTCTTTACACAACTTTAATTTATCTGTGCTACGGCTAATGATTCCCTAACGACTATTAATCAATCAATTAGGCCATCAGTGGGGCATATTCTGCCAATGTCTTGTTATTTCGTGCGATTCTTCCCTTTTGTTTCCGTCAATATCGTCGCCGGTTAACCTTCCCGGCGCGGTTTCATTTACGCTTCGTTTCTAAGATAATTCCTGGGCGGCATCGCACCGCTGGCGCCAATCTGTAGTATGGATTTACGCCATTAGCCTTTATACTGCCAGCAGCATCTGCTTTGTTGCCAGTTACTCTGGCGCTACATCCTGTTTACAAACAATGATGAGTCGTTCAGCCACAAGATGACCCCGAAAAAATTCTCCCTGATCCCCGGCAACATCAGCCGCTTCTTCATTTTGATGGTTATTGTCCTGCTGGCGACAATGGGGGTGATGATTCAAAGCGCCGTCAATGCCTGGCTGAAGGAGAAAAGCTATCAGGTGGTTGATGTCTCCCACGCTCTGCACCAGCGCATTGACGCCTGGCGCTATGCCACCTGGCAGATCTACGACAATATCGCCGCCACCTCAGTCAACACCGCAAGCGGCGGTCTGCAGGAGACGCGTTTAAAACAGGACGTTTACTACCTGGAGAAACCCCGGCGTAAAACCGAAGCCCTGATCTTTGGCTCCCATGACAGCTCCACCCTCGAAATGACGCAGAAAATGTCCGATTATCTCGATATTTTGTGGGGCGCGGAGACCATTCCGTGGTCGATGTACTATCTCAACGGCCTGGACAATAGTCTGATCCTGGTCTCCACCCTGCCGTTGAAGGACCTCTCTTCGAGCTTCAAAGAGTCAACGATCAGCAGCGTCGTGGAGTCACGGCGCGCGGAAATGCTGCTGCAGGCTAATACCCTTGATGAGCGCGAGACGTTCTCGCCGCTGCGCCATCTCGCCTGGCAGAACGCGCACTATTTTACGTTACGCACCACCTTCAACCAGCCCGGACACCTTGCCACGGTGGTCGCCTTCGACCTGCCGATTAACGATCTGATCCCGCCCGGCATGACCATCGACAGCTTCCGTATCGAGCCTGACCCGTCGCAAAATCTCGCCACCACGCCGGATAAAGAGAGCGCCGATCATATCGGGATCACCTTTAACGGCATGCAGATTGACATCGCCACCGACATCAGCACCACCGGTATGCAGTTGCTGTGGACGGTACCAATGAGCACCATGCTGCTGGAGTCCATGCAGAACATTCTTCTGCCGCTGCTGCTCAACATTGGTCTGCTGGCGCTAGCGCTGTTTGGTTTTACCACCTTTCGCCACTATAAAGGACGCAGCCATTCGTCTGGCGCCGGGCTCCCCTCCGCCGCCAACAGCGAACTGCGTCTGCTGCGCGCCATTAACGAAGAGATTGTTTCTCTGCTGCCGCTGGGGCTGCTCGTTCACGATCAGGAAGCCAACCGAACGGTTATCAGCAATCCAATTGCCGACCATCTGCTTCCGCACCTGAATCTGCAGAACATCACCAATATGGCGGACCAGCATCAGGGGGTAATTCAGGCCACCGTCAATAATGAGCAGTATGAAATCCGCCAGTATCGCAGCCAGGTAGCGCCGCGCACCCAGATCCTGATCATCCGTGATCAGGACCGCGAAGTGCTGGTCAATAAAAAGCTCAAGCAGGCCCAGCGCTTGTATGAGAAAAACCAGCAGGGACGGGCCGCCTTTATGCAGCACATCGGCAGCGCCCTGAAGCAGCCCGCGCTGACGCTGGCGGCAGAGGCGGCGGCGCTCAGTAGTACAGAGAATCGGACGCTGGCCCAGCATGCCGATGAGCTGGTCAAACTCATCGATGACATTCAGCTCGCCAATCTGCTGGAAAGCGATGCCTGGAAAACCAACCAGACGTTGTTCTCGGTGCAGGAGCTTATTGACGACGTCGTGCCGGAAGTGCTGCCGGCGATGAAACGCAAGGGTCTGCAGCTGCTCATCAACAATGCGCTCCCGGCCGGCGAGCAGCGCTATGGCGACCGTGAAGCTCTGCGGCGCACGCTGGTGCTGTTAATCCAATATTCAGTGACCACCACGCCTATCGGCAAGATCACCCTCGACGTCTGTCAGGATGAGTCGGCCAGCGATCGCCTGACCTTCCGCATTCTGGATACCGGCAACGGCGTCTCGGCAAACGAGATCGACAATATGCACTTCCCGTATCTCAACGAGACCCAGAGCGACCTGTACGGCAAAGCAAACGCCCTTACCTTCTGGCTATGCGACCGCATGACGCGCAAGCTGGGCGGGCAATTGACCATTAAAGCCCGGGAGTCGCTGGGGACGCGCTATACCCTGCATCTGAAAATGCCGGCCAGCGAAGAGGCGCCAGAGGCGGGAGAGCATTTGCTGGATGACGTTATCGTCCTGCTGGATGTGACTTCCAGCGAAGTGCGGCGGATTGTCACTCGCCAGCTGGAGAGCTGGGGAGCGTCCTGCATCACACCGGACGATCGGGCGACCAGTCAAGCCTTTGATCTTTATTTAACGGATAATCCGTCTAATCTTACTGCTTCAGGCTTGCTTTTAAGCGATGATGAGGTCGGGATACGCAAGATCGGCCCGGGCCAACTGCGGGTCAACTTTAATATTAGCACGGCGATGCAGGAGGCTATCCTGCAGCTTATTGAGCAGCAGCTGGCGGAGGAGGCGGTTCAGCCCGTCACCTCAGGAAACGAGAGTAACGCCGAACTCCATGCCAGCGGCTATTACGCACTGTTTGCCGATACGGTACCGGATGATGTTCAGAGATTGTATACTGAAATCGAAGCGGGCGATTTTGCTGCTCTGGCGCAAACCGCCCACCGCCTCAAAGGGGCATTTGCTATGCTTAATCTGATACCCGGCAAGCAGTTATGTGAAACGCTTGAGCATCTGATTCGCGAAAAGGATGCGCAAGGCATAGAAAAATATATCAGCGACATTGACGCTTACGTCAAGAGCTTGCTGTAGAAGGTAGCCTTATACATGAACACTATGAACGTAATTATTGCCGATGACCATCCGATCGTACTGTTCGGTATTCGTAAGTCACTTGAGCAAATTGAGTGGGTGAACGTCGTTGGCGAGTTTGAAGACTCCACGGCCCTTATCAACAATCTTCCGAAGCTGGACGCCCATGTGCTGATCACCGATCTGTCCATGCCCGGTGACAAATACGGCGACGGGATCACGCTGATTAAATACATCAAGCGCCACTTCCCGGATCTGTCGATCATTGTTCTGACCATGAACAACAATCCGGCGATCCTCAGCGCGGTGCTGGATCTGGATATCGAAGGGATCGTCCTCAAGCAGGGGGCGCCGACCGACCTGCCAAAAGCGCTGGCCGCGCTGCAGAAAGGGAAGAAATTCACCCCGGAAAGCGTCTCTCGCCTGCTGGAAAAAATCAGCGCCAGCGGCTATGGCGATAAACGCCTGTCGCCGAAAGAGAGCGAAGTGCTGCGCCTGTTCGCCGAAGGTTTCCTGGTAACCGAGATCGCCAAAAAGCTTAATCGCAGCATTAAAACCATCAGCAGCCAGAAGAAATCGGCGATGATGAAGCTGGGCGTCGAAAACGACATCGCCTTGCTGAACTACCTCTCTTCCGTCTCGCTGAGCGCGACGGACAAAGAGTAATCTCTTCGCCCTCTCCGTCTCGCCCCGGCGAGACGGAGCTCCCCATTATTCCCGCCCTTTACGCACCCGCGCCGCATATACCGTCAGCGTTTGCTTCAGTACGTCGAGGGTGACCGGCTTGGACAGACAACTGTCCATCCCCGATTCCAGACAGCGCTGCTTCTCTTCCGCCAGGGCATTGGCCGTTACGCCAATCACCGGCAGCGTCAGGCCAAGCTGACGAATGCGCTGCGTCAGGCGATAACCATCCATATTAGGCATGTTGACGTCGCTGAGCACGATATCGATGTGCTGCTTGCTGAGGACGTTGAGCGCGTCGATCCCGTCGTTCGCGGTCACGCACTGGTAGCCGAGCGAACCCAGCTGATCCGCCAGCAGGCGGCGGTTGATCGGGTGATCGTCGACCACGAGGATCATCATGTCGTCGTTATTGCCGGCCTGCGCCTCCGGGGCCATCAGCGCCGGGCTATTTTCCGCACTGGCGAGCGCAACATGGAAAATACGCCCCAGCAGCGGCAGCAGTTCGTGGGGAGTCGTCACGCTGTGCAGCCATTCGCCGGCGGACCGCTCCTGCGGAATACCGATATGACGGCGACAGAAGATGACCATGGCCCTTCCCTGCCATCCGCTCAGCGCCTCATCGTCAGTGAGTAAGACATCCTCGGCGTCCGGCGTTTCGCCGGCATGGCGGCGGACCGTCAGGCCGTGGTAGCTGAGCAGCGAGGTGACGAACATCGCCAGCGAAGTGTTATGAATCGCCAGCCAGCAGGTCTTGCCAGCGAAACCGTCTCTGCTCACCGGTGAGGTATTCTGCACGCCATACAGAGGAATACGGATGGTAAAGCGGCTACCCATCCCCGGCTCGGTTTCGACAGCAATATCGCCATCCATCATGCTGATCAGTTTTTCACAGATCGCCAGGCCAAGGCCGGTGCCCTGAAAATTGCGCTGCACGCCGGTCCCCACCTGGAAGAAAGGATCGAAGAGGCGCAATACCTCTTTCGCCGGGATCCCTTCTCCGGTGTCGCGAACGCTAATCTGCAGATAATCCCCCGCGCACTGGACGTGCAGGACAATACAGCCAGTATCGGTGAACTTTATCGCATTGCTGAGCAGATTTGAGATCACCTGCTGCAGGCGCATCGGGTCGCCGGACATTTGTTCCGGAACGTCCGGCTCGATAAAGCAGTACAGGCCCAGCTGCTTGCGCACCACCAACGGCAGATAGTTAGCGGAGATATGGTTCATGACTTCGCGCGGAGAGAACTCCCGCGGCTCGATCTTCAACTGCTCGGACTCGATTTTCGAGAAATCAAGAATATCGCTGATGATTTTCAGCAGCAGGCTGGAGGAGTTGTTCATCGCCGTCACAAGGCGATCGACGCCTTTCGGCAACGCTTTGGTCTGCAGCAGATCGAGGTTACCGATGATGCCATACAGCGGGGTACGCAGCTCATGGCTAACGGTCGCCAGGAACATCGATTTCGACTGGCTGGCCTGCTCCGCCGCCTGGGCCATCTCCTGCAGCGACTCCTCCATTTTCACGCGGGCGGAAACGTCCACCAGCACGCAAATGGCGACGTTTTCATTGCGATAGCGTGAATGAACAAAGCTAATCTGCAGGTTGGTATGGTTGCTGGTCAGCACGTCGACAAAATTGACCTGCTGGCCGCAGATGATCTGCGTCAGCCGCTGGCGGTCCTCGTGGGTCAGCATGTTCAGGTAGTTGTGCGCCAGTTCATTACTGAGAATATTGGTCCCGTCGGCAGTGCGCAGAATACAGATCCCTACCGGGGCAGAAGCCACAATTTTGCGGTTGAACTGCTCGTGCTCTTCCAGGCGCTGGGCGTCATTCTCCGCGGGGATAAAAATGCGCCGCTCATACATCCGCGCCAGCGCGAACAGCATCGCGCCGCTGAGGATATTAAGAACGATAGCATTGATGATCAGCATACGGATCCGCTCCAGCACCTGATCTACCGAGACGGAATAGACGATGCTCAGGGAGGACGGCGAGAGGCTTTTTTTCAGCACCAGCTCGCGGAAACCTGAACTGTAGCCAAACCACATCCGCTCCTGCATCCACTTCGCTTCGCTCTGGATTTTACCTTCCGCACCGGCCAGCGAAATCAGCGGCTGCCCGTTATCGTCAAAGATCGTCACGCTCATCGGCAGGCTGCCCGGCGTAAAGAAGCTTTCCATGCGGATGGTCTGCTCCACGCCCAGCATCGCCTGCAGGCGATTGGCCATATAGACCGGCGTCAGGGCGTAAAAATAGCCCACCCCGGGGCGAACGCCCTGGCTTATCCAGAACAGGTTGTTGCCGCGCTCGTTTTGCGGCGCGTTGCGATATTGCTCTATGCGCTGATGCAGGACTTTCAGCGCCTGATCGCGCTCAATCGGCACGTCCCGCAGGCCAAAGTTGGCCATGCAGAGGTTATCGCTGCCGATGAGAAAGATGCGGTTAAGGTCGTAGGCGGCAGTAAAATTATCCCGCCAGTAGCGCATAAACCATGCCAGCGACTGCAGCGAATTACGCCAGGTGGCGCTCATCGCGCTGCAGTCGGAATCGGGGTACAGGGGTTCAAAGTTGGGCACCGCCATATCGCCGTTTTGCCCTTGCGCTACCGCGTCCCCTGCCGACAAGCGGTTACCGGCGACATACTTCAGCTCTTTCATTACATCCGCGGTACGCTGGATATAGCGCTGGGCCTGATCGGCGTTGAGATTAAGCTCCTGATGGATTTCGGCTTCCCGCTCGTGCAGCGCGTTGACGATATAAAACACAGAGACAAACGCAATAAGCAGCCACAGCAATACCGCCAGCGCTCTGAACAGATAACGTGAAACCTTCAGGGTTGTATGAAAAGAGGCAAGATATTTCAATGTGGCGATGCTCGGCCGTCAGGGACTCAACAGAATGCGGTTAAGGTAGCGGTAAATGCCCGGCGTCGCAATGCCCTCTCTTGATGGGAATATGATACATCCCCGAGAAACCTGTGCTGCGACCCTCGATAATCGACATTTGCATGAGAAGAACTACATGGATGTCTATATGCACTGGTTAAAAAGGATATACCCACGTCGCTTACGCAATCAAATGATTCTGATGGCTATCCTGATGGTCATTGTGCCGACGCTTTCTATTGGTTATATCGTAGAAACCGAAGGCCGGTCAGCGGTGTTATCTGAAAAAGAGAAAAAATTATCGGCCGTCGTACACCTGCTCGACGAGGCGCTGGGCGAACGCTTCAGCCAGCATAGTCAGCTGTCGCGCGCTGAACGGATCCGCATGCTGAATGCGGAATTGTCGCCAGTCACCGAACGCATCACCCACGCGTTTCCGGGGATTGGCGCCGGCTATTACAACAAGGCGCTGGACGCCATTATCACCTACGCCCCTTCGGCGCTGTATCAAAACAACGTCGGGGTGACTATCGCCGCCGATCATCCCGGACGGGAGGTTATGCGCGCCAACGCCCCGCGGGTGTTTTCCGGCAGGCAGGTGCGCGGCGATATCCTCAATTCCATGATTCCGATAGCGCGCCATGGCGAAGTTCTCGGTTATATCTGGGCCAATGAGCTGACGGAGGATATTCGCCAGCAGGCCTGGAAGATGGATGTCCGGATCATTGCTGTTCTGGCGGCCGGGCTTATCAGCAGCCTGTTGCTGATCGTCCTCTTTTCGCGCCGCCTGAGCGCCAATATCGACATCATCACCGACGGTCTGCCTACGCTGGCGCAAAAAATTCCCGCGCAGTTGCCCGATCTGCCCGGCGAACTGGGGCAGATCAGCCGCAGCGTCAACGCGCTGGCGCAAACATTGCGGGAGACCAAAACCCTTAACGACCTGATTATTGATAACGCCGCCGACGGCGTTATCGCCATCGACAGAGAGGGGAATGTCACCACCATGAACCCGGCGGCGGAGATCATCACGGGCTACAAACTGGATGAGCTGGTCGGGCAACCCTATGCGACCTTATTCGCCAACACCCACTTTTATAGCCCGGTGCTGGATACCCTGGCGCACGGCACAGAGCATCTGGCGCAGGAGGTCAGTTTTCCTGGCCGTGACCGCACGATTGAGATCAGCGTCACCACCAGCCGCATCCATAACGCCAACGGCGAACTGATCGGCGCGCTGGTTATCTTCTCCGATTTAACCGCCCGCAAAGAGGCACAGCGTCGCCTGGCGCAAACGGAGAGACTCGCCACGCTGGGGGAGCTGATGGCGGGCGTCGCGCATGAGGTGCGCAACCCGCTCACCGCCATCCGCGGCTACGTGCAGATTATTCGCCAGCAGACGACCCTGCCGGTGCATCAGGAGTATCTGTCGGTAGTCCTTAATGAAATTGATTCGATCAATAAGGTCATCCAGCAGCTGCTGGACTTTTCCCGCCCACGGCAAAGCCAGTGGCAGCAGGTGCAGCTCAAAGCGCTAATTGAGGAGGCGCTGATCCTGGTGCAAACCTCCGGAGTCCAGGCGCGGATCGACTTTAGTACGCAATTCGACGCCGAGCTGCCCGCGATCGTCGCCGATCGCGAACTGCTTAAACAGGTGCTCCTGAATCTGTTAATCAACGCGGTACAGGCGATCGGCGCGCGCGGTGAAATCCGCATCCGCACCTGGCGCGATACGTCAACGCATCTGGCGCTGACCATCGAAGACAATGGCTGCGGTATCGACAGCGATGTGCAAAAAAAGATCTTCGATCCGTTCTTCACCACCAAAGCATCAGGAACTGGTCTCGGGCTGGCGCTAAGCCAGCGCATTATCAACGCGCATCAGGGCGATATCCGTGTGGCTAGCCAGCCGGGATGCGGCGCGACCTTTACCCTTATTTTACCGATTAACCCGCAGGAAACCTCGTCAGAATGAAAACCAGCTACCGTATTCTTATCGTTGATGACGAAGATAACGTTCGCCGTATGCTTGCCACCGCGTTTTCGCTACAGGGGCATGAGACCCACTGCGCCAGTAATGGTCAGGCGGCGCTGCAACACTTTGCCGACACGCCGCCCGACGTGGTGCTGATGGATATCCGGATGCCGGAAATGAACGGAATTGAGGCGCTGAAAGTGATGCGCGCGCAGCAGCCGCGGATCCCCATCATTCTGATGACCGCTTACGCCGAAGTGGAAACCGCAGTCGAAGCGTTGCGTAGCGGCGCATTTGATTATGTGATTAAACCATTTGATCTTGATGAGCTTAACCTGCTGATTCAGCGGGCCTTACAGCTACAGGCGATGAAGCAGGAGATCCGCAGCCTGCATCAGGCGCTGAGCACCAGCTGGCAGTGGGGACATATCCTGACCAACAGTCCGCGGATGATGGATATCTGCAAAGACACGGCGAAAATCGCCCTTTCGCAGGCCAGCGTGCTGATTTGCGGCGAAAGCGGCACCGGAAAAGAGCTGATTGCCCGCGCCATTCACTACAACTCCCGGCGGGCAAACGGCCCCTTTATCAAGATAAACTGCGCCGCCCTGCCCGAATCGCTGCTGGAGAGCGAACTGTTTGGCCACGAAAAAGGGGCGTTTACCGGCGCACAAACGCAACGTCAAGGGCTGTTTGAACGCGCCCATCAGGGAACGCTGCTGCTGGACGAAATCGGTGAAATGCCGCTGGTGTTGCAGGCTAAGCTGCTGCGGATCCTGCAGGAAAGAGAGTTTGAGCGTATCGGCGGGCAGCAAACCATTCAGGTGGATATCCGTATCGTTGCCGCCACCAACCGCGATCTGGCGGCGATGGTAAAAGAGGGAACCTTTCGTGAAGATCTGTTTTACCGGCTGAACGTGATCCATCTGCTGCTTCCGCCCCTGCGCGAGCGGCGGGAGGATATCGCCCTGTTAGCCAACCACTTTCTACAGAAATTCAGCGCGGAAAATCAGCGCGATATGATTGAGATCGATCCCGCCGCCATGTCGCGGCTTACCGCCTGGCCGTGGCCGGGCAACATCCGCGAATTATCCAATGTGATTGAGCGCGCGGTGGTAATGAGCACCGGCGCAGTAATTTTCGCTGAAGATCTGCCCGCCCCATTCCGCCAGCCGGTGAGCAAAGGCGGCGAAGTAAAAGCCGCGCAGCCAGGGGAGCGCAACCTGAAAGAGGAGATTAAGCGTGAAGAGCGGCGAATTATTATGGAAGTGCTGGAACAGCAGGAGGGAAACCGCACGCGCAGCGCATTAATGTTAGGCATCAGCCGACGCGCGTTGATGTACAAACTGCAAGAGTACGGTATCGATCCGGCCGGCCTTTAGTACCAGAATCTGCTATGCAGAATTTTGCACAGTGCGCAAAATTCTGCATAACGCCCGCCAATATTCCTGCGCACCGCAGGGAAAATAAAAGTTCATATTCAGTAAGTTAACGAATTTCCTTCCGACGAATCAATCCTGGCATCCCGCTTGCTATTCCCTCTGCGTACCCAAAATGGAGTATGCAAAGGGAAACATAATGAAAACAAAACTGATTAGCTTACAGAACGCCTCTGGCTTCTTTCGTGACGGCATGACCATCATGGTTGGCGGTTTTATGGGGGTAGGCACCCCGCCCCGCCTTGTGGAAGCCCTGCTTGAATCCGGCGTCAGAGACCTGACGCTCATCGCCAACGATACCGCATTTGTCGATACCGGCGTCGGCCCGCTGATCGTTAATGGTCGGGTGAGCAAAGTCATCGCTTCTCATATCGGCACGAATCCGGAAACCGGACGGCGGATGATAACCCAGGAGATGGAGGTTCAACTGGTTCCGCAAGGCACCCTGATTGAACAAATCCGCTGCGGCGGCGCAGGGCTGGGCGGGTTTCTCACCCCGACCGGCGTCGGCACCGTGGTGGAGGAAGGGAAGCAAACGCTCCAGCTTGACGGTAAAACCTGGCTGCTGGAACGCCCACTGCGTGCGGATTTGGCCCTTATCCGCGCCCATCGCGCCGACCCGCTCGGCAACCTGACCTACCAGCTCAGCGCCCGTAATTTTAACCCCCTCATTGCTCTCGCCGCCGACATTACGCTGGTTGAGCCTGACGAAATGGTGGCGACAGGCGAGCTGCTTCCCGACCAGATCGTCACCCCGGGCGCCGTTATCGACCACATCGTCATTCCACAGGAGAGCAAATAATGGATGCTAAACAACGTATTGCGCGCCGCGTGGCGCAAGAGCTTCGTGATGGCGACGTCGTAAACTTAGGGATTGGCCTGCCGACGATGGTCGCCAATTACCTGCCGGAAGGAATTAACATCACGCTGCAATCGGAGAACGGCTTTCTCGGGCTGGGTCCCGTCACAACCGTCCACCCGGATCTGGTGAATGCTGGCGGACAGCCCTGTGGAATAGTGCCCGGGGCGGCGATGTTCGATAGCGCGATGTCGTTCGCGCTGATTCGCGGCGGTCACGTCGACGCCTGCGTCCTCGGCGGGCTGCAGGTGGATGAACAAGCCAACCTCGCCAACTGGGTAGTGCCCGGCAAAATGGTGCCCGGCATGGGCGGCGCGATGGATCTGGTGACCGGCTCGCGCAAAGTAATCATCGCCATGGAACACTGCGCCAAAGACGGTTCCGCGAAGATCCTGCGCCAGTGCACCATGCCGCTGACCGCCCAGCATGCGGTTCATGTGCTGGTCACTGAACTGGCGGTATTCCGCTTTATTGATGGCCGGATGTGGCTGACTGAAATCGCCGAAGGGTGCGCCCCTGAAACTCTGCGGGCGAAAACCGAAGCACGCTTCGACATTGCCGCAGATCTGCTGATCCAGCGGGGTGGCGCATGATTGGCCGTCTCTCACGCTTTATGACGCGGGTCGTCAGCCGCTGGCTTCCTGATCCGCTGATCTTCGCGATGCTGCTGACCCTGCTGACCTTTGGCATTGCCCTCTGGCTGACGCCGCAAACGCCAATCAGTATGGTGAAATTCTGGGGCGACGGCTTCTGGAACTTGCTGGCGTTCGGCATGCAGATGGCGCTGATTATCGTCACCGGTCACGCGCTGGCCAGTTCCGGCCCGGTTAAAAGCCTGCTGCGCGCCGCCGCTTCCGCCGCGAAAACGCCCGTTCAGGGCGTGATGCTGGTGACTTTCTTTGGCTCCGTCGCCTGCGTGATCAACTGGGGATTTGGCCTGGTGGTCGGGGCGATGTTTGCCCGTGAGGTCGCCCGTCGCGTGCCCGGCTCCGATTATCCGCTGCTGATTGCCTGCGCCTATATCGGTTTTCTCACCTGGGGCGGCGGCTTTTCCGGCTCCATGCCCCTGTTGGCGGCGACGCCGGGCAACCCGGTCGAACATATTGCGGGCTTAATCCCGGTCAGCGATACCCTGCTCACCGGATTCAACATCTTCATCACGCTCGGGCTTATCGTGGTAATGCCGTTTATCACCCGCATGATGACGCCAAAACCGTCCGATGTAATCAGCATCGATCCGAAACTGCTGCTGGAAGAGGCCGATTTTCAGAAGAAACTGCCGGCTGACGCCCCGCCGTCGGAAAAGCTGGAAGAGAGCCGCATCCTCGCGCTGATCATTGGCGCGTTGGGGATTGCTTATCTGGCGATCTACTTCGCCGAAAAGGGATTCAACATCACCATTAACACCGTCAATCTGATGTTTATGATCGCCGGTCTGCTGCTGCACAAAACGCCGATGGCCTATATGCGCGCCATCAGCGCCGCCGCGCGCAGCACCGCCGGTATCCTGGTGCAATTCCCCTTCTACGCCGGGATCCAACTGATGATGGAACACTCCGGCCTCGGCGGTCTTATCACGGAGTTTTTCATCAACGTCGCCAACAAAGACACCTTCCCGGTGATGACCTTCTTCAGCTCCGCGCTGATTAACTTCGCCGTGCCGTCGGGCGGCGGCCACTGGGTTATCCAGGGGCCGTTTGTGATACCTGCCGCTCAGGCGTTAGGGGCCGACCTCGGTAAATCGGTGATGGCGATCGCCTACGGCGAGCAGTGGATGAACATGGCGCAACCGTTCTGGGCGCTGCCCGCGCTGGCCATTGCCGGACTCGGAGTACGCGACATTATGGGCTACTGCATCACCGCCCTTCTCTTCTCTGGGGTCATTTTTGTCATTGGTTTGACCTTGTTCTGACGGCCCCCCTCACTTTTAAGGAATTAAGATGAAAAATTGTGTCATCGTCAGCGCGGCGCGTACCGCAATCGGCAGTTTTAACGGCGCGCTGGCGACCACCAGCGCCATCGACCTCGGCGCTACGGTAATTAAGGCAGCCCTTCAGCGCGCGCAACTCGATCCTCAGCGCGTGGATGAAGTGATTATGGGCAACGTCCTACAGGCCGGTCTCGGGCAAAACCCGGCCCGCCAGGCGCTGCTCAAAAGCGGTCTTGCCGAGACGGTATGCGGCTTTACCGTTAACAAAGTGTGCGGCTCCGGCCTCAAAAGCGTGGCGCTGGCCGCGCAGGCGATTCTGGCCGGACAGGCGCAAGCGCTGGTCGCAGGCGGTATGGAAAACATGAGCCAGGCGCCGTACCTGCTGGACGCTAAAGCCCGCTGGGGCTACCGTCTCGGCGACGGGCGGCTCTCCGACGTGATCCTGCGCGACGGTCTTATCTGCGCCACTCACGGTTATCATATGGGGATCACCGCAGAAAACGTTGCTAAGGAATACGGCATCAGCCGGGAAATGCAGGATGAGCTGGCGCTGCTTTCACAGCGTAAAGCGCTTGCCGCCATCGATTCCGGCGCATTCCGGGCCGAAATTGTGCCGGTCAGCGTCACCTCCCGTAAAAAAACGACCATTTTTGAACGTGATGAGTTTCCTAAAGCCGACTCTACGACAGAAGGGCTTGCCGCTTTGCGTCCGGCCTTCGACAAGTCTGGCACAGTAACGGCAGGTAATGCTTCCGGCATTAACGACGGCGCGGCGGCGCTGGTGGTGATGGAAGAATCCGCAGCGCTGGCAGCGGGATTAAAACCTCTTGCACGGATCAAAGCCTGGGCCAGCGGCGGCGTCGCGCCGGCGTTAATGGGGATGGGGCCGGTTCCCGCTACGCAGAGAGCGCTGCAACTGAGCGGACTGACACTTTCTGATATCGATCTGATCGAAGCCAACGAAGCGTTTGCCGCACAGTTCCTTGCCGTGGGTAAGACGCTGGGTTTCGATCCGCAGAAGGTGAACGTCAACGGCGGGGCAATCGCCCTTGGACACCCTATCGGCGCCAGCGGTGCGCGTATTCTTGTGACCCTGCTGCATGCCTTGTCAGCGCACGATAAAACGCTCGGTCTGGCCACGCTGTGCATCGGCGGCGGTCAGGGCATCGCGATGATTGTGGAAAGGATAAATTAACCCCCCTTTGCCGAGTGCTTTGTCATTCGGCAGCCCATCGTTACGCAGTATATTCAGAACGAAAAAAAGGGAGGCCAGGCCTCCCTTCTGTGCGATATCACAATACGGAATTACTCGTCGGCGTCATCCGCGACATCATCATCGGTATCCGCTTCCGGGGCGATATCGTCATCGCCTTCCGCCGCGCTACCATCGATGGCATCCAGCTCTTCATCATCCACCGGCTCAGCCACGCGCTGCAGACCCACCACGTTTTCATCTTCCGCGGTGCGGATGAGGATCACGCCCTGGGTGTTACGGCCCACGATGCTCACTTCGGAAACGCGGGTACGCACCAGCGTCCCGGCGTCGGTGATCATCATGATCTGATCGCAGTCATCCACCTGCACGGCGCCGACCACGGAACCGTTACGCTCGGTGACTTTGATCGAAATAACGCCCTGGGTGGCACGCGACTTGGTCGGATACTCCGCCGCCGCGGTACGTTTACCGTAACCGTTTTGCGTCACCGTCAGGATCGCGCCTTCGCCGCGTGGAATAATCAGCGAGACGACGCTGTCGTTTTCCGCAAGCTTAATACCGCGTACGCCGGTGGCGGTACGGCCCATGGCGCGAACGGCGTCTTCTTTGAAGCGTACAACCTTACCGGCCGCGGAGAACAGCATCACTTCATCCTGACCAGAGGTCAGATCGACGCCGATCAGCTCATCGCCTTCGTTCAGGTTGACCGCGATGATACCGGCGGAACGCGGACGGCTGAACTCGGTCAGCGCGGTTTTCTTCACGGTACCGCTGGCGGTGGCCATAAAGACGTTGACGCCCTCTTCGTACTCGCGGACCGGCAGGATGGCGGTAATGCGCTCATCGGCTTCCAGCGGCAGCAGGTTGACGATCGGCCGACCGCGCGCGCCGCGGCTGGCTTCCGGCAGCTGATAGACCTTCATCCAGTACAGACGGCCGCGGCTTGAGAAGCAGAGGATGGTGTCATGGGTGTTAGCCACCAGCAGGCGGTCGATAAAGTCTTCTTCTTTAATGCGCGCTGCCGATTTGCCTTTACCGCCACGACGCTGTGCTTCGTAGTCGGTCAGCGGCTGATACTTCACATACCCCTGATGCGACAGGGTGACCACCACATCTTCCTGGTTGATCAGATCTTCGATGTTAATATCAGCGCTGTTGGCGGTGATTTCGGTACGACGTTCGTCGCCGAACTGGTCGCGGATCAGCTCCAGCTCTTCGCGAATCACTTCCATCAGACGGTCGGCGCTGCCGAGAATGTGCAGCAGCTCTGCGATCTGCTCCAGCAGCTCTTTATATTCGTCGAGCAGTTTTTCATGCTCAAGGCCGGTCAGTTTCTGCAGACGCAGATCCAGAATCGCCTGAGCCTGCTGCTCGGTCAGGTAGTATTTACCGTCGCGCACGCCGAACTCTGGTTCCAGCCATTCCGGACGCGCGGCGTCATCCCCGGCGCGCTCCAGCATCGCCGCGACGTTACCGAGATCCCACGCCTGGGCAACCAGCGCCGTTTTCGCTTCTGCCGGGGTCGGCGCGCGACGGATCAGTTCGATAATCGGGTCGATGTTGGCCAGCGCAACGGCCAGCGCTTCGAGGATATGCGCCCGGTCGCGCGCTTTGCGCAGTTCGAAAATCGTACGACGGGTCACCACTTCACGGCGGTGGCGTACAAACGCGGCGATGATGTCCTTCAGGTTCATGATCTTCGGCTGACCATGGTGCAGAGCTACCATGTTGATGCCGAAGGAGACCTGCAGCTGGGTCTGGGAATAGAGGTTGTTAAGCACCACTTCCCCTACCGCATCGCGCTTCACTTCAATCACGATGCGCATCCCGTCTTTATCAGACTCGTCACGCAGCGCGCTGATGCCTTCCACGCGTTTTTCTTTGACCAGCTCGGCGATTTTCTCGATCAGGCGCGCTTTGTTCACCTGATACGGAATTTCGTGCACGATGATGGTTTCGCGGCCGGATTTCGCGTCCACTTCCACTTCCGCGCGCGCGCGGATGTACACTTTACCGCGACCGGTGCGGTAGGCCTCTTCGATGCCGCGACGGCCATTGATAATGGCGGCGGTCGGGAAATCAGGGCCAGGAATATGCGCCATCAGCCCTTCAATGCTGATGTCTTCATCGTCAACATACGCCAGACAGCCGTTAATCACTTCCGTCAGGTTATGCGGCGGTATGTTGGTGGCCATCCCTACGGCGATCCCGGAGGCGCCGTTCACCAGCAGGTTAGGAATTTTGGTCGGCATGACGTCCGGAATACGCTCCGTACCGTCATAGTTGTCGACGAAATCGACCGTCTCTTTTTCAAGATCGGCCATCAGCTCATGAGCGATTTTCGCCAGACGAATTTCGGTATAACGCATCGCCGCGGCGGAGTCGCCGTCGATGGAACCAAAGTTACCCTGGCCGTCCACCAGCATGTAACGCAGCGAGAACGGCTGCGCCATACGCACGATGGTGTCGTATACCGCGGAGTCGCCGTGCGGGTGGTATTTACCGATTACGTCACCAACGACACGGGCTGATTTTTTATAGGCTTTGTTCCAGTCATTGCCCAATACGTTCATGGCGTAAAGTACGCGACGGTGTACCGGCTTCAGGCCATCTCGGACATCCGGCAGCGCACGGCCAACAATGACCGACATCGCATAATCCAGATAAGAGTTCTTAAGCTCTTCCTCAATGTTGACCGGTGTAATTTCTCTCGCAAGGTCGCTCATCTAACCGCTATCCCTCTACTGTATCCCGGATTCAAAGGTCGCAAATTATAACACAGCCGCGCTAATAGAGGTAAAGCAATACGGTTTATTCATGGCGCGCTGCTGATATACTCGCAGGTCTGAACAGAAAAGGAGTAAAAGCGCCCATGAATGCCGAAAAAACGTCGGTAGCCCCTAATGTCGATCATGCTGAAATCGCCAAATTCGAAGCCGTCGCCTCGCGCTGGTGGGATCTGGAGGGCGAGTTCAAACCGCTCCACCGCATCAACCCGCTGCGGCTGGGCTATATTGCCGAACGCTCCGGCGGCCTGTTCGGTAAAAAAGTCCTCGATGTCGGCTGCGGCGGCGGCATCCTCGCCGAGAGCATGGCGCGCGAAGGCGCGACGGTCACCGGGCTGGACATGGGGGCCGAACCGCTGCAGGTCGCCAGGCTGCACGCCCTGGAGAGCGGTATTCAGGTAGACTATGTTCAGGAAACAGTTGAGGAACATGCCGCGAAGCACCCGCAGCAGTATGACGTCGTGACCTGCATGGAGATGCTGGAGCACGTCCCCGACCCGCAGTCGGTGGTGCACGCCTGCGCGCGGTTAGTGAAGCCCGGCGGCCAGGTCTTCTTCTCCACCATCAACCGCAACGGCAAGGCCTGGCTGATGGCGGTAGTCGGGGCGGAATATGTCATGAAGATGGTGCCCAAAGGCACTCATGATGTGAAGAAGTTTATCAAGCCGGCCGAGCTGCTGGGCTGGGTAGATCAGACTACTCTGAAAGAGCAGCATATCATCGGTCTGCATTACAATCCGCTGACCAATACCTTCAAGTTAGCGCCGGGGGTTGATGTTAACTATATGTTGCATACAACCGCCAAACAGGACTGAGGTCAGCACCTCCGCTTATGATGATTGCGCGGCATCAAGCCGCGTGATTATTTCTTCCGATGAAGAAATCAGCACTCGATCAAATTTTCATTTTTTTTCTGTTTTATTGACTTCTTCTCCAGGCCTTATGCGACGTGGACTTGCGGATTATTACCCTTCCGCAACCTCAATTTAACGTCAAAATCAACCCTTGTACTCAAAAGATTCCTTACTAAAATACTCACCATATAGCGTTTCTTTTATCGACAACCCCCTACATATAGTATTTATCCACAGAGTTAGTCACAACGGCCTTCTGTGGATAAACGGGGGATATTTTCTTTCACGGACAGGTAAAATCCACATGAATCAGAGTCTGCTGGTGACAAAGCGCGACGGGACCACCGAGCGCATCAATCTCGACAAAATCCATCGCGTACTGGATTGGGCGGCAGAAGGACTGAATAACGTTTCGATTTCCCAGGTAGAGCTGCGCTCCCATATCCAGTTCTATGACGGCATCAAAACCGCGGACATCCACGAAACCATTATTAAAGCCGCTGCGGATCTGATCTCCCGCGACGCGCCGGATTACCAGTACCTCGCCGCGCGTCTGGCGATTTTCCATTTGCGTAAAAAAGCCTTCGGTCAGTTTGAGCCGCCGGCGCTCTACGATCACGTGGTGAAGATGGTCGAGAAAGGTAAATACGATCATCATCTGCTGGAAGACTACACGGAAGAAGAGTTCCAGCAGATGGACGGTTTCCTCGACCACTGGCGCGACATGAACTTCTCCTACGCAGCCGTTAAGCAGCTGGAAGGCAAGTATCTGGTACAAAACCGCGTCACCGGCGAAATTTATGAGAGCGCGCAGTTCCTCTATATTCTCGTCGCCGCTTGCCTGTTCTCGAACTATCCGCGCGAAACGCGTCTGGACTATATCAAGCGTTTCTACGACGCGGTGTCCACCTTTAAAATCTCGCTGCCGACGCCGATCATGTCCGGCGTGCGTACCCCAACCCGTCAGTTCAGCTCCTGCGTGCTGATCGAGTGCGGCGACAGCCTGGATTCCATCAACGCCACCTCCAGCGCGATTGTGAAATACGTTTCCCAGCGCGCCGGCATCGGCATCAACGCCGGGCGCATTCGCGCGCTGGGCAGCCCGATCCGCGGCGGCGAAGCCTTCCACACCGGCTGCATTCCGTTCTACAAGCATTTCCAGACCGCGGTGAAATCCTGCTCGCAGGGCGGCGTACGCGGCGGCGCGGCAACCCTCTTCTACCCAATGTGGCATCTGGAAGTGGAAAGCCTGCTGGTGCTGAAAAACAACCGTGGTACCGACGCCAACCGCGTTCGTCACATGGACTACGGGGTACAGATCAACAAGCTGATGTACACCCGTCTGCTGAAGGGCGGCGATATTACCCTGTTCAGCCCTTCCGACGTCCCGGGCCTGTATGACGCCTTCTTCGCCGATCAGGACGAGTTTGAGCGCCTGTACACCCAGTACGAGCAGGACGACAGCATTCGTAAGCAGCGTATTAAAGCCGTTGAGCTGTTCTCGCTGATGATGCAGGAGCGCGCCTCTACCGGCCGCATCTATATCCAGAACGTCGACCACTGCAACACCCACAGCCCGTTCGATCCGGTAGTCGCCCCGGTGCGTCAGTCTAACCTGTGCCTGGAGATTGCTCTGCCGACCAAACCGCTGGAAGATGTCAACGACGAAAACGGCGAAATCGCGCTGTGCACCCTGTCGGCCTTCAACCTCGGGGCTATCGACAGCCTCGACGAGCTGGAAGAGCTGGCGGTGCTGGCGGTGCGTGCTCTGGATGCGCTGCTCGACTATCAGGATTACCCCATCCCGGCGGCTAAACGCGGTGCGATGGGGCGTCGTACGCTGGGTATCGGCGTGATCAACTTCGCTTACTATCTGGCGAAGCATGGCAAACGCTACTCCGACGGCAGCGCCAACAACCTGACGCACAAAACGTTCGAAGCGATTCAGTACTATCTGCTGAAGGCCTCTAACGAGCTGGCTATCGAGCAAGGCGCCTGCCCGTGGTTCAACGAAACCACCTATGCGCAGGGCATCCTGCCGATCGATACCTATAAGAAAGATCTGGACGGCATCGTCAGCGAACCCCTGCACTACGACTGGGAAGCATTGCGCGAATCCATTAAAACCCACGGCCTGCGCAACTCCACGCTCTCCGCGCTGATGCCGTCCGAGACCTCGTCGCAGATCTCCAACGCCACCAACGGCATTGAGCCGCCGCGCGGCCACGTGAGTATCAAAGCGTCCAAGGACGGTATCCTGCGCCAGGTGGTGCCGGATTACGAAAACCTGCAGAACGCCTACGAGCTGCTGTGGGAGATGCCGAACAACGACGGTTATCTGCAGCTGGTGGGTATCATGCAGAAGTTTATCGACCAGTCGATCTCTGCCAACACTAACTACGATCCGACGCGCTTCCCGTCCGGAAAAGTGCCGATGCAGCAGTTGCTCAAAGACCTGCTCAACGCCTATAAATTCGGCGTCAAAACGCTGTACTATCACAACACCCGTGATGGCGCTGAAGACGCCCAGGATGACCTGGCCCCGTCCATCCAGGACGACGGCTGCGAAAGCGGCGCTTGTAAGATCTAAGGTATTTTTGCCGGGTAACGCTACGCTTACCCGGCCTACGTTTGTGTAGGCCCGGCCAACCCATTCCCGCCGGGCAATACAGTTCAACAGGACTCACTTCAATGGCATACACCACTTTTTCACAGACGAAAAACGATCAGCTGCTGGAACCTATGTTTTTTGGCCAGCCGGTTAACGTGGCCCGCTACGATCAGCAAAAATACGACATCTTTGAAAAGCTGATTGAAAAGCAGCTCTCCTTCTTCTGGCGCCCGGAAGAGGTTGACGTTTCCCGCGATCGCATCGACTACCAGGCGCTACCGGAACACGAAAAACATATTTTCATCAGCAACCTGAAGTACCAGACGCTGCTCGACTCCATCCAGGGCCGTAGCCCGAATGTGGCGCTGCTGCCGCTGATCTCCATCCCGGAGCTGGAGACCTGGGTAGAAACCTGGGCCTTCTCCGAGACCATTCACTCGCGTTCGTACACTCACATCATCCGCAACATCGTCAACGACCCGGCGACCGTGTTCGACGACATCGTCACCAACGAGCAGATCCAGAAACGTGCGGAAGGCATCTCTCACTATTACGATTCGCTGATCGAGATGACCAGCTACTGGCATCTGCTGGGCGAAGGCACCCACACCGTCAACGGCAAGACCGTGACCGTGAATCTGCGCGAGCTGAAAAAGAAACTCTATCTGTGCCTGATGAGCGTTAATGCCCTGGAAGCGATCCGCTTCTACGTCAGCTTCGCCTGCTCCTTCGCCTTTGCCGAACGCAAACTGATGGAAGGCAACGCCAAAATTATCCGCCTGATCGCCCGCGATGAAGCGCTGCACCTGACCGGCACCCAGCATATGCTGAACCTGCTGCGCTCCGGCAGCGACGATCCGGAAATGGCGGAAATCGCCGAAGAGTGCAAGCAGGAGTGCTATGACCTGTTCGTGCTGGCGGCGCAGCAGGAGAAAGAGTGGGCGGACTACCTGTTCCGCGACGGCTCGATGATCGGCCTGAATAAAGATATTCTCTGCCAGTACGTCGAGTACATCACCAATATCCGCATGCAGGCGGTGGGCCTCGATCTGCCGTTCCAGACCCGTTCCAACCCGATCCCATGGATCAACACCTGGCTGGTCTCCGACAACGTTCAGGTGGCGCCGCAGGAAGTGGAAGTCAGTTCTTATCTCGTCGGCCAGATCGATTCTGAAGTCGATGCCGACGATCTGAGTAACTTCCAGCTGTAATGAAGCGGATCTTCCTGAAAATCTCTGACACTCGCCTTGAGTGTCAGGATGAACACCCTTCCCTGCTGGCGGCGCTGGAGTCGCATAATATCAACGTCGAATATCAGTGCCGCGAAGGCTACTGCGGCTCCTGCCGCACGCGTCTGGTCTCCGGCCAGGTTGACTGGCTGACCGAGCCGCTGGCCTTTATCCAGCCGGGAGAAATTTTGCCCTGCTGCTGCCGGGCGAAAGGCGATATTGAGATCGAGATGTAGTCTTGTCAGGTGGCGCTACGCTTACCTGACCTACTGTTCCAGGACCGGCCGTTTACGCACTGCCGCCCTGGGCTGCTGAAACTGCCGGTGTTGACGGCCTCAAAATCGCTGAGACGTTCCCGGAAGGCCGGGGCAGCCCGCATGGATGCGGGCTGAGGGCCGTGTTTTGCATGGACGCTACCTCGGCCCGACCCGAAGCCTGCAGGGATAAGTCGAAGGGACCGCGCAGCGGCGATTTTGCTGGCCGGAGCCCGGGGGTACAGGGGGAGGCGGCGACTGGCCTCCCCCTGTGCGCTCCCTGCGCTATGAAAGGCATAACGCAGAAGAAATATCGGGAGCGCAATCTTCCAGGAAATAACATAGAACAAACGTTATTCCCGGGTCGAAATCGTTGCACGCCGAGAACAGTGTCAACAAAACCGCAGTTCGTACGCCGGGTAAGGCGTAGCCGCCACCCGGCTTTTTAGTGTTTCGCGTCCAGGAACTGCACCGCTTTATCCGGGAAATCGGTAAATAAGCCGTCGACGCCCGCCTGGTTATACAGCACGTCATAGAGCTGATTAACGTTAGTCGCGTACTCCGGCAACTGATCCGCGCGCACGGTGTACGGATGCACCTGCAGATGGCTGGCATGCGCCTCTTTCACCATCGCCGTCAGCTTCACCGCCCCCGGCTTCGAGCCTTCCGCTACCAGCATATGGTAATCCGGGCCGATGCCGTCCGCGTACTGCGCAATCTGCGCCATCGCCCCTGGCTTGAACATCCAGTCATAGCTGTAGTTCACCCACTTACCATCGGCCTGTTTCTGCTGGGTTTCATTCCAGTCGGTATAGGCGATGAGCTGCACCAGATTGAGATCCATCCCCATCTTCGGCTCCAGCTCATTTTTAATGCGTTTGAGCTCGTTGGCGTCAAAGCACTGCAGATAAACCTTATCCTGCTTGCTGGTATAGCCATATTCCTTCAGCACCTTCAATGTGCTGGCGGCAATATCTTTGCCTTCCTGGTGGTGGAACCACGGCGCTTTGATTTCCGGGTAGATACCGATGTTTTTGCCGGTGGAATGGTTCAGCCCCTGGACAAACTCAATCTCCTCTTCAAAGGTATGAATACGGAAATCGGATTTGCCCATCGGGAATCGCCCGGGATAGGTTTGCACGTTCTTACCATTTTTCGGCTCAAAACCTTCGGTGAACTTCAGCGACTTAATCTCGTCCAGGGTAAAGTCAATGGCGTAGAAACGGCCATCTTTACGCGCCCGCTGCGGGAAACGCTGCGCAACGTCAGTCACCCGATCGAGATAGTGGTCGTGTAACACCACCAGCCGGTCGTCTTTGGTCATCACCAGGTCTTGCTCAAGGTAATCCGCCCCCTGAGCGTAAGCCATCGCTTTCGCCGGCAGGGTATGTTCCGGCAGATACCCGCTGGCGCCGCGGTGGGCGATGACCATTTTATCAGCCGCTGTCGCGCTGAAGCACAGCGCCGAACTGGACAGAATCATTCCGCTCATCAGCGCGGTAAGTTTCATTTTCATCGCCGCTCCTTAGGCTTGTTTCAGCTGTTGGTGATGGCGACGTTCACCGAGCATCACGATAACCAGCAGGATAACCGCCAGCACGCTGCCGCCGATCATCACCATAAAGCCGCCGTCCCAGCCGAAGAAATCGACGGTGTAGCCGACGATAGCGCTCGCGGCCACGGAACCGCCAAGATAGCCGAACAGGCCGGTGAAGCCCGCGGCGGTCCCGGCGGCTTTTTTCGGCGCCAGCTCGAGGGCATGCAGACCAATCAGCATCACCGGGCCGTAGATCAGGAAGCCAATGATGATCATACAGGCCATATCGACGCCCGGATTACCCGGCGGGTTCAGCCAGTAAACGACAGTGGCGATGGTCACCAGGGTCATAAAGAACACGCCGGTGGCGCCGCGGTTGCCTTTAAACACTTTGTCCGACATCCAACCGCACAGCAGCGTGCCCGGGATCCCCGCGTACTCGTACAGGAAATAGGCCCAGGAGGATTTATCCAGCGCGAAGTGTTTAACTTCTTTCAGGTAGGTCGGCGACCAGTCGAGAATGCCGTAGCGCAGCAGATAAACGAAGACGTTAGCGATAGCGATGTACTACAGCAGCTTGTTCGGCAGAATGTACTGCATAAAGATCTGCTTCGCCGTCAGCTCTTCTTCGTGCTTTTCGCTGTAATCGTCCGGGTAGTCGTTTTTATATTCTTCAATCGGCGGCAGACCGCAGGACTGCGGGGTGTCGCGCATCATTGCGAAGGCGAAAATCGCCAGCAGAATGGCGCCGAATGCCGGCATATACAGCGCCGCGTGCCAGTCGTTAAACCACGCCATCCCTAACAGGAACAGCAGCGGCGGAATGCCGCCGCCGACGTTATGCGCGCAGTTCCACACCGAGACAATCCCGCCGCGCTCTTTCTGCGACCACCAGTGCACCATGGTCCGGCCGCACGGCGGCCAGCCCATCCCCTGGAACCAGCCGCAGAGGAACAGCAGCACGAACATTATCATGATGCTGGACGTCGCCCACGGCACGAAGCCCATCACCAGCATCACCAGCGCGGCGAGGATCAAGCCAGCCGGCAGGAAAATGCGCGAATTCGAGCGGTCAGAGACCGATCCCATGATGAATTTCGAAAATCCATAGGCGATGGAGATACCGGAAAGGGCGAAGCCGAGGTCGCCACGAGAGAACCCCTGCTCGATAAGATAAGGCATCGCCAGGGCAAAGTTCTTACGAACCAAATAGTAGGCGGCATAACCAAAAAAGATGCCAATAAAAATCTGCCAGCGTAATCGGCGATATAGCGGGTCAATCTCCGCTGCTGGCAAACGCGCTTTATGCGCGGCGGGTTTAAAAATACTTAACATATCAGCCTCCGTGGCCCTTGCTGTTTTCTACTGACGTCACGACAAAATCCCAGATTAATCACCAACTTCAAATATGGTCGCGATGGTAGGCAATACGTAGAGTTGATACTGTGAAACATCGCACAATTTGTTACAGAAATATGACAAAACGTTCCAATGTGAGCACGAAATCACATAACACGCTCAAATAACGCGCGAATATGCTCGAAATCAAACAATAACCTTACTAATTGTGGCTAAATGGCGTAAAACGAAAGCAGAGGAGCTGAAGATGACGGGACGTCTTGATAGCGAGGTCATTATCATCGGCGGCGGAGCAACCGGCGCCGGTATCGCCCGCGACTGCGCCCGGCGCGGATTACGAACGCTGCTCATTGAGCGCCATGATATCGCCACCGGGGCGACCGGCCGGAATCATGGACTGCTGCACAGCGGCGCCCGCTACGCGGTGACCGACAACGAATCCGCCCGCGAATGCATCAGTGAGAACCGCATCCTGCGCCGCATCGCCCGCCACTGTATTGAACCGACCAATGGGCTGTTTATCACCCTGCCTGAAGATGACCTGGCATGGCAGCAAACCTTTATCGACGCCTGTCAGCAGGCTGGCATAGAGGCCACGCCGCTCTCGCCGCAGGAAGCGCTGCGCCGGGAGCCCGCCGTCAACCCGACGCTGCTGGGCGCGGTGCAGGTCCCGGACGGTACCATCGACCCGTTTCGCCTCACCGCGGCCAATATGCTCGACGCCCGCGAACACGGCGCGCAGATCCTTACCGGCTGCGAAGTAACAGGCCTGCTGCGCCGGGGCGATCGCGTCTGCGGCGTCCAGGTATACGACCGCCAACTTCACCAGGCCCGCACTCTGTACGCCGGGATGGTGGTTAACGCCGCCGGGATCTGGGGGCAGCGTATTGCGGAATATGCCGACCTGCGCATCACCATGTTCCCGGCGAAGGGATCGCTGCTGATCCTCGATCATCGGATTAACAACCTGGTGATCAACCGCTGCCGTAAGCCGGCCGACGCCGATATTCTGGTGCCCGGCGATACCATCTCGCTGATCGGCACTACCTCAATGCATATCCCTTATGACGAAATTGACGACAACCGGGTAACAGCGGCGGAGGTCGATACCCTACTGCGCGAAGGGGAAAAGCTGGCGCCGGTCATGGGCCGCACCCGGATCCTCCGCGCCTACTCCGGCGTCCGCCCGCTGGTGGCCAGCGATAACGATCCCAGCGGGCGCGGCGTCAGCCGCGGCATCGTCCTGCTCGACCATGCCCAGCGTGACGGTATGGAAGGCTTCATTACTATCACCGGCGGCAAGCTGATGACCTATCGCCTGATGGCCGAGTGGGCCACCGACGCCGTCTGTCGTAAGCTGGGAAACACCACCCCCTGTACCACGGCCGAAGCCCCGCTGCCCGGTTCACAGGAGCCAACGGAAAGTACCCTGCAAAAGATTATCTCCCTCCCCACCCCGCTGCGCGGCTCGGCCGTCTACCGTCACGGCGATCGCACCCCGTCCTGGCTTGGCGACAGCCGCCAGCACCGTAGCCTGGTCTGCGAATGTGAAGCCGTCACTGCCGGTGAAGTGAAATACGCGGTGGAAAACCTGGCGGTCAACACCCTGCTCGACCTGCGCCGCCGCACCCGGATTGGCATGGGGACCTGTCAGGGGGAACTCTGCGCCTGCCGCGCTGCCGGACTGCTGCAGCGCTTTAACGTCACCACGCCCGCGCAGTCGTTAACCCAGCTCTCGGAATTTCTCAATGAACGCTGGAAGGGCGTGCAGCCCATCGCCTGGGGCGATGCGCTGCGCGAAAGCGAATTCACCCGCTGGGTCTACCTCGGCCTGTGCGGATTGCCACAGGAGCACCGGGATGAAGTTTGATTGCGCGATTATCGGCGGCGGGCTCGCCGGCCTGCTGTGCGGGCTGGCCCTGAATCAGCACGGCCTGCGCAGCGTCATCATCAGCCGCGGGCAGAGCGCGCTGCATTTTTCCTCCGCGTCGTTAGACCTGCTCTCGGCGCTGCCCAACGGCGATAACGTCACTGACGTCGCACAAGGTCTGCAGCAACTCGCTGAACAGCTTCCTGAACACCCTTATTCCCGTCTCGGCGCCGAGGCGGTGCTCGAATACGCGACACAGACCGAAGCCCTGCTGGCCGCCTGCGGCGCGGTGATGCAGGGCGATGCGCGCCGGCCGCACCGGCGGGTAACGCCGCTGGGGACGTTGCGCCCGGCATGGCTGTCGCCCCTTGAGGTGCCTGTCGCGCCCCTGCCGTCGCAGGGCGCCTGTCTGGTGGGGATCAGCGGCTTTGCTGATTTTCAGCCGCATCTCGCCGCCGCCGCGCTCGGTCAACACGGAGTTACCGCCGCGGCGGTGGAAATCGAGTTACCGCTGCTGGATGTGCTGCGTGACAACCCGACCGAGTTTCGCGCCGCCAATATCGCCCGCGTCCTGGATGATGAGAATATGTGGCCGGCCCTGCATGCAGCGCTGCTACCGCTGGCGCAGCAGTATGACCTGCTGATCATGCCCGCCTGTTTTGGCCTCGCCGACGATCGCCTGTACCACTGGCTGCAGGCGCGTCTACCCTGCCCGCTGCGTCTGCTGCCGACGCTGCCGCCTTCGGTTCCCGGGATGCGTTTGCATTCTCAGCTGCAACGCCAGTTCATTCGCGAGGGCGGCGCCTGGCTCGCAGGCGATGAGGTGGTGAAAATCAGCCATCGACAGAACGCCGTCGAGGCGGTCTGGACGCGAAATCACGGCGATATTGCGCTGCGTCCGCGCTTTACCGTGCTGGCCAGCGGCAGCTTTTTCAGCAACGGTCTTGTCGCCACTCGCGATAGCGTGCGCGAGCCGATCCTCGGCCTCGACCTTCACCAGACCCTGCCACGGGAAAGCTGGTACCAGCGCGATTTCTTCGCCTCACAACCATGGCAGCGCTTCGGCGTGAAAACCGATGCCCTGCTGCGCCCCCTGCTGGGCGGGCAGCCGTTCCATAATCTGTTCGCCATCGGCTCATTGCTCGGCGGGTTCGATGCCATTCAGCTCGGCTGTGGCAGCGGCGTCTGCGCCGTTACCGCGCTGCACGCCGCCAGACAGATCCACGCCCTTGCCGGAGGCCGGCCATGAACGATACCCGTTTTGAAAGCTGCATTAAGTGCACGGTCTGTACCACCACCTGCCCGGTAAGTCGGGTCAATCCGCGCTATCCCGGCCCGAAACAAGCGGGGCCGGACGGCGAACGCCTGCGTCTGAAGGATGGCGCGCTGTACGACGAGGCGCTGAAGTACTGCATTAACTGCAAGCGCTGCGAGGTCGCCTGCCCGTCGGATGTGAAAATTGGCGATATCATTCAACGCGCCCGGGCACAGTACGGCCAGCAAAAGCCGACCCTGCGCGACGCCATCCTCAGCCATACCGACCTGATGGGTACCCTTTCCACCCCCTTTGCCCCCCTGGTCAACGCCGCCACCGGCTTAAAACCGGTGCGCCGTCTGCTCGACGCGACGCTCAACATCGATCACCGGCGTACGCTGCCGAAATATGGTTTCGGCACCTTCCGCCGCGCTTACCGCCAGCTCGCCGCCCGTCAGAAGCAATACAGCGAACAGGTGGCTTTCTTTCACGGCTGCTACGTCAACTATAACCATCCACAGTTGGGTAAAGATCTCATTCGCGTCGTCAACGCGCTGGGTACCGGGGTGCAGTTGTTATCAAAAGAAAAATGCTGCGGCGTACCGCTGATCGCCAACGGTTTTTTCGACAAGGCGCGTAAGCAGGCGCAGAGCAACGTCGCCGCGATGCGGGAAAACACGCTACCGATCATTGCCACCTCCTCGACCTGCGCCTTTACGCTACGTGATGAATACCCCCATCTCCTCGATGTCGATAACAGCGATCTTCGCGATCGGGTCGAGCTTGCCACCCGCTGGATCTGGAAACAGCTGGCTGCCGGCAGGACGCTACCGCTGCGCCCGCTGCCGCTGAAAGTGGTCTATCACACCCCGTGTCATATGGAAAAGATGGGCTGGTCGCTGTATACCCTCGAGCTGCTGCGGCTGATCCCCGGCCTGCAGCTGGAGGTGCTGGATTCCCAGTGCTGCGGCATCGCAGGCACCTACGGGTTTAAAACTGAGAATTACGCGGTATCCCAGGCTATCGGCGCCCCGCTGTTCCGTCAGATTGAGGAGAGCGGGGCCGACCTCGTCGTCACCGACTGCGAGACCTGCAAATGGCAGATTGAGATGTCCACCAGCAAACGCTGCGAGCATCCGCTGACGGTGCTGGCGCAGGCGCTCGTCTGAGCCCAGCGCCAGCCTGTGCCGTCAATAGCTCGTTTTCTCTTGCGGCTGGGCGCTGTCAGATTTAAACATCGCCAGCCGGCGGTCCAGCGCCTGGGTATACAGCATGGTATCCACCCCGACGGCGACAAAGTTGGCCCCCCAGGCAAGACATTTTTCCGCCATCGCCGGGTCAACCGCCAGAAATCCGGCCGCTTTCCCCGCCGCGCGAATGCGCCGGATGCTCTGCTCGATCACCCGCTGCACGTCAGGGTGACCGGCATCGTCCGGGTAGCCCAGCGAGGCGGAGAGATCCGCCGGACCGATGAACACCCCGTCAATGCCGTCCACCTCGAGAATAGCGTCCAGGTTCTCCAGCGCGGTTCGGCTCTCGACCTGAATCAGCAGACAAAGTTCGTCATTCGCCTCCGCCATATAATTCTCCACCCTTCCCCAGCGCGCCGCTCTCGCCACGCCGGCGCCAACGCCGCGGCTCCCGATGGGGGGATAACGGGTCGCTGAGACCACCTCCCGAGCCTGCTCGGCGGTATCGACCATCGGCACCAGCAAGGTTCTGGCGCCAATATCCAGCACCTGTTTTATCAGGCTGCGGTTGCCCTCGACCGGGCGAATGACCGGCTGGCTGGCATAGGGGGCAATCGCCTGCAGCTGATGATAAAGGTCCTGAATGGTGTTCGGGGCATGCTCGCCGTCGATCAGCAGCCAGTCGTATCCCGACGTCGCAGCGATCTCCGCCATGTAGGATGAGGTGGAGCTCAGCCACAGGCCGATTTGCGTCTCACCGCGTAATAATCCCCGTTTGAAGGGGTTAGATAACAGTGCGTTCATAGCGATTCCTTTATTCAATGCTGTACGCTGCCGCGCTGGGGTACCGCGCGGGTAAGGCTCAATGAAAAGATAATGACCACCCCGACAATGGCGACGCCGGCCAGGGTTAACAGTCCGGCGGCGCTGCTGGCGAACAACGTTTCGGCCTGCACGCGCACGATCGGCGCCAGAAAACCACCGATGGCGCCAAACAGGTTAACAAAGCCAATCCCTGCGGCCAGCGCCGTGCCGGACAGCAGCTGCGTCGGCATCGTCCAGAAGACCGGCTGCACGGCGATCACCCCGACCGCCGCCACGCACAGCGCGATGATAGCCAGCACCGGCGCCACCAGTCCGGACACTGCAATCCCGACCGCCGCCGCCAGCAGCGTCAGGGCGGCAATATTGCGTCGCTCGCCGGTGCGATCGGAGTAGCGAGGGATAAGCCAGGTGCCAAACAGCGCCGCCACCCACGGGATGGCCGTCACCACCGAGGCAACGAAGCCGACTTTGGTGCCCAGCAGCGCAGCAACCTGGGTGGGCAGGAAGAAAATCAGACCATAGACCGCCACCTGAATGGTCAGATAAATCAGCGCCAGCTGCCAGACCCGCCCGTTACGCAGCGCATCGGACAGGCGCGAGGCAATCTTTTTCTCCTCCTCGCGCGCCAGCTCGCTTATCAGCGCCTGTTTCTCCGCTGCGCTCAGGAAGCGGGCATGCTGTGGCGAATCGTCCAGCCAGAAGAAGGTGAACGCTCCCGCGGCGACGGCGAGCAGGCCTTCAATGACAAACATCCAGAACCAGCCGGGATGGCCCATAAATCCATGCATCTCCAGCAGCGCACCGGATAAAGGCGATCCCAGCGTCAGGGCCAGCGGCGCGCCCATATAAAACAGCCCCATAATGCTGGCGCGGTTTTGCTGGGGAAACCACTGTGAAGTGAGGTAGATCATTCCGGGAAAGAAGCCCGCCTCCGCCGCGCCCAGCAGGGTACGTACCAGCAGGAATTTCGCTTCCGTATCCGCCCACGCCATCGCCGCCGACAGCACGCCCCACAGCAGCGTGGTGCAGCCGATCCATCGCCTGGCGCCAAATTTGCGCATCAGCAGATTGGCCGGCACCCCGAGGAAGGCATAGACCACAAAGAAGATACCGGCCCCCAGCGCGTAGGCCTCATTGCTGAGTCCGGTATCCAGCTGGTAGGTCTCTTTGGCGAAACCGATATTAGAACGGTCAAGAAACGCCAGCACGTACAGCGCCAGCATAAAGGGGATTAAGCGGGCGCGGTTTTTCTTCACCACGCTCTCCAGCAGAGTGTTGCTCATCATAATATCCTCAGGCGCGGGCCGCCGGGCGGCCCGACGCAATCAGTGTTGATAAGGACGCTTCAGGTTGCAGTCGCGATTGAGCTCGACGCCAAAGCCGGGTTTATCCAGGACCGATTTATGAATGCGCCCTCTCTCCGGCACCGGCTCGCCGAGCAGGATCGGGTCGAACTGCGGGCGCAGCGTGGCGCAGTCCGGACTGGTCATCAGAAACTCACTGAACGGCGTGTTGGTGAAGGTGATCACCGCATGATGTGAGTAAACCGACGAGCCGTGGGGCACTACCAGCTGCCCACGCGCTTTGGCGATGGCCGCGATCTCCACCAGGGTGGTTAAGCCGCCGCACCAGCCGACGTCGGGCTGCATAATATCGATGCCGGTTTCCGACAGGGTGCGGAAGGACTGCAGCGTGCCGTGGTGCTCGCCGCTGGTCACCATCATCCCGGCCGGCGCCTGGCGCTTCAGCTCGCGATAGCCTTCATACTGCTGCGGCGGCAGACACTCTTCGATCCACTTGAGGTTATAAGGGGCGCAGGCATGGGCAAGTTTGGTGGCATAGTTAACGTCCTGGCTCATCCAGCAGTCCAGCATTAACCAGAAATCCGGGCCGCATTTTTCGCGCATATCCGCCACCATGGCGACGTCTTTGCGGATCCCGGCGTCGCCATCGTGCGGCCCCCAGTGGGTAGGCATTTTGCCGCCGATAAAGCCCATCTCCTGCGCCAGGTCCGGACGTGCGCCGGTGGCATAGAACTGGATTTCGTCGCGCACCGCCCCACCCAACAGTTTGTAGACCGGCAGGCCAACCACTTTCCCGAACAGGTCCCACAGCGCCAGGTCGACACAGGAGATGGTATTCATCACCAGGCCGCCGGATCCCGCGTAGTAAAGGGTGGCATTAAGCATCTGGTCATGGATCAGTTTGATATCGCTGACGCATTTGCCTTCGATAAAGCGGTTGAGATGTTTTTCGACGATAAAGCAGCCCATCTCCCCGGCCGTCGACACCGCAAAGCCGGTCTGTCCGTTGTCGGCTTCCACTTCCACAATCAGCGTCCCCAGCACGTTGATGCCAAACGACTGCCGGGACTGCTCATACTGTTTATATTTGCTCATCGGGGTGGCGATATGATCGTCAATCCAGTGGTTAGCCCCCTGGTCATGGTAATCGCCGCCGCCGGCGCCCTGCTCTGCTGTGGCGCCGCCGATGAACCAGGCGCGGACGTGTTTAATTTTCGGTAGGGTCATGATGTTCTCCTTATGATGAGGCGAGTTGTTCGAAGGGGCTTTTCCACCCCAGCAGACGTGAAATATCTTTCGCGCAGGCAATCGCCTTACCAGCCAGGTAATCGCGATTGTCTTCATTGATTTGCAGACGGGTACCCACCACCGAGATGGCGGCGGTCAGGTCGTTATTGGCGTTAAATACCGGGGCAGCCACGCAGCGCACATCCGGATAGTCCTCGCCATTATCAAAGCTCCAGCCCCGGGCGCGGATCCGCCCCAGCTCTTCCCGCAGCTGTTGAGCATCGGTGATGGTCGTTGGCGTGGCCCGCTCCCACTGTAGGTCTTCGATAATCGACGCCTGAACGCTGGCGGGCTGCCAGGCCAGCAAACATTTGCCGATCCCGGAGCGGTAAAGAGACAGGCTCTTACCCTCATGCGAGCGCACGCTGATGGTGGCGGGAGACTCAATTTTCAGAATGTAGTAGGCGTTACCCTGATCGATAATGCCCAAGTGACAAAGCAGGCCGCACTCATCCATCAGCCGGGTGAGGCGCGGCCGCGCCAGCTCGCGCAGGTCCATTTTGCTCAGCGCCTGCCCGGCCAGCTCCACCAGCTTGGTCCACAGGCAGTAGTTATCCTGATTATCCATACTGATGAAGCGCTGCTTTTTCAGCTCGCCCAGCAGCAGATACACCGTGCTTTTCGGGATCCCCAGCTCCGCTATTATCGTCGCCGCGCTGCAGGGGCCGATGCGGCCAATTAAATTGAGGATCTCAATCGCGCGGGTCAGCGCCGGGACTTTCGTTGATTCCAACATACTGGACTCCAATCCTGAATACTGGAATCAGTGTTGCGATTGTCCGGGCGGTAAAGTGTGAGCGACATCGCGGGGCAATCGTTTTCCCGTATACTGGACCGTTCGCAGCAGAAAATTGCGACTTAACGCACAGAATTTTTTCAGAAGAGTACAACAGGTTGGACGACCGGCGCCCCGAGGATACGGTGCGCCGGGGGGAATGACTTACAGCGAGAGGGAATCCACCACGTTAATCCAGCCATGTTCGCTGGCCAGCGGTTGGCCATTCAGCCAGCGACGCAGCATGTTTAACGCCATCATAGCGCAGACTTCCTGGCGTACCGCCAGGCTGTGGCGGGTGGCGCTAAACTTCACCCGCAGTGCGAAGGTGCCGTCCGGGGTGGCCAGGGCCACGTTAAGATGATCGTTTTCCTGACCGCTCACCGCCAGAGCCAGGCCGGCAAAATGGTTTATGCGCCGCTCGGCCGCCCAGCGGGCCGCCTGCGCCAGCGTCTCCTCCTGCGCCGGAACGACTTCGCTGGCCAGCAGCGGCGCGCCGGCGCGGGACAGCTGGAGCGCCAGCAGGCCGCTGGTAAACTGCTCGCTGAGCGTCAGGCTCAGCTGCCGCTCCTGCAGACAGCGGGCGATCTGCGCCGGTAACCCTTCCGTGCCTTCGAAAATCAGGCTGTCGCCAGCCACCTTACGCACCTCCGGCCACAGGGCCAGCATGGCGTCGCGCTGGTTGGCCGGTCCGGTTAGCTTGAGTTCAATGATCGGCATCGACGAGCGGTAACCCATCACCACGCCCGGAGGCAGCGTCAGCGGATTAAGACTTTGCGCCAGCTCGCTCTCCGAGCGGCCAAAGGTGGTCATACGCAGGCATACCGGCGGGTCCGGCAGCGTAAAGCGCTGGCGCAGGCGCGGTAAAATTTCCTGCTCGACCATCACCTTAAATTCAGAGGGGACCCCGGGAGTGAAAAACATCAGGCAGCGGTTGAGCTGGATGGCAAAGCCACAGGCCGTACCGACCGGGTTGTTGATCATCTCAGCGCTGGCCGGGATTTCCGCCTGCTTACGGTTGCTTTCCGCCATCGGCCTGCCGCGCTCGGCAAAAAAGCGGGTCATGGTTTCCAGCCACTCCGGATGCAAAATAAGCCCTTCGCCTTTCGCAGTGGCGGCGGCCAGCGCGCTCAGGTCGTCGCTGGTTGGGCCAAGGCCGCCGTTGACGATCAGCACATCCGCCTGTTCGCTGCGTTCGCGCAGAATCGCCACCAGCGCATCGAGATTGTCGCCAACGGTATTGCGGCGCGTTAACGGTAAACCCTGATTAAAAAAGAAATCCGCCAGCCATGCCGCATTGGTATCAACGATTTGACCATGCAACACTTCATCGCCGGTGGACAGCATTTCCACATTCAACATTGCTCACTCCTTGCCTGCCAGGTGAGAAATACTATAACGCAAAGCGGGATGCTGACGAGGAGGAAAATCTGGCGCAGCAAGAAGATGCCGCGCCGGAAGAGATTAGAAGCTGGCGCTGGCGCCGATGTATGGGCCGTCGGCGATGGTGTTATCGCGGTTGCCATCTTTGCCCGCCAGGTTCAGGTAACGGTAGCCGGCCTGGATGCTAAGCGGACGCATAATGGTCCAGCTGGCGCCGACGTTGGCTTCCTGGTAGCTATCAATGCCGCTGGAGAGCGAATCCGGAGAGTAGTAATAATCGCCGTACAGACGGAAGCTGTCGCCGATTTTCCACTGCAGGCCGCCGCCGACCGCGGCCGCATAACCTTCATCGCCCTGTTTCGGATTGGTGTAAATACCTTTACCACCCACGGTCGCGAGGAACGGCCCCAGCGGAATATTGAGTCCCAGGCCTAAACCCGCGGCGTCGCCGTCGTTATCGCTGTGCAGCCAGTTACCCGAAACGGCCAGGCCGGTGGACTCGGTGCCGAAGCCGACGCCAAGGTTGGTGTAATGCTCGCCGGCTTCACCGGTAACGCTAATCGCATGGGCCGCCGAAGAAACCATCATCACGCCCGCCAGCGCCATAAAAATGCTTTTTTTCATTATTTACTCTATCCAGAAAATTAAAATCAAAGAAGTCCCGAAAAAACCTGAAAATTCTACTGCGCACCCATCAGGAATCAATGACCTGGCGAAATGAATTTTCACAAGAGTGTAACCAGTTGCGTATTTTTACGGCATCGAGCGTTGCCAGAACCACGAACAGCCTATCCAACGCCAGTAATATTCATGTTTATTATGATTAACGCTGACACATTGACGAAAACAGAGAGCTGGCGCCGCACGATCGGCGCGGCGCGGGTGGATAAGGGAATAATTAATGCTGCAGCCGGGCCAGACATTCCGGGGCGAGGCCGGTCAGTTTCGCCACCAGCGACAGGTCGAGTCCGTTAGCAAGCATCGCCCGGGCGATACGCTCCGCGGTCTGCTGCTCACCTTGCTCGATACCTTGCTGTAGACCTTGTTCAAGACCTTGCTTTAATCCTTGCTGATGGCCGCGTTGTTCCAGAAACTGGGCAATATTCATTAGCGTCTCCTTATGCGGCCGCCGGGGAACGTTTTGCGCAAGATGGCGCAAAAAAGCAACCGGATCGGCGGCGTTTCCTGCCTGTAATAAATAGTGCAACAGCGTCTTAAGCTGCCTGCGGCTAGTGTATCCCAGCGCCAGGAGCCTGACCAGCTGCTCATGCAGGTCCATCAAATCCCGCTGGCGAATATGCTTCTGTAGCAGCTCCAGCATCGCCACGCGCCGATGGCGCATGATTTCATCGTCCGGGGTGCTAGTGATATCAATTAAGGGAAAATCTTCACCATAGATCCGCCGCGCGATGTCCGGATCGGCAAAGCCTGCCAGCCAGCACATCGGGTAAGGCCAGGGAGAAACGCGACCATGATAAAACAGCAGCGGGATCACCAGCGGCAGCTGCGTATGCCCTTTATCCAGATGACGCTGCATCGCGGCTATCGCATAGCGCATCAGGCGAAATGCCATATGGCGGTCCGCCGAGCTTTGGTGCTCTATCAACAGATAGATATAGCCCTCCCCTGCCTGCGTTTGCAGCGAGTAAAGGATATCGGAATGACTCGCCCGCAGTTCGTCGTCAATAAAGCTCCCGGACTCCAGCCGCAGCGTGTTCAGATTACATAACGCGCGCAGCGGTGCGGGAAGGTGAATGTCCAGAAAATCCCTGGCCGTCGCCCGATGCGACAGCAGGTGTTTAAATACAGCATCGTGGGGGGAATTCGTCGCCCTTTCCATGGCGGTGCTCCATACAATCATTTTCGCTTAACGTAGCACTCAACAAGACCTGAACTGTATTTCGCTTGCAGTTTACCGAGGCGGCTCGCAAACTATTTCACCAGCATACCGCCCCATCCCTCTGCAGGAGAAAACCCATGCGCCACAGGACGATTGTTTGCCCGCTGATCGAGAATGAAGGCCATTATCTGCTTTGCAAAATGGCCGCCGACCGCGGGGTTTTTCCCGGGCAATGGGCCTTATCCGGCGGCGGCGTGGAGCCAGGGGAACGTATTGAAGAGGCGCTGCGGCGGGAAATACGCGAAGAGCTCGGCGAAAAACTCATCCTTACCCATATCGCGCCATGGTGCTTTCGCGACGATACCCGCGTCAAAACCTACCCCGACGGGCATCAGGAAACGATCTACATGATCTATCTCATCTTCGACTGCGTGAGCGCCAATCGCGATGTGACGATCAACGAGGAGTTTGACGATTACGCCTGGGTCAAAGCCGAAGATCTCAAAAACTACGATCTTAATGCCGCCACCCGCGTTACTCTCAGCCTGAAAGGGCTACTTTAGTCCAGCATACCGCGTTCAACCCACCCGGCGTTATGCCGCGGGATAATGCGGGTGGCTACGATACGGTCGCATGCGTCTGCTGCCTGACCCACTCGCACAGCGCCCGGCGCGAAATCTTAATCCCGCCGTTTTTTAACGTTTCCGGCAACCGCAGCCAACGCACCGGCTGCTGAAAACGCGCTAACCGCTCAGCGCTCCATGCCGCCAGCGCGCTCAACTCGCAGCCGTCATCGCATTCCACCACCGCTACCGGGCGCTGGCCATATTCCGCATCATCCAGCGGCACGATAAACACCTGCTGTACCTGTGGATGGGCGAGTATCACACGCTCGACCTCTTCCGGTTGAATACCTTCTCCACCGCTAAAAAAGAGGTTATCCATTCGCCCAACAATCGTCAGCCAACCGTTATGCAATGCTCCGCGATCGCGCGTCGCAAACCAGCCTTCATTGTTGGTTAATGACAACAATTGACCATCCCGCCAGTAGCCTGCGGCCATACTCGACGCCCGCAGCCAGATCTCGCCGGCGACAATTTTCACCTCTCGCCCCGGCAGCGCTTCGCCAACATCCGCAGCGCCGTCGGCCTCTTTGGCACACACGGTGGAGGCGAATTCGGTGAGGCCATAGCCGCAGAAGCTGCGTATGCCCTGCTTTCGCGCCCGTTCAGTCAATTCGACCGGGATCGACGCGCCGCCGAGCAGCACCGCCTTGAGGGAAACCGCAGCATCATCATTCAGCAGGCGCCATAGCTGAGTCGGCACCAGCGAAGCATGGGTACAGCCGTGCAGCATCTGCGCCAGCGGCTGTTTGTCACGTACCGTGAGTCGCGCGCCGGCCAGCAGCCAGCGCCAGACGATCCCCTGACCGGAGACATGGAACAACGGCAGCGACAGCAGCCAGTCATCTCCTGCGGCAAACGGCATCAGCGCCAGCACGCCAGCCGCGCTGGCCAGATGGGCGTTGGCGCTATGTACCGCCGCTTTCGGCAGGCCGGTTGAACCGGAGGTCAACGTCATCGACACCAACCGATCGCCATGCCAGCAAGCAGCATGCTCGCCCTCGACCAACTGCAGGGTTAACATCGGTAAATTCCCCGGCAACACATCGCCATTCAGCACCAGCTGATGCTGCATGGTTAACGCGGGTAACAACGCCTGCAGCAACACCGCTGGCAGCTGCGGATTCAGCGGCAGCACCCGCGCCCCGCACTGTAGCAGCGCCAGCCATGCCAGCAGAGTTTCCGGCTGGTTATAGGCCCGGAGCGCCACGCCCTGCCCTTCCATTACGCCCTGCGCGGCAAAACCAGACGCCAGCGCGTCAACCCGCGCGCATAGCTCCCGCCAGGTCAGCGGCTGGTTATTCAGACGTAAGGCGAGGGCCTCTCCGCGCCGCTGACGCCAATGCCGCCAGGGCCAGTCGTTAAAGGTCACAGCAGCGGCTCCAGCGCATCAATGTTGAGCACCGGCAGCGCACTTTCGGGCCACGGCCGTACCAGCTGGGCGCCCATCAGCGACAGCGTATCCAGCCCAGGAATAGTCTGCGGCGTCAGCCAGGCGGCAATCCGCGCCAGCTGGGTCAAGCCGAGGCTGGACTCGATCGACGAGCTGATCACTACGCTCAACCCCAGCGCATGCGCCGCGGCGACCTGTTGCTGCACCTTCTGCAAACTGCCGGTTAGCGTCGGTTTGATCACCACCGCACGTACGCCCGGCTCGGCGACAAAGCGGAAATCCGCCTCGCGCAGGCTTTCATCCCAGGCGATAGCGATCCCTGTCTCGCGGCTAAAGGCCCGAGAATCCTCCCGCGTTTTGCAAGGTTCTTCAAGAAAAGCAATGCGCTGGCGGTACGCCGGATTAACGTATTTGGCGAACTGTTGCGCTTTGAGCGGCGTCCAGGCGCGGTTGGCATCGAGCCGCAGCTGCAGGTCGGGGATCGCCTCCAGCAGCAGATTGACCACCATACCGTCGCGGACCGCCTCCCAGAGGCCAACTTTGACCTTAGCGACCTTCTCGCCGGGCATCGCCGCCAGTCTGGCGAATAGCTCATCCGGATCGCCGGAGCAGAGCGGCGCCGCGCGATAATCCGCGGCCTGCGGTAGTTCGCCGCCAAGCTCCGCCTGCGCGCAGCTGATGCCAAACGCGACGGAGGGCTGCGTGGGAAGCGGCGGCTCGGCGCCGTCGCGCCAGGCCTGTGCCCACGCTAACAGCGCCATTTGCGCCTCTTCCAGCGTCTCGACACTGAATCCCGGCAGGGGAGAAATTTCGCCCCAGCCTTCGCGTTCCCCCTCCTGCAGGCGGATGAACAGCCCGTCGCGGGTTTTTAACCGCCGCTCGCGCAGCACCACGCCCGCGTCCATCGGTATCTGCCAGCGGTAAACCTGCGAAACGCGCATTATGGATTCCGTTTAAATTTGCTGAAGTCCGGCTGACGTTTCTGGTTGAAGGCATTGCGGCCTTCCTGCCCCTCTTCCGTCATATAGAACAGCATGGTGGCGTTGCCCGCCAGCTCCTGCAGACCAGCCTGGCCGTCGCAGTCGGCGTTCAGCGCCGCTTTCAGGCAGCGCAAGGCCATCGGGCTGTTCTGCAGCATTTCACGACACCAGCGCACGGTCTCTTTTTCCAGATCCGCCAGCGGTACCACGGTATTCACCAGCCCCATGTCCAGCGCCTGCTGAGCGTCATACTGGCGGCACAGGAACCAGATTTCGCGCGCTTTTTTCTGCCCGACGATCCGCGCCATATAGGAGGCGCCCCAGCCGCCGTCGAATGAGCCGACTTTTGGCCCGGTCTGGCCGAAGATGGCGTTTTCCGCCGCGATAGTCAGATCGCACATCATCTGCAGCACGTGACCGCCGCCGATAGAGTAGCCGGCCACCATCGCGACCACCGGTTTCGGGCAGGTGCGGATCTGACGCTGGAAGTCGAGCACGTTAAGATGATGAACGCCGGAGTCGTCCTGATAGCCGCCGTAGTCGCCGCGGACTTTCTGGTCGCCGCCGGCGCAGAAGGCTTTCTCACCTTCACCGGTCAGCACGATGACGCCGATATTGTCGTCATACCGGGCATCCGCCAGCGCCTGGATCATCTCTTTGACGGTCAGCGGGCGGAAGGCGTTGCGCACCTGCGGACGATTAATGGTGATTTTGGCAATCCCGTCAGTCGATTTGTGATAGCGAATATCGGTATAGCCTTCGGAGCAATCGTGCCATTCAACGGGGGCGTAGAGCATTGCTTCATCAAGAGAGATCATAGAATGTCCTTCAGTTAACTTGCCAGAATCTGCGCCAGACAGGCAATCACCGCCGCCGGGTTGTCCCGGTGCGCGTTGTGTCCGGCATGGTGAATAAGATGGAGATCCGCCGCGAGCGTCTGCGCGATGGCGCGAAACTTCGCGTCGCGCTCGCCGCACAGGTAGTGAAAAGGAAAATCGCGCGCCTGCAGAGACGCGCGCAGATCGGCCTGCGCGGCAAGGGAGGTTGCCTGCAGCATCGCCGCCAGCGTCGCGCCGTTGTTCCGGCTGCGTAAGGCGACCAATGACTCACGCTGCGCGGCATTCAGCGAAGCGAAGACCGGCTGCTGATACCAGTCGGCAAAGACCTGCTCAAGCGGCTCGCGGCGAAAACGTTCCGCCCAGGCGCTGTCATTGCTGCGCCGCGCCTGCCGCGCCTCTGCATCCTGCAGGCCCGGATGGCCGCCTTCAACGATCAGCCCGCGCATGCCTGCGCGCGGCTGGCTGGCGAAGTTCATTGCCACCCGGCCGCCCAGCGAGTAGCCGATCAGCCAATACTTATGTATGTTGTAACTATTAAGCGTAGACTGCAGCAGAGTATTGACCCCGGCAAAGTCCTGCACCGCGATATCCGCGGAGCCGCCGTGCCCCGGCAGATCGAGGTACAGCCGCGGCCAGGCGGGAAAGGCGTCGCCCACTTTCCGCCACTCGTTGCGGTCGCCGGAAAAACCGTGCAGAAACACCAGCCAGGGATAGCCCGGCTGGCCGTTGTCGACAGCAGCGCTGAGGATCACAGGCGACTTACCTGCGCCAGCAGCTGCTGAAGGGTCTGCGCGCCGTCGGTCTCATTGACCGCCAGCTCAATCACCGTCGCCCCCGCCCTGCGCCAGGCGCCGGCCAGCGCCTCATCCAGCGACGGCCAGTCATCAGGGCGATGATAGGCCAGGCCGAACATCGCCGCCGCGTGGCTGAAATCCACGTCCTGCGGCATTAAATAGAACTGACGGCGTTCGTCCTGCGGCGTCGGCAGCATAGAAAAAATCTGCCCGCCGTTGTTATTCACCACGATCAGCACCAGCGGCGCCGACGCCTGGCGCAGCAGGGCCAGCGAGTTGAGATCGTAGAGCGCGGAGAGATCGCCAACGATGGCCAGCGTCGGTCGGGCGCTGGCGCGCTGCACGCCGGCCGCAGTGGCGATCAGGCCATCGATGCCGCTGGCGCCGCGGTTGCTGTAGACCGGATACCCTGCCGGTAGCTGCGCCAGGGCGTCGATCAGGCGCACCACCAGGCTGTTGCCAACAAACAATTGGCCCTGCTCCGGCAGATAGCCCCGAATACGCTGCGCCAGCTGCGCTTCGCCAAAAGGCTCGTTGCTGGCGACCGCAGCCTGCCACGCCTGCCCGGCAAGCTGAGGGATCACCGTCGCCCACGGCTGGCGTTTCTCCGCCGGATGTAATTCGAGCCAGCGCTCAACGCTTGAGAGCAGACGGCGACCGCGGTGCTGCGCCGGGTCGAGGCGACCGGGCAGATTATCCACCAGCCAGTATTCATCCGGCTCGCAGGTCGCCTGCCACTGGAGCACGCGTTTGCCGGTCAGGCTGCTGCCGAGTTGCACGACGATCTGCGCCTGCGCCAGCTCGCTGACCGCTTTGCCGTTGCCCAGCCACAGGTCGGCGCACGGCAGCGGCTGCCCGGTCTGCGACAGGACATCGCCGATCAGCGGCCAGCCGAGGATCTGCGCCCACTCAGCGACCTTTTTCCCTTCCGCGGCGCTCATTCTGCCCGCCACGACGACGCCGCGTTTTTGTCGCCAGAAGAACCAGTCGCGCTGCTTCTCGCTCTCTAACTGCAGCGCCTGGCGCAGCCAGGGTTTGTCGCTCTGCCACCAGTTGCCGAGCTGCTGCTGCCACTCCACGCCGGTCTCATCCATATCACCATACAGCGGTTCAGCGAACGGACAGTTAATATGCACCCCGCCGGCGTGCAGCGCCCCCAGCGCCTGGTCGATGGTTGAGACCAGCCAGCGGGCAGGAATATCCTGCGAGGGACGCGGCAAAGAAATCGTCTGCGCAGGATGGGAGGCAAACATCCCCGGCTGGCGGATAGCCTGGTTCGCGCCGCAGTCGATCAGCTCCGGCGGACGGTCGGCGGTCAACAGGATCAGCTTTTCACCGGTGAGCCCTGCCTCAATCAGCGCCGGATAGAGGTTCGCGGTGGCGGTCCCGGAGGTGACTATCACCGCCACCGGCTGCCGGCTGGCCTTCGCCAGTCCGAGCGCCAGGTGGCCGAGGCCGCGTTCGTCGAAATGGGTATGATGGATAAAGGCGCGGTTTTCCGCCGCCGCCAGGGTTAAGGGTGTCGAGCGCGAGCCCGGCGCGATGCAGATATGCTGCACGCCATGGCGCGTTAAAGCTTCCAGGATCACCGCCGCCCAGCGTCGGTTAAATGCGCTTACTGACATGAAATTGTCCGGTATCAAATATTGATGCTAAGTATAGATAAGGCAAAGTGACGTCGTTTTGATATGCATCGTCATTCAAGCTTTATGGACACAGCAGCGAGCGCAGCCCGGCCGCTTTGTTGTCAATCTCCTGCCACTCCTGCTGTGCATCAGAGCCGCTGACGATCCCCGCCCCGGCATACAGCCGCAGGGTGTCGTGGTCCACTTTCGCCGAACGCAGCGCCACGCAAAACTCGCTTTGCGCCAGTGACAGATACCCGGCGGACCCGGCGTACCATTCGCGGGAAAACGGTTCATGGCGCTGAATGAACGCCAGCGCCGCCCGGCGCGGCAGGCCGGCCACCGCGGCGGTGGGCTGCAGCTGCAGCAGACAGCGGCTGTCGTCAGGCGCCGCCAGCTCGGTCCAGATGCAGCGTCGTAGATGCTGTACCTTACGCAGCCTCACCACCTGCGGCGGCAGGACGTCCAGCGTCGAGGCCTCACTCTGCAGGCGCTGGCAGATATCCTCTACCACCAGCATGTTTTCCCGCTGGTTTTTGTCGTCTTTCATCAACCAGTCGGCCAGTTGCTGCGCCTTCGCGTCTTCCTGATGGTTCGCGACGGTCCCCGCCAGCGCTTCGGTGCGCAGCAGCGCGCCGCGCCGGCGCCACAGCCGTTCCGGCGTGGAGCCGAAAAATGCCTGCCGGGCATTGAACGCCATCAGGAAATGAAAACAGTTAAGATTGCTGCGCCGGCTAGCCGCCATGATGCTCACGGCGTCCAGCGGGGCGGCAAACTGCAGGTCGGTTGCCCGCGCCAGCACTACTTTATCCATTTCACCGGCGCTGATCGCCTTAGTCGCCCGCGCAATCATTGCCTGCCATTGAGGATAGTCGGATGAGTGGCGCTCGCTCAGCAACGGCGGTATGGCGCCGGGAGTCGCCTGAGTGGTTGTCAGGCTGGCGAGAAACGCGCGGGCCGTCGCGGCATCCTCACGCAGGGAGATATCACTATGCAGCACCAGCCGCAGCACGGCCCTGCCGCCGCACCGGCGCCACTCCAGACGCGGCAGCGCCAGGCTGCCCTGCTGCGGTTCAAACGCATTCAGGCCGCAGATACGCAGATCCTGCCGGCCGGCCTGGCGTAAAAAGCGGTTCGCCGCGTCGAGCGAGGTAAAGGTTTTTACCGCCCCCAGCGTCGCCAGTTCCTCATCGCCATTGCGCTGCTGCCAGTAAAACTGCGGCCATTGCGCCTGCTGGCCGCACCATAGTAGCGGATCGAAGGCATCATTCAGCGGAAAGGCAACATCGATAATTCGCGTGCCGGGCGAGTCTGGAAAAGACTCGCCCAGGCCGTCTTGCAAACGGGCCAGCGCAGTGGAAACAGACAGCACGCAAACCTCCACGGTTGTAAAACCCCACATTATAAGGGGTTCGACGGCGGAATAGCAGTACCCATGATGAGGGAGCGGGTTTTATCTTACCCGCTCGCCGGGCCAGAGCTGCGTGTGGACGAGGGTGCAGAGGAGTCAGACAGCGCGCTTTTCTCGCGCCATGCCAATGTGGGGGATGCCATCCTCATCATAGACCTCGGTCACCGGCGTAAAACCAAAGTGGGCGTAAAAGGATTGCAGGTGCGCCTGCGCCCCGAGGTAAATCGCCTTTTGCGGCCAGTGCTGCTGACAGCTGGCCAGCGCCTGCTCCATCAGCTGATAGCCGAGCTTCGCACCGCGGGCGGCGGGGCTGACGATGACCCGGCCAATCACCACCGGCGCAAACTCCTCTTCGCTTTTGAGGATCCGCGCGTAGGCCACCAGTTCGCCATCGCGCCAGCCGAGCAGATGGCGATTTTCACCAACCAAATCATCGCCGTCGACATCCTGATAGACGCACTGCTGCTCTACGACAAAGACTTCACTGCGCAATTTCAGCAGCGCATACAGCTGGGGAACGGTGAGTTCACTATGGTGGAGATCCTGCCAGGTCATCATCTGCTGCTCCTTATTGATATACTGATACTTTGCGACTCGCCCTGAGGACACTGGACGATGGAATTAACTTTTTTGGGGACATCCGCCGGGGTGCCGACCCGCACGCGTAATATGACGTCGATAATACTGAATTTGCAACAGCCGACCCGCGCCGAAATGTGGTTGTTTGACTGCGGCGAAGGGACCCAGCATCAGTTTCTTCACACGCCCTACCATCCCGGCAAACTGAATAAGATTTTTATTACCCATCTGCACGGCGACCACCTGTTCGGCCTGCCCGGTCTGCTGTGCAGCCGCTCGATGCAGGGAAACTCTCTGCCCCTCACCCTCTACGGGCCAAAAGGACTCAAAGAGTTTGTTGAGACCGCGCTGCGCCTGAGCGGTTCGTGGACCGACTATCCGCTCACCATCATCGAAGTCGGCCCTGGTCTGGTGTTCGACGAAGAGGGCTATCGGGTCACCGCGTATCCGCTCAGCCATCCGGTGGAGTGCTATGGGTATCGCATTGCGCAGCATGACAAGCCCGGCACCCTCGACGCCGCCCAGCTGATTGCCGATGGCGTACCTCCCGGGCCGCTGTTCCATCAACTCAAGCGCGGACAGCGCGTCGAGCTGGCAGATGGCCGGGTCATCGACGGCAGCCGCTATCTGGGACCTGCGACCCCGGGTAAAACGCTGGCCATCTTCGGCGATACCGCCCCCTGCCCGCAGGCGCTGGAGATGGCTCGCGGGGCGGATGTAATGGTCCACGAAACCACCCTTGAGCAGGCGATGGCGGAGAAAGCCAATAGCCGCGGCCACTCTTCCAGTCAGCAGACCGCGGCGCTTGCCAAAGAAGCGGGGGTCGGTACGCTGATCGCCACCCACTTTAGCTCGCGCTACGATGCCGAAGGCTGTCTGCGTATGCTGGCGGAATGCCGGGAGATTTTCCCTAACACGCTGCTGGCGGAAGACTTTATGGTCTACAAGATGGCGTAAAATCCGGGCATAAAAAAACCGCCATCCCGGCGGTTTTTTATTGAGTCAATCAACTTACATCAGCGGCGTCGCCAGCTGCACGATGCTAATCAGCGGCTGCGGCCAGATACCGAGCACCAGCACCAGCAGCGCGGAGATCAGCACCACGATACCGCCGGCGCTGTACTGCCAGTTTGACGGCGCATCGCGATTCAGCTGCTCCGGCGCGCTCAGATACAGGCTGACGGCCACGCGCAGGTAGTAGTAGAGACCGATCGCCGAGCCGACAACCACCGCGGCAACCAGCCACCACAGATGCGCATGCACACCGACGGCCAGCACGTAGAACTTACCGATAAAGCCGAGGGTCATCGGGATACCGGCCAGGGAGAGCATCATCACCGTCATCACAGCCGACAGGATCGGACGGTGCCAGAACAGGCCGCGGTAGGAGAACAGCGAGTCAGCATCCGGGCCGCGGTACGGGCTGGACATCAGGCTGACCACGCCGAACGCGCCGAGGCTGCTGAACAGGTAACCGGCCAGGTAAACGCCCACGGCTTCCATCGACATTTCACCGCTCTGCAGGGCAATCAGCGCCACCAGCAGATAGCCGAGATGGGAGATGGAAGAGTAACCGAGCAGGCGCTTAATGTTGGTCTGGCTCAGCGCCATCAGGTTACCGAAGATGATAGAGGCGAAGGCGATCAGGCCCAGCACCACACGTACCGCTTCGCTGTTGCCCACCGGCATGTACAGGAACAGACGCATCACTACGCCGAAGATAGCGATCTTGCTGGCGGTCGCCAGGAAGGTGGAGACCGGCGCAGGCGCCCCCTGGTAAACGTCCGGCGTCCACAGGTGGAACGGCACCAGCGACAGTTTAAAGCCAAGACCGACGATCATCAGACCGAGGCCCGCCAGCAGCAGCGGCTCGTGCAGCATGTTGTCCGCCAGGCTTTTGCCCAGCGCGAGGAAGGACAGATTGCCGGAGTTCGCATACACCAGCGCCATACCGAACAGCAGGAAGGACGAAGCTGCCGCGGAGAGGATGGTGTATTTGATGCTCGCTTCCAGCGAACGCTTCTGGCGGAAGGCGTAACCAACCAGGCCGAACAGCGGCAGCGAAATCAGCTCAATACCGAGGAACAGCGCCGCCAGATGATTCGCACCGGCCAGCAGAATGCCGCCCAGGGCGGCGATCAGCACCAGCAGGTAGAACTCTTCTTTGTTGTCCTTGTAACCCTCAAGCCACGGGTAGGCGAAAGTACAGGTCGCGAGGCTCGCCAGCAGCACCAGACCGGTGTAAAGCATGGCGTAGCCGTCAACGCGGATCAGCGGCGTGACGTCCATCGCCCCGTTCTGGCCGACGAACCAGAGCGAGACCAGCGCGGCGTTAAGTCCAAGAACCGACAGCGTGGCATTGAGAAAATGATTGCGTCGCCACGCAATGGAGAGCATCACAACCACCACCGTCAAGCCGACGATCAGCAGCGGTAGCAGTGCGATCAGTTGTTGTGGAGTTATTGTCATGGCGAATTACGGCCTTGTAGTAGAAACAGAATTAACAAACCACTGCTGAATGTTGCTCATCGCAGCATGCGAGGTGTCGAGGATCGGCTGCGGGAAGAAGCCCAACAGCACCAGCAGCACCACCAGCAGCAGGATGATAGACAGTTCACGCAGGGACATCCCCGGCAACTCTTTCGCCGCCACTTCGCTCTTCGCTTTACCGAAGTAAGCGCGATGTAACATCGACAGCGAGTAAACGGACGCGAATACCAGACCAAAGGTGGAGATGACGGTGATCGTCGGCACCACTTTATAGCTGCCGAACAGGATCATAAATTCGCCGACGAAGTTACCGGTGCCCGGCATCCCCAGAGTGGCGACCGCGAAGAACATCGACATCGCCGGCAGCCATTTAATTTTGCTCCACAGACCGCCCATTTGGCGCATATCGCGGGTATGCAGACGTTCGTACAGCTGGCCGCAGAGAATAAACAGACCCGCCGCGGACAGACCGTGAGCAATCATCTGGATCACCGCTCCCTGATAGGCCAGCTGGCTGCCGGTGTAGATAGCAATCAGCACGAAGCCCATGTGGGACACGGAGGTGTAGGCGATCAGGCGTTTAATATCGGTCTGGGCGAAGGCCATCCACGCGCCGTAGAAGATACCGATCACGCCCAGCCACATGGCGATGGGCGCAAACTCGGCGGAGGCATTCGGGAACAGCGGCAGCGCAAAGCGCAGCAGGCCGTAGGCGGCGGTTTTCAGCAGGATCCCCGCGAGGTCGACAGAGCCGGCGGTCGGCGCCTGGGAGTGAGCGTCCGGCAGCCAGCCGTGCAGCGGCACCACCGGCATTTTCACCGCGAAGGCGATGAAGAAGCCGAGCATCAGCAGGTATTCCACGCCGTGAGACATCGGGGTTTTCAGCAGATCTTCATAGTTGAAGGTCCACACGCCGGTGGCGTTGAAGTGGACGAAGGCCAGCGCCAGAATGGCAATCAGCATCACCAGACCGCTCGCCTGGGTATAGATGAAGAACTTGGTGGCCGCTGTGATACGCGTTTTACCGTCCGAGGCTTTGTGGCCCCACAGCGCGATCAGGAAGTACATCGGCACCAACATCATTTCCCAGAAGAAGAAGAACAGGAACATGTCGATGGCGAGGAACACGCCGATAACGCCGCCCAGGATCCACATCAGGTTGAGGTGGAAGAAGCCCTGGTATTTTTCGATTTCACGCCACGAACAGAGCACCGCCAGCACGCCGAGGAGACCGGTCAGCACCACCATCAGCAGCGACAGGCCGTCGATCGCCAGATGGATGCTAATGCCGAAGCGTGGGATCCACGGCAGCACGAATTCCGACTGCCATTGCGGAATACCCGCGGATTGCGTCAGAGAATAGCCGCCCTGCATCCACAGCTGCAGGCCAAGCACCAGCGTCAGTCCCATGGTAATCAGCGCGATCCAGCGCGGCACTTTCACGCCAAAGCGTTCGGTCTGCCAGCACAGGAAGCCGCCGATAAAGGGAATTAATATTAGCCAGGGTAGTAACATGGCGATTTTTATTCCTTGTTAAAGTCCCGTTCAGGACCGATTTTCAACGAATTCGACTACATTCACGTTTGAGTGCGGTTTGTTGTGTCGGGTGGCGCTTCGCTTACCCGACCTACGGTCTCGTAGGCCCGGTAAGCGAAGCGCCACCGGGCAAAACCGCGCGATCAAATCAACGCAATACCATCAGCAGCGCCAGCACCACCACCGCGCCGATGCTCATTGAAGCCACATACCAGCGCAGATAACCGTTCTCGCTCACCAGCAGGCCTTTGCCTGCGAAGCGGGAAAGGATCGCCGGGATATTCATCAACGAGTTCAGCGGATCGCGTTTCAGCAGCCAGGCAATACCGAGGAATGGTTTTACGAACACCTTGTCGTATAACCAGTCGAAGCCCCAGGCATGGAACCACCAGGTACCGAAGAAGCGGCCAGGCGCACTGTTGGCGATGGAGGTCACCAGCGTGCGTTTGCCCAGCCACAGCCATGCGGCGATCAGAATCCCGGCAATGGCGATGATCCCGGAGGCAATCTCCAGCGTCATCACGCTACCGTGGGCGAGCTCAGTGGTCTGCGGCAGTACGCCTTCCAGCGGCGGCACAATCAGCGCGCCAACGAAGGTGGATAGTACCAGCAGCACAATCAGCGGCAGATGATGGGTAATCCCCTTCCCTGCGTGCGCGTGAATTTGCTCTTTACCGTGGAATACGATGAAAATCATCCGGAAGGTGTACAGCGAGGTCATAAAGGCGCCGACCAGGCCTGCCACCATCAGATTGATATGGCCATTGGCCATCGCGCCTGCCAGAATCTCATCCTTACTGAAGAAGCCTGCGGTGATAAGCGGCAGTGCGGACAGCGCCGCGCCCCCCACCAGGAAGCAGACGTATACCAGCGGAATCGATTTGCGCAGGCCGCCCATCTTGAAGATGTTCTGTTCGTGATGGCAGGCCAGAATGACCGAACCAGACGACAGGAACAGCAGCGCTTTAAAGAACGCGTGAGTCATCAGGTGGAAAATCGCCGCGTCCCATGCCTGCACGCCCAGCGCGAGGAACATGTAGCCAATCTGGCTCATGGTAGAGTAGGCGAGAACGCGTTTGATATCGGTCTGCACCAGCGCGGCGAAGCCCGCCAATACCAGGGTGACCGCCCCGACGATACCGACCAGATGCAGCACTTCCGGCGTCATCAGGAACAGGCCGTGGGTACGGGCGATCAGATAGACGCCCGCGGTGACCATGGTCGCGGCGTGGATCAGCGCAGAGACCGGCGTCGGACCCGCCATCGCATCGGCAAGCCACGTTTGCAGCGGCAGCTGGGCGGATTTACCGACCGCGCCGCCAAGCAGCATCAGCGTCGCCCACTGCAGCGTGGTGCTGCCGTTAGCGAAGTGCTGCGGCGCCAGCTCCACCATTTCGCGGAAGTTCAGGGTGCCCAGTTCGTTATAAAGAATGAACAGCGCGAAGGCGAGGAACACGTCGCCGACGCGGGTCACCACAAACGCTTTCATCGCTGCGGCGCCGTTCTTCGGATCGGTGTAGTAGAAACCGATCAGCAGGTAAGAACAGAGGCCCACGCCTTCCCAACCGAGGTACATCAGCAGCAGGTTATCGGCCAGTACCAGAACCACCATGCTGGCGATAAACAGGTTGGTATAGGCGAAGAAGCGGGAATATCCCTCTTCACCGCGCATGTACCAGGAGGCGAACATGTGGATCAGGAAGCCAACGCCGGTAACTACGGAGAGCATGGTCAGCGACAGGCCGTCCAACACCAGGTTGAAGCCGATGTTGAAATCACCGACCGACATCCAGGTCCACAGCGGCACGCTGACCGCCTGTTTGCCGTTAGCGAAAAAGTCGACGCCAACGTACGCGGTGACCAGCGCCGCCAGGCCTACCGAGCCCATGCCAACGGTGGCGGAAAGATTTTCCGACCAGCGCCCGCGGGAGAAGGCCAGCAGCACAAAGCCAATCAATGGCAAAAGAATGGTTAAGGCAAGCATGTTCATCCACGCAACTCACTTACTGAATCGATGTTCAGGTTCTGGCGGCGACGATGGAGCTGCAGCAGCAGCGCCAGGCCGATACTCGCTTCCGCAGCCGCGAGGCTGATGGCGAGGATATACATTATCTGACCATCTGCCTGACCCCAGTAGCTACCCGCCACCACAAAGGCCAGCGCGGCGGCGTTAATCATGATTTCCAGGCTAATCAACATAAACAGCAGATTGCGGCGGATCACCAGCCCCGTCAGACCAAGCACAAACAGGATGGCCGCGAGGATCAGTCCATGTGTTAAGGGGATCATGCGTGTTCCTCCGTTTTTCGTTTGTCGCTGTCGTTCAGACGGTTGCTCAGCACCTCGCCGGCGCGCTCTTCGCGGCCAATGTGGAAGGCAACCACCAGGCCCGCCAGCAGCAGCATGGAGGCCAGCTCCACCGCCAGGACGTACGGCCCAAACAGCGCAATGCCCACTTCTTTGGCGTTAATCGCCGCACCGTCGATACCCTGGTCGTTAATGCCCAGGATGGCGTAAACGATAACCACCAGCAGCACCGCGGAGAGGATGGCCGGGCCAATCCAGATCCCCGGCTGCAGCCACTTGCGCTCCTGTTCGATCTCGGTGCCGCCCAGGTTGAGCATCATCACCACGAAGACGAACAGCACCATAATGGCCCCGGCGTAGACAATGATTTCCAGCGCTCCGGCGAAGTACGCGCCCAGCGAGAAGAACACCCCGGCAATCGCCAGCAGCGAAATAATCAGGTACAGCAGCGCATGCACCGGATTGGTGTGGGTGACGACCCGCAAGGTTGCGAGGATGGCTATCAGGCCACAGATATAAAAAGCGAATTCCATTGCCCCTCTCCTTACGGTAACAGGCTCTTGACGTCGATTGGCTTAGCTTCATTTTCCGCTTCGCCCTTATCTTTGCCGTCGATTGCCATACCCGCCATCCGGTAGAAGTTATATTCCGGGTATTTGCCCGGACCGGAAATCAGCAGATCCTCTTTTTCGTACACCAGATCCTGACGCTTGTATTCACCCAGCTCGAAGTCCGGGGTCAACTGGATCGCCGTGGTCGGGCACGCTTCTTCGCACAGGCCGCAGAAGATGCAGCGTGAGAAGTTGATGCGGAAGAACTCCGGATACCAGCGGCCGTCTACCGTCTCTGCTTTCTGCAGCGAGATACAGCCCACCGGGCAGGCTACCGCACACAGGTTACAGGCGACGCAGCGCTCTGCACCGTCCGGATCGCGGGTCAGCACGATGCGGCCGCGATAGCGCGGCGGCAGGTAGACCGGCTCTTCCGGATACATCCGGGTTTCACGTTTGGCGAAGGCATGCAGGCCAATCATCCAGATACTACGGACCTGGGTGCCGAACCCCACCAATAATTCTTTTAAGGTCATGTTCAATTCACCCCTTATTGCGCCTGCCAGAGAATGACAGCCGCCGTTACCAACAAGTTGACCAGCGTTAACGGCAGGCATACCTTCCAGCCAAAGGACATTACCTGGTCATAGCGCGGACGCGGTAATGATGCGCGGATCAAAATGAACATCATCATGAAGAACGCGGTTTTCAGCGCGAACCAGATGAAAGGAGGTAACCACGGGCCATTCCAGCCGCCGAAGAACAGCGTGACGATCAGCGCTGAAACGGTGACGATACCGATGTATTCCCCGACGAAGAACAGACCGAATTTCATGCCGGAATATTCAATGTGGTAACCATCGGCCAGTTCCTGCTCCGCTTCCGGCTGGTCGAACGGGTGACGGTGACACACCGCCACGCCGGCGATGGCGAAAGTCACGAAGCCGAAGAACTGCGGGATAACGTTCCACAGATGCGCCTGGTTGTTAACGATATCGGTCATATTGAATGACCCCGCCTGCGCCACCACGCCCATCAGGGAGAGACCGAGAAACACTTCGTAGCTCAGGGTCTGCGCGGAAGCACGCATCGCCCCCAGCAGCGAGTATTTGTTATTGCTCGACCAACCGGCGAACAGCACCGCGTAGACCGCCAGGCCTGCCATCATCAGGAAGAAGAGGATGCCGATGTTCAGGTCGGCCACCACCCACGTCGGGCTAACCGGCACGATAGCGAAGGCCAGCAGCAGCGAGGTAAAGGCGATAACCGGCGCCAGAGTAAAGATCACGCGATCGGAGAAGCGCGGGATCCAGTCCTCTTTAAAGAACATCTTGATCATGTCGGCGACCAGCTGCAGCGAACCGCCCCAGCCGACGCGGTTAGGTCCGTAGCGGTTCTGGAACAAGCCGAGCAGACGACGCTCGCCGAAGCTCATGAACGCGCCGCAGGTGACAACCACCAGCAGAATGACCACGGCCTTCAGGATGCTTAACAGAATGTCGATAAGATCCGGCGTTAACCAGCTCATGCTTTCGCCTCCTGCAGTGAATCAATACGCGATCCGGTCAGCACCGGCGCAATGCCCGGCATGCCCATCGGTAAGCCAACCTGTCCCGCGGTCAGGCCTTCAGAGATAACCAGCGGCAGACGCAGGGTCTGGCCTTCCACGCTAAAGGAGAGCATTGCGCCTGGGTTGACGCCAAGCTTCGCGGCATCCGCCGGGTTCAGCTTGATGTACGGCTCAGGCATCCGGCTCTGGAACACCGGCGCGCGCTGAGACAGCTCATCGCTGCCGAACAGATGGTAGTACGGCGCAATTCGCCATTTGCCCTCTTCCGCCTGGAAGCTGGCCGGCACCGCCGTGAAGTACTCCAGTCCGCTGGCGGACGCTTCAAACAGACGAACGCCCGGATCGCCGTGGCGCAGTTTCCCGCCCACTTCATCCTGGAACTTGTTCCATGCCTGCGGGGAGTTCCAGCCCGGCGCCCAGGCGAACGGGATCTGCGAACGCGGGGCGGACGGCTGGTTGTTCCCTTCCATGGAGAAGGCGAACATCGTGTCTTTATCCTGCGGCTGACGCGGCTCGTGCACGCTGATGTTAGCGCGCATCGCCGTGCGGCCGCTGTAGCGGTGCGGTTCACGCGCCAGCTTCTGGCCGCGAATGCGGAAGGTCGCATCCGGCGCGGCGTCTTTAATGCCCGCCAGCTGCGGCAGCGCGGCAATCGCCGCATCAATGACGTGGTCCAGCTGAGTCCAGTCAACCTGACGGTTGTTGACGGTGCTGTGCAGCGAATGCAGCCAGCGCCAGCTTTCCAGCATTACGGTTTTCGCGTCGTAGTAAGCCGGATCGTAAACCTGGAAGAAACGCTGGGCGCGACCTTCGTTGTTCACCACGGTACCGTCGCTTTCCGCAAAGCTTGCCGCGGAGAGCACCAGGTGCGCTTTGTCCATAATCGCGGTGCGCTGATGATCCACCACCATCACCAGCGGCGCTTTCGCCAGCGCAGCGTCAACGCGCGCGGCGGAGGCATGACGGTGAAGGTCGTTTTCCAGCACGATAACCGCGTCTGCGGCGCCGCTTTCCAGTTCGTCCAGCGCCTCTTCAAGCGAGCCGCCGCCGATCATGCCCAGTCCGACGCTGTTAACCGCCCGGGCGACCATGGTCACCCCGACATCGGCGCCGCGGCCTTTCAGAGCTTTCGCCACGTTAGCGGCGGCCTGGATGATCTCCATGCTGCCGGCGTTGGTCCCGGAGATGATCAGCGGTTTTTTCGCCCCGGCCAGCGCCTGAACGATAACGTCGACTTTACTCTGCAGGTCCTGGCTCAGGCCGTCAACCGCCGGCGCGCTGTCGTCCAGCGCATGGGCAATAGCAAAGCCGAGACGCGCCTGATCTTCTACCGGCGCGCGGTAGGTCCACGCCGCGATGTCATCCAGGCGGGTGTCATCGACGTTGGTGACGAATAGCGGGTGCTTGGCGCGCTGGCCGATGTTGAGGATCGCGGCGATCTGCCAGTCGGCCACTTTCTGCGCCGCCGCCATTTCGCGTGCTTTCCCTTTCACTGCCTGGCGTACCGCCAGGGCCACGCGCGCGCCGGTCTGGGTAATGTCTTCGCCCAGCACCAGTACCGCATCGTAGGATTCGATATCGCGCAGGCTTGGCGTGTGGATCCCGCCCTCGCGCAGCACTTTCAGCATCATCTGCAGGCGCGCTTGTTCGCCTTTGGCGATGCCGGTATAGAAGTTGTCGGCGCCCACCAGCTCGCGCAGCGCGAAGTTGCTTTCAATGCTGGCGCGCGGGGAGCCGATGCCGATCACTTTCTTCGACTGGCGCAGGATATCCGCCGCCCCCTGCATCGCCTGCTCGGCGTTAAGGGTGATCAGATCGTCGCCGCGGCGCTGTACCGGCTGACGCGGACGGTCTTTCAGGTTCACGTAGCCATAGCCGAAACGACCGCGGTCGCAGAGGAAGTAGCGGTTCACGGTACCGTTATAGCGGTTTTCGATACGACGCAACTCGCCATAGCGTTCGCCCGGGCTGATGTTACAGCCGATGGAACACTGCTGGCAGATGCTCGGCGCAAACTGCATGTCCCACTTACGGTTATAGCGCTCGGAGTGGGTTTTGTCGGTGAAGACGCCGGTTGGGCAGACTTCCACCAGGTTGCCGGAGAACTCGCTCTCCAGGGTGCCATCTTCCGGGCGGCCGAAGTAGACGTTGTCGTGCGCGCCATAGACGCCCAGATCGGTGCCGTCGGCATAATCTTTGTAGTAGCGCACGCAGCGGTAGCAGGCGATGCAGCGGTTCATTTCGTGCGAAATAAACGGCCCCAGATCCTGATTGCGGTGGGTACGCTTGGTGAAACGATAGCGGCGGAAGCTATGACCGGTCATCACCGTCATATCCTGCAGGTGGCAGTTGCCGCCCTCTTCGCAGACCGGGCAGTCGTGCGGGTGGTTAGTCATCAACCACTCCACCACGCTTTCGCGGAACTGCTTCGCTTCGCTGTCGTCGATAGAAATAAAGGTGCCGTCGGATGCCGGAGTCATACAGGACATCACCAGGCGACCACGCGTGTCTTCCGCGTTCTGATATTGCTTCACCGCACACTGGCGGCAAGCACCGACGCTCCCTAGCGCCGGGTGCCAGCAAAAGTAGGGAATATCAAGACCAAGAGAGAGACAAGCCTCTAGCAGGTTGTCCGCCCCGTTGACCTCGTATTCTTTGCCGTCTACATGAATCGTAGCCATTTGCGTGCTTCCAAAAATAAAAAACCTTTAGATTACCAGCGCGTCTTAAGCAGGTTCGGCTGAATCCCGTTGATTGCATGGGTATTGCTGAACTGCTGCTTAATGCCAGCCTCGAATTCTTCGCGGAAATATTTAATCGCGCTCTGTAGCGGCTCGACCGCGCCCGGCGCGTGCGCGCAGAAGGTTTTACCCGGGCCCAGGAATCGACACAGTTGCTCAAGGGTTTCGATATCGCCAGGCTGGCCTTCGCCGCGCTCCAGGGCGCGCAGGATCTTCACGCTCCACGGCAGACCATCGCGGCACGGCGTACACCAGCCGCAGGACTCGCGGGCAAAGAACTCTTCAAGGTTGCGCACCAGCGAGACCATGTTGATCTCGTGGTCAACGGCCATCGCCAGCGAGGTGCCCAGACGGCTGCCCGCTTTACCAATGCTTTCGAATTCCATCGGCAGATCGAGGTGCGCTTCGGTGAGGAAGTCGGTCCCTGCTCCGCCCGGTTGCCAGGCTTTAAACTTCAGGCCATCGCGCATACCGCCGGCGTAATCTTCGAGGATCTCGCGGGCAGTGGTGCCGAACGGCAGCTCCCAGACGCCCGGATTCTTTACCCGGCCGGAGAAGCCCATCAGCTTGGTGCCAGCATCTTTGCTGGTGGAAATGTTCTGGTACCACTCGACGCCGTTGGCGAGGATCGCTGGCACGTTGCACAGGGTTTCTACGTTGTTGACGCAGGTCGGCTTGCCCCAGACGCCGGAGCTCGCCGGGAACGGCGGCTTGGATCGCGGGTTGGCGCGGCGGCCTTCCAGGGAGTTGATCAGCGCCGTCTCTTCGCCGCAGATATAGCGCCCTGCCCCGGTGTGCACGAACAGCTCGAAGTCAAACCCGGTGCCGAGGATGTTTTTCCCCAACAGACCCGCTTCGGTGGCTTCAGCAATCGCGCGACGCAGATGCTGGGCCGCTTCAATATATTCCCCGCGCAGGAAGATGTAGCCGCGGTACGCTTTCAGCGCAAACGCGGAGATCAGCATGCCTTCCACCAGCAGGTGCGGCAGCTGCTCCATCAGCAGGCGGTCTTTATAGGTGCCCGGCTCCATTTCATCGGCGTTACACAGCAGGTAACGGATGTTCATGGATTCGTCTTTCGGCATCAGGCTCCACTTCAGACCAGTGGAGAAGCCCGCGCCGCCGCGCCCTTTCAGGCCAGCGTCTTTTACCGCCGTGACAATCTCATCCGGGGCCATCCCGGTCAGGGCTTTACGCGCCCCTTCATAGCCATTTTTACTGCGATACTCGTCCAGCCACACCGGCTGCTTGTCGTCGCGCAGGCGCCAGGTGAGCGGATGCGTTTCCGCAGTACGAATTACGGTTTTCATTTGTACTGCTCCAGCAGGTCAGGAATTGCCTCCGGCGTCAGATGGCTGTGAGTATCCTCATCAATCATCATGGTCGGTCCCTTGTCGCAGTTACCCAGGCAGCAGGTCGGCAGCAGGGTAAAGCGGCCATCAAAGGTGGTCTGCCCCGGCTTGATATTCAGTTTCTTCTCAATGGCGGCCTGAATACCCTGATAGCCGGTGATGTGGCATACCACGCTGTCGCAGTAGCGGATCACGTGACGGCCAACCGGCTGGCGGAAAATCTGGCTGTAGAACGTCGCCACGCCTTCCACGTCGCTGGCCGGGATCCCCAGCACATCGGCGATGGCGTAGATCGCGCCATCCGGCACCCAGCCGCGCTGTTTCTGAACGATTTTCAGCGCTTCGATGGACGCCGCACGCGGGTCTTCGTAGTGGTGCTTCTCGTGCTCAATAGCCTCACGCTCTGCCGCACTCAGCTCAAAAGCCTCGGTTTGTGGTTGTTGATTCTCGTGCATAATTAGCGGTCCACGTCTGACATAACAAAATCGATACTACCCAGATAGACGATCAGGTCGGATACCAGGCTGCCGCGGATCGCCGACGGGATCTGCTGCAGGTGCGCAAAGCTCGGCGTACGCACGCGGGTACGGTAGCTCATGGTGCTGCCGTCGCTGGTCAGGTAGTAACTGTTGATCCCTTTGGTCGCCTCAATCATCTGGAAAGATTCGTTGGCCGGCATCACCGGGCCCCACGATACCTGCAGGAAGTGGGTGATCAGGGTTTCGATATGCTGCAGCGTGCGCTCTTTCGGCGGCGGCGTGGTCAGCGGGTGATCCGCTTTGAACGGGCCTTCCGGCATGTTATCGAGGCACTGCTGAAGAATGCGCAGACTCTGGCGCAGCTCTTCTACTTTCAGCATCACGCGGGTGTAGCAGTCTGAGACGCCCCCCCCGGTCGGGACTTCGAAGTCGAAGTTTTCATAGCCAGAGTAAGGACGCCATTTACGCACGTCGAAGTCGATACCGGTGGCGCGCAGGCCTGCGCCGGTGGTGCCCCACTCCAGCGCCTCTTTGGCGGTATAGGCTGCCACGCCGACGGAACGGCCTTTCAGAATGGTGTTGCGCAGGGCGGCCTTCTCATAGGAGTCCAGACGCTTCGGCATCCACTCGAGGAACTCACGCAGCAGGCGATCCCAGCCACGCGGCAGATCGTGCGCGACGCCGCCGATGCGGAACCACGCCGGGTGCATACGGAACCCGGTAATCGCTTCCACCAGATCGTAAATTTTCTGCCGATCGGTAAAGGCGAAGAAGACCGGCGTCATCGCGCCGACGTCCTGAATAAAGGTCGAGATATACAGCAGGTGGCTGTTGATGCGGAACAGCTCGGAGAGCATCACGCGGATCACGTTCACGCGATCCGGTACGGTGATCCCAGCCAGTTTTTCCACCGCCAGCACGTACGGCATCTCGTTGACGCAGCCGCCGAGATATTCAATACGGTCGGTATACGGGATGTAGCTGTGCCAGGACTGACGCTCGCCCATCTTCTCGGCGCCGCGGTGGTGATAACCGATATCCGGTACGCAGTCGACGATCTCTTCGCCGTCCAGTTGCAGAATAATGCGGAACGCACCATGCGCCGATGGATGGTTCGGACCGAGGTTGAGGAACATGAAGTCCTCGTTGTCGGTGCCGCGCTTCATGCCCCACTCTTCCGGTTTAAAGGTCAGCGCCTCCATCTCCAGATCCTGTTTGGCTTTGGTCAGCTCAAACGGGTCGAACTCGGTGGCACGCGCCGGATAATCTTTACGCAGCGGGTGACCTTCCCAGGTCGGCGGCATCATGATGCGACGCAGGTTCGGGTGACCATCGAAGGTAATGCCAAACATTTCCCAGGTTTCACGCTCATACCAGTTGGCGTTGGGGAACAGTTTGGTGAAGGTCGGCAGATGCAGATCGTTTTCCGACAGCGCCACCTTGAGCATGATGTCGCGGTTGCGATCGATGGAGATCAGGTGATAGAAAACGGAAAAATCCGCGGCGGGCAGGCCATCGCGGTGCGTGCGCAGACGTTCGTCCATGCCGTGCAGGTCAAACAGCATCACGTAAGGCTTCGGCAATTTCTTCAGGAAATCACCCACCTCCAGCAGCTGTTCACGCTTCACCCATACCACCGGTACGCCGGTACGGGTTGGCTGAACGGTAAAGGCATCCGGCCCAAAGCGGTTGCGCAGTTCGCCAATCACCGGGTCATCAAGGTGATCGCGGGTTTGCCAGGCTGGTGCGGCGTCATGCGCGGTTAAATCGGTCATATTGTTCACCATTGCAAAAGGTCCGTGGTGACTGCCGGCGAGACTTCGCGCTGTTGTAGATTGATTTGCGAAGTGGTTCTCCCGCCCGCAGGCGCAAATTAAATCTCGTCCGGCGTCCGCAGATTGGTCACTGCAATACGTTCGCCGCGTTTACGCTCGCGTTCCGACTGCATATTGGCGCGATAAACGCCCTGATCGCCAACCACCCATGAGAGCGGACGACGTTCTTTACCAATGGACTCCTGCAGCAGCATCAGCGCCTGCATATAGGCCTCCGGACGCGGCGGGCAGCCCGGGATGTACACATCGACCGGAATGAATTTATCCACGCCCTGGACGACGGAATAGATGTCGTACATCCCGCCTGAGTTGGCGCAGGCGCCCATGGAGATCACCCACTTCGGCTCCAGCATCTGATCGTAGAGACGCTGAATAACCGGCGCCATTTTGGTAAAGCAGGTTCCCGCGACCACCATCAGGTCCGCCTGACGCGGAGAGGCGCGCAGAACTTCTGCCCCAAAACGCGCAACGTCATGCACCGCAGTGAATGACGTCACCATTTCCACATAACAGCAAGAAAGGCCGAAGTTGTACGGCCAAATTGAGTTCTTACGGCCCCAGTTCACCATGTCATGCAGCGCGTGTTCGAGTTTCCCCATATACACGCTTTTATTGACTTCCTGCTCCAGAGGATCGGTAACGATCTCCTGTTTCTGCAGGGGGTAACGGTCGTTCTCACCGTTAGGATCTATGCGGGTGAGCGTATAATCCATCTTATTGCCTCGCTTTTACTGCATATGACGGTTAGTGGGACTGTCTGTTTCCGGGTTAACCAGCGTGCGACGGGAACGCGCAGGCGTCCAGTCCAGTGCGCCGATGCGAACGAGATAAACCAGACCAGCCAGTAGCACTAAAATGAAAATTGCGGCTTCCACAAAGCCGACCCAGCCGCTCTCGCGGATAGAGGTCGACCATGCGTAGAGATACAGGGCTTCCACGTCGAAGATAACGAAGAACATGGCAACCAGATAAAACTTCGCAGAAAGACGTAAGCGGGCCGAACCGACGGAGTCGATCCCCGATTCAAACGGCGTGTTTTTACTACGCGCGCGCGCGCGACCGCCAAGGTACCAGCCGCCGACGAGCATGAGGCAGCACAGGCCGATAGCGATGATGAGAAATATAGCGAATGCCCAATGATGAGCGATGACTTCAGTGGATGTTGACATACGCATTGCTTAACCAAAAAAGTGTAGCGCCAAAACCCTCTGCTCTTACTGGCAGATGAACGCCACAGCGTTTCACGGGAGGAATAAAAAATAACCGTGCAAAAAAGCGTCCCTGGTCGATGTGAGAAGCCCAGATGCCGTGGCTTTTTACCCCTTTCTTTAACCTTTTGTCAACTTTAACAAAAGTTTTCATAACATTAATTTACATTGGAATCTTTTCATTAACATTAAATGCCCTTTTCTGCGAAATAACCTTGCATACTGTTCGGTTTTAGTGTTGTTGAATCGTGTCCGTTTCCGTCGTAAATCAAAAATCCCTTCTATTTTGACAGGATTTAGCCTCGATTCCTCCCCCCAAAGAGGGGTATTTTCTTGATCTGCGACACGGTTTTGTTAATTACCCCAGGAAATCGGCAACAATCCATCCGTTTTTTTAACATTAGCAGGAAGTGTTGAAAGTGCAGGGAAAAGTCGACAAGCTGAGCGCCTTGTCACGCCAATACGCTGATTTTTCTGCAAAGAAATACAAAAAAGATTCAAAACATCAATAAGAGTGCAAAAAAAAGAGCCGCCAGGCGGGAAACCAACTCCTGAGGCTCTTTTTGGGCACTTACATTCTGTTACCAGTTTTTGTGATCTTTGTTAGCAAGAATACCCTTACAAAACCAAGGTATTCCCTCCCTCTTCCGGAGTAAGTGCTGTGCCCGTTTCCCAGGGATGGATCTCCTGGCTCAGAGACTGAAAAATCGCCTGCGGCAGTTCGCTCACCGTCCGCGGATTGCAGCTGACGACGTACCGGGTGTCCGGCAACGCCGGTAACCCCTCACTGATGCCAGCCACGCGTAGATCCGGGCTCATCATTTCGACCGGGCGTGCCGTCACGCCCAGCCCGGCCTTCACCGCCGCTTTCACGCCCGATAGCGAGGAAGCTCCGTGGGCCAGATGCCAACTGATGCGAGCAGTTTCCAGCGCGGCGATAATATCCTGGCGGAATGGACTTGGCTCTTCGAGCAGGATCAGGGGGATAGATTCCCCCTTCGCCAGCACATATTCCGCTGCACAATACCAGAGAGTAGGTGATGTTCTCAGGGTGAAAGAGGTAAAGCCGGGAGGCTGATGGGTGGTCAACGCCAGATCGACCAGCCCCTCGGCCAGCATCTCCATGATGGCGGCATGGGGGTGAACTTTGATCTCCAACGTCATTCTGGGATAGAAACAGCCGATGCGGTTTAACAAAAACGGCAGGATGGTGTCAGCCGTTTCTTCTGACGCGCCGATGCTCAGAGCCCCCTGCAGGCTGCCATACATCAGCGACATACAGGCTTCATCGTTAAAACGGAGAATTTTGCGGGCATAGCCCAGCAGCTGGATCCCCTGCTCGGTCAGCAGCTTATTGCGGCCGTGGCGGGCGAAAAGCTCTTTGCCCACCAGCTGTTCCAGGCGTTGCATTTGCTGACTGACCGCGGACTGAGTACGACACACTGCGGCGGCGGCGGCGGCAAAAGTGTTCAAATCAGCGACCGCGACAAAGGTACGCAGCAGATCGAGATCGAGGTTGAGTATGGGACGAGTTGTATTAATCATCTTTCTTCACTTACAGGTGGCTAACGCTGACCTGCCTTGTTGATGCTTTACGCCAGGTTTCCGGCTATTCCCTGAGCCTCGTGCTCACCGTCTGACGGCGGATAAACAACTGGACGAACGTTATTACATGCCAAAGTACTCGTCTGGGCAAATGCGCAGAACTGCGGAGTAATATATTGTTCGTATTTCTCATTATTATTTATTACCACGACCAGCCAGGCGCCATACGTCGCCGCGGGAACCCGGTCAGTGATGCTGAGAAAATCGCTCTTCTGGCGTAGCTTTCCGGCAGAAAAGGAACAATAAAATCCTGTAATAACAATATATTAATTCTCAATGCAACCGCAGTTCTTGGCGGTTAACACGGATATTAACGGTGATATTCTAACCTATCCCCCTCCTTTTTATAAGCCTTAATAAGGATTAACTGAGACAATTTTAAATTTTTTTCAACATTTTATATTAATTAACAAACCTCAGATTATTACCCGCTAAAAATAATAATAATGTGGTCGCACGCTGTTTTTTATTAAAATTATTTAACATCAAAATTACAAGCCAATCGCGCTTGTATGCAGGATAGCGTTTTTTAGCGACTCCCCCTTCTCCCTCCCCATATTACCGGGCAAACAAACGAGATAAATGATGGCAAAATCGCTATTAAATCTATATTTAAGACCAAAAAATAGACATAAAAAGGCATAAGCTACAGACCAAATCCGCAATCGGTAGATAAATCAATTGCACTTAAAATCCGGCGTTAGCAAAATCTTCTCCTGCAAAGCCTTCAAAACAGCGGGGAGGGGGAGTACATTGTTCCGTGCTGACTTCCACGGCAGGGAGTGGCGATAACAGCTAAAAGGTCAAGATTCATGTCCCCCATCGAAAAATCCAGCAAGTTAGAGAACGTCTGTTATGACATCCGCGGCCCGGTTCTGATAGAAGCCAAACGTCTTGAAGAAGAAGGCAATAAGGTTCTGAAACTGAACATCGGCAACCCGGCGCCATTCGGCTTCGAGGCCCCTGACGAGATCCTCGTCGACGTCATCCGCAATTTGCCTACCGCCCAGGGTTACTGCGATTCGAAAGGATTGTACTCGGCGCGTAAAGCTATCATGCAGCATTACCAGGCCCGGGGTATGCGCGATGTCACGGTGGAAGACATCTATATCGGCAACGGCGTGTCCGAGCTGATTGTGCAGGCGATGCAGGCGCTGTTAAACAGCGGCGATGAGATGCTGGTTCCCGCCCCGGACTACCCGCTGTGGACGGCGGCGGTGTCGCTTTCCAGCGGCAAAGCGGTGCACTATCTGTGTGACGAATCCTCTGACTGGTTTCCGGATCTGGACGACATCCGCGCAAAAATCACACCGCGCACCCGCGGGATCGTGATCATTAACCCTAACAACCCCACCGGCGCGGTCTATTCCAAAGAATTGCTGCAGGAGATCGTGGAGATCGCTCGTCAGCATAATCTGATCATTTTCGCCGATGAAATTTACGACAAGATCCTCTACGACGAAGCCCAGCATCACTCTATTGCCGCCCTGGCGCCGGACCTGCTGACGGTGACCTTTAACGGATTGTCGAAAACCTACCGCGTTGCCGGCTTCCGTCAGGGCTGGATGGTGTTGAATGGCCCGAAAAAACACGCGAAGGGCTATATCGAAGGGCTGGAGATGCTGGCTTCAATGCGTCTTTGCGCCAACGTGCCGGCCCAGCATGCTATCCAGACGGCGCTGGGCGGCTATCAGAGCATCAGCGAATTCATCATCCCCGGCGGACGCCTGTATGAACAACGCAACCGCGCCTGGGAGCTTATCAACGATATTCCGGGCGTCTCCTGCGTGAAGCCAAAAGGCGCGCTGTATATGTTCCCGAAAATCGACGCCAAACGCTTCAATATTCATGACGACCAGAAAATGGTGCTCGACTTCCTGCTGCAGGAGAAAGTCCTGCTGGTGCAGGGCACCGCCTTTAACTGGCCGTGGCCGGATCACGTACGCATCGTGACCCTGCCGCGCGAAGACGACCTGGAGATGGCTATCTCCCGCTTTGGCCGCTTCCTCTCCGGCTACCATCAGCTTTAATCGCGCCGCCGCCGGCATTTGCATCCGGCGGCGATCCCTGCGCACAATGGAACCCGATGTTGTCACTGATTAAGGGTCCCTATGAGTCAGAGTCATTTCTTTGCCCACCTCTCCCGCCTGAAACTGATTAACCGCTGGCCGCTGATGCGCAACGTGCGCACCGAAAATGTCTCCGAACACAGCCTGCAGGTGGCGATGGTCGCCCACGCGCTGGCGGCGATTAAAAACCGCAAATTTGGCGGCCAGGTCAACGCCGAGCGTATCGCCCTGCTGGCGATGTACCATGATGCCTCGGAAGTACTAACTGGCGACCTCCCTACTCCGGTGAAATATTTCAATTCGCAGATTGCCCAGGAATATAAGGCGATTGAGAAAATTGCTCAGCAAAAGCTGGTGGATATGGTCCCTGACGAGCTGCGCGATATTTTCGAGCCGCTGATTGATGAGCATCACTACAGTGAGGAAGAGCAGTCGATCGTTAAACAGGCTGACGCCCTCTGCGCTTACCTGAAGTGCCTCGAAGAGCTGTCTGCAGGCAATAACGAATTTCTGCTGGCCAAAGGTCGGCTGGAAAAGACCCTGGCATCGCGGCGCAGCGCGGAGATGGATTACTTTATGCAAGTGTTCGTCCCAAGCTTCCAGCTGTCGCTGGACGAAATTAGCCAGGATTCGCCGCTGTAAGGTTCTGGCCGGGCGGCGGTTGTGCTCTACCCGGCCAGAATATCTTAAAACGGAAACAGTACCGGGATCAGCAGGACGCAGACCACCATCACCAGTATGGTAAAGGGCACGCCTATTTTGACAAAATCGCTAAATGAGTACTTGCCCGGGCCAAGCACCAGGGTGTTAACCGGCGAGGAGACCGGGGTCATAAACGCCGCCGAAGCCGCCATCGCCACCACCATGGCAAAAGGATAGGGAGAGACGCCCATTGACTTCGCCGCCGCTAAGGCAATAGGCGCCATCAGCACCGCCGTGGCGGTGTTTGAGATAAACAGCCCAATCGCCGCGCACATCATGAACAGGCAGCCGAGCATCAGATAAGGCCCCTCGCCTCCGGCGACATCCATCAGTCCCTTCACCACCAGATCCACCCCGCCGGTTTTTTGCAGCGCCAGGGCAAACGGCATCATCCCAACAATCAAAATAATGCTCGGCCAGTGGATCGCCTTGTAGGCGCTTTCGGCATTGATGCAGCGGAATTTGCCCATCAGCAGACAGGCGATAATCGCGGCAATCGGGTTGGGAATTTCATCGGTGAGCATCAGGGCTACCATCAGCACCAGGCAGAAAATCGCATGCGGAGCCTGGCTGTGGGCCGGCGAAGCGTCATCGACCTCAACCGGCATATTGAGTACCACGAAATCCCGGCCGCGCTTCGCCAGCAGGGCAATTTGCCGCCAGTTGCCGACCACCAGCAGGATATCGCCGAGCTGCAGCGGCTCATCGACCACCGAACCATCCATCGCTTTGCCATCGCGCTTCATGCCGACGATATTGAGACCAAACCGGGTGCGGAAGGCTATCTCACGCACCGTTTTGCCAATCATCTCTGAATCCGGGATCAGCGCCACCTCCGCCATCCCCACATCCAGCGCCTGATCGGCAAAATACTCGCCGCGCAATACCATCGGCTCAAGCATTTGCTCGCCGCAGAACTGGCGTAAATCGACATCGGAGGCGGACATATCGATCAGCAGGACGTCGCGGGCGCGAAATTCCGATACCCCGTTGACGTTGACAATTACCCGGCGGAACCGCCGCCAGCGTTCAACGCCGATCACGTTGGCGCAGTAGCGCTCACGCAGCTTTAAATCATCCAGCCGCTGACCGATCATCGGCGAACCCGGGCGGATGGCCAGCCGGCGAGCGCGGCCGGTGAGGTGATACTCGCGGATCAAATCGCGGAAGGTGCTTCTTTTTCGCCCATCGCGTGCGGAGTCGCCATTATCCGTCTTCAGCATAAAGCGCACCGCCAGCATATAGACGATGCCCAGGATCAGCACCACCAGGCCAATCGGCGTGACGCTGAAAAAGCTGAAGCCGTGCAGTCCCTCGCGCAGCAATTCACTGTTGACCACCAGGTTGGGCGGCGTCGCCACCAGGGTCATCATCCCGCTGATAAGCCCGGCGAAGCTCAGCGGCATCATCAGCCGCGATGGCGAGGTATTCATCCGCGCCGAGACGCTAAGTACCACCGGGATGAAAATGGCGACCACCCCGGTGGAGCTCATAAACGCGCCCAGACCGGCGACGGTGAGCATCAGGTAGATCAGCATTTTGGTTTCGCTGTTCCCCGCCACGCTCACCAGCCATGCCCCCATTTTGGTGGCGACTCCGGTGCGCACCAGGCCATCGCCGATAATAAACAGGGCGGCAATCAGGATCACGTTAGGATCGCTGAATCCGGAAAAAGCTTCATTTAACGTCAGCGTTCCGCTGAGGACAAAGGCGACAATGACCATCAGGGCGATAGCATCCATGCGCACCTTGCCGGTAGCAAACAGCACAACCGCGATGGCCAGGAGGGATAAAACCCAAATCAATTCACCGTTCACAACGTTTCCTTGTCACAAGTGGGAGTCGACATAGTGGCATAAAAAAGCCCCGACGACGCGGGGCGAAATCATGGGTTTACGCTTTAAGACGCACATTTACCACGCCGTCAGTCTGGCGTTCAACCACCAGATCTTCCAGGCTGCTCAGCACGAGGTCGGCTTCATCCAGGCGAGGGGCATCGGCGGGCACGTTGACCGCGATAGTGCGACAGCCGGCCGCCAGTCCGGAGAGGAGCCCCGCCGGCGCATCTTCCACCACCGCGCACTCCCCGGCAGGCAGACCCAGCCGCTCGGCGCCCAGCAGATAGGCGTCCGGCGCCGGTTTGCCGTGTTTCACCTGCTCGGCGGTGACGAACACCTCAGGCATCGGCAGGCCCGCCGCGCGGTGACGCGCGTGGGCAACCGGAATCGAGCCGGAGGTGACAATCGCCCACGGGATCCCGGCCTCATTGAGCGTATTCAGCAGGGCTAATGCCCCCGGCAGCGCGACGATACCCTCAATATCAGTGGCTTCTATCTGCTCGAGGTAGCGAAATTCGGCCTGGATATCCTCCTCGCTGCGCCCCGGCATAAAATGGCGAATGGAGGTAATGGCCTGCTTGCCGTGAATAAAACTGAGAATTTCATCATGGTCAATGGCGAAACGATCCCCCCACTTGCACCATGAACGCTCCACCACCGGCAAGGAATCCACCAGCGTCCCGTCTAAATCGAACAGGAAACCTTTACACTGCACGGGCACCTCCCTCAGGCGTTGATAATTTGATTAATTTCATTACTGCTCAGATGATACTGGCGCGGGCAAGCGTGCCAGACGCTCAGCATCCGCTGATATTTCTCCCACATCGGAGTCTGCGAGTTAAAGCCATGGGTACCGGCGTCAAAATGGCTGTAGCGGCCTTCAACGTTGACCATAAAACGCACATAGCCGAGATAACGCGCTTCGGTGGCGGCATCAAATCCGAGGAAGGTGACCCGGCGTTCATCGATACCCGCCGCGTCTTTCAGGTTGGTCCAGGAGACGTGCAGCGCGTGGTACATCTCCATGATATCAATAACGGTACGGCAGGTTTCTTCCGTCAACTGGCCAAACTCGCGGTCCAGTTCACGCATCTGTAGCCCATACCCTCGCTCTATGATGGTTTGCAGACGACGGTAGCGTTCCGCATTATCCGGGTCGAGCATCGTCATCATTTTGTACTGATTGGATAAAATCAGACGCTGCGCATTGGTCATTTCCATGTTGTGACTCCTGTAGCACGGTAGGGCGTGAAATAAAGAAGGCGCATAAATCATGCGCCTTCTTTTATATGCGTTTTCCGTAGTGAATTACAAATCATCAAGGAAAGTTTTATCCAGTTGTTTGAAGGCGCGCTTAAGCGTGTCAGCCAGCGCCTGATAATCGGGCTTGCCTTCGACCGGTGCCAGCGCCTGCCCCGCCTCCTGCAGTTTACCGCGCACTTCATAGAACCAGTTAAGAATGGAGGGCGGCAGCGGCGTCACCGAACGCTTACCCAACCACCAGAGTCCCTGCATCGGCAGGCTCAGCGCAAACAGCGCGGTAGCGACGGCGGGGCCCAGCTGGCCGCCAAGAGCTATCTGCCAGCAGAGGGTAAAAATGGCGATTGGCGGCATGATGCGGATGGCATAGCGGGTGGCACGAATAATGCGGTTTTCAATAAACACCGGTGCGAGGCGCTTGTCGAGAGGCCAGGTCTTTGCGTAATGCTGCCCGCGGTTGAACAAGCTAAAGAAGCTAACGGGGCGTTTCTCAGGGGTCGACATGGCTTTACCTCAACTTTACATATAAAACTTAAAAAATTCGTGCAAAACACCAACTATGCATGACATCGTTCAAAAGATTTTGGCAAAGGATGCCGCAATCAGGTATCCTGTGCCCGCCTGAAAGGGCGGTTAGACTCTTTGCCAGGCTAGTCAAATTATCGCATATTCTGCCATTGGCTGAAAATTATGCAAAATGGCATAAAATCAAATGTACTTCTCTCATCGTGCCCGAAAACAGAACAAGGCATGATGTTAATCATAAATGTCGAGGTCATCCTGCGCTACGCTAATGACACACTGACGTTTTTTTAGCCACGTATCATAAAAAGGTACTTCCATGTCGAGTAAGTTAGTACTGGTTCTGAACTGCGGTAGCTCCTCTCTGAAATTTGCTATCCTTGACGCCGTGAACGGCGACGAATATCTGTCCGGTTTAGCGGAATGCTTCCACCTGCCGGAAGCCCGTATCAAATGGAAAATGGACGGCAGCAAACAAGAAGCCGAGTTAGGCGCGGGCGCCGCGCACAGTGAAGCGCTGAACTTTATCGTTAACACTATTCTGGCACAAAAACCAGAACTGTCTGCTCAGCTGACCGCAATCGGCCACCGTATCGTACACGGCGGTGAAAAATACACCAGCTCCGTGGTGATCGACGAGTCCGTAATTCAGGGTATTAAAGACGCCGCGTCTTTCGCACCGCTGCACAACCCGGCACACCTGATCGGCATCGCTGAAGCGCTGAAATCCTTCCCGCACCTGAAAGACAAAAACGTGGCTGTATTCGATACGGCGTTCCATCAGACCATGCCGGAAGAATCCTATCTCTACGCCCTGCCGTACAGCCTGTACAAAGAGCACGGCGTTCGTCGTTACGGCGCGCACGGCACCAGCCACTTCTACGTGACTCAGGAAGCCGCTAAGATCCTCAACAAGCCGGTGGAAGAGCTGAACATCATCACCTGCCACCTCGGCAACGGTGGTTCTGTTTCCGCTATCCGTAACGGTAAATGCGTTGACACCTCCATGGGTCTGACCCCGCTGGAAGGCCTGGTGATGGGTACCCGCTCCGGTGACATCGATCCGGCCATCATCTTCCATCTGCACGACACCCTGGGCATGAGCGTTGACGCGATCAACAAAATGCTGACCAAAGAGTCCGGCCTGCTGGGTCTGACCGAAGTCACCAGCGACTGCCGCTACGTGGAAGACAACTATCAGGAAAAAGCCGACGCTAAACGCGCGATGGACGTTTACTGCCACCGCCTGGCGAAATACATCGGTTCCTACACCGCGCTGATGGACGGCCGTCTTGACGCCGTTATTTTCACCGGTGGTATCGGTGAAAACGCCGCGATGGTGCGTGAGCTGTCGCTGGGTAAACTGGGCGTACTGGGCTTTGAAGTTGACCATGAGCGTAACCTTGCTGCCCGCTTCGGCAAGTCTGGCTTCATCAACAAAGAAGGCACCCGTCCTGCCGTGGTTATCCCGACCAACGAAGAGCTGGTCATCGCGCAAGACGCCAGCCGTCTGACCGCATAATTCCACATCGCCAGCCCTGACCCGCAATAATTCGAGCTGCAGGAAGGCGGCGACACAGCAAAACCCCGGCCGCGTACAGCGCGTACGCCACCGGGGTGAGCAAGTAGAGCCAACGCACGTGCAACTTGAAATATGACGGATAGCTGGCGGTGCTGTTTTGTATCCCGCCTGATACTGGCGGTAACGAAAGAGGATATACCGTGTCCCGTACTATCATGTTAATTCCTACCGGTACCAGCGTAGGTCTGACCAGCGTCAGCCTCGGTGTGATCCGCGCTATGGAACGCAAAGGCGTTCGTCTGAGCGTCTTTAAACCTATCGCCCAGCCGCGTTCCGGTGGCGATGCCCCAGACCAGACCACCACCATCGTTCGCGCCAGCTCCTCCACCACCACCGCCGCTGAACCGCTGAAGATGAGCCATGTTGAGTCTCTGCTCTCCAGCAATCAGAAAGATGTGCTGATGGAAGAGATCATTGCCAACTACCACGCGAATACTCAGGACGCGGAAGTGGTGCTGGTGGAAGGCCTGGTACCGACCCGTAAGCATCAGTTCGCCCAGGCGCTGAACTTTGAAATCGCCAAAACGCTGAACGCTGAAATCGTCTTCGTGATGTCTCAGGGCACCGACACGCCAGAACAGCTGAACGAGCGTATCGAACTGACCCGTAACAGCTTTGGCGGCGCCAAAAATACCAGCATCACCGGCGTTATCGTCAACAAACTGAATGCCCCTGTCGACGATCAGGGCCGTACCCGTCCTGACCTGTCGGAAATTTTCGACGACTCGTCGAAAGCAAAAATCGTGAAGATTGACCCGGCTCAGCTGCAGAAAGGCAGTACGCTGCCGGTGCTGGGCGCAGTGCCATGGAGCTTCGATCTGATCGCGACCCGCGCGATCGACATGGCTCACCATCTGAATGCGACCATCATTAACGAAGGCGATATCAATACCCGCCGCGTGAAATCCGTGACTTTCTGCGCGCGCAGCATCCCGCACATGCTGGAACACTTCCGCCCTGGTTCTCTGCTGGTTACCTCCGCAGACCGTCCTGACGTGCTGGTTGCGGCCTGCCTGGCGGCAATGAACGGCGTGGAAATCGGCGCCATTCTGCTGACCGGCGGCTATGAAATGGACGCGCGCATCAGCAAGCTGTGTGAACGCGCTTTCGCGACCGGCCTGCCGGTATTCATGGTCAACACCAACACCTGGCAGACCTCCCTGAGCCTGCAGAGCTTTAACCTCGAAGTACCTGTTGACGATCACGAGCGTATCGAGAAAGTTCAGGAATACGTGGCCAACTACATCAACGCCGACTGGATCGAATCGCTGACCGCGACATCCGAGCGCAGCCGCCGTCTCTCTCCGCCAGCCTTCCGCTACCAGCTGACCGAGCTGGCGCGCAAAGCCGGCAAACGTGTCGTTCTGCCGGAAGGCGACGAACCGCGTACCGTGAAAGCGGCGGCGATTTGCGCTGAACGCGGGATCGCCACCTGCGTCCTGCTGGGTAACCCGGATGAGATCAACCGCGTAGCCGCGGCCCAGGGCGTTGAGCTTGGCGCCGGCATTGAAATCGTCGATCCGGAAGTGGTTCGCGAAAGCTATGTGGGTCGCCTGGTCGAACTGCGTAAGAACAAAGGCATGACCGAAGCGGTCGCGCGTGAGCAGCTGGAAGACAACGTGGTTCTCGGCACCCTGATGCTGGAACAGGACGAAGTCGACGGTCTGGTATCCGGCGCGGTTCACACCACTGCCAACACCATTCGTCCGCCGCTGCAGCTGATCAAAACCGCGCCGGGCAGCTCGCTGGTCTCCTCCGTGTTCTTCATGCTGCTGCCGGAACAGGTTTACGTTTACGGCGACTGCGCGATCAACCCGGACCCGACCGCCGAGCAGCTGGCGGAAATCGCTATTCAGTCCGCTGAATCCGCGATTGCCTTCGGCATCGAGCCGCGCGTGGCGATGCTCTCCTACTCCACCGGTACCTCCGGCGCGGGTAGCGATGTCGAGAAAGTCCGCGAAGCGACCCGTCTGGCCCAGGAAAAACGTCCTGACCTGATGATCGACGGCCCGCTGCAGTATGACGCCGCGGTGATGGCTGACGTAGCGAAGTCCAAAGCGCCGAACTCACCGGTAGCTGGCCGCGCGACCGTGTTCATCTTCCCGGATCTGAACACCGGTAACACCACGTACAAAGCGGTACAGCGCTCTGCCGACCTGATCTCCATCGGGCCGATGCTGCAGGGTATGCGCAAGCCGGTCAACGACCTGTCCCGTGGCGCGCTGGTAGACGATATCGTCTATACCATCGCACTGACCGCGATCCAATCGGCTCAGCAGCAGAAGTAATCTGCCGCTGTGGTCAAAGCAAAAGGCAGCCGAATGGCTGCCTTTTTGTCGTCAGGAGGCGAGCGACGATTGCTGTCGCGCGTTTGCGATCTTTATTCGCGCTCGCTCTCTTCCGCATCATCATACTCATTACCGGCGTTGCGGGTCATCCACAGCGCCAGCGCTTTCAGGGAGTCCGGCGTGAACTCATCGCAGCGGGCGGTGATCTCTTCCGGCGTTAACCAGCACACCTCGCTGACCTCTTCTTCCTGCAGGGCGAACGGCCCGTGGGAGACGCAGCTAAACAGACTTCCCCAGACGCGGCAGAATTTGTCTTCGTAATAAAACTGGCCGTGATCGGCAAACGGCACCCCGGCGATGCCTAACTCCTCTTCCGCCTCGCGACGGGCCGATTCCAGCAGCTGCTCATCAGCCTGCACGACGCCGCCAGCGGTGGCATCCAGCATGCCCGGATGAAAGTCTTTTGTCTCGGTGCGTCGCTGCACCAGAATTTTCCCCATTCCGTCATGAACGACGATATAGGTCGCCCGGTGGCGCAGGCACTGCGCGCGCATTTGCTCGCGGCTGGACTGAGCTATCACCTCATTGTTTTCATTAACAATATCGACCCATTCTGTGCTTGCCAAATGATTCTGTTCCGCCATCAGGAAACCTTACTTTAAATGCGCTCTCGCGGCGCGTCTTTATGATTGAGGGCTAAATTACGGGTAAATTGCAACCTCTGCAATAACCTGATTATCATTGAGTGCTAAAACCTGCAGCCGCCCCTGATCCAGCAGCCCATAGCTGGCGGAATATCCCCCTTTCGGGATACTCACTGAGCCGGGATTAAAGAGGTAAATTGCGCCGCGTTTTTCCGCGACCGGTATATGAGTATGGCCATATGCCAGGACATCGCCAGCGGCCAGCGGCGGCAGATTATCCGGACTATAGAGATGCCCGTGGGTCAGAAACAGGCGATAGCGTTCGCTAAGCACCTGCTGCCAGGGCGCGGTCATTGGAAAACGAAGCAGCATCTGATCCACTTCGCTGTCGCAGTTGCCGCGAACGGCAACAATGCGTTCCGCCACGCTGTTCAACCGCTCCGCCACCTCACCCGGCGCATACCCCTCAGGCAGCGCGTTACGCGGACCGTGATTGAGCACATCGCCGAGTATGATCAGCCACCTGGCGCCGCTTTGCGCGAACCGTTCAAGCACGCGTTCCGTGGCGGGCAGCGAACCATGAATATCGGAGGCAAACATCAGCTTCATAGGTTCCATCTCCACTGGTTACGATGCCTCTATGATAGCGGAAGCGCGGCGGGTTATCAGCCTCAGCGTTTGGCGGAAAGCGCCACGTAACGCTGGATTGAGGCCCGCTGCCACTGGAAAGACGCATAATCAGCCAGCGCCTCCGGTACCTTATCGCCATTGAGAACCAGGCGATTGAGCATCAGCGCCAGGTCTGCGTCGGCAATAGACCATTCGCCAAATAAATTTTTCCCGCCGTGGGCCAGTAGCGTGGTGGCGGTGGCAAACAGCTTTTCCGCAGATTGCCTGCCGGCCTCGCTGAGGTCCGGCATTTTCGCCCCGTCAAACACCACGGCGGTGGATCGCTCTTCACGAATTGGCATCAGATCGCTGCGCAGCCAGGCCTGGATCTGCCGGGCGCGGGCTCGTTTTTGCAGATCATGCGGGTAGATGCGCTCCCACTCCGGCGGCGCGAAACGCTCATCCAGATACTCAGTAATCGCCGAAGACTCACTTAGCGCGAAATCATCAACCTCCAGCAGCGGTACGCGACGGGTGGCGGCATAGCCTGTCCAGCCCGCCTGCAGATGTTCGCCGCGGTTCAGGTCGACGGTTTTAAGGGTAAAAGGCAGGCTTTTTTCCTGCAGAGCGACATAGACAGACATCACGTACGGTGAGAAAAAATCGGCATCGGACCACAGGGTAATGACAGGCTGGCTCATAGCTTCCTCAAGGGTGGTAGACAGGACAATAAGCCAACATAGCCTGTCTTACAGGCGATGTCACTGCTCGAGCGCGGACGACTTGTCGCCTGGCTGCCGGGTCGCTTGCGGAATTTCTCCCGGGTGGCGCAGCTTCACCTATACTCGAACAGTTTGCGACCCACGACGGCGGGAAATATTATGATCGATCTTTACTATGCACCCACCCCAAACGGCCACAAAATCACCCTGTTCCTCGAAGAGGCGGAGCTAGCCTATCGGCTAATTCGGGTCGATATCGGCAAAGGGGAACAATTTCATCCGCAGTTTCTGGCGATTTCGCCGAATAATAAAGTTCCGGCTATCGTCGACCACATGCCTGCTGACGGCGGGGCGCCGTTGAGCGTTTTCGAGTCCGGCGCCATCCTGCTCTATCTGGCGGAAAAAAGCGGTAAGCTGCTGAGCGGCGAGCTGCGGGAACGCTACGTCACGCTGCAGTGGCTGTTCTGGCAGGTCGGCGGGCTGGGGCCGATGCTGGGGCAAAATCAACATTTTTCCCACTCCGCGCCGCAAACCGTGCCCTACGCTATTGAACGTTTTCAGGTGGAAACCCAACGACTGTATGGGGTGCTAAATCAGCGTCTGGGATGCAGCCCGTGGCTTGGCGGCGACCACTACAGTATCGCCGACATCGCCGCCTGGCCCTGGGTGAACTGCCATGTCCGACAGCGTATCGATCTGGCGAACTATCCGGCGGTGCACAACTGGTATGAGCGCATTAAGCAGCGGCCGGCAACGGCGGAAGCGATGTTAAAAATTCAGCTTTATTAACCCCCTGCTCGCCCGTCGCTCTTTGTTGTATGATTGCAGGACTTACACCACGGAGGAAGCCTGCAATGTCTCAACCAGACGCCATTATTCGTATTAAGAACCTGCGCCTGCGGACTTTTATTGGTATTAAAGAGGAAGAGATCGCCAACCGCCAGGACGTGGTAGTGAATGTAGCCATTCACTACCCTGCCGATAAAGCGCGCGACAGCGAGGACATCAATGATGCGCTGAACTATCGCACCATTACCAAGCGCATAATCAGCCATCTTGAGAATGGCCGTTTTTCGCTGCTGGAAAAATTAACTCAGGATGTGCTGAATATCGCATGCGAACATCACTGGGTCACATATGCTGAAGTGGAGATTGATAAACTTCATGCGCTGCGCTATGCCGACTCGGTGTCCATGACCATGAGCTGGCGTCGCTAACCATGTCAGGGAGGTGGTATGAAGATCCTGCTTACTGGTGGTACCGGCCTGATTGGCCGACATCTGATACCCAGATTGCTGGAGCTCGGGCATAGCGTCACGGTCTCCACGCGACATCCGGATACCGCCCGCGCCCGTCTCGATCCGCGCGTCACCCTGTGGCGCGATTTCGAGGGCCATCACCACCTCAATGACATTGATGCCGTCATCAATCTGGCGGGTGAACCCATCGCTGATAAACGCTGGACGGCCGAGCAGAAACAACGCTTGTGCCATAGCCGCTGGGATCTCACGCAGCGGCTGGTGGGCCTGATCCACGCCAGCGACACCCCTCCCTCCGTGCTGATCAGCGGGTCTGCCATCGGCTACTATGGCGACCTCGGCGAGGTGGTGGTGACCGAAGAAGAGCCACCGCACAATGAGTTTACCCATAAGCTGTGCGCCCGCTGGGAGCAAATTGCCTGCGAAGCGCAAAGCGAGCGCACCCGCGTCTGCCTGCTGCGCACCGGCGTGGTACTGGCTCCGCGGGGCGGTATTCTCGGCAAAATGACACCCGCCTTTAAGCTCGGCCTCGGCGGGCCTATCGGCAACGGCAGACAGTACCTGGCCTGGATCCATATCGACGATATGGTTAACGGCATTCTGTGGCTGCTGGATAACGATCTGCGCGGTCCGTTCAATATGGTTTCTCCCTACCCGGTGCATAACGAGCAGTTCGCCCATGCGCTGGGTCATGCGCTCCATCGACCGGCGATTTTCCGCGTTCCCGCCGCCGCTATCCCCCTGTTGATGGGGGAATCCGCCGTCCTGGTGCTCGGCGGCCAGCGCGCGCTGCCAAAGCGTCTGGAGGCCGCCGGCTTTGCCTTCCGCTGGTACGATCTGGACGAAGCGCTAAAGGATGTGCTGAGTTAATGGCTGACACAGGGGAGCATTGGCTCCCCTGATTCCGTTCTGCTGGCTCATGCTCCACGCCTGGATGGCCTCACCCTGGCGCTGCAGCATCGCCATATTCAGGACAACCAGCGCCCTTAATCGCCTGAATTCACCGCCAGCCGGCCGGTTCGCCGGTGTTACCTGGCAAAGCAAAGTGCTAAGGTAGGCTTTTCTTTCTGCGTATTGACTGCTTTATGACGACCATCACCACACCACGCCTTTCGCTTACCCGCTTTGTTACCGATGACTGGCCCTTTTTTCTGCGCCTGCGCCAGGATCCGCAGGTGATGCGTTTTATGGGGGAGGTGTTAAGCGAGGAGGCGCTGCGCAGCGTCTTCGTCAGTCGCTGTGCCGATCCCGGGGTGTTTGTATTGCGCGATAAATTCGGCGAGGCGCTGGGCGATATTGGGCTCCGCATCAGTCCGAAAAATCCGCACGAAGCTGACGTCGGCTACGCGCTGCTGCCTCAGGCTCAGGGAAAAGGCTATGCCAGCGAAGCGCTGCGGGCGGTCTGCGAGTATGGTTTCACCACCCTGGGGGTGCAGGCCATCAATGCCTGGGTGCTGGGTGAAAACCGCCTGCTGGAGAAGCAAGGCTTTGTGCGCACCCAGGTGCTGGAGAAAGCCTATCATCTGAACGGCGTCGATTACGATGACTGGATCTATCGGCTGGAGCGGGAAGCTCATCCGGCGTCCGCAGACGCCGGATGAGCCGATTATTTCAGCGAACCTTTCAGAAACTGCTGCAGGCGCGGGCTTTTCGGCGCGCCAAACAGCGCATCCGGATGCCCTTCTTCTTCAATTTTACCCTGATGCAGAAAAATGACATGTGAAGAGACGTGGCGGGCAAAGCCCATTTCATGGGTCACCACCACCATGGTTTTTCCCTCTTCTGCCAGCTGCTGCATAATGCGTAACACTTCGCCCACCAGTTCCGGATCCAGCGCGGAGGTCGGCTCATCAAACAGCAGCACTTCCGGTTCCATCGCCAGCGCGCGGGCAATAGAGACACGCTGCTGCTGGCCACCGGAAAGATGCACCGGATACTTCGCCTGCTGACGTTCGTCTATCCCGACCTTGGCCAGATATTTTACCGCCCGTTCGCGCGCTTCCTGTTTGCTTAAGCCCAGCACCTGAATCGGCGCCTCCATGACGTTCTCCAGCACCGTCATATGGCTCCACAGATTGAAATGCTGAAACACCATGGTCAACCGGGTGCGCAGCAGGCGCAACTGGTTCTTGTCGGCCACCTTCAGCTGGCCGTCTTTATCCCGTACCAGACCAATATTTTGGCCGCTGACGACGATCGTGCCTTCGCTCGGTTTTTCAAGGAAGTTAATACAGCGCAAAAAGGTACTTTTTCCGGAACCCGATGAACCGATGATGCTGATAACGTCCCCGGCTTTCGCCTGCAGCGAGACGCCCTTCAGCACCTCGTGTTCCCCATAGCGTTTATGCAGATCGATAACGTTTAATTTATTGTCGGACATGGCGTTCTCAATGCGTCGAAGAAGGTTTGATATGCTGCAACCAGCGCTTTTCCGCTTTACGGAACAAGCTAATCAGCACATACGAGATAATTAAATAGAGCACCGCGGCGATGCCAAACGCGGTGAACGGCTGATAGGTGGCCGAGTTGATATCGCGGGCGATTTTCAGCAGATCCGGTACCGTAGCGGTAAACGCCAGCGCGGTAGAGTGCAGCATGAGGATCACTTCGTTACTGTAGGCCGGTAGCGCAATCCGCAGCGCGGAAGGCAGAATAATGCAGCGATACACTTTGACTGACGAGAAGCCGTAGGCCCGCGCCGCTTCAATTTCTCCGGCGGGTACTGAGCGGATCGCGCCGGCGAAAATTTCAGTGGTATAGGCGCAGGTATTCAGGGTTAACGCCAGTACCGTGCAGTTTAGCCCGCTGCGGAAAAAAGCGTTCAACAGCTCCGTGCCTTTGACGATTTCCAGGGTATACATGCCGGAGTAAAAAACCAGCAGTTGCACATACAGCGGCGTGCCGCGAAATATGTAAGTGAACAGCCAGATGGGGAACTGGATAAACTTATTGCTCGAGACGCGGCCGATGGCCAGAAACACCGCCAGGATGCCCCCCATTACCACTGAAGAGATCAGCAACCATAAGGTAATCGCCACGCCGGTAAAGCGATAGCCGTCGGTCCACAGTAGTGATTTCCAGTACTCCTGAATAATTTCAATCACAGGTCAGCCCTCTTCACGCCAACGGTATAGCGGCGTTCGAGCAGCAGCAGTACGCCATTAGAAACGGTGGTAAACACCAGATAAATCAGGCCGCAGACGATGGCGAAGTAGAACGGCTGCCAGGTGCTTTTCCCGGCCAGCTGCGTGGCTTTGACCACATCCTCCAGCCCCAGCAACGAGACCAGCGCCGTCGCCTTGAGGATAACCTGCCAGTTGTTGCCTATCCCCGGCAGCGCGTAGCGCATCATCGCCGGGAAGAGAATACGCCGGAACGTCTGCCCGCCGCTAAAGCCAAAGGCGGTAGCCGCTTCGATATGCCCCTTCGGCACCGCCAGGTAGGCGCCGCGGAAGGTTTCCGTAAAATAGGCGCCATAGATAAAGCCAAGGGTAATAATCCCGGCGATCATCGGATCGATATCAAACTGGGCCATGCCCAGCGCGTCGGTAACGCTGTTTAGCGCAATCTGCAGGCCGTAGAAAATCAGCAGCATCAGCACCAGATCGGGCACGCCGCGGATCAGAGTGGTATAGCCTTCAAACACCAGCGCCAGTGGACGATTGCTCGATAACTTTGCGCCAGCGCCCGCCAGCCCTATCAGGACGGCGAGAACGACCGAGCTGAGCGCAAGCTCCAGGGTGACGAGCGCACCCTGCAAAATAACCTGTGAAAACCCATACAGCATGCTGCCTACCCTGTCTGTCATTCACCATTGCGCGCGAAACGCGCGCAATGGCGAGGCGTGAGAATTATTCGCCGTATACGTTAAAATCGAAATATTTTTTCGCCAGCTTGTCGTAGGTGCCGTCCTTACGCATCTCTGCAAACGCCTTATTCAGCGCTTCACGCAGTTCTTTGTCTTCCTTACGCAGCCCCATACCGGTGCCAACACCAAACAGTTTCTCGTCTTTGATTGACGGGCCACCAAACTGGTAATCTTTACCGATAGGCTGTTTCAGGAACCCTTCGCTGGCCGCGACCTCATCCTGGAACGCGGCGTCGATCCGGCCGGCGGTCAGGTCGGAATAGATATTGTCCTGCCCCTGATAGGAGACAATTTCGATACCTTTCGGCGCCCAGTGCTCATTGCCATAGGTTTCCTGAGTCGTCCCCTGCAGCACGCCCACGCGCTTACCCTTGAGGGTGGCGAGATCCGGCGTTACCGGGCTGCCCTTTTTCACCACCAGACGCGAATCTGCCGCATACAGCTTGTCAGTGAAGGCAATTTCCTGCTGGCGCTTTTCAGTAATCGACAGCGAAGACATAATCGCGTCGATTTTCTTCGCTTTTAAGGAGGGGATCAGCGCATCCAGCGGGTTTTCAACAAAGGTACATTGCGTATTAATACGCTTACACAGCTCTTTTGCCAGATCGATATCAAAACCGACCAATTCTCCCTGCGCATTCTTCGATTCGAAGGGAGCATAAGTCGGATCGGTACCGATACGAATTTTTTGCGGGATGGCGGCAAAGACCGTGGAAACGCTGGAAAGGGCCAGCGCTAAAGAGAGAGACAACGCCAGTTTTTTCATAACTATCCTCGACAGACTGTCATTCTAACGGGTTTATTAGAACTATTTACGCCAGTTATCGTGCCATTATTCGCCCCTTAAGAGCAAAGATTTATGCACCAGAAAGGCCGATTTTTTGCATCAGAAACGCTTAACTATGCATTTTTTAGCCAAAAAACTGGCTGCTTTTGCACTGAAATGATCCATAGCGCGTTTAGATGCACCCTTTTGGGGCATGGATACGAACCTGGCGGCAGGCCCACCCCATTGTGCGGGCCTGCAGCAGTCTTAGTCGCCGTACACGTTAAAATCGAAGTATTTCTTCGCCATTTTGTCGTAGGTGCCGTCTTTACGCATTTCGCCCAGCGCTTTATCAAACGCGGCTTTCAGCTCGGCGTCGTCCTTACGCAGGCCGATACCGGTGCCGTCGCCAAAGTACTTTTTGTCTTTAACGGACGGGCCGGCGAAGGCGAAATCTTTCCCGGCAGGCTGTTTCAGGAAGCCTTCGCTGGCGGCGACTTCATCCTGCAGCGCCGCATCCAGACGGCCAGCTGCGAGGTCTGAATAGATCAGATCCTGGTTCTGGTAAGCCACCACGTCAACGCCCTGGCTGCGCCAGCGGTCGTTAGCATAGGCTTCCTGAGTAGAACCCTGCAGCACGCCGACATGCTTGCCTTTCAGCGCCTCCAGCGTCGGCTGGATCGGCGACCCTTTGGCGGCGATCAGACGCGAGTCAGCGGCATATAGCTTGTCAGAGAAGGCGATCTCTTGCTGGCGCTTCTCGGTAATAGAGAGGGAAGAGATGATGGCGTCAATCTTCTTCGCCTTCAGGGAGGGGATCAGGGAGTCAAAATCGCTGCCGACCCAGGTACATTTCACCTTAATTCGGGAGCACAACTCATTGCCTAAATCAATATCAAAACCAACAAAGTCCCCTTTCGCGTCTTTCGACGAAAATGGCGCATAGGTCGCGTCAGTGCCAATGCGAATGCTCTGCGGCAGAGCAGCAAACACGCTGGCCGTGCTGCTCATTCCCACGAGTAAAGAGAGAGCCAGAATCGTCTTCTTCATACAGTACCCTTAAGTGTCGTGTCGTGATGTGGTGCGTTGCTTGTTATGGTGATTGCCGATCAATCCTGCAGTTTTTGTGCCATCTTCCAGGTGCGTGCCGGGAACAGGGTTAAATTTGTTAAAATAAAGTTGCAGGATTGTCTTAAAAGGGAAGATACCAGCATTACTGGCGAAACCGCAGCGCCTGAGCGCAAAAAGACGAAATAAATGTCGAGGATTTGATCGCGGCAACAAATTTGCACCACCGCAGCGCAAGCGTACATTTCATGCACCACTATAGTGCGACGCTAGGCCCCCTGCCAGCGGGTAAACAAGTCGTGCTCCAGACTAATATCAAATTGATCGAGTACCCGATTGACGGTCTGGTTGATGACATCGTCCAGGCTTTGTGGCCGGTGGTAAAAAGCCGGTACCGGCGGCATTATCACCGCCCCCAGCTCTGCAGCCTGAACCAGCAGACGCAGATGGCCCAAATGGAACGGCGTTTCCCGCACGCAGAGCACCAGCGGACGACGCTCTTTCAGCACGACATCCGCCGCCCGGGTCAGCAGGCCATCCGTATAGCTATGGACAATGCCCGAGAGCGTCTTCATTGAGCAGGGTAAAATCACCATCCCGGCGGTTTTAAACGAACCGGAAGAGATACTGGCGGCGATATCGCGGGCGTCATGCACCACATCGGCTAGCGCCTGCACCTCACGTACGGAGTAGTCGGTCTCCATGGCCAACGTCTGGCGCGCCGCCTGGCTGAGGATGAGATGAGTTTCAATATCCGGCACATCTCTTAGCACCTGCAGCATCCGCACGCCGTAAATGGCGCCGCTGGCGCCGGAAATGCCAATAATCAGTCGTTTCACGTTCTGTTACCCCTTGCGCGTGTGCCGCAGACTTTGCCGGATTATAGCCTCTGGCGCAACTATTGACGCACAGTTGAGGGGCGAAAAAAAGCCCGCCGTCCTTTCGGTACGGCAGGCCCGCGACGCGTGAACGGCTTAACCCTCGTTGTGCATCTCGAGGTTTTCGACTTCGTTCTGCAGCTGGACCGCTTTGGCATCATCGTTACGCAGGGAGTCAAGATAGTCGAGGTACTGCTGGTCGACATCCCGGGTCACATATACGCCGTTGAACACCGAGCATTCAAACTGCTGAATATCCGGGTTCTCCGCGCGCACCGCGTCGATCAGATCGTTGAGATCCTGGAAAATCAGGCCGTCGGCGCCAATGATCTGGCGGATCTCATCCACTTCGCGGCCATGGGCGATCAGTTCGTTGGCGGTCGGCATATCGATACCGTACACGTTCGGGAAACGAATTTCCGGCGCAGCGGAGGCGAGATACACTTTTTTCGCCCCTGCTTCACGCGCCATCTCAATGATCTGCTCCGAGGTGGTGCCGCGTACAATGGAATCATCGACCAGCAGCACGTTCTTATCGCGGAATTCCGCACGGTTGGCGTTGAGCTTACGGCGAACAGATTTACGACGCAGCTGCTGACCGGGCATGATAAACGTCCGGCCGACGTAGCGGTTCTTCACGAAGCCCTGACGATAAGGTTTGTCGAGAATGCGGGCGATTTCCAGCGCGATGTCGCAGGAAGTCTCCGGGATCGGAATAACGACGTCAATATCCAGATCTTCCCACTCGCGGGCAATCTTTTCGCCCAGCTTAGTCCCCATGTTGACGCGGGCGCTGTAGACGGAAATTTTGTCAATAAACGAGTCCGGACGGGCAAAATAGACGTACTCGAACAGGCACGGGTTGCTGACCGGATTATCGGCACACTGACGGGTATAGAGCTGGCCCTTCTCGGTAATATAGACCGCTTCGCCCGGCGCCACATCGCGCAGGAATTCAAAACCAAGCGTATCAAGGGCCACGCTCTCCGAGGCCACCATATACTCGGTGCGACCGTCGCCAACGTCACGTTTACCCAGCACCAGCGGACGAATGCCGTTAGGGTCGCGGAAGGCCACCATGCCATGCCCGATGATCATCGCCACGCACGCGTACGCGCCGCGGATCAGGCGGTTGGTCGCCGCAATCGCCGCGAAGATGTTGTCCGCTTCCAGCGGGTAGTGACGGAAGTTATCCAGCTCACTGGCGAAAATATTGAGGAGGATTTCGGAATCAGAGGTGGTATTGATATGGCGGCGTTTTTCTTCAAACAGCTTTTTACGCAGCTCGTGCGCATTGGTCAGGTTGCCGTTATGCGCCAATGTGATGCCATACGGCGAGTTAACGTAAAACGGCTGCGCCTCGGAGGCGCTGGAGCTGCCCGCCGTAGGATAACGCACGTGGCCAATACCCATATTGCCCTGCATACGCTGCATGTGGCGGGCCTCGAATACGTCGCTTACCAGCCCGTTAGCCTTACGCAACCGGAAGCAGTTGTTGGCATCAATGGTGATGATGCCAGCGGCATCCTGTCCACGGTGCTGGAGCACCGTTAGCGCATCATAAATCGACTGGTTAACCGGCATAACACCGGCGATACCGACAATACCGCACATACGTCTTTTCCTCGTTCAGCAACGACCCAAAGTCTATACTTTAGGCAAGAAACTTGACGAGCTTTGCAGGTATTCAAAAAACCATCTGATGACGGGGGTAAAATAGGGAATAAACTGCGACTGATGCCAGTCATCGCTCTTCGCCATCCCGGTAAAGGTGTCCAGGAAGAACAGGATAGCGGCGATGATCAGCACCCCACGTAGCGCGCCGAAGCAGATCCCCAATACCCTGTCGGTTCCTGACAAACCGGTCTTCTCCACCAGCTGGCCTATCACATAGTTCACGATAGCGCCAACGATGAGCGTCACGATAAACAGCGCCGCAATAGCAATCCCATTTCGAACTCGTTCATCCTCAAAGCCCGTAAACCAGACAGACAGGTCAGCGTAGTAATGGCTGGCGACATAAAACGCGCAACCCCACGTGACTAACGATAAAGCTTCGCGAACAAAGCCGCGGATCAGGCTGACCAGGCAAGAAAGACCCAGCACCGCCATAATGGCGTAATCAATCCAGACCATATACGTCCCACGATTTACGCCCTGTCGTCCAGTTCGGGGCGCATTCTAACAGAAAAAGAAAACGTTTGCGTAGGGATTTCCATGCCCTACAGAAATAAAAATGGCGCTGAAAAAACATTCAACGCCAGACTGCCTTTCGCCTCTTCAGGGCGGCTGAGACAGGGTTTGCGGGGCGTTTCTCCCCGCCACGTTCTCTCCGCATGGCGGAAAAAACAATCAGTTCGGGGTGAAGCCCATCACCACCCCGCTAAGCCCGGAGATCTGCTGCAGATCGCCCAGCTGGCCTTTCAGCTTGTCTTTTGACGCATCCGGGCCGACGAGGATGCGGGTAATTTTACCCTGTACCGGCGTCGAAGGCGACGTATAGACTTTGAAACCCGAGGCCCGCAGTTTACCGACAATCTCATTCACCTTATCGGCGTTCTTCAACGCGCCCAGCTGAACCACATAGGCTTTGCCGGTCGGCGCCGGCAGGGCCGCCTGCTGCTGCGATGGCTGTTGCTGCTGTGGCTTAGCCGGCGGCGGCGTTGGCGTCGCGGCCTGCTGTTGCGGCTGCGGTTTCGGCTGCGGTTTCGCGGCCACCACCGGCTCCTGAACGTCATCGAAGCTGTTGCTGTTCACCGGAATACGCGATGGATCTAACGATGGCGCGGCGGCATCGCCCGCCCGCACCTCTTCCGCCGCCCCTTCCGGCGGTTGCGAAGGCAACGCCTGGGTTGCCGCCGGCAACATATCCGGTTCATCGCGATCGCCTGGTTTCGGTACCAGCGGGATCGCGGCAAACTCATCCTGGTAATGCTTTTTCTGCCCGTCCAGCAGCCCTGGCAGGATAATCACCCCCAGCGCCACCAGCACGATTGTCCCGACTAAACGGTTCTGAAACTTACTCGCCACCGATTCTCCCCGCGTCTATCTCTTCCATAACCTGCGCTACGGTGTGAAACGAACCACACACCAGCACGGTATCTTCCACTTTAGCGTCAGCCATGGCCGCACGCCACGCCTGCGCCACGCTGCTATAGACTGTACCGCAGCGCAAATGTTCCACCAGCTGCTCTGCCGTCGCGCCGCGCGGGCCTTCCAGCGGCGCGCAGTACCAGGCATCGACTTCCGGAGCCAGATTGGCCAACGTGCCGGCGATGTCCTTATCATGCAGCATACCAATAACCGCCAGCACGCGTCCCGTTTTCGCTAACGTTTTGAGACGCCCGGCGAGATAGGCCGCCGCGTGCGGGTTGTGCGCCACATCGAGGATCACTCGCGGGGCGTCGCTGATTATCTGAAAGCGTCCCGGGAGCATCGCATCGCGGATCCCTGCGCGCAGGATAGCGTCATCCACGGCAAGCCCGCTGGCGCGCAGCGCCGCCACGGCCGTCGCCGCATTCGGCAACGGCACCTGAGGCAGAGGCAGGTGGCTTAACGCCCCTGCCGTATCGCGGAAGGACCACGTTTCGCCCTCCACCTCATAGCGCCAGTCGACGCCGCGGCGCTGGAGCAGCGCGCCCTTCTCGCTAGCCACTTCCGCGATGGTGAGCGGCATATCCGGCTCCCCCACCACCGCCGGTTTACCGGCGCGAAAGATGCCCGCTTTTTCCCGGCCGATACTTTCGCGATCCGGGCCCAGCCAGTCGGTATGATCGAGGGCGATGCTGGTGACCACCGCGACGTCGGCATCAACGATGTTGGTGGCGTCGAGACGCCCGCCGAGCCCGACCTCAAGGATCACCACATCCAGCTGCGCCTGCTTAAACAGCCACAGCGCCGAGAGCGTGCCGTATTCAAAATAGGTCAGCGAGATGTCACCCCGCGCCGCTTCGATTTCAGCAAACGAAGCCGTATGCGCCGCCTCCGGCAGTTCAGCCCCCTGAATGCGCACGCGTTCGGTGTAGCGCACCAGATGCGGAGAGCTGTAGACCCCCACTTTATAACCGGCCGCCATCAGGATGGTTTCCAGCGTGCGGCAGGTGGTGCCTTTGCCATTGGTGCCCGCGACGGTAAAAACGAACGGCGCCGGTTTAACGATATCCATCTGCCCGGCGACCTCGCTGACGCGCGCCAGCCCAAGGTCGATGGTTTTACTGTGCAGATGTTCCAGATAAGAAAGCCACGTAGCCAGGGGCGACGTGGCCTGAGGAATAGGATCTTTTTCCATGATGCCCGTAAGAATTGACGGTTAACGCGTATGAATAAAAAAGGGCAGCGCCGCCAGGCCCTGCCCTCTGCTTTATCAGGCCTCAGGTTCCTGATCCGGTGCCGGCGGCACCACCACGCCTTCATGAGGCGCTTCCGAAACGGCAACCGGCGCCGGCAGGTTCATCAGCTTCGCCAGAATGCTGGCCAGCTTGAGACGCATTTCCGGACGGCGAACGATCATATCGATCGCCCCTTTTTCAATCAGAAACTCACTGCGCTGGAATCCCGGCGGCAGCTTCTCGCGTACGGTCTGCTCGATAACGCGAGGACCGGCAAAGCCGATCAGCGCTTTCGGCTCGGCAATGTTCAGATCGCCCAGCATCGCAAAGCTCGCCGATACGCCGCCCATGGTCGGGTCGGTCAGCACGGAGATGTACGGCAGTCCGCGCTCCTGCATTTTCGCCAGCGCCGCGGAGGTTTTCGCCATCTGCATCAGCGACATCAGCGCTTCCTGCATACGGGCGCCACCGGAGGCGGAGAAGCAGATCAGCGGGCAGTTATCTTCCAGCGCCTGCTCCACCGCGCGTACAAAGCGTGCGCCGACGACGGAACCCATCGATCCCCCCATAAAGGAGAATTCAAAGGCGGCGGCAACCACCGGCATCGCGTAGAGCGTACCTTTCATCACCACCAGCGCGTCTTTCTCGCCCGTCTCTTTCTGAGCGGACGCCAGGCGGTCTTTGTATTTTTTTGAATCGCGGAACTTCAGCACATCTTTTGGCTCAAGTTCGCTACCCAGTTCTACCAGAGAACCTTCATCCAACAGGCTATGCAGGCGATTACGCGCCGACATGCGCATATGGTGATCGCACTTAGGACAAACCTCCAGGTTGCGCTCCAGCTCGGCGCGGTAGAGTACCTGACCGCAGCTGTCGCACTTGGTCCATACACCCTCAGGAATGCTCGCCTTGCGGGTGGGAGTGATGTTGCTTTTAATTCGTTCAATCCAGCTCATTGATAACCTTTCTGCCTGAACCTGGTCGATGCCAGTTTTGTCGTAAGGGGCGCATAATGCCATTTTTGCCTCTTACAGACCATGAATGTTGCACATTAAATCATATCATCCCGGAACATGGGATAAAAAAGTGGTCAAACCGCTGCGCGTGACGCTCTGCACCGCCACGCGCAACACAGGCTAAACTACTTCGCCTGCTTCGCCGCCGCCCGCTTGTGGCGAATAATCTCAATCACGCCCGGCAGGACGGAAAGCACGATGATCGCCACGATCAGCAGCTTCAGGTTCTCCTGCACCACCGGCAAATCGCCAAACAGATAGCCGGCATAGGTGAACAGCAGCACCCACAGCAGCGCCCCAACCACGTTATAGGCTGCAAAATGACGATAGGACATATGCCCCATTCCCGCCACAAACGGCGCGAAGGTTCGGACTATCGGCACAAAGCGCGCCAGGATAATGGTTTTCCCGCCGTGACGTTCGTAAAAGCTGTGGGTTTTATCCAGATAGCTGCGACGGAATATCTTTGAGTTCGGATTGCTGAACAGCTTTTCGCCGAACAGCCGGCCAATGGTGTAGTTGACCGCATCGCCGACGATGGCCGCGATGACCATCAGCAGTACCATCAGGTGGACATTGAGATCGTTGGTTGGCAAGGCCGAGAGCGCGCCCGCGACGAACAGCAGGGAATCGCCCGGCAGGAATGGCGTCACCACCAGCCCGGTTTCGCAGAACAGAATCAAAAACAGAATGGCATAAACCCAGACGCCATACTGGGCAACCAGTTCGGCAAGGTGCACATCAATATGCAGGATGAAATCAATTAAAAAGTGAATCAAGTCCATGTTTGTCTTTACCCTTAATGACCCTATTAGTCCGCCAGAAACAGCGGGCCCATTGGCAGCACCGGTAAATCATAGTGGGCCGGGTAATCCACCGACACCAGATACAACCCTTCCGCTTTTGCCGTTGCCGCAGCGAGCGTCCTGTCTTTTGCTGCCAGCAGTTCTGCCATCCAGCTCTCCGGCTGGTTTCCGGCCCCGACCTCCATCAGGCTGCCTACAATATTCCTGACCATATGATGTACAAAGGCATTCGCTTTGATATCCACCACCACATACGCGCCGTAGCGGGTAACGTTAATATGCATCACGTTGCGCCACGGGGTACGCGACTGGCACTGTACCGCGCGAAACGAGGTAAAGTCATTCTCTCCCAGCAGACACTGCGCGGCGCGCTGCATACGCTCGGCGTCGAGCGGCTGGTGAAAATGCGTTACGCCATGACTTAACACCGCCGGACGCAGGCGATGATTATAGATGACGTAGCGATAGCGGCGCGCCGTGGCGCTGAACCGGGCGTGAAAATCCGCCGGTACATGTTTGACCCAACGCACCGCGATGTCACCAGGTAAATTCGCATTTACCCCCAGCGTCCAGGCGGCATCTTTCCGCTGCGCCCGGGTTTCGAAATGCACCACCTGGCCGGTGCCATGGACGCCGGCGTCGGTGCGGCCGGCGCAAAAAACGGTAATCGGTTCGTTCGCCACCTGCGAGAGCGCCTTTTCCAGCTTCTCCTGCACGCTGCGCACTTCGTTTTGCCGCTGCCAGCCGTAATATCTGCTGCCGTCGTACTCGATGCCCAGCGCGATTTTACAGATCGGCTGTTGCTCCATCTCAGACATCAGTACAGGTACTCCTCAATCAGCTTCTCGGCGATCTTCACCGCCATCAGCGCGCCGCCGAAGCGCACGTTATCCGCTACCGACCAGAACTGGATCTGCTCCGGCATACCGTAATCGTTATGCACGCAGCCGATGGAGAGGCGGGCATTGCCTGAGGCATCACCAACCTGAGTCGGGAATTCGCCCTCTTCAGAAAGTTCGATATCCTCGCCGCGGGTAAAAGCGTCGCGCGCCTCCTCCGCCGCCAGCGGGCGCATCGCTTCGAAGCTCACCATCTGCGCATGGCCGTAGAAGACCGGCGACTGAACGACGCTGGCGGAGATCATCAGCCCGTCATCCTGAAGAATTTTGCGCGCTTCATCGACGATCCGGCGCTCTTCGCGCACGCTACCTTCACGATCCGGCAGCAGCGGCAGCATGTTGAACGCCAGCTGGCGACCAAAGAAATCGTCTTCATCGATAGGGATGCCGTTCAGCAGCTTAGCGCTCTGCCCCGCCAGCGCATCCACCGCTTTTTTCCCCTGCCCCGAGGCGGAGAGCAGGTTAGTGACGCTAATGCGCGACAACCCGCCCTGATCGATCAGCGGTTTGAGCGCCGTCAACAGCTGACTGGTCAGGCTATTAGGCACCGCAATCAGGTTGCGGTTGCGGTAATCGCCTAATACGAACGGGTTCACGTCCGGCACCACCAGCGGTACGTCCGGCTCCAGCGCAAACAGGCCGCTGAGATCGATAACCAGACACCCGGCGTTGGTCGCTTCTTCGACATACGCTGCACTGGCTTCGACGCCGGCGGCGAAGAAAGCCAGCTGGGCCTGGGTCCAGTCAAATTCGGCGGCGTCTTTGACGATCACCGACTTGCCACCAAAACGCAGATGTTCGCCCGCGCTGTCGTTGCGCGCCAGAGCAAAAATCTCTCCTACCGGGAACTGGCGTTCAGCAAGAGTTTCGAGCAGGGCTTCGCCTACGGCGCCCGTTGCGCCCAGTACGGCAATATTCCAGCCTTCAGACATGGTGGTTAACTCCAGAAATAAAGCGGCCCCGCCGGAGTATCCGGCAGGGGCATTAAGAAGACATTAACGAACAGGATGATGCACGGCGTTAAAACCGAGCTGGCGCAACAGCGTCGCCGCCTGCTCATCGCTGCACTGCACATACAGCGAAGACCATTCGCGACGTTCCTGATAATTTTTACGCAGCTTGTCGAATTCACCGGCGACGCCGGCCACCTTCCGCAGCGGCGCATCATCGCGGCGCACATCATACACCAAGTGGACCAGTCTTTTCAGCGTCGGCTGATCGAGCGTTCCATGCAGGGTAATGCGGCCAAATTCCGGCGCCGGCAGCAGAGTGTCCAGCGCTACCTGCTGCGGATGGCCGATAAAGGCGCTGTAGGCTTCAAAAACCTGCGTCGTCCCGCGCGCTTTCCCTTCGAGGGTGTAGCCGGCGATATGCGCGGTACCGATATCCACTCGCTTGAGAAGCTCAACGTTTAGATCCGGCTCCGGCTCCCAGACGTCCAATACCACACTCAGCGGCTGACCAGCTTCCAGCCGCTTTAGCAGTGCGGCGTTATCGACCACCGGCCCGCGGCAGGCGTTGATCAAAATCGTTCCAGGCTTCAGGCGGCTTATCAGCGCCTCATCCGCCAGATGCAGGGTTTTATATTGCCCTTCTTTATACAGCGGCGTATGGAAGGTGATGACATCGGCTTCCTGGACCAGCGCCTCGAGGGAGCGGAAGTCACCTTCGTCGCCGCGATCGGCGCGCGGTGGGTCGCAGAGCAGAGTTTTGATCCCCAACGCTTCCAGGCGCTTTTGCAGTCGCCCTCCAACGTTACCGACGCCGACGATCCCGACGGTGCGATCGCGCAGCGCAAAGCCGTCGCGTTCAGCCAGCATCAGCAGCGATGAAAAGACGTACTCTACCACCGCAATGGCGTTACAGCCGGGCGCCGCAGAGAAACCAATCCCCGCCTGCTGCAGCCACGCCTGATCGACGTGATCGGTGCCGGCGGTAGCGGTGCCGACGAACTTAATGGCCTTGCCGGCGAGCAATGCTTCATTGACCCGGGTGACCGAACGCACCATTAGGGCATCCGCATCGGTCAGGGCATCGGCCGGGACCGGACGGCCTGGGATCGCCTGCACGTCGCCTAAACGGCTAAAAAGCTCACGGGCATAGGGCATATTTTCATCAACGAGGATTTTCACAGTTCAGTACCTGTCTGAGAACGAGAGTTAACTGGGGAAGTGTGCCATAATCTGGCCGCCAGGCATACTCATCACCTGGTTCCAGCACCGCGATATCGAAAGGATGAATCATGACGCACCCCCTTGCTGATATGCCAGACCGTCCTCCAGGGCGAGGCCCATCAGGCACTGCCGCCACCGGCGAACCTTCGCTTTCCATGCAGCAACGCACCGTTCTGGAGCGACTGATCACGCGCCTGGTGGCGCTGACCTCGCAGCAGAACGCGGAAGTGTGGGCCTGCGTCAAACATGACCTCGGACTGAAAGGTGACTCGCCCCTGCTGGCCTGCCATTTCAGCGCCGCGGAGGCCAGTCTCAACCAGCGCTTAGCCGCCGCTCAGGATAATCATCATCATCGCCAGACCTTAGCGCAGCTCAGCGATCTGCTCGGTCAGGGCAATAACCGCCAGGCGGTGAGCGATTATATTCGTCAGCATTATGGGCAAACGGCGCTGCATGCCCTTAGCCAGACGCAGCTGGAGAACATTCTGCATCTGCTGCAGCATGGCCAGCTGTCGATCCCGCAGCCGCAGCAGCGCCCGCCGACCCTGCGCCCGCTGTTGCCAGCCGAGCATAATACGCTCAATCAGCTGGTGACTAAGCTGGCGGCCGCCACCGGCGAACCAAGCAAGCTGATTTGGCAATCCATGCTGGAGCTTTGCGGCGTCAAGTCCGGGGAGCTGATCCCGGCGACGCACTTCCTGCCGCTTTCGTACTGGCTGCAGGCGCGGCAAACGCTGAGTGCGCAAAGCGCGCCGACGCTCACCTCGCTGCAGGGAGCGCTCAAGCAGCCGCTGGAGGCCGCGGAGTGGCAGAAAATTGTCGACTTTGCCAGTCGCAGCTGGCAGGTCACGCCGCAGACCACGCTGAGCCCGGCGCAGATCCTGGCGCTGCTGAACAAGGTGTTTGTGCTGCGGGTGGCCCGCGCCCAGGAGACGCTGGCCATCCCGCAGGAGGAGCCAGTCGCCAGGCGGACGTGGAGCGCTAAGCCGTGGCAGCTGGCGCTGGGCGCGGTTGTCCTGCTCCTTGTGCTGTGGCTCCTGCTGTAGCCCAGCAGCCACCAGCGGCGTTTACGGCTCTCTTTCATGCCAAACGCCGCGGTGTTTCCTACAGCGATTTCAGACCGGACAATAACCTAGCGGCGAAATGAGATAAGGGTGACGAGGATCCCCAGCGCCGCGCAGAGGGCGCCGGCAAGGAACACCGACGAGTAGCCCAGCGAGGTCGCCAGCAGGCCGGTCAGCGGCCCGGTCAGGCCATAGGAGATGTCCTGAAAGGCCGCATAGCCGCCGAGCGCGGTGCCGCGCACCTGCGCCGGGACGCGCTTCACTACTTCCACGCCAAGTGAGGGGAAAATAAGCGAACAGCCGCACCCGGTCAGCGCTGCACCGGCCAGCGCCAGCCAGGCATTCGGCGCCAGTCCCAGCAGCGTCAGACCAACCGCCTCTATCAGCAGCGAGACCATCGCCACCTTAACGCCGCCAAACCGATCCGGCATCCAGCCGAACAGCACTCGCATCAGCACAAAGGCGCCACCAAACGCCGTCAGGGTAAAGCCGGCCATTGGCCAGCTATGGCTGGCGAAATAGAGGGAGACGAAGGTGCCGATCACCGCAAAGCCGACACCCTGCAGGCCCAGGCCAATACCCGGCCGCCAGATCATGCCGATGACGCTCCAGAGTGAAGGCCGCTCGCCTCCGTGGGCCGCCACTTTGCGCACGGTACCGTTAATAAGCCAGGCGACGAGCGGTAGTCCCATGGTGACACAGGCCAGCACCGCCACGCCAAAATGGCTATAGATCAATAATCCCAGCGGGGCGCCCACCGCCAGCGAGCCGTACATCGCCATGCCGTTCCATGACATCACTTTGCCGGAACGGGCCGGTCCCACCAGGCCCATCCCCCAGCTCAGGTTTCCGGTCAGCAGCTGGCTTTCGCCAAACCCGAGGATCAAGCGGCCCAGCAGCAGCAGGCCGAGCCTGGCGAGCACCGGCAGCGGCAGCAGCGCAGCGGCCAGCCATGCCGCGCCCGCCAGGGCGCAGGCCAGCATCCCCTGCAGGACGGAACGTTTGGCGCCGTACTGGTCTGCCAGGCGCCCGGCGTACCCCCGGGTCAGAACGGTGGCGAGGAACTGGATCCCTACCGCCACGCCAACCACGGTGTTGCCAAACCCCAGCTCCTGATGGACAAAGAGCGGGATCACCGGCAGCGGCAAACCAACGGTCATATAGGTCAAAAAGACGGCAAACGTAATACGGAAAAGCGAAAAATTCGCCGAAGAATTGGATGTTGTTTCAGTAACTGCGGACATGCATTACTCCAGATTCGCAGAGTAAGGCGAGCAAAACGACACGCCCCCTCCACCTGATTATCAGGGTTAAGGCGCGTTGGTTGACGTTAAACGCTTACGCATTAGTGGAGAGACTAATGGATCCGCGAGCAGTGTGCCTGTGGGCTCTTACCCTGTCAAGATGACAAAAAAGGGGAGCCGGTGGCTCCCCTTTGCGCATCACATGCTGATTAGGCGTTGTATTTACGCATCACCAGCGTGGCGTTGGTGCCGCCGAAGCCGAAGCTGTTGGACATTACGGTGGTCAGCTTAGCGTCCGTCGGTTTGGTGACGATGTTCAGGCCGGCAGCCTGCTCGTCGAGCTCTTCAACGTTGATGCTCGGCGCGATAAAGCCGTGCTCCAGCATCAGCAGGGAGTAAATGGCTTCCTGTACGCCCGCCGCGCCCAGCGAGTGGCCGGTCATCGCTTTAGTTGCCGAAATAGCCGGGCTGTTGTCGCCGAATACTTCGCGGATGGCGCCCAGCTCTTTCACGTCGCCGACCGGAGTGGAGGTACCGTGGGAGTTCAGATAGTCGATCGGCGTATCAACGCCATGCATCGCCATCTGCATGCAGCGCACTGCGCCTTCACCAGACGGGGCGACCATGTCCGCGCCATCGGAGGTCGCGCCATAGCCGACGATTTCGGCATAGATGTGCGCGCCACGCGCCAGGGCGTGTTCCAGCTCTTCCACCACGACCATACCGCCGCCGCCGGCGATAACGAAGCCGTCACGGTTAGCATCATAGGTACGGGACGCTTTTTCCGGGGTGTCGTTGTATTTAGTGGACAGCGCGCCCATGGCGTCGAATTCGCAGGCCATTTCCCAGCACAGCTCTTCGCCGCCGCCGGCAAAGACGATGTCCTGTTTGCCCAGCTGGATCTGCTCTACCGCGTTACCAATACAGTGGGCGGAAGTGGCGCAGGCCGAGCTGATGGAGTAGTTAACGCCGTGAATTTTGAACGGCGTAGCGAGGCAGGCGGAAACGCCGGAAGCCATCGCTTTGGTGACCACATACGGGCCCACGGCTTTCAGACCACGCGGGCTACGCATGGCATCGGCGCCGAAGACCTGGAATTTCGGGGAACCGCCGCCGGAGCCTGCGATCAGGCCGACACGCGGGTTATTCTGATATGCTTCAGGCGCCAGACCTGCGTCGGCAACAGCCTGTTCCATGGACAGGTAAGCATAGATGGAGGCGTCGCTCATAAAGCGCACTACTTTGCGGTCAATGAGGCCAGTGGTATCCAGTTTGACGTTGCCCCATACGTGGCTGCGCATCCCTGAATCTTTAAGCTCCTGAGAGAAAGTGATCCCTGAACGTCCTTCACGCAGAGATGCCAGGACTTCCTGCTGGTTATTACCGATGCTGGAAACGATGCCCAAGCCAGTAATCACTGCACGTTTCATTAAATACCTCTGTAAGTCGCACTATTTTAAGTTTCGTGTCGCACAATAGCGTACACTTGTACGCCGAACAAGTCCGATCAGACATTTTGTGTATAAATTTGCGCCCTCAGGCACACATCGTTAAGATCGTGCTACGCCTTGTGATTCGAGTAACTTACGTGAAACAAAACGCCATACAACCCGCCAACCTGGAATTCAACGCTGAGGGTACACCTGTTTCCCGAGATTTCGACGATGTTTACTTTTCCAATGACAACGGTCTGGAAGAGACTCGCTACGTTTTTCTCGGCGGAAATCGCCTGCCGGAGCGCTTCCCCAGCCACCCTCGCCCGCTGATGATCGTCGCGGAGAGCGGCTTCGGCACCGGGCTCAATTTCCTCACCCTCTGGCAGGCGTTTGACGTTTTTGTTCGTGATAACCCGGACGTTACCTTGCAAAGGTTACATTTCATCAGTTTTGAAAAATATCCGCTGAAGGCTGAGGATCTCCGCCTGGCGCACCAGCGCTGGCCAGAGCTGGCTTCGTGGGCGCAGCAGCTGCAGGCGCAATGGCCGTCGGCCTTCGGCGGGTGCCATCGTCTGCTGCTCGACGGCGGGCGGGTGACGCTCGATCTGTGGTTTGGCGATATCAATGAGCTGACCAGGGAGCTGGATGATTCGCTGAACCAGCAGGTGGACGCCTGGTTTCTTGACGGCTTTGCCCCGGCGAAAAATCCCGACATGTGGACTCAGGATCTGTTCAGCGCCATGGCGCGCCTGGCGCGACCCGGCGGGACGCTGGCCACCTTTACCTCCGCCGGTTTTGTCCGCCGTGGCCTGCAGGAGGCCGGCTTTACCATGCGTAAAAGCAAAGGCTTCGGCCGCAAGCGGGAGATGCTGACCGGCGAGATGGCGCAAACGCTGAGCTTTCCTGCGCGCGTCCCCTGGTTCGCTCGCAGTAGCAGCGATGCCCGCGAGGCGGCCATCATCGGCGGCGGGATCTCCAGCGCCCTGCTCTCCCTGGCGCTGCTGCGCCGCGGCTGGCAGGTGACCCTTTACTGCGCCGATGAGGCTCCAGCGCAGGGTGCCTCCGGCAATCGCCAGGGCGCGCTGTATCCGCTGTTAAGTCAGCACGATCCGGCGCTGGCACGCTTTTTTCCGGCCGCCTTTACCTTCGCCCGCCGAATGTATGACGCGCTGCCGGTGATGTTCGATCACCAATGGTGCGGTGTTACCCAGCTCGGCTGGGATGAGAAAAGCACGCATAAAATCGCCCAGATGCTGGCGCTGAATTTACCCCCGGACATCGCCTGCGCGGTGACGGCGGAACAGGTTGCCGGGCTGACCGGCGTCGATACCGGCTGCGGCGGCATCACCTATCCGGCCGGCGGCTGGCTGTGCCCGCAGCAGCTCACCGCCGAGCTGCTGGCGCTGGCGGCCACGCGCGGACTGCACGTGCACTATGGTTATCCCGTCGAAACGCTCAGCGCGGAGGGCGATGGCTGGCTGCTCAATCAGCAGCGCTATCATCAGGCGGTGGTTCTGGCGAACGGCCACCGCATCACTGGTTTTGCGCAAACCGCCCAACTGCCGGTCTACCCGGTTGGCGGCCAGGTCAGCCATATTCCCACCACCCCGCGGCTTGCCGCCCTGCGCCAGGTGCTGTGCTACGACGGCTACCTGACGCCACAGAATCCGCAAAATCAGCAGCACTGCATTGGCGCCAGCTACCACCGCGGGAAAACCGACACCAACTTCAGCGAAGAAGATCAGCAGCACAACCGGCAACGGCTGATCGACTGCTTCCCGGGCGCGGAGTGGCCACAGGACGTGGATATCAGCGCCAACGACGCTCGCTGCGGCGTGCGCTGCGCCACCCGCGATCATCTACCGATGGTCGGCAACGTGCCGGACTACGCGGCAACATTGACGCAATACGCCAGCCTCCACGAACAACCGGATATCGCCGATAGCGCGCCGGTCTGTCGTAACCTGTTTATGCTTGGCGCGCTCGGGTCGCGCGGACTTTGCACCGCGCCGTTAAGCGCTGAGCTGCTGGCGGCGCAAATGAGCGCGGAACCGCTGCCGCTGGATAGCGACACCCTGGCGGCGCTGAATCCGAATCGGCTGTGGGTGAGAAAACTGCTGAAGGGAAAAGCGGTGAAATAAAACCATGAAGGCAGGCAATTTCCCGGGTACGGCTGACGCCTGACCCGGGCTACAACATGGCTCAGGCCTGATTTTTCGCCTGTTGATACAGGTTATGCCACATCCCCTGCACCAGAATTTGGTCCGGCGGCGACAGTTCGCCAGCGCTGATGGCTTTCTCCAGGCTCTGGCTAACTCTGCTGTGTACCGCGTCAGCAGAATGCTCGCCCTCACCTTCCAGCTCAGCCACCGCCAGCGTCAGGTGGCCGCGCAGATAACCGCCGGCAAACAGTTCATCATCACTGGCGTGGTCTACCATGTTGTCAATCAGCGCCAGAATGCGTGATTCAAACTCCGCGATCATCATCTTACCTCTTGTCATGTAATGTGCGGCCTTAGTGCAGGTCTTCCGGCCACGGAAAGTGTTTCGCCGTCAATGGCGGCGTTTGATAATAGTGTTGTAACGCGCGAATAAAGCGCGCCGGACGTTCGGGGATCCCTTGTTCAAGTAAAGTCATCACCCGAGCATGCACCCGGCGCTGGAAGGCGATGCGATCGGGCTCAACGTCCCCGTCCAGATTGTCACAGCTGACGTTAAACGGAAATCCCGCCGCCACGCAGAACAGCCACTCAAAGGCCTGCGGTTTCACCTCGACATCCTCAAACTGGCTTTGGGTCATCGCATCGCGGCCGTCCGGGCAGTACCAGTAGCCAAAATCTACTTGTTCGCGACGCGCCTTGCCGGCGACACACCAGTGAGAGATCTCGTGCAGGGCGCTGGCAAAAAATCCGTGCGCAAACACGATACGGTGATAGGGCGTTTCATCGTCAGCCGGAAGGTAGATCGGCTCATCGTCGCCTTTAATCAGGCGGGTATTAAATTCTTCGGCAAAGCAGCTGTCGAAAAGGTCTATCAGCTGCTGATAATGGTGTTGCTGTTGCATTAATGAATTCCCAACCACTGCAAAATCTCAGCCCCGTGGCTGTCATAAAGAAGTTTCGCGCTCATCACCGCCGAGACGATAACGATCATCGGCCGGATCAGCGACTGCCCTTTACTCAGCACCAGCCGGGACCCGGCGCGGGCGCCAATAAACTGGCCGGCCATCATCACAAAGCCGGTGGCCCAGATAACCTTTCCACCGATGATAAACAGCAGCAGGCCGCCGACGTTTGAGGTGGCGTTCAGCAGCTTGGCATGGGCCGTCGACTTGGCAAGGTTAAATCCGGCCAGGGTGACAAAAGCCAGGGCGTAAAACGAACCGGCGCCGGGGCCGAAAAAGCCATCGTAAAACCCTACGCTACCGCCGGCGACCAGCGCAAACGGCAGACCGTAAAGCCGACGCTGCCGGTCGGCTTCGCCCAGTTTCGGCATCAGCAGGAAATAAAGGCCGATGCCAATCACCAGCAACGGCAGGATCTGCTTCAGAATATCGGATTGCACGTGCTGCACCAGCAGCGCTCCGGCGGTTGAGCCGATAAAGGTCATCAGAATATTCAGCTTCTGATCGGCCAGATTAACCACCTTGCGGCGGACAAAATAGAGGGTCGCCGATAGCGACCCGCCGCAGGCCTGCAGCTTATTGGTCGCCAGCGCCTGGGCTGGCGGCATGCCGGCCGCCATCAGCGCAGGGACAGTCAATAAGCCCCCACCTCCCGCCAGTGAGTCAATAAAACCGGCCAGGATGGCGACAAAGAAGAGTACCACCAGCACCAGCGGCGATACGGCAAACAACTCGATAAAACTATCCATTACAGCACATGCTCATCCAGTAGCGCCTGGCAGGAAGGCGGCAGCGGCGGCGGCGTCTTCTTCACAGGGGGGGTAGACCCGGGTTTAGGTGGTTCGAACCAGCTCTGCAGCTCCGCTCCGCAGCCATCGCCGGGCGGCGGCGGCGCCTGATCCTCGCACTCCAGACTTCCCGCCGGGCAACGCAGTCGGACGTGCATATGAGCGCGATGCTGGAACCAGGGACGGACTTTACGCAGCCACTGGCGGTCGCTGCCCGCGTCCAGGCACAGCTGCTGTTTAATCGCCGGGTTGACGAAGATGCGGGTAACTTCGCTATCTTCCGCCGCCAGCTTGATAAGCTGGCTGATTTGCGGGCTCCATAGCGACGGCACCACATGCTTGCCATCGCTGGCGACCAGGTCCAGCGCCTGCGGCTTCAACAGCTGGGACGATGTCCAGCGCGTTTGCGGCAGCTGAAGGAAGATATCGACATCGAGGCCCGTCTGGTGGCTGGCGTGCCCGCCGTTAAAGCGCCCGCCCGCCGGCATCCCCATGTCGCCAATCAGCACGGTTCCCATACCTTTATTGTGCACCTGATTACTCAGGCGCTGAATAAACTGAACCAGATCCGGATGACCGAAGTAGCGACGCTGATCGGTACGCATCACCTGATAGCCGGGGGCACTCAGGGGGAGCGCCTCGGCGCCAACGATACAGCCATTGGAAAACGCGCCGATTGACTGGGCGCTGCCGCCGATCGGTTGGGTTATTTTCTGCCATGGCGTGGCGGCCAGGCTACCGGCGCTAGCCAACAGCGCAAGCAGTGCGATAACGGTGTTTTTCATGGTTACCAGCGTGGAATTGTCGTCGTCACGTCGCCATTCTGCGCGCGCTGACGCATAAAGTGATCCATCAGAACGATCGCCAGCATCGCCTCAGCGATCGGTACGGCGCGGATGCCGACGCACGGATCGTGACGCCCTTTGGTGATCATCTCCACTTCTTCGCCAAAGCGGTTAATCGTATGACCGGGAACGGTAATACTGGAGGTAGGCTTCAGCGCGATGTTGGCAACGATCTGCTGGCCGCTGCTGATGCCGCCAAGAATGCCGCCGGCGTGGTTGCTCTGGAACCCGGCTTTGGTGATCTCATCGCGGTTTTCGCTGCCGCGCAGCTTCACCACCTCGAAGCCGTCGCCAATTTCCACCCCTTTCACGGCGTTGATGCTCATCAGCGCGTGGGCGATATCGGCATCCAGACGGTCGAAGACCGGCTCGCCGAGGCCTGGCGGTACGCCGTCAGCCACTACCGTCACTTTCGCGCCAATGGAGTCGCCCTCTTTTTTCAGGCCGCGCATCAGTTCATCCAGGGCGTCGATTTTATCCGGGTCCGGACAGAAGAAGGGGTTCTGCTCAACCTGATCCCAGTCTTTGATGGCCAGCGGAATATCGCCCATCTGCGTCAGGCAGCCGCGAATGACGATGCCGAACTTCGCGGCAAGGTATTTTTTGGCAATCGCCCCGGCCGCTACGCGCATCGCGGTTTCGCGCGCAGAAGAACGACCGCCGCCGCGATAGTCGCGCAGACCATACTTTTGCTCGTAGGTGTAATCGGCGTGGCCCGGACGGAACAGATCTTTGATCGCGCCGTAATCCTGCGAACGCTGATCGGTGTTCTCAATCAGCAGACCGATACTGGTCCCGGTGGTAACGCCTTCGAAGACGCCGGAGAGGATTTTGACCTGATCCGGCTCGCGACGCTGCGTGGTGTAACGCGAGGTACCCGGGCGACGACGATCGAGGTCGCGCTGCAGGTCGGCTTCGGTCAGCGGGATGCCCGGCGGCACGCCGTCAACGATGCAGCCCAGCGCCAGACCGTGCGATTCGCCGAAGGTAGTGACGCGAAAGAGTTGTCCAATTGTATTTCCTGCCATCACGGCTCCAATCTTTTTCGTTATGTTGGCGTGTTGTTTTTTTAGTCTTTATAAATACCGAAGTGCGCACGGGCGTCAATCAGCTGCTGTTTGGTCAGCATAAAGACCCCGTCGCCGCCGTTATCAAACTCAAGCCAGGTAAACGGCACATCCGGATACTGCTCCATCAGATGTACCATGCTGTTACCGACTTCACAAATCAGAATCCCGTCGTCGCTGAGATAATCCGGCGCGTTGCCGAGGATACGGCGCGTTAGCTTCAGGCCGTCGCTTCCGGAGGCCAGCCCCAGCACCGGCTCATGCTCATACTCTTCCGGCAGATCGGCCATGTCCTCTTCATCGACATACGGCGGATTGGTGACGATCAGATCGTACTGCAGCTTCGGCAGATCGCGGAACAGGTCGGAACGGATCGGCGTAACGTGATGGATCAGGCCATGGGACTCAACGTTGTGCTCGGCGACGGCCAGCGCGTCCGGGGAGATATCTACCGCATCGACTTCCGCCTCCGGGAAGGCATAGGCGCAGGCGATGGCGATGCAGCCGCTACCGGTGCACATATCAAGGATGTGCTGCGGCTTATGGTTAATCAGTCCGGCAAACTGGTTATTGATCAGTTCGCCAATCGGGGAGCGCGGCACCAGCACCCGCTCATCAACGTAAAACTCATGCCCGCAGAACCACGCTTTGTTGGTCAGATAGGCGACGGGAATACGCTCGTTCACGCGGCGAATCACCCGCTCTACAATGCGGTGTTTCTCGCTGGAGGTCAGGCGCGCAGTGCGCATGTCTTCCGGGATATCCAGCGGCAGATACAGTGAAGGCAGCACCAGCTGTACCGCCTCGTCCCACGGGTTATCAGTCCCGTGACCGTACCAGATATTAGCAGCGCTGAAACGGCTTACCGCCCAGCGCAGCATGTCCTGAATGGTATGCAGCTCATTGACTGCCTCATCAACAAAAATTTTATCCACGACATCCTCCAGGGCACACTCTGCTATAAATTCGGCGGCTAGTGTGCCATGAAGACGGCGATAAATCAGCATTCTTGCGATAAGGGGCGGGGGAAAAAACAGGTTTTCCTTGCCCGAAGGGATATTGAGTCGGGTAAACTAGCGCAAAGTATGAATGAGAGCGGACAATGAAAAAGAAGACATCGCTTAGCGAGGAGGATCAGGCGCTGTTCCGTCAGCTGATGACCGGCACGCGGAAGATCAAACAGGACACTATTGTTCACCGCCCGCAGCGCAAGAAAATTACCGAGGTTGCTCCTAAGCGTTTGCTGCAGGAACAGGTCGATAACAGCCACTATTTTTCCGATGAGTTTCAACCGCTACTGAATACCGAAGGCTCGACGAAATATGTCCGCCCCGACGTCAGCCATTTCGAGCTGAAAAAGCTGCGCCGTGGAGATTATTCGCCTGAGCTGTTCCTCGATCTGCATGGGCTTACCCAGCAGCAGGCCAAACAGGAACTGGGCGCGCTAATTGCCGCCTGCCGCCGCGAGCATGTGTTTTGCGCCTGCGTGATGCACGGGCACGGGAAACACATCCTCAAACAGCAAACCCCGCTGTGGCTGGCGCAACATCCGCATATTATGGCGTTTCACCAGGCACCAAAAGAGTACGGCGGTGACGCCGCACTGCTGATATTGATTGAGGTCGAGGAGTGGCAACCGCCGGAGCTGCCGTAACGGCGGGCTCCGGGGGGCCGTCAGATGGCGTTGGCCATCTTGAGGTTGCAGGGGCTTTTTTGCCAGAGGAACTCACCTTTGCCGTCGGCATCCAGCGTCACGCAGGCGATAGCCGAGGTGGTGAACATCGGGGGCGTTTCCCCCGGACACAGCTCTGAGACCAGATACCCCACCAGCGGCAGGTGGGAGACAACCAGCGCCGTCGCCACGCCTTCATTCGCCAGCGCCTGCAGATAGGCGCTCACCATTCCCACATCACCGCACGGCGTGAGCTCCGGCATCACGTCGACATGTTTCGGCAGGTTCATGCACTCCCCAACAATATCCAGCGTCTGTTCCGCACGCAGATAGGGACTGACAAGAACGCGCTCAATATCCACTTTTTGACCTTTCAGCCAGGTTGCCATCTGACGAGACTCATCACAACCGCATACGGTTAATGGACGAACCGAGTCACTGGCTGCATCGAGGGCAGCGTCGCCGTGACGCATAATAAAAACTTGCATATTGCACCGCTTTTGTTAACCAGAAGCACCGTAGTTTGGCCTGCGAAGACAATACGCAGGTGACCCGGTGGCCGGGCATTGTGCCTGATCCATTCCACGAATGAAACGCTGTTTTTTACCTCAATGGCGTAAGTATAGTCAATCATTGTTTACAAAACAGCCAATCAACAGCGTCGTCCGCAGCCGGATTTACCTTCTTTGACCACAACTTAGGTCAGCCGTTCATCCGCTGGCCAAAAGGTGGTCCCCTGTTCAGCCATGCGTAATAAAGTGTCACAGGGTGTAAAACGTGGGCCGAACTGGGCGGCCAGGCGCTGCAGGATCGCGGCAACTTCACCCGCGCCGATAGTATCCATATACCGGAACGGGCCGCCAAGAAATGGCGGAAACCCTATACCAAAGACGGCGCCGATATCGCCATCGCGCGCGCTCCGGATAATCTGCTCATCAAAGCAGCGCGCCGCTTCGTTAAGCATCATCATCACACAGCGCTCCGCCACCTGCTGCGCGGAGAGCCGCGACTGCGGGCGGCCGATGCCGAGCAGCGGATAGACTGCCGGGTCGGGCCGTTTTTTGCTTTTACGCCCTTTTGTCTCATAAAGATAGAAACCACGATTATTTTTTCTGCCTTTGCGATCGTCCTTCAAAATCGCGTCAATGATGTTTGCAGGCGGGCTAAAACGTTCTCCAAACGCGCCCTCCAGCACGGGGATAATTTTGGTGCCGGTATCGATACCCACCTCATCCAGCAGTTGAATCGGCCCCACCGGGAAACCGAATTTAACCAACGCGTTATCAATGACTTCAATCGGTTCGCCTTCCACCAGCAGGCGCATCGCTTCATTGATATACGGCGCGAGGATACGGTTCACATAGAACCCCGCTTTATCTGCGACAACAATCGGCGTTTTCCCCTGCCGTTTAGCCAGCTGCACCACGGTGGCGATAGTCTGCGGGTCGGTTCCCTTGTGCGGGATCACCTCAACCAGCGGCATTTTTTCCACCGGACTGAAAAAATGCAGGCCGATTACCTGCCCCGGGCGGCTGGCGTGAGCGGCAATATCGCCGATTGGCAACGATGAGGTATTCGACGCAAAGATGGTCTGCGGCCCGCCGTATTGTTCCACTTCGCTGACCATCCGCTGTTTGAGAGCCAGGTCTTCAAATACCGCCTCGATCACCACATCGCGATGAGCAAAGCCCTGATAGTCGGTAGTGCCGGAGATCAGCGCCATCTGACGATCGCGCTCCACTGGGCGCAGTCGACGCTGACGAACCTGTTTATTCAGCAGATCCCAGCTGTACTTTAAGGCGTGGTTGATGCCACGCGGCTGGATATCTTTAATCCGCACCGGCAGCCCACCCTTACAGGCGGTCACATAGGCGATCCCCCCGCCCATCAAGCCACCGCCCAGTACTGCAACGCTTCTCAGCGGACCGGGGCCCGCCTCGGCGCCAGGGTCTTTTTTCAGATCGGTACTGGCAAAGAAGATCGATCGCAGCGCCTGCGACTGCGGGCTCATCGCCAGTTCGCCAAATGCGCGCGCCTCTTCAGCGTATCCGCTGCTGCAGCCATGGGCCAGACCATTCTCGACGACCTGCAAGATTCGCTTCACCGCCGGGTAATTTCCCTGCGTTTTGCGCTGCGTTTGTTTACCGACAAACTGGAATAACAGATGGCGCCCCAGGGGCCCTGCCAGTACGCGTTCACGAACAGGCACCTCCCGGCTGGTCGGTCGTCCCTTCAGCGCCAACTTCACCGCCGCCTGCAGTAAAATCGCCTGCGGCACCACCTCGTCCACCAGACCGGCCTTCAGCGCCTGCCGCGGCCGCAGCTGCTTACCGGTGAGCATCATATCCAGCGCGGTGCTGACCCCGATCAGCCGCGGTAAACGCTGCGTCCCGCCGGAACCCGGCAGCAGGCCAAGCTGTACCTCCGGCAAGCCGAGTCGGGTTTTTTCGTCATCGCTACAGATACGGCCATGACAGGCTAGCGCCAGCTCCAGACCGCCGCCAAGGCAAGCGCCGTGGATAGCGGCAATCACCGGGATCGACAGGCCATGGATCTCAGCCATAATCTGCTGTCCCTGGCGCGCCAGCGCTTCCGCCTCCTGCGCGCTGCGGCAGCGGGCAATCATGTTGATATCAGCGCCGGCGATAAAGTTATCCGCTTTGGCGGAGATAAATACTACGCCGCGCACTGACTTATCGTCACGTAACTGGCGTATCAATCCCCGTACCTGACTGCCAAATTCGGCTTTCAGGGTATTCATTTTTTCACCCGGGGCATCAATGGTGATCACCGCGATTTTGTCCGCACGGACCTCAAGCTTAAAAGCGGAAACAGTATCCATTATTCAGCCTCCACGATCATCGCCGCACCCAGACCACCAGCCGCGCAGGCCGTCACCAAACCAAATCCCCCGCCCCGTCGCCGCAGCTCATGCAGCGTCTGGGTGATCATCCGCGCGCCGGTGGCGGCGAAGGGGTGACCGTAGGCGATAGAGCCGCCGAGGACGTTAAACTTGCTTTCATCTACCTCACCGGTGGCCTGCGAGCGGCCCAGCACCTCGCGGGCAAAGTGGTCGCTTGCCAGACACTGGAGATTGGCCAGCGTCTGCGCGGCGAAAGCTTCGTGCATATCGATAAGCGTGAGATCCGCCAGCGTCAGGCCAGCGCGCTCCAGCGCCAGTGGCGTGGACCACGCGGGCCCCAGCAGCATATCCTGCCAGACGTCGATGGCAGTAAAGGCGTAGCTGCGCAGATAGCCCAGCGGCCTCAGCCCCAGCTCTTTAGCCCGCGACTCGGTCATCAGGATCACCGCTGCCGCGCCGTCCGTCAGCGGCGTACTGTTGGCGGCGGTGACGGTGCCATGTTTGCGGTCAAAGGCCGGGCGTAACTTCTGATAATCTGCGAGCGTTGAATTTTTACGAATATTGTTGTCCTGCTCGAGCGGTTCGCGGAAAGGGGGAGCATAGGCGGTCATCACCTCTGCGGACAGTTTACCCTCTTCCCAGGCTTTCGCTGCCAGCTGGTGCGAACGATGCGCCAGGGCATCCTGTTGCTCGCGGGAGATCCCCCAGCTTTTCGCCATCTGCTCGGCGGTATCGCCCATCCGCAATCCGGTTGAATATTCAGCCACCGCCGGGGGGACCGGCAGCAGGTCGCGTGGCCGCAGACGGGAAAACAGCTTCAGCTTTTGGCTCAGCGTGCGTGCCTTATTGGCATCCACTAGCGTGCGGGCCAGCGTTTTACTGACCCCAATGGGCAGGACAGAGGAGGAGTCGGCGCCGCCGGCAATACCGGCGCGGATGGTGCCGGCCATCAGGCTTTCAGCGACGTTCGCCACGGCCTGGAAACTGGTGGCGCAGGCGCGGCTGACGCTATAGGCGTCGGTATGTACGCTCATGCCGGTACCCAGCACAATTTCCCGGGCGATGTTCGGCGCTTCCGGCATCTGCACCACCTGGCCAAAGACCAGTTGCTCGATGACTTCGGCAGGAATGTCGCTGCGCGCCAACATCTCGCCAACCACCATTTTTCCTAAATCAATGGCCGGAACGCCATGAAAAGCCGTAGCCTGACGAGCAAATGGCGTGCGTAGCCCCGTGACAATGGCAATGCGATCGCCCTGACGGGTGATAAGCGGTAATGCCTGACTCATAACACTCCCCTGTTAACCAAGACAACCAAGTGGTCTGACCTGATAACATTCTTAACTAATTTTTTACATTAAGCCAATCGGAGAAGCGCAAAATTGCGAGCCAAAACACAGTGAAAAGAAAAGGAAACGCCCCTTATCAGGGGCGTCGAGGGGGAAGGATTAACGTAAGCCCAGCTGGAAGATCAGGGATTCTGCTTCGCAGCTGAAAACAAAATCGATATCCAGCTGCACACCGCCGTCAACGTCAGTGAAGGTTGGGTTAATTTGGCACGGCTCAGATTCGACATTGCGGGCTTTTTCGCTTAACGCGGCGAGCGTTTGCTCGGCTTCAGCGCGGTTGGCGAATACGTGGCTGTAGGAGGCGATGCAGTCGGTGTTGTCAACAATCGTGCCAACATCCATACAGCAGCAAACCGGGGTTTCATCAGCGCTACATTTACTCATCGTAGATTTCCTCTGGAGATGCACCTTCGGTGCCAGAAAAATGATGTGCCTATTTTACGCCCTGTCCCCAGTGAGCCTCCAGCCGAGAATCGCTCTGCCGGCGTTAAGTGACAGAAATCACACTTAAAAATGATCTAAAACAAAAATCCCCTTCTGTCCCCCTTGCTCTCTCCGAGATTTTTGCCAGCTGGATCGCGTTTCTGTTATCACAATTGAAAAACTTCATAAACATACTTGCAACAAATCATCTGGTCAGACCTATACTCAGCGCACTGGTCTGATTTCTTGGTTGTACCGCAGACCCTACACTCCCGCGCTTCTGTTACGGCATGTAACATAGTTTAAAAAAAAATAACTCAATGAGGTTATGGGCATGAGCCAGAAAACCCGCTTTACCCAATCTGCCCTTGCAGTGGCTGTCGCACTTGTTTCCACCCAGGCCTGGTCAGCAGGCTTCCAGCTCAACGAATTCTCTGCATCGGGGCTGGGTCGTGCCTATTCCGGTGAAGGGGCGATCGCTGACGATGCTGGTAATGCCAGTCGTAACCCGGCATTAATTATGATGTTCGACCGCCCGACCATGTCGGCGGGCGCCGTGTTTGTCGACCCGGGCGTTAATGTTTCGGGCACCTCTCCCACCGGCAAGAGCCTGAAAGCAGACAATATCGCCCCGACGGCGTGGGTGCCCAACTTCCACTTTGTCGCGCCGATTAACGACCAATTTGGTTGGGGGGCGTCTATCACCTCTAACTATGGTCTGGCAACAGAGTATAACGATGATTATGCGGCCGGCAGCATGGGCGGTAAAACCGACCTGACCACCGCGAACTTCAACCTGAGCGGCGCCTACCGCCTCGACAGCAACTGGAGCTTCGGCTTAGGCTTTGACGCGGTCTACGCCAAGGCGAAGATCGAGCGCTATGCAGGCGATCTGGGGCAGATTGTCGCAGGCTCTGGCGCGCTGCCGCCGGCGCTGGCGGGCCAGGTAGCGAAGATCCCGGCCGACACGCAGATCGCCCATCTTAATGGCAACGCGTGGGGCTTCGGCTGGAACGCCGGGATCCTCTATGAGCTGGATAAGAATAACCGCTACGGTTTAACCTACCGTTCTGAGGTCAAGATCGACTTCGACGGTAACTACCGCAGCAGCCTGCCGGCGGCCTATAACCAGATCCTCGGCAACTTCGGCCTGCCGGCGGGCACCAGCGGCCAGACGACAAATGGTTCGCTAACCCTTAACCTGCCGGAAATGTGGGAGCTGTCCGGCTATAACCGCGTGGCGCCGCAGTGGGCGGTCCACTATAGCCTGACCTACACCAGCTGGAGTCAGTTCCAGGAGCTGAAAGCCACCGGCAGCAACGGCCAGACGCTGTTCTATAAAGAGGAAGGCTTCAAGGACGCCTATCGTCTTGCGCTGGGGACCACCTATTATTATGACGATAACTGGACCTTCCGTACCGGTATCGCCTTCGATGACAGCCCGGTGCCGGCTAATAACCGCTCTATCTCTATTCCGGACCAGGATCGCCTGTGGCTGAGCGCGGGTACCACCTACGCGTTCAATAAAGATGCCTCGGTTGACGTCGGCGTTTCATACATGCACGGGCAGCATGTTGAAATTAAGGAAGGCCCGTATACCTTCCGTTCCGAAGGAACCGCCTGGCTGTACGGCGCTAACTTCAACTACCGCTTCTGATAAGCAGCGCGCCACAAAAAAGGGTGAACATTATGTTCACCCTTTTTTTATCATTCGCCGATCACTGTGAATCGATATCCTTCAGCTCATCCTGAATAGCCTGAGCATTCGGGTTGTCCGCCGGGGTCAGCTTACCGCCGTTGGCGATAAAGTCATGACGCTGGAAGTAGGCTTCACGCATCAGAATGTAAGGGTCGGAAGACTGGCGCAGCAGGCCGTCGGAATCCAGCAGCTGAGCACGTGTCTCAATCCCTTCCACCGCCCATTTACCGATCGACATCGGCCAGGTCAGCCAGGAGAGCACCGGATACAAGCCATCGGCCATATCGCCGCCTTCGTCGCGCAGGGTAAAGCTTCCATAGAACGGCAACTGAACATACGGGCCATAGCCAACGCCATAATGCCCAAGCGTACTGCCGAAACGATGTGGCTCAACCCGCTGTAGCTGCGGATTCGCCATCCCGGCCACATCGATAAGCCCACCCATACCGAGAATGGTGTTAAGGAAGAAGCGGGTAAAATGCACCATACCTTTATAGGGGTCGCCCTGCAGGAAGTAGTTCACCATCACTGCCGGCTCTTCCAGGTTACTGGTAAAATTGCTTAACCCGTTGCGTGCCGGCTGTGGGACGTAGTCGCGCCATGCCACCGCGACGGGGCGAAGCACGTAAGGATCAACCACGTTAAAGTTGAAGTTAAACATCGTGCGGTTAAACCCTTCTAACGGGTCTGAGCGCCCCTGCGGCCGATCGCCAGAGCTGGAACTGGCACATCCCACCAGCAATGTGGCGCCAAGCGCAAGCGCCGACAGGCGATAATTCATAGATGTCTCCCTGGTTTTTATGGCTATCGCGAGTTGCCATCCATGACGGAAAGACAACGCTTCCGCCCGTAAAGATGTGAGCGATTGTAACAGCACGTTGAACGATGTCTATATCACCCAAGTTGTTGATTTGATCTTAGCCTGGGAATAACGAAATCGCGGGGCTCCTATTCTACCGGAGCGACAAAAATCTGACGTTACCATTTTTGCGATTTCAGAGTATGCCCAGCCAGACGGCAGGGAAAGCCGCTACGCTATAACTATACAGATTGATAGCGAGGGCCACGAAATGGATGAACTAGACAATAACAAATTAAAGGCAGAGGATGACGAAAGAGAAGTGGAAAGTGAGGAAAATCAGCGTGGTGAAGAGATCGAAGTAAATGAAGATCGCCTTCCCTCGCGGGCGATGGCGATCCATGAACATATTCGCCAGGAAGGGGAAAAAGAGATGGAGCGCGATGCGCTGGCCCTGCTATGGTCAGCGATTGCGGCCGGCCTGTCGATGGGGGCCTCCCTGCTGGCGAAGGGAATTTTTCACGTCAAACTGGAGGGGATCCCGGGCGGTTTTTTGCTGGAAAACCTCGGCTACACCTTCGGCTTTATTATCGTAATTATGGCCCGCCAGCAGCTGTTCACTGAAAATACGGTCACCGCCGTTCTGCCAGTGATGCATAATCCCACCCTCGGTAACGTCGGTTTGCTGATGCGGCTATGGTCGGTGGTGCTGGCGGGCAATCTCATCGGTACCGCGGTGGCCGCATGGGCCTTCAATTATATGCCTATTTTTGATGAGCCAACCCGTCAGGCCTTTGTCAGCATCGCCGAAGACGTAATGAAGAACAGTCCGACAGAGATGTTCGCTAATGCGATTATTTCCGGCTGGCTGGTCGCCACCATGGTCTGGATGTTTCCTGTCGCCGGCGCCGCCAAAATCGTGGTGATTATTCTCATGACCTGGCTTATCGCCCTGGCGGATACCACCCATATTGTGGTGGGCTCGGTCGAGATCCTTTATCTGGTGTTTAATGGAAATCTGCCCTGGAGCGACTTTATCTGGCCGTTCGCCCTGCCGACCCTGGCGGGAAATATCTGTGGTGGGACCTTCATCTTCGCACTGCTGAGCCATGCGCAGATCCGTAACGATATGAGCAGCAAGCGAAAAGCGGAAGCCCGCGCCCAGGCGGCGGAGAAAGGGAAAAAGGCCGACCGGGCATAAAAAAAGCGCCCTGAGTGGCGAGGGTTTAAGCAGTCAGACGGTATGGCTCTTACTCAGGCGGGCAAAAAACGCTATACTCGTGCCGCCTTGTCCCCTTAGTTAAATGGATATAACGAGCCCCTCCTAAGGGCTAGTTGCAGGTTCGATTCCTGCAGGGGACACCATATAAACGTTGCCCGCCATTCACCACGATGACCTAAACGCCAGCCAGAACGTATTCTTCTCGTAATCATAATTAGCCAACGATTTCAGTATGGTTAGTCCTGCCAGAAAGGAACGTGTCTTTGTCGATCACGCACACAATAAACCGACAGCAACGCGCATTTCTGCGTACAATACCTTCTGAATTTTTCAGTCACTAGCCGCGACCTTTTACAACCTTCTCTGGACGATACAGGAGCCAGGCGTTGATATGAAACAGATCACCCTCAGCGATATGCAGCAGCAGAGCGAAGCGGCAGCCAGTGCTCCGCGCCTGCGTGCCCATCGCAATTTTCATCCCGAACTAAGCGACCCGATACAGCGTCTGGCCATCGCCATGGAACCCGGCACCTATATCCGCCCCCACCGGCACAGGCATACTTTCGAACTTTTGCTGCCGCTGAAAGGCCGTTTTGTGGTGCTGAATTTTGATGACCACGGCGTGGTCACCAACCGGGTGGTGCTGGGTGAAACCTGTACGGCGCTGGAAATGGAGGCTGGCACCTGGCATACGGTGCTCTCGCTCGACGCAGGCGGCATGGTATTTGAAGTCAAACAAGGCGCTTATCAACCGCTTGCCGAAATGGACACTATGGCCTGGGCGCCTGCTGAAGGCCAGCCAGGCACTGCCGAAATGATGGCCTGGTATGCCATCGCGCAACCGGGTGACCGCTTCCTGTCTATGCCGCAATAACTACAGGTAGGTTCGACAGGCGCCGCAGGCGTCTGTTTGATACTTCCTGCCGACCACAAAGTTTGCCAAATTGACCGTCCCTTTTTTCGTGCTCCGCTCATACTCACCTTAAATATTGCTGCTAAACAGGAAGAAACGCTTATATTCAGCAAACTATTTTTCTCTACGAATAAGAGATGATAAGATAACGGGAAAGAGTAAATATCGGCAGCAAAACAATAAAAACAGCCAATTTATCGATATATTATTCTCAATGTGAATGGATTTTGTTAATCAGGTAAAGGAAGTCAGCAGAAAAAATAAATCATTGTTATTGATGCTTTTGCTCACCATGGCGATTTATTTTTTCATCGACATACAATTCTTATGAATATTACAGAACGGAATATCTGGAAGCTAAATAATTTACCGCCAATGGAGTATTGCTCTCTGGCGCGGGCGCAAAAATTATTAAACTGCGAACTGGAAGACATTCTTCACTGGCATGATATAGGCGCAATCAATCTATGTCTTAAGCTTAACCCAACGCCGGGAATATTAAAAATCGCCGTCCTCTCCCATCAGGAAAAAGAGGTAACCAGCGCGTTTAATCCATTTACCTCAGTCGAGGCAGGAGAAACAGTCTGGTCGCATCACTCCCATATCCGCAGCATTCTGCGGCTTGAAGGCGATATTCCGACGATGGAAACCCTGCGCGGAAATACGGTAACCCAGTTCAACGTAAAGGTATTTGCTTCATGGCTCTGGCATCCACACTGTCGGAACCTAATGGCGCTGCTGGAGGCGCCAGATGATATTCTTTTCGAAAACCGCCTCAGCATGATGCTGCCGGATAAACCATTTGTTTATTGTCATTTCATTCCAGAGGAAGACGAACGCCCCTCGATATCATTGAACCGCATCTATATCACCAGCCAGGCCATTGAGAAAATATACGCCCACAGTATTAGCGCCCGGCCTATGGACGTGACGAAAAATCCGCTACTGGATCAAACCCGTTACATCCAGCAGGAATTAACCGTCCTGCCGCAAAGTGAGGTATTGCTGGAATTTATCCATTATCTTATTCAGTCCCATACTGTATTTAATGAGAAGTTGCAGAGTATGGCTGAGCCAGACAAGACTCAGCTCTTTCATCACGTGCTGGAAAGGCTTAAGGAAGAAGGCATGCTTATAGAGAATGCCCAGCCCGATGAAGGCGATATCGGCAGCGAAGCCAGCCGTGAGTCGCAGTTCGCCGGCGAGTAACGTAGTCCTTCAGGCAAGGGACTGGCGGTTTTCCTGCTCAATCGTTATCGCGTTCTCTCGGGCCAGGGTGATGAATTCGCGCGCTGCGGCGCTCTGCCAGGCGCCCTGCCGCTGCAATAAACAGGCCGTGCGCTGCAGCAGCGCAGGTCTTAGCTCAATCGCCACCACATCATCAAACTGCCCGGCGATCGCCGCCGGCAGCAGCGTTGCTAACGTTGTGCTTCGAATAACCGACAGAACGGCCCCGATGGAGTTGGCCTCCATCCGCACGTCTGGTTCGAGCCGATGAAGGCGGCAATAACGATCAATCTGCTCGCGGGTAGCAAACTCGCTGCTCAGTAAAATTAGCGGCTGGGCGTCGAGAGCCTGCAGTTGCAAGTCGCGCTCTCCTGCCAGCGGATGCGCACGGCTCACCACCAGCGCAAGCGTTTCCGTCAGCAGCGGCTGAACCACAATTTCCTGTGACCGGCTGTCGTCAAAGGCAATCCCCACATCCAGTTCATCCTCCAGCAGCATCGCCTCCATCCGCTCCTGGTTCATCTCCTGGATAAGCACTTTTACTCCAGGATAGCGTCGGTAGTACGCCTCCATCAGCGGGCCCAGCATATAGGTAGTGAAAGTTGGCGTCATAGCAATGCGGAGTTTACCGTGCTGGAGATCTTCTGCGTCATGCAAGGCGCGCCGACCTTCCTCAAGCTCGCGTAACGCGCGACGGGCATACTCCAGCCAGATCTCACCGGCATCGGTCAGGCGAATCCGTCGGCCAGAGCGGTCGAAAAGCTGAACCTCCAGCATCGCTTCCAGCTGGCGTATCTGCTGTGACAGCGCAGGCTGGGAGACATGCAGCGCCGCGGCGGCGCGGGAAAAGCCACAATGTTCAGCCACAGCGATAAAGTAGGAAAGTTGGCGCAGAAGCATCGGCCCACCTATAAGAAATTCCAATAGGCATTATCATAAATAAGTCTTTTAACTTATGAAACAAGAGACGTACCCTCTTCGCACGACCCTCAACATATTTCACCTTTAACATCGTTTTATGCAGGAGTGACTATGTCCGCTCACGATCGTTATCTTCAGCGCGCATTAGTGCTGGCAAAACAAAACATTGCTGACGGTGGGCGCCCCTTCGGCGCCGTGCTGGTGCGGAATGATGAGATTGTCGCTGAAAGCGTCAATACCTTTCATCTGAGCGGTGACCCAACGGCGCATGCCGAACTGAACGCCGTACGCGATCTTGCCGCCAGACTGGGAAGCGCGGCGTTGCGCGAATGCGTCATCTATGCCAGCGGACAGCCTTGCCCTATGTGCCTGAGCGCGCTCTATTTAACCGGTGTGCGGGAAGTGTTTTTCGCCAATAGCAATCAGGACGGGGAGCCTTTTCAGCTCTCGACCGCCGCGATTTATCAGCAGCTGCAGCAGCCGCTGGCCCAGCAAACGCTGCCGATCCATCATCGCCCGCAGCCGGAGGGAACTGAACTTTATCAGCGCTGGGCGGAACGGCAGTCATGACACCAGCGCTGCGACAGAACCTGACGCTGGCAGTCCTGGTACTGACTGGGATCAATATGCGGCCGCTGCTTACCTCCATTGGTCCTTTGCTGCCGGACATCCGCGCAGCCAGCGGCATGAGCTATACCCTGGCCGCACTCCTGACCGCGCTGCCGGTGATCGCGATGGGGGTGCTGGCGCTGGCCGCTGGCTGGGTCGATCGCTATATCGGTCAAAAGCGCAGTATTGCGCTGAGCCTGCTGATTATCGCGGCAGGCGCCCTGCTGCGGGAAATCGCCCCGAATAGTGGCTTACTGCTCACCAGCGCTCTGGCCGGAGGAATTGGCATCGGCATTATTCAGGCCGCCATTCCGGCGGTAATTAAGCACCTCTTTCCCCGACGGACGCCGCTGGTGATGGGACTATGGTCAGCGGCGCTGATGGGCGGCGGCGGGTTAGGCGCCGCGTTCACCCCATGGCTGGCGTCACATAGCGCGGCCTGGCATGATGCGCTAGCCTGGTGGGCGCTCCCTGCGCTCCTGGCTCTGCTCAGCTGGCTGGCGATTTGTCGGCAATTGCCTCGCGCACCGCATCAGACCAGCGCTTCCCCCCGGATCGCGATTATTGGCCAGCGCCGCGCCTGGACGCTGGGACTCTATTTCGGACTGATCAATGCCGGTTACGCCAGCCTGATCGCCTGGCTGCCTCCTTACTACATCCAGCTAGGCGATAGCGCCCAGTACAGCGGTTCGCTGCTGGCGCTGCTGACCGTCGGGCAAACCGCCGGCGCGCTGCTGCTCCCGGCGCTGGCTCGCCAGGAGGATCGGCGCCAGCTTCTTCTGCTAGCGCTGGCGCTACAGCTGATTGGCTTCTGCGGCTTTATCTGGCTGCCAGAGCATTTCTCTGCGCTCTGGGCCATTGCCTGCGGCGTGGGGTTGGGCGGCGCGTTTCCTCTGTGCCTGGTGCTGGCGCTGGATCACGCCGGACAACCGGCGGTGGCCGGCAGGCTGGTAGCCTTTATGCAGGGGATCGGATTTATCATCGCCGGTCTGTCGCCCTGGCTTTCCGGCCTGCTGCGTAGCCTGAGCGGGAACTACACGCTTGACTGGTCCTGGCATGCGATCTGCGTCCTGCTACTCATGGCGCTGACGCTGCGCTTTATCCCGGCACACTACCCGGCCGAGTGGCGACAGCGCGCCTCAGACCTGCCCTGAACCGACGGCGGCGCGTGGCAAAGATAATGCCGCGCGCTCTCGTTGGCCTTCTCCGCCCGCCCCATCGCTAAAACCCGTTTCCTTCGCGTCGCTGGCGCTAAATTTATTACCCTGTGAAATTAATGTGTCGCCGAATCACGACACTCGTAAGTAACTAAAAATTAATAAAAAAATGCCTCTTGTTTCCCTGATTTTTTAGGCGTACATTAGCGCCATCTGGAGCACTAAACGCACAGAATTACGGGCTGCTGCAGGGTGAAGTTACACTGGCGACAGCCCTTGAAAAACAGAACAATTAATTCATTTGAACGTCGCACAAGCGCGTGGAGTGATGAGTCGTGAAATACTTCTTTATGGGCCTCTCTTTTATGGTCATCGTTTGGGCCGGTACTTTTGCCCTGATGATCTAGACTGCAGCGGTGTCAAAAAAAACGGGAGCCTTCATGCTCCCGTTTTTATTTTGCCGTGCTGCCCGCAGCGCTAGCTCGCGGAGGCCAGCAGACCATCCGCGCGGAACATCGCCTTGATACCGCGGATCGCCTGGCGCGTACGGTCCCGGTTCTCGATCAGCGCGAAGCGGACGTGGGTATCACCATAGTCGCCAAAGCCAATCCCCGGCGAGACGCAAACCTTCGCTTCATTAAGCAGCTTTTTCGCAAACTCCAGCGACCCCATGGCGGCGTAAGGTTCCGGTATTTTCGCCCACACGTACATAGACGCTTTCGGACACTCCACCATCCAGCCGGCCTCATGAAGCCCTTTGACCAGCACATCGCGACGGCGCTTATACTGTTCGGCAATATCGCGCACGCACTGCTGATCGCCCTCCAGCGCAGCTATCGCCGCCACCTGCAGCGGAGTAAAAGTCCCGTAGTCATGATAGCTTTTGATACGAGCGAGGGCATTCACCAAAGTCTTATTACCCACCATAAAGCCAATGCGCCAGCCGGCCATGTTATAGCTTTTCGACAGGGTAAAGAACTCGACGGCGACATCCCGCGCGCCGGGCACCTGCATGATGGAGGGCGCTTTCCAGCCGTCATACACGATATCGGCATAGGCCAGATCGTGGACGACCAGAATGTCATACTGCTTCGCCAGAGCGACAACCTTTTCAAAGAAATCCAGTTCGACGCACTGCGCGGTCGGATTTGAGGGAAAGCCAAGGATCATCATCTTCGGCTTCGGATAGCTCTCGCGGATGGCGCGTTCCAGCTCGTTAAAGAAATCCACCCCTTCCACCAGCGGCACCGAGCGCACCTGCGCCCCGGCAATCACCGCGCCATAGATATGAATCGGATAGCTGGGGTTCGGCACCAGTACGGTGTCGCCATGATCCAGCGTCGCCAGCATCAGGTGCGCCAGCCCCTCTTTCGAACCAATGGTGACGATCGCTTCCGATTCCGGATCGATATCGACGTTATAGCGTTCTTCATACCAGCGTGAAATGGCGCGACGCAGGCGCGGGATCCCCCGCGAGGTAGAGTAACCATGGGTGTCAGGCCGTTGAGCAACGGTGCAAAGTTTTTCCACGATATGCGGCGGCGTCGCGCCATCGGGATTACCCATACTGAAATCGATAATATCTTCGCCGCGCCGACGCGCAGCCATTTTCAGTTCAGCAGTAATGTTAAAAACGTACGGAGGGAGACGATCGATACGCGTAAAACGGCGTTCAGGACTGGATTCAGCCATAGGTTCCTCTAATTAACGTTAGCGCCCGGACCGTCCGAGCGACGCTGCCGCTGTTGCGGCTCGTTTAGAAAATAACCTGAAAAAATTCATGTTGTCGAGAGGCCCGTTAAAAAATATTCCCTGGCATATAAAACGGGTATCGACTGCGCTAAATGCGGCAGTTCATTGGCGGAATAATCCCGGGTTGTATAAAGGTGGTAACACACTGATATCTTTCTTAACACAGAATATTATCGTTAATGACGAAGACCGCCGCTATCGCGATGCTTTTTAATTAATCCCCTTTAAAAAGTGCGACTTTTCCGCTTTATGGTTCCACGGCTGGTCTTCTGCCGTCAGGTTTTTTATCATGTCCCTTTCTGGCCACTGACGCGGCGCACCCATGCACGAAATCTTTACTATGATGCTGGCGGTCTATGATCGTGCGGCCCTGATGCTTATTTGCCTCTTTTTCCTTATTCGCCTGCGCCTGTTCCGCGAACTGTTGCATAAGTCGGCCCATACTCCGAAAGAGCTGCTGGCGGTGACAGCCATTTTCTCGCTGTTCGCGCTATTTAGTACCTGGTCCGGCGTCCCGGTTGAGGGGTCCCTGGTGAACGTCCGCATTATCGCCGTGATGTCCGGTGGGATCCTGTTTGGTCCCTGGGTGGGCGCGATTGTCGGGGCGATTGCCGGCGTGCACCGCTATTTGATTGATATCGACGGCGTGACCGCGGTGCCCTGCTTTATCACCAGCATTGTCGCCGGCCTGCTGTCGGGGTTGATTAATCGTAAAGTGGCCCGCGAACAACGGTGGAAAATCGGCATTCTGGCGGGGATGATGTGTGAAACTCTGACCATGATCCTGGTGGTGGTCTGGGCGCCTTCCCTGAGTCTCGGCGTAGATATTGTTTCGAAAATTGGTATCCCGATGATCCTCGGCAGCGTCTGCATCGGCTTTATCGTGCTGCTGGTGCAGAGCGTTGAAGGGGAAAAGGAGGCCAGCGCGGCGCGGCAGGCGAAACTGGCGCTCGATATCGCCAACAAAACCCTGCCGCTGTTTCGACACGTTAACAGCGATTCTCTGCGCCAGGTTTGCGAGATTATCCGCCGCGACATTACCGCCGACGCGGTGGCGATCACCAATACCGAGCACGTGCTGGCCTACGTGGGCGTCGGTGAAGCCAACTATCAACGCCACGACGATATGATTAGCCCCACCACCCGGCAGGCGATTCGTTATGGGAAAATCATCATAAAAAACAATGACGAAGCCCACCGCACCCCGGAGATCCACTCCTTGATGGTGATCCCGCTGTGGGAAAAAGGGGTGGTGACCGGCACGCTAAAAATCTATTACTGCCACGCCCATCGCATCACTTCGACGCTGCAGGAGATGGCGATTGGCCTGTCGCAAATAATCTCCACCCAGCTGGAAGTCTCCCGCGCCGAACAGCTGCGGGAGATGGCCAACAAAGCGGAGCTGCGCGCCCTGCAAAGCAAAATTAACCCGCATTTTTTATTTAATGCGCTGAACGCGATCTCCTCCTCGATTCGCCTTAATCCGGACACCGCGCGCCAGCTCATTTTTAATCTGTCGCGCTACCTGCGCTATAACATCGAATTAAAAGACGATGAGCAGATTGATATCAAACGAGAGCTGTATCAGATCAAAGATTATATCGCTATTGAACAGGCGCGATTCGGCGACAAGCTGACGGTCATCTACGATATTGACGACGACGTCAGCTGCGTGATCCCGAGCCTGCTTATCCAGCCGCTGGTGGAAAATGCCATTGTTCACGGTATTCAACCCTGTAAAGGCAAAGGCGTGGTGACGATCGGCATTAACGAGTGCGGCAATCGGGTACGCATCAGCGTTCGCGATACGGGCAACGGTATCGATCCCGCCGTGGTCGCCCGCGTGGAAGCCGATGAGATGCCGGGTAACAAAATCGGCCTGCTCAATGTGCATCATCGGGTGAAACTTCTCTACGGCGAGGGTTTGCATATCCGCAATCTGACGCCGGAAACCGAAATTGCCTTTTATGTCCCCAATAACTCTACGCCGCAGGCGCTGACGGAGTCGCTGTTGTCATGAGCGGAGAAAAGATGAAAGTTATCATTGTGGAGGATGAGTTTCTGGCCCAGCAGGAGCTCTCCTGGCTTATTAACACCCATAGCCAGATGGAGATCGTCGGCAGCTTTGACGACGGCCTGGACGTGCTGAAATTTCTCCAGCACAACAAGGTCGACGCCATCTTTCTCGATATCAATATTCCGTCGCTCGACGGGGTTCTGCTGGCGCAAAACATCAGCCAGTTTGCCCATAAACCTTTTATCGTCTTTATCACCGCGTGGAAAGAACATGCGGTGGAAGCCTTTGAGCTGGAAGCCTTTGACTACATCCTGAAACCCTACCAGGAGTCGCGCATCATCAATATGCTGCAAAAGCTGACCACCGCCTGGCAGCAGCAAAATAACGCTGCTTCAGGATTAGCCAGCGCGGCGCCACGGGAAAACGACACCATCAATCTGATCAAAGATGAGCGGATCATCGTCACCAGTATTCATGATATTTATTATGCCGAGGCGCATGAAAAGATGACATTCGTCTATACCCGCCGGGAGTCATTCGTCATGCCGATGAACATTACTGAATTCTGCAGCAAACTGCCCACCGCGCATTTCTTCCGCTGCCACCGCTCGTATTGCGTAAATCTCAGCAAAATTCGGGAAATTGAGCCGTGGTTCAACAACACCTATGTGCTGCGCCTGCGTGACCTGGAGTTTCAGGTTCCGGTCAGTCGCAGTAAAGTGAAAGAGTTTCGCCAGCTGATGAATCTGTAGAGAGCGGAAAGCGCCGCCATCCGGGCTACGACGGTAGCCCGGGAGAAGAATGCTTAAAGCACCTGGCCCAGCGTCTGACGCAGATGCGCGCCGGAGCCCAGCAGGCCTGGGTTATCATGCACAATCAGGTAAACCGGGATATCCTGAACATAAGCTTTAAAACGGCCTTTGTCTTCAAAACCGCCGCGGAAACCAGAGGCTTTAAAGAACTCCAGGAAGCGCGGCACGATGCCGCCGGCGATATACACCCCGCCAAACGTCCCGAGGGTCAGCGCCAGGTTACCGCCGAAGCGTCCCATAATGACGCAGAACAGCGACAGCGCCCGACGACAGTCAGTGCAGCTGTCCGCCAGCGCTCGCTCGGTCACCTCACGCGGCTGCAGATTCTCCGGCAGTCGGCCGTCCGATTTGACAATCGCGCGATACAGGTTGACCAGCCCAGGACCTGAGAGCACGCGTTCTGCGGAAACATGCCCCAGCTCGGCGCGTAGCTCTTCCAGAATGATCCCTTCTTCTTCGCTGTTCGGGGCAAAATCAACATGACCGCCTTCGCCCGGCAGGCTGACCCAACGCTTATCAACGTGGACCAGATGCGCCACGCCGAGCCCGGTCCCGGCGCCATAAACGGCGATCGGTTTGCCCTCTACCGGCGCACTGCCACCAAACTGAATAAGGTGCTCAGCTTTCAGCATCGGAATGGCCATTGAAACAGCGGTAAAATCGTTAATTATCTCCAGATGGGCAAAGCCGAGGTTACGCTTCATTTCGGCGATAGAGAAAGCCCAGGTATGGTTGGTCATCGCCACCCAGTCGCCGGTAATCGGGCATGCGATGGCGATACAACCTTCGTTGACCGTTACCTGGTGCTCCTCGAGATAGACGCGCACCACTGCCTCCAGACTGGGGTAATCGAGCCCGGAATAGGTCTTTGCGCGAGAGATCTCTCCACTCGCCAGATCACATAGCGCCAGGCGGGCGTTGGTCCCCCCGACATCTCCTACTAAAGCAAATTTTGTCATTCCGTTACGGCTCCGCTAAAGTCAAAATAAATCTTTTGGCACACTGTAAATTCATGGCGGCTTAACAACAACGTCCAACGCGCAGACGCCCCTTGTTTAGCGACACAGGTCACATTTAGTTTGTAATCTATGCAAGGTAGCCTGTAAAGGACGCGCCGGATATCAGATGTCACCTTAACTTTATCGTTTCAGCACCATTTGCATCGACGGTCTCCGCTGACGAAGGCAAAGTAGTGCTCCAGCACTTTTACAAGGACATTTCCATGCTCCATCCTCGCGCCAGAACAATGCTGATCCTGTCGGTGCCGGCCATCCTGATAGGTATCGCCTGCAGCCTGATCCTGATCGTGGCGATGAAGGTTGCCGCGCTGCTGCAGCGCGTGCTGTGGAGCAATCTGCCCGCGCAGTTGGGGGTGAGCGCCGACAGCCCGCTGTGGGTCATCGCCATGCTGACGGCGACAGGCATCGCGGTGGGTCTGGTCATTCGTTACAGCCCCGGGCACGCCGGGCCGGATCCAGCGACCGAGTCGTTAATCGGCGCTCCCATTGCCACCGGCGCGCTGCCCGGACTCCTGGCCGCGCTGATCCTCGGCCTCGCCGGCGGCGTCAGCCTCGGCCCGGAGCATCCGATTATGGTGGTGAATATCGCGCTGGCTGTCGCTGTCGGCTCCCGACTGTTTCCGCGCGTCAGCTCGCTGGACTGGACCATCCTCGCGGCCTCAGGCACCATCGGCGCCCTCTTCGGTACCCCGGTTGCCGCCGCGCTGATTTTTTCGCAAACCCTCAATAGCAGCAACGATACGCCACTGTGGGATCGCCTCTTTGCTCCCCTCCTCGCCGCCGCCGCCGGCGCGTTGACGACGGGTCTGTTTTTCCATCCCCATTTTTCGCTGCCGATCCCGCACTATGGTCAGATGCGCTTCGTTGATATTCTCAGCGGCATTATCGTCGCCCTGATCGCTATCGCCGTCGGCATGGTGGCCGTCTGGTGTCTGCCGCGACTGCATGCCCTGATGCATCGGTTGAAAAATCCAATCCTGACCCTCGGTATCGGCGGGCTGCTGCTGGGGATCGTGGGGACGATAGGCGGGCCCTTAACGCTCTTTAAAGGGCTGGATGAGATGCAGCAGCTGGCCTTCAGCCAGACGCTAACCGCCGCGGATTTTCTGCTTATCGCGCTGGTCAAACTGGCAGCCCTGGTTCTTGCCTCAGCCAGCGGCTTTCGCGGCGGGCGAATTTTCCCGGCGGTGTTCGTCGGGGTAGCGCTGGGGCTGATGCTGCATGCTCATGTTGACGCGGTGCCGGCGGCAATCACCGTTTCCTGCGCGATCCTCGGCATGGTGCTGGTCGTCACTCGCGACGGCTGGTTGAGCCTGTTTATGGCCGCCGTGGTGGTCCCGGATACGACTCTGCTGCCGCTGTTGTGTATGGTGATGCTCCCGGCCTGGCTGTTGCTGGCCGGGAGACCGTTGATGATTGCCAAACGGCATACCGATTAAACGCGGCTGTTTCGCTCCTCAAGGGCCTGCGTCACCGCGCGCAGGAAATCGGGGATATCCATTTTCGGCAGCATCACTTCTACCAGGGTGAGTGTATCGGAGGTGATGCTCTCCGTCATCACCTCCCGCAGTTCAGACGTCTGAGTGACCCGCCGGCAGCGCGAAGCAACGTCAGGGGCGAAGGCTTCCGGCAGCCGCTGCCAGTCCCACAGAGCGATGTCATTGTAGCGCTGCTCTGGACCATGAATCGCCCGTTCCACGGTATACCCTTCGTTATTCAGCAGCAGAATAAGCGGCTTTTGCTTATCACGCAGCATGGAGCCCATCTCCTGAATGGTCAGTTGGGCCGCGCCATCGCCGACAATTAGCACCACCCGCCGCTCCGCCGCCGCGGTTTGTGCGCCATAGGCGGCCGGGAGAGTAAAACCAATCGAGCCCCACAGCGGCTGGACGATCAGCGATGCTTCAGAGGGCAGCTTCAGCGCCGCAATGCCAAAGGCGGCCGTCCCCTGATCGGCGAGAATAATATCCCCCGGACGCAGGGCGCCCTGCACCGTCGCCCAGAAATTTTTCTGGGTCAACTCGCCTTCAGCGCCCTCCTCAGCCTCCGGCGCCACGATCTGAGGTGTAGCCCACTCCGCCGCCAGCGGGGCGGAAAGCGTCATCAGCGCGGCCAAAGCCTTATCCATCGGCACCCCGCTGAACCAGTGATCGCCCACCCTGACGGCGAAGGGCTGGATCTCAATAGTCTTTTCCCGCGCCAGATGTTGGGTAAATCCTGCGGTGATGGTGTCGGTGAAGCGCGTGCCAATGCAGATGATGGTGTCGGCGTTTTCAATCGCCTCCCGGGTCTGCGGCGCGCTGGCAATCCCGCTGTAGGTGCCGACAAACCCGCTCTGCTGCTCATCAAACAATCCCTTGCCCATGAGCATCGTCGCATGGGCGACAGGCGTTTTCGCCACCCACTCCCGGAGCGTCTTCTGCAGGCCATAACGTTGCGCCAGGAAGTCCGCCAGCAGGGAAATGCGTCGGCTGCCCCGCAGCAGGCGGCTGGCATGTTCGCAGAACCCGGCAAGCTGGTTTTCATCCGCCGGAGCGGGCTCCACCAGCAAGCGCTGGGCTGGGGCAATCGCTGCCGCTCTGGCGACATCGGCTGGCAGCATCAAATAGCCGGGGCGATGATGCGTCAACATATCGCGCAGCACACGGTCGATTTCATGGCAGGCGTTGCCGGCGGTCAGCAGCGCCTGGCTACAGGTGATCTGCTCGCTCATGCGGGCGAAATGGCGAAAATCGCCATCGCCGAGGGTATGGTGCAGCAGTTCGCCGCGCTGCTGGGCGCCGGTAGAGGGCGCACCGACAATATGCAATACCGGAATATGTTCCGCATAGCTACCCGCAATGCCGTTCAGCGCGCTCAATTCGCCGACGCCGTAAGTGGTCAGCAGCGCACCGGCCCCTTTGATGCGCGCATAGCCGTCAGCGGCATATGCCGCATTCAGCTCGTTGGCGCAGCCGACCCACCCCAAGGCGCTGTGCGCGATGACGCGATCGAGAAACTGTAAGTTGTAATCTCCCGGCACGCCGAACAAGCGGTCAATACCGCAGTCGACAAGGCGATCCAGCAGATAATCCCCAATAGTGTAGGTCGGTTGCATATCCATTATCCTCATTTTGGTGCAGGTGTAATTTGAGTATTGAATAAGCGATCCGCCTGTCCAGATGGGAGCTGATAATGGCAGTGTAAAGCAATAATTACGCAGAAAAAGCAGTGTACTCCACGCAGAACATTGTTTAGTGTAAACGTATACACAACCTGTTTTGTCGGCGGAGGAAGAATGGTTTACCAGGCAAGCACCACGCGATATCAAACGATGGAGTACCGTCGCTGCGGCCGCAGCGGTCTGCAGCTACCGGCCATTTCCCTTGGCCTGTGGCATAACTTTGGCGATGAAACGCGAGTGGAAACTAGCCGGCAGATGCTCCTGCACGCTTTTGACCTCGGTATAACCCATTTCGATTTGGCCAACAACTATGGGCCGCCGCCGGGCTCGGCGGAAAGCAACTTTGGCCGCATCCTGAAAGAGTCGCTCCTGCCTTATCGCGATGAGTTAATCATCTCCACTAAAGCAGGTTACACGATGTGGGACGGCCCTTACGGCGACTGGGGATCGCGAAAATATCTGGTAGCCAGTCTTAACCAGAGCCTTAAACGCATGAGGCTGGAATACGTTGATATTTTTTATCATCACCGGCCTGATCCACAGACGCCGCTGATGGAAACGATGCGTGCGCTCGATCATCTGGTTCATCAGGGTAAAGCGCTATATGTCGGGATCTCCAACTATCCTCTGGCCCAGGCGCGGGAGGCGGTGAAGATCCTTAACGACCTCGGCACCCCCTGCATCATTCACCAGCCTCGCTACTCGATGTTCGAACGCGGCGTGGAAGAAGGACTGCTGGATTTTCTGCAGACGGAAGGGATTGGAAGCATAGCGTTTTCACCGCTGGCCGGCGGGCAACTTACCGACCGCTATCTCAACGGCATTCCGGCCGACTCGCGCGCCGCCAGCAGCAGTCGTTTTCTGCAGCCGGAACAACTGACTCCTGCCCGATTAGAAAAAATTCGTCAGCTTAACAGGCAGGCGGAAGCGCGTGGGCAGAAGCTGTCGCAGATGGCGCTGGCCTGGGTGTTGCGCGAAGAGAAAGTCACCTCGGTGCTGATCGGCGCCAGCAAAACCGCGCAACTGGATGATGCCGTCGGCATGCTGCAGAATCGCCATTTCACCACCGAGGAGTGCGCGGCCATTGACGCCATCCTTGCGCTGTAAAGCAAATGTTACTTTAGCAAAAAGTGCTCTTTCCTGTGCTTTCGGAGTTCGTCCGATGCGGCGGGTCTTTACCGGCCCGTAATATCAGGTTAACAGGCCGCTTACGGCCCCGATCGTGAAGGAGAAGAGTATGTTCAGGTCACTGATTCTGGCAGCAGTACTGCTGGCCGCAGGGCCACTGGTCGCTAACGCTGGTGAAATCACCCTGCTGCCATCGGTAAAATTACAAATAGGCGATCGTGACAATTACGGTAACTACTGGGACGGTGGCAGCTGGCGCGACCGTGATTACTGGCGTCGTCACTATGAATGGCGTGATAACCGTTGGCATCGTCATGACAACGGCTGGCACAAAGGCTGGTACAAAGGCAGAGATAAAGCCTGGGAGCGCGGCTATCGTGCTGGCTGGAACGACCGCGATGACCACCGCGGCGGCTGGGGACGCGGCCCGGGCGGGCACGGTCATGGCCATCACTAACAAACGAAAAGGGGAGCCCATCGGCTCCCCTTTACTTTATTCAGCATCAGGAATCAATTAATCCACCCCGAGCAGCGACCCCACAATTAACCAGCCGTTCAGGCTCACCACAATAGCGACTATCGCCCAGCCGATGCCTCTCACCCAACGGGTATTCACCAGGTCCCCCATCAGCTTCGCATTGCTGGTAAATATCAGCAGCGGCACCAGGGCAAGCGCAATGCCAAAGCTGAGCAACACCTGACTCATTACCAAGATGCGCGTAGGATCCAGCCCCAGCAGAATGACGACAAACGACGGCAGCATGGTGATCGCCCGGCGAAACCACAGCGGAATATGAAAGCGGATAAACCCCTGCATAACGACCTGACCTGCCAGAGTGCCCACCACGGTCGACGATAAACCGGCGGCAATCAGGCTGAGGCCAAAGATGGTCGCCGCCGCGTGGCTCAGCAGCGGCTCCAGCGTCATGTAGGCCTGATCGAGATCGGCGACGCCGGTATGGCCATTAAAGTGGAATGCCGCCGCAGCGGTCGCCATCATCGCCAGATTGACGAACCCGGCAATGGTCATAGCGATCGCCACATCCCAGCGGGTCGCGTTATAGCGTTCTTTTCGCGTTCCGCCATGCAGATGCTGGGTAAGCGAGGAATGTAAGTAGATAACGTGCGGCATGATTGTCGCACCCAGTACCCCGGCGGCTAAGAATACCGCCTCCCCGTTGGGCAGTGTGGGGATCACCAGCCCTTTCGTCAGAGGAGCCAGCGCGGGCTGGGAAAAGATCAACTCCACGACATAGGCCACGGCGACAAACAGCAACAATCCACCGATCACCTTCTCCAGTGGTTTTTGTCCGCGCCGCTGCAGCATCAGGATCAGAAAAGTCGCCACCCCGGTCAGCACCGCCCCCTGCAGAAGCGACACGCCGAGCACCAGCTTAAAGCCAATCGCGGCGCCGATAAATTCAGCCAGATCGGTGGCCATAGCGATAATTTCCGCCTGTACCCAGTAAAACCAGACAACAGGACGCGGGTAATGGTCGCGGATCTGCTCGGCCAGGTTTTTGCCGGTGGCAATGCCCAGTTTGGCAGAAAGCACCTGGATCAGCATCGCCATCAGGTTAGCCCACACCACGACCCACAGCAGCTGGTAGCCAAAGCTGGCGCCGGCCTGAATGTTAGTGGCGAAATTACCCGGATCGATATAGCCAATGGCAGCGACGAAAGCCGGGCCCATTAAGGCGAGCTTCACCTTGCGCGCGGCGCGACTACTGCTATTCTCAACGCGACTGCTAGTCATCTTCTGCCTCTGGAAATATAGCCTTTGCTATGTTTCATGCTATCAAAATGCGAATGATTATCAAGTTCATTTAGAGTGGAGATAATGATTGCTGTGATAGAAGGGAACAATAGCTGGCCGGAAATGAAATACGGGCGTCAGAAAACGAGATCCAGCCCGCTATTAAGAGTAGTACAAGAATGCAACTTTTAAAACCTTTACGTAACATAACAAAAGTGGATGTTGGATCACTATTTTTGCCATTGGTCACAGTTCCTTGCAATAGTGTGCAATTGATCTCGTTTTCTTTAAAGCCGTTGCATAGAATGTGCACGGAAATTTAACCTGCCTCATATTTGGAGCAACTATGGACCGCGTCTTGCATTTTGTCCTCGCGATCGTTGTGGTGGCTATACTGGCCCTGTTGGTCAGCCATGACCGCCAAAAGATCCGTATTCGTTATGTTGTTCAACTGCTTGTCATTGAAGTCCTGCTGGCCTGGTTCTTCCTCAACTCCGATATTGGTCTGGGTTTTGTGAAAGGATTTTCCGAGATGTTTGAAAAACTCCTCGGGTTTGCCAACGAAGGGACAAACTTCGTGTTCGGCGGCATGAACGATAAAGGCCTGGCCTTCTTCTTCCTCAAGGTTTTGTGCCCTATCGTCTTCATTTCGGCTTTGATCGGCATTTTGCAGCATATTCGTATCCTGCCGATTGTCATTCGCGCGATCGGTACCGTCCTGTCGAAAGTTAACGGCATGGGCAAGCTGGAGTCCTTCAACGCCGTGAGCTCGTTGATCCTCGGCCAGTCGGAAAACTTTATCGCGTATAAAGATATTCTCGGCAAAATGTCGCGCAACCGCATGTACACCATGGCGGCGACGGCGATGTCCACCGTGTCCATGTCCATCGTAGGCGCTTACATGACCATGCTGCAGCCAAAGTATGTCGTTGCGGCGCTGGTGCTCAACATGTTCAGCACCTTTATCGTTCTGTCATTAATTAACCCTTACCGCGTGGAAGAGAGCGAAGAAAATCTGCAGATGTCGAATCTGCACGAAGGTCAGAGCTTCTTCGAGATGCTGGGCGAGTATATTCTGGCAGGTTTTAAAGTCGCGATTATCGTGGCGGCGATGTTGATCGGCTTCATCGCGCTGATCTCGGCGCTGAATGCCCTGTTCGCCACCGTGACCGGTTGGTTCGGCTATAGCATTTCCTTCCAGGGTATCCTCGGCTATATCTTCTACCCGGTTGCCTGGGTGATGGGTGTGCCGGCAAGCGAAGCGCTGCAGGTGGGCAGTATTATGGCTACCAAACTGGTCTCCAATGAATTCGTCGCCATGATGGATCTGCAGAAAATTGCCTCGACGCTCTCCCCGCGCGCGGAAGGCATTATCTCTATCTTCCTGGTCTCCTTCGCCAACTTCTCCTCTATCGGTATTATTGCCGGGGCGATCAAAGGTCTGAACGAAGAACAGGGCAACGTAGTTTCTCGCTTCGGTCTGAAGCTGGTGTACGGCTCCACGCTGGTTAGCGTGTTGTCCGCCTCGATTGCGGCGCTGGTTCTGTAACAGACGTCAGTCATCTGAGCCGGGCAATGCCCGGCTTTTTTTTGCCCGTCATTCACCCAGAGGCTGTGGTTTACCGATCAGATAACCCTGCAGATAATTCACGCCCAGCTCCAGCAAGCGCGCTTTTTGCGGTTCGCTTTCGACATATTCCGCCACCACGCTCATCTGTTTCGCCCGCGCCATCTCGACAATCGATTTCACCATGATGGCGTCCAGCGGGTCCGTGAGGATATCGCGGACGAAGCAGCCGTCAATCTTAATGATATCGGCCTGTAGATGTTTCAGACGTTCATAGTTCGCATAGCCGGTGCCAAAGTCATCAATAGCGATGGCGCAGCCAAACGCGCGCAACGCTTCAAGATTTTGCCGACTGGTGTCCGCATTAGAGAAGGCCTGCTCTTCGGTCACCTCAATAGTTATAAGTTCTGGCGAGACGCTATAGCGTTGAAACAGCGCGATAATCTGCCCTGCGCTGTTCTTTTGCATCAGAGTTGCAGGCAGCAGGTTGACCGAGAAGCGCTGGCCGGGATGCTTATGGAGCATACTGAACAAGGTCTCCAGCACCAGCATGTCAAAACGTTGGCTGAGGTTAAACTGCACAATCAGCGGAATGAATCGGTCGGGCATAATGACGCTATCGCCACAGCGCATGCGCGTGAGGATCTCATGATAACCCTCCCCCTCCGGATTCTGAATCGGTTGCGCATAGAGCATCAGCGCGCGATCTTTGAGCACTTGCTTGACGCGCATAAGGAGGCGCACCTGCTCGGTAGTTTGATCCACCACCAGATCCTGCTCCTCGTCCAGCGCCAGCACCCGACGTTCACTGCCCGCCTGTTCGGAAAGCCAGCTTAGCTGGCCCAGCATCTGGTAAAGTCCCTCACCCTGGCCGTCATCGCGGCCCCAGGCCGCGCCAAACTCCAAATCCAGCGGCTGATTGTGCCAGCTGAACTTTTTGTGGTTGAGGACCGCGACCATATGATTCAAGCGGGACGACGGCTCCGGTCCATCAAGCACGAGGATCAGTTCGCTGCCCGGTACCTGGAAGACTTTATCCGCCGCTCCCAGCAGCGGTTGCAGCGCCCGAATAATCTGCCGTTTACAGTCCACCCCCATCATCAGACCATAATGCCGACTGAGAAAGTCGAGATTATCAATACGCAGGCTGCAGATAGCCTGCTGAGGACAGCTCTGTAAATGGCTCTCCAGCGCGCGCAGGTTAGGCAAGCCGGTCAGCGGATCCTCTTCCGCCTGGCTACGCCAGCGGCGTTTGTTGCGGTCGCTGCGGGCATAGATGTCGGCCATATAAAACAAACAGATAGTAAAGGAGATCAGAACCGACAGCACAAAGGAGAGTGAATACTCGCTTTGCACCCCCTGGAGAAAGTTTTTGTTATATACCACCAGCAAAAAGGCCGAGACAGACCATGAAATACGCAATAGCGCATGGCCTATTCGACTGATACCGATAAAGTAGACAATAAAAATAACCGGAACTAAATAACCGGCAATAAATTCAGACTGATACGGCGCACACAATAGCGTTAATATCACCGCCAACGCGATAAACCAATATAGGGTAAAGGAGCGATATTGCGGTGCCAGCCACGGTAAACATTCCTGCTGCCAGAAACGTCGGGCGTAGCGCGGACTGATAATCATCCGCATTGGATAATAAAGAAACGTCGTAAAAATTAATGCCGCACTGATTAAACTTTGGATATCTATTACAGTATAAATCAACGGCATACTTCCAAAGTAACTGGTAATAGCTAATGGAAACGCAAAATATTGTCCGGCGAGATACATGGTGATTTTCAGGAGCACCGGCGCGAAGAAGCCGCCCCAGAAGATCCGCGCCCCCATATGTTTTGCCGTTGGACCGCAGCGCCAGCGCTTCCCCACCATCAGTCGCAGAATAGCGCAGGAGACAAACACGGCGAACAGTTGACAAAAAAGTAAGATAAACGCCTGCGGCAGCGTTAATTTAATGAGAAAACTATTGGTGATGGCAAACGCGAGAATTAATGGCGCAATTGCATAGCGGCCAAAGATAAAAATAACAGAAAACATCACGCTGATTGGCAGCCAGGCAATATAAATAAGGTTGCCGTCAATTATCGTTTGCGGTGAAATAAAACGAGCCAGCGGAATAGCGACTAAACAAATGATAAAGGCCAATAGAGTTTTTTTGATATTAATGTTAAGTTTATCAAGCATTATTGTTAATTAAAACTCCAGAAACCTCATCACGTTTAATGGGGGAAATGTTATGTTGCTTATTTAGGGCAAGCAAGGCGAATTATCAGGAAAAAGTCTGAAATTACTTTCGATTTTAATTGCTGGAGATTAACTGACGTAACCAGAAAGTGCTTTACATGAAACCCGCTAAAAACAAAAACCCCCGCCGAAGCGAGGGTTCTGAATTTTGGTGGAGCTAAGCGGGATCGAACCGCTGACCTCTTGCATGCCATGCAAGCGCTCTCCCAGCTGAGCTATAGCCCCGTAACGTAAAGCGTGTCGTGTTGACGGGCGGCATAATATGAATTCCTCGCTCAGGTGTCAACGGCAAAATTATCCTTCCCGATTCAATCGCTGAAAAAGCAGGCAACTTGCTGACATTGCGAGCCTTATCGCAGTCAGAAGTTAAACAGGTCACCTTTTCACGTAAAAGGATGCTATAACATGGGCAGCTAATTCCCATACATTTACTCAGGAAATAGTATGCTCAAGGAACGAATGACACCTGAAGAAATTGCCCATCTAACCGGCTACAGTCGGCAAACTATCAATAAGTGGGTGCGGAAAGAAGGCTGGCAAACCTCTCCGCGACCTGGCGTCCAGGGCGGCAAAGCGCGCCTGGTCCATGTCAATGAGCAAGTCAGGGAGTTTATCCGCAGCGCCCAGCGCGTGGCGGAGACGCCCGGCATCTATTCTCCCCATGATAGCGATCTGGAATCGCTGCTGCTGACCCTCAGTAAAGAACTCACCCCCAGCGAGCAGAAGCAGCTTATGTCTTTGTTGCTGCGCGAGGGGATCACCGGGTTACTGCTTCGGTTAGGGATCCGCGATCGGTAAACCATGATGAAACTGAAAGATAAAATGACGCCCGCAGAGCTTGCCGACTGCCTGGGGCTGGCCAGACAAACGATCAATCGCTGGGTTCGCGAGAAACAATGGCGCACCGAAGCAATACCCGGCGTTAAAGGGGGGCGAGCGCGACTGGTGGTTATCGACCAACCGGTACGCGAGTTTCTGACCAACATCCCTGCCAGACGCCATCTGCTTACCGACAATCATCTCGCGGAATCGCCAGGTGCATACCTGGTCAATGAGGCAGACGCGATCTGGCGGCAAATCACGGAAACCCTACAGCTGATGACTCCGGCAGAACAGCTGCAGCTCCGCGATCTGCTGGCCCGGGAAGGGATTAGCGGTTTTCTTGCCCGCCTCGGCATCGCCAGTCCGGAATAACAGACAAAAAAAACGGCAGGGTAACCTGCCGTTGTTTCAGCTGCGTCGCCGTCAGGACGCCTGGCCTTCGCGTTCAGCGATAAAAGCCAGCGCTTTATTGATACGATCTACGCTACGGGATTTACCGATAGCATGGACAGTAACGTCTAGCGCAGGAGATTGCCCTGCCCCGGTAACCGCCACGCGCAGCGGCATACCGACTTTACCCATCCCCACCTCCAGCTCATCAGCAGTTGCCTGAATCGCGTGATGGACGTTTTCCGCCGTCCAGTCGCTAATCGCCGCCAGCTTATCGCGAACCACTTCCAGCGGCTGACGCGCCACTGGACGCAGATGTTTTTTCGCGGCGTCGGCATCGAATTCAGCGAACTCTTCATAGAAGTAGCGGCAGCTCTGGGCCATCTCTTTCAGCGTCTTGCAACGCTCGCCCAGCAGTTTCACCAGCTCAGCCAGCTGCGGGCCGTTGCGAGTGTCGATATTTTCCTGCTCGATATGCCACTGCAGATGCGTTGCCACATACTCCGCCGGCAGGGTATTGATATAGTGATGGTTTAACCACAGCAGTTTATCGGTGTTAAAGGCACTGGCGGATTTGCTCACCGCGCCCAGCGAGAAGAACTCAATCATCTCTTCGCGAGTGAAAATCTCCTGATCGCCATGAGACCAGCCCAGGCGCACCAGATAGTTGAGTAGCGCTTCCGGCAGGTAGCCGTCGTCGCGATACTGCATCACGCTCACTGCGCCGTGGCGCTTGGAAAGTTTTTTACCGTCATCGCCGTTGATCATCGACACGTGCGCATAAACCGGCACCGGCGCATTCAGCGCTTTGAGGATGTTGATCTGGCGCGGCGTGTTGTTGATATGATCTTCGCCGCGGATCACGTGAGTGATCGCCATATCCCAGTCATCTACCACCACGCAGAAGTTATAGGTCGGGGAACCATCAGTACGGCGAATGATCAGATCGTCCAGTTCCTGGTTGCTGAACTCGATAGGTCCGCGGATCTGATCGTCAAAAATAACCGAACCTTCCTGCGGGTTGGCGAAACGCACGACGCACGGCTCATCATCAGCATGGTGCTCGTGGCTATGGCGGCAGCGGCCATCGTAACGCGGCTTCTCACCCTTCGCCATCTGCTCTTCGCGCAGCGCTTCCAGACGTTCTTTCGAGCAATAGCATTTGTAAGCGGTACCGGCTTCCAGCATCTCATCGATTACGTTGTTATAACGATCGAAACGTTTGGTCTGGAAATAGGGGCCTTCGTCCCATTGCAGATTCAGCCAGTTCATGCCATCCATGATGGCTTCAATTGCTTCCGGGGTGGAGCGTTCGAGATCGGTGTCTTCAATACGCAGCACAAACTCACCGCCGTGGTTACGGGCAAAAAGCCAGGAATAGAGAGCAGTACGCGCACCGCCAACGTGCAGATAGCCGGTTGGGCTTGGCGCGAAGCGAGTTTTGATTTTCATGAATTGGCCTTACGTTTAATAAAGATGCCGATAGCCGGCAATGTCCGGTGGAAATTATGGGTCAATATTCTAACACCGTGGGCTGATTCCTCAATGTTGTTCCCATCGGAACGTCACGGTTTGCCATTTTTGTTTATAAATCATGCTATGGCGCCGGTTTCGCGATCGCTTTGTTTAATTTTACGACGAACGAACGAATTCTTTAGAAAAGGCGTTGACTCATTTTCAACTCTCCCTATAATGCGACTCCACACAGCGGGGGTGATTAGCTCAGCTGGGAGAGCACCTCCCTTACAAGGAGGGGGTCGGCGGTTCGATCCCGTCATCACCCACCACTCGGGTCGTTAGCTCAGTTGGTAGAGCAGTTGACTTTTAATCAATTGGTCGCAGGTTCGAATCCTGCACGACCCACCAATGTAAAAAGGCGCCCTAAAGGCGCCTTTTTGCTATGCGCGGAACATGGCCCTGCCACGAGTCCCTCCGCAGCAATCCCCTCTGTCAGCGCTGATATAGCGGATCTTCAACCCTGGCGGCGGTTAAATTCTCCCCTTCTTCACGCACAATTTCCCATAACGCCTGAGCGGCGGTCGACAGCGAGCGATTTTTCCTGCATGCCAGCATCAGCTGCCGCTCCATCACCGGAGTCAGCCGTTTCACCGTCAGATGGCTCCCCTGCGGTAACGGTAGCGCCAGCGCCGGCAGAACGCTGATGCCAATTCCCGATTCTACCATCGGAAACAGCGTTGCCGGGTGGCCAATCTCCTGGACGATGTTTGCCCGGATAGCCAGCCTGCTGAGGGCCGCATCGATCAGCGGGCGGCTGCCGGACGCATAATCCTGCAGGATTAGCCTTTCATCCTGCAGCGCCTGCCACGGCACTTCTGTCAGGCTGGCAAAAGGATGATCCTCCCGGCAGAGCAGCAAAAATGGTTCCGCCAGAACCACTTCACACTGAAGGTCTGCCGCCGGGCCCGGATCAATCACGATGCCAAAATCCACTTCCCCTTGGCGGATACTCTCCAGCACCCACTGCTGGGGCCGATCGTGCAGCACAAAATCGATATCGGGATAACGACGATTGCTGTGAGCAATACACTGCGGAATAAGGTGGGCGGAAATCGTCTGACTGGCGGCGACCTTGACGGTGCCGCTCAGCTGCTGGCCTACCCGCCCGGCGTCACGCAGGGTAATCGTCAACTCATCAAGCAAACGTTCCAGCCTGCCCGCCAGCTGCTGACCCGCCTCGGTGAGCACCACTTCGCGAGTAGTACGGTCGAGCAGACGGACGCCGGTCTGATGCTCCAGCTCCTTGACGCTATGGCTGACGGCCGACTGACTTAAGCCAATCATCTCCCCTGCCCGGCTGAAGCTTCTGGCCCGGGCGACGGTGACAAATACTTTTAACTGACGCAGAGAGTAATTCATCTTTTTTATTCATGAATAGATGCAATAAATCAATTTTATTTCTCAAATGAAAAAAAGCACAATAGCGCATCTCTTTTCAGGAGCGTTTATGAAACTTTTCCGTATTCTCGATCCGTTTACGGCCACGCTAATCACCGTTGTCCTGCTGGCCTCATTCTTCCCGGCCCGTGGCGCTTTCGTCCCCTTCTTTGAACATCTGACCACCGCCGCCATCGCGCTACTGTTCTTTATGCATGGCGCTAAACTCTCCCGGGAGGCGATTATCGCCGGCGCCAGCCACTGGCGTTTGCATCTCTGGGTGATGTGCAGCACCTTTATTCTCTTCCCGCTACTCGGGGTTCTGTTTGCCTGGTGGGCGCCGGTGAATGTCGATCCGATGCTCTACAGCGGCTTTATCTATCTGTGCATTCTGCCGGCCACCGTGCAATCCGCTATCGCCTTTACTTCGCTGGCCGGGGGCAACGTCGCGGCTGCGGTTTGCTCAGCCTCGGCCTCCAGCCTGCTGGGGATCTTTGTTTCCCCGCTACTGGTGGGGGTCCTGATGAACCTTCACGGCGCAGGCGGCAGTCTGGAGCAGGTCGGTAAAATTATGCTGCAGCTGCTGCTGCCTTTCGTGCTCGGTCACTTATCGCGGCCGTGGATTGGCGACTGGGTGGCGAAGCATAAGAAGTGGATTGGTAAGACCGACCAGACCTCGATTCTGCTGGTGGTTTACTCCGCCTTTAGCGAGGCGGTGGTGAATGGCATCTGGCATAAAGTCGGTCTGGGATCGCTGCTGTTTATCGTGGTGGTCAGCCTGGTGCTGCTGGCCATCGTCATCGCGGTCAACGTCTTTGTCGCCCGCCGCTGCGGCTTTAACAAAGCCGATGAGATTACCATCGTCTTCTGCGGTTCGAAAAAGAGCCTGGCCAACGGCATTCCGATGGCCAATATTCTCTTCCCGACCTCCATCCTCGGCATCATGGTGCTGCCGTTGATGATCTTCCACCAAATCCAGCTGATGGTCTGCGCGGTGCTGGCGCGGCGCTACAAGCAGCAAACCGATGCGCGTCTCGCTGAGGAAAAGGCCAACGCGGCCAAAGCCTAACGCGCTTTCTTCAGGGGCTGGACCAGATCGCTCAGCCCCTCAGTTTTAATCATCAGGGTCAACGCCATCAGCTCGCCAAGATGCCCGGCAGGGAATTGATCCTTACGCGCGAACCACAATAAATACTCTTCCGGGACATCGATTAAGCGACGTCCCTTGTATTTACCGAACGGCATTTCGGTATTGGCTATCTCGACCAGCTGCGCTTTATCCACGTTATTCTCCCAGCAGACGCATCATTTCGGCTTCGTCAATCACCTCGATGCCCAGCTCCTGCGCTTTCGCCAGCTTAGACCCCGCCGCTTCGCCGGCAATCACCAGGTCGGTTTTCTTCGACACGCTGCCTGCCACCTTCGCCCCCAGCGCCACCAGACGCGCTTTGGCGTCATCGCGCGACAGCTGGCTGAGGCTGCCGGTAAGGACCACGGTTTTGCCTGCAAACGGGCTATCAATCTCTTCCGCCTTCACCACCACCGGCGCAGGCCAGCGAACCCCCTCCGCCAGCAGTTGCGCAATGACATCGCGGTTGCTCTCTTCGGCAAAGAAGTTGAAGGTATGGGTAGCGACGACGATGCCGACATCAGGGACTTTCTGTAGCTCCTCAATGGAAGCCTGCTCCAGGGCTTCGAGAGTGCCGAAATGCGCCGCCAGGCCCGCCGCCGTCGCTTCTCCTACCTCGCGAATACCTAAGGCGTAGAGGAAGCGTGCGAAGGTCGTCTCTTTGGCTTTCTCGAGGGCGTTGACTACGTTTTGCGCGGACTTCGGCCCCATCCGATCCAGCCCGGTCAGTTTCCCCGCCGTCAGCCGGAACAGATCCGCCGGGGTATGGACGTACTCTTTCTCCACCAGCTGGTCGATGATCTTGTCGCCCATGCCGTCAACGTCGAGCGCGCGACGGGAGACGAAGTGCTTGAGCGACTCTTTGCGCTGCGCGCCGCAGATCAGGCCGCCCGTACAGCGGGCTACCGCCTCGCCTTCCACCCGTTCAACGTCTGACTGACATACAGGACAGTGGGTCGGGAAGACGACATCCCGGGCATCCGCCGGACGCTCGGAAAGCACCACGTTAACCACCTGCGGGATCACATCGCCTGCCCGGCGAATCACCACCTTGTCGCCGATTTTCAAGCCTAAGCGTTCAATTTCATCGGCATTATGCAGGGTGGCATTGCTCACCAACACGCCGGCAACATGGACCGGCTCCAGACGCGCCACCGGCGTAATCGCCCCGGTGCGGCCCACCTGGAACTCCACGTCCCGGACGAAGGTCATCTGCTCCTGTGCCGGGAACTTAAAGGCCACGGCCCAGCGCGGCGCGCGGGCGACGAAACCCAGCTGTTCCTGCAGCGCCAGCGAATCGACTTTGATCACCACGCCATCAATGTCAAAGCCCAGGTGGGGACGCTCTTCCTCGACTTTACGATAGTAAGTAAGCACTTCCTCGGGGGTATGGCACAGGGTGACGCGATCGCTCACCGGCAGCCCCCATGCTTTGAACTGCAGCAACCGAGCCGAGTGGCTGGCCGGCAGCTCGCCGCCCTCCAGCACGCCCACGCCGTAGCAGAAGAAAGTAAGCGGTCGCTTCGCAGTGATGCGCGGATCGAGCTGGCGCAGCGAACCCGCTGCCGCATTACGCGGGTTAGCAAACACTTTCCCGCCGGTGCGGCGAGCTTCCTCATTGATTTTTTCAAACCCGGCCTGCGGGAGGAACACTTCCCCACGTACCTCAAGGCGTGCAGGAATATTCTCGCCATGCAGCTTGAGGGGGATGGCGCGAATAGTTCGCACGTTAGAGGTAATATCTTCGCCGGTGGTGCCGTCGCCGCGGGTTGCCGCCTGCACCAACACGCCGTTTTCGTAGAGAATGCTCACCGCGAGGCCGTCGAGCTTAAGCTCGCAGCAGTAGGTAAGATGATCTGTGCTTTTCAGGCGATCCTGTACCCGCTTGTTGAAGGCGAGAAAGCTCTCTTCGTCAAACACGTTATCCAGCGACAGCATCGGCACTTCATGGCGGATCTGGCTAAAGGCGGTGAGTGGCGCCGCCCCCACCCTCTGTGTTGGCGAATCCGGGGTAATCAGCTCCGGGTGCTGGCTCTCCAGCTCGCGCAGCTTGCGCATCAGGCGGTCATATTCCGCATCCGGCACTTCCGGCGCGTCCATAACGTGGTACAGATATTCATGATGGCGAAGCGTGGTTCGCAGTTCAGTCAGTTGTTGTTCGATTGGTTCCATATCACACCATCAATGATAAAAAACCCCCGACAGGCGGGGGTTGAGAAGGAATTGAGTTAACGCGGAACGTCAGGCGTTCGCGTCTTTCACTTCGCGAATACGATCCTGGTATTCACGCAGTTTTTGCGGCGTCATCATGCGACGCTGATCGTCAAGCACCACGCCGCCCACTTCGTCAGCGATATACTGCGCAGACTGCAGCATCAGCTTGAAGTTCTGCAATTCATCGCCGTAGGAAGGGACCTGCATAAAGATAGTCACCCCAGGGGTCATCATATCCGCCATGCTGTCCGGATTGAAGGTTCCCGGTTTCACCATGTTGGCCAGACTGAACAACACCGGACCGCTGCCGTCCGGACTTAGGTGGCGGTGGAAAATATTCATTTCACCAAACTTAAAGCCGGCCTGCTGGATACTGTTGATCAGCACTTCACCGTTAAGCTGGGCGCCATGATGCGCGGCGACGTTCATCACAATGACCGTCTCTTTGCGCTCTTTCGGCTGCGGCGCGGCGGGCTGCTGCGGCTCTACCGGCTGCGGTTCCGCGACGGCGGGCTGCGACGCGGCAACAGGCTGTG
>NZ_MJDM01000005.1:1632671-1683685 GCF_008452795.1 Klebsiella sp. AqSCr
AGGCTGCGGAGCCGCATGCGGCGCAGGCTGTTGCTGCGGTGGAACCGGGGCCTGGCGCGGCGGCTGCGGCGGCTGGCGAACCGGTTCTTCAGGACGCGCAGGCTGCTGCATCTGGCGCTCGTAAGGCGGCTGGTACTGGTGCTGCGGCGACTGACGAGGGGCTTCATGCTCCCCATGCGCGCCGTGCGGGGCGTGAGTCACCGGATGAACGCGGACTTCTCCTACGCCTTCAACATTATCATCAAAGTCGTCGTTTTCCGACTCATCGTCGCGCGACTTCATACGTTTCAGTGGGCGATCGCGAAACATCGAAGAACGTTCTTTACGGCTGGTCCAGAAACCATGTACCAGTAAAGCGATTATGGCGATCGCGCCAACAATGATTAATATCAGACGCAAATCCTGCATCATTATATTCTCTGTTGTTCTAACACCTTGCCACCACGGCAAACATTTACTCACTAAGAGTATTTGCCGATTACCTCAAGTGCAAGTGCGTCGGTCGCTTTCACCACATAAAGATGAACTAAATCGTGCTTTTTGCTGTTTTTTCGAACATTTCCTAACTGGTTATTGTCTGACGACCCGATAAAATAAGCGAGCATTCACACCGGATGTTAAAAAAGGAGCAATGCCTGGCTATGGTTTCATCATCCGCACCGACCCCGCGCAGCGGCGTTTATTATTTTTCGCAGGGCTGGAAACTCATCGGGCTGCCGGGCATACGGCGTTATGTCTTCCTGCCTTTACTGGTTAACGTGCTGCTGATGGGCGCTGCCTTCTGGTGGCTGTTTACCCGTCTCGGCAGCTTGATCCCCTCGCTGATGAGCCATGTGCCGGACTGGCTGCAGTGGCTAAACTACCTGCTGTGGCCGGTGGTAGTGCTCTCAATCCTGCTGGTGTTTGGCTACTTCTTTTCGACGATCGCCAACTGGATAGCCGCGCCGTTCAGCGGCCTGCTGGCGGAACAGCTGGAAGCGCGCCTGACCGGCGCTACCCCACCGGACGTCGGCGTCTTTGGCATCATGAAAGATATTCCGCGGATTATGAAGCGTGAGTGGCAGAAGCTGGCCTGGTATCTGCCGCGCGCCATCGTGCTGTTGCTGCTCTACTTTATTCCCGGCGTTGGCCAGACGGTAGCCCCGGTACTCTGGTTCCTGTTCAGCGCATGGATGCTGGCGATTCAATACTGTGATTATCCCTTTGATAATCACAAGGTTCCCTTCAAAACCATGCGCGAAGCGCTGCGCAGTCGCAAAGTGATGAATATGCAGTTTGGGGCGCTCACCAGCCTGTTCACAATGATCCCGGTGTTAAACCTGGTGATCCTTCCGGTAGCTATCTGCGGCGCCACCGCCATGTGGGTCGATTGCTATCGCAATAGACACGCCAGCTGGAAATAGCGGTAACACCTTCACTTGGGGGCGGCAAAGGCCGCTCCCTTATATCGCGCTTATTCCTTCTTGCTTATCATTATTTCCCTTCCGCATATAGATATGCTAAATCCTTACTTCCGCATATTCTTTAAGCGGGTATGCTGATGCCGTACCCCCAAATTTCATACAGTTAAGGACGGGCCATGAGTAAGATTTTTGAAGACAACTCCCTGACTATCGGTCATACGCCGCTGGTACGACTGAACCGCATCGGTAATGGCCGTATCCTGGCAAAGGTAGAATCTCGTAACCCGAGCTTTAGCGTAAAATGCCGTATCGGCGCCAATATGATCTGGGATGCTGAAAAGCGCGGCGTTCTGAAACCTGGCGTGGAACTGGTCGAGCCGACCAGCGGCAACACCGGTATCGCCCTCGCCTACGTGGCGGCGGCCCGCGGCTACAAACTGACGCTGACCATGCCGGAAACCATGAGCATCGAGCGTCGTAAGCTGCTGAAAGCCCTGGGCGCCAACCTGGTGCTGACCGAAGGCGCCAAAGGCATGAAAGGCGCTATCCAGAAAGCGGAAGAGATTGTCGCCAGCAACCCGGAACAATTCCTGCTGCTGCAGCAGTTCAGCAACCCGGCTAACCCGGAAATCCACGAGAAGACTACCGGCCCGGAAATCTGGGAAGATACCGATGGTCAGGTGGATGTGTTTATCTCCGGCGTAGGTACCGGCGGAACGCTGACCGGCGTCAGCCGCTATATCAAAAACACCAAAGGTAAAAAAGATCTGATCACCGTCGCCGTTGAACCGACCGATTCCCCGGTGATCGCCCAGGCGCTGGCGGGGGAAGAGCTCAAGCCGGGTCCGCACAAAATTCAGGGTATCGGCGCCGGCTTCATTCCTGGCAACCTGGATCTGAAGCTGGTCGACAAAGTGATCGGCATTACCAACGAGGAAGCTATCTCCACGGCGCGCCGCCTGATGGAAGAAGAAGGCATCCTGGCGGGTATCTCTTCCGGGGCCGCCGTTGCCGCCGCGCTGAAGCTGCAGGAAGATGAGGCCTTTACCAATAAGAATATTGTGGTTATCCTGCCTTCCTCAGGTGAGCGTTATTTAAGCACCGCGCTGTTCGCCGATCTCTTCACTGAGAAAGAGCTGCAACAGTAGTGCCAGCTTGTAAATAATGTGTAAAAAAGCACCTTTTCGGGTGCTTTTTTGTGGCACACGTCAAAGTTTTACCCCTCCTGGCATTGATTCACCTCGTAGGGTCTGGTATTTAACCAGCACATTTATTTTGATGCGCGAAATTATTCAGAAGAGGATTTCCGCCAGCTGAATCGATTTTATGATTTGGTTCAAGTCTTCCTTTCGCGGCATAATGTTTAATGACGTGCTAGACGTCAATGGCCCGCAGGTCTTCGCAGCGCCAGGCGCTGCCGACGCCAAGGCCGGAAACGTAACGCCGGCGCTAACAATACAGGCTAAAGTCGAGTCGTTAGACTAGACTTTAGGTCCACAACACTAAACCTATAAGTTGGGGAAATATAATGTTCCAGCAAGAAGTTACCATTACCGCTCCGAACGGTCTGCACACCCGCCCTGCTGCTCAGTTTGTTAAAGAAGCTAAAGGCTTCACTTCTGAGATCACTGTAACCTCCAACGGCAAAAGCGCCAGCGCCAAAAGCCTGTTCAAACTGCAGACTCTGGGCCTGACCCAGGGCACCGTAGTGACCCTCTCCGCTGAAGGCGAAGATGAGCAGAAAGCTGTTGAGCATCTGGTTAAACTGATGGCTGAACTCGAGTAAGTTCACGGGTTCTTTTTCATATCAGTCACAAGTAAGGTAGGGTTATGATTTCAGGCATTTTAGCATCCCCGGGTATCGCCTTCGGCAAAGCATTGCTGCTGAAGGAAGATGAAATTGTCATCGACCGGAAGAAAATTTCTGCCGATAAGGTTGATCAGGAAGTCGAACGTTTCCTGAGCGGCCGCGCCAAGGCCTCCGCCCAGCTGGAGGTCATCAAAACCAAAGCTGGTGAAACTTTCGGTGAAGAAAAAGAAGCCATCTTCGAAGGGCATATTATGCTGCTGGAAGATGAGGAGCTTGAGCAGGAAATCATAGCCCTGATTAAAGATAAGCACATGACTGCCGACGCGGCAGCCAATGAAGTTATCGACGGTCAGGCCACTGCCCTGGAAGAGCTGGATGATGAATACCTGAAAGAACGTGCGGCTGACGTACGTGATATCGGTAAGCGCCTGCTGCGCAACATCCTTGGTCTGGCAATCATCGATCTGAGTGCGATTCAGGATGAAGTCATCCTCGTCGCCGCCGATCTGACCCCGTCTGAAACCGCACAGCTGAACCTGAAAAAAGTGCTGGGTTTCATCACCGACGCGGGCGGTCGTACCTCCCACACCTCTATCATGGCGCGTTCCCTGGAATTGCCGGCCATCGTGGGCACCGGCAGCATCACGGCGCAGGTGAAGAACGGCGACTATCTGATTCTCGACGCGGTGAACAACCAGGTTCTGATCAACCCGTCTAACGAGCAAATTGAAGCGCTGCGTAGTCTGCAGGCTCAGGTTGCGGAAGAAAAAGCCGAACTGGCGAAACTGAAAGATCTGCCGGCGATTACCCTCGACGGCCATCAGGTTGAAGTCTGCGCCAACATTGGTACCGTTCGCGATGTCGAAGGTGCTGAGCGCAACGGCGCCGAAGGCGTAGGCCTGTATCGTACCGAATTCCTGTTCATGGACCGTGACGCGCTGCCAACTGAAGAAGAACAGTTTGCGGCTTATAAAGCGGTGGCTGAGGCCTGTGGCTCTCAGGCCGTTATCGTCCGTACCATGGATATCGGCGGCGACAAAGAGCTGCCGTACATGAACTTCCCGAAAGAAGAGAACCCGTTCCTCGGCTGGCGTGCCGTGCGTATTGCGATGGATCGTAAAGAGATCCTGCGCGACCAGGTTCGCGCCATCCTGCGTGCCTCCGCTTTCGGTAAGCTGCGCATTATGTTCCCGATGATCATCTCTGTTGAAGAAGTGCGTGCGCTGAAGAAAGAGATCGAAATCTACAAACAGGAACTGCGTGACGAAGGTAAAGCATTTGACGAATCCATTGAGATCGGCGTGATGGTGGAAACACCGGCTGCGGCGACTATTGCTCGTCATCTGGCCAAAGAAGTTGATTTCTTTAGTATCGGCACCAATGATTTAACGCAATATACTCTGGCAGTTGACCGTGGTAATGATATGATTTCACATCTTTACCAGCCGATGTCACCGTCTGTACTGAATCTGATTAAGCAAGTTATTGATGCTTCTCACGCTGAAGGTAAATGGACTGGCATGTGCGGTGAGCTTGCGGGCGATGAACGTGCTACACTTCTGTTGCTGGGTATGGGGCTGGACGAATTCTCTATGAGCGCCATTTCCATCCCGCGCATCAAGAAGATTATTCGTAATACGAACTTCGAAGATGCGAAAGTATTAGCAGAGCAGGCTCTTGCTCAACCGACAACGGACGAGTTAATGACGCTGGTTAACAAGTTCATTGAAGAAAAAACAATCTGCTAATCCACGAGATGCGCGGCCCAAATTACTGCTTAGGAGAAGATCATGGGTTTGTTTGATAAATTGAAATCTCTGGTTTCTGATGACAAGAAAGACACCGGAACTATTGAGATTGTTGCTCCCCTCTCCGGTGAGATCGTCAACATTGAAGACGTGCCGGATGTGGTTTTTGCGGAAAAAATTGTGGGCGATGGGATTGCCATCAAACCGACTGGCAACAAAATGGTCGCGCCGGTAGACGGTACCATTGGTAAAATTTTCGAAACCAACCACGCGTTCTCTATTGAATCTGATAGCGGCATCGAGCTGTTCGTTCACTTCGGTATTGATACCGTTGAACTGAAAGGCGAAGGCTTCAAGCGTATCGCTGAAGAAGGTCAGCGCGTGAAAGTCGGCGATCCGGTTATCGAATTTGATCTGCCGCTGCTGGAAGAGAAAGCCAAGTCGACTCTGACGCCGGTGGTTATCTCCAACATGGACGAGATCAAAGAGCTGATCAAACTGTCCGGTAGCGTGACCGTGGGTGAAACCCCGGTAATCCGCATCAAGAAGTAATGCTTGCTGCATAAAAATGGCGCCGAAAGGCGCCATTTTTTTATACCGCGCAGGTTACCGGTCGATAGCACTTCTCGCGGGACAAGACGCGCAATCCCTCCGGGGTGCTCTCCAGAATTCGCCGCTCGCTGTCAGCGACCAGCAGTTCGCACTGATATCCACCGGCCAGGCCGAACAGCGACCGCGCCACGCAGGCATCCTCCAGCGCCGCCTCACCTGTCGTATCAAAATGACCAACAATGCGTCCCTGCTGGCGGATCACTAACCGATAGCTTTTCATCTGCTTTGCTCCAGCGGCGGTAGGATCAATTCGTCACACCCCTGGGCGGCAGTCCAGTTCATCACCTCCAGCACGCGCTGGGCAGCAGCCTGCGTCGCTGCCCCCAGCGCCAGGCCGGAAAGCAACCCGCTCACCAACTCCGCGCAGAACAGATCGCCGGTTCCTTTTAAGTCTGTCTCCACCCGCGGGTGAACCACCACTTCCACTGCATCGGCCGTCACCACCAGCACATTGATCGTCGAATCGGCCTCTCCCGGCGCGCTGGTGATCACCACCCATTTGAGGGTGTCCGACAGCAGGCTTCGCGCCGCGGCGACCGCCTCCTGCCGATCGCGACAGCGCTGGCCGCTCAGCGTCTCCAGTTCGAACAGATTGGGGGTGATCCCTTGCGCCAGCGGCAGCAGGTGCTGACGATAGGCGTCCGGGATCTCAGCCTTGACATAGATGCCGCTGTCGACATCGCCGATGACCGGATCCACCAGAATGCACAACCCGGGATGGCGGGCCCGTACGCGCGTCAGCCACTGCGCCAGGCGTTCGATTTGCACAGCGCTGCCCATATAACCGGTGGTGACCGCACGCAGTTCGCGCAGCGCGTCGCGCTCCTCCAGCGCCTGCAGATACCCGACAAACCACTCTTCCGGAATAATGCCGCCATAGAACGTCTCATAATGGGGCGTATTGCTGAACAGCACCGTCGGCACCGCCAGCACGCGCAGACCATGCTGTTTAATCGCCGGAACCGCGATGCTGTTGCCGACGCTGCCATAGACTACCTGCGACTGCACGGCGACGATATCCACTTCCGACGCCCGGCTTTTGTCGTGAAAGAGCACTGATTGTATATCATCCTGCTGGCCCATCTTTTCTCCCCCCGCTGGACAGCGGGTCACGCACTGATTATGATTCGTCCTATGCTAAATTCCATTTTGTCATAGGTCAATAATGTTAGCCGGAAAAACCGCCAGCGAAATCTTCGATAACATCCGCCATCTGGTGCAGAGCGGCGGGTTGCAGCCCGGAGAGGTTCTGCCGCCGGTACGTGAACTCGCCAGCCAGCTTGCAGTGAATCGCAACACTGTCGCCGCCGCCTATAAACGGCTGGTGACCTCCGGGCTGGCCGTCAGTCAGGGACGCAACGGTACAGCCATTAAAGCGCGGGACACACTGCCGGCGCTGGAGGGAGGTGACCCAACGACCCCGCTGAACGATATCTCCAGCGGCAATCCGGATCCGGCCAGACTGCCTGATTTACCCCGCTATCTGGGCCAGATTGCCCGCACGCCCCGCCTGTATGGCGATGCGCCCATTGAGCCGCGGCTTGGCCAATGGGCCGAGGCGTGGTTTGCCAGAGAGATAGCCGTTCCCTTTGCGGTGAATCTCGCCAGCGGGGCGATAGACGCCCTGGAGCGCCTGCTGTACGCTCTGCTGCTCCCCGGCGACGGCGTTGTGGTGGAAGATCCCTGTTTTCTCAGCAGCATCAATATGGTGCGTTACGCCGGTTTTACCCCCTGCCCGGTGGCGGTGGATGCCGAAGGGATGGATCCTGACGGCCTGGAGGAGGCGTTACGCAACGGCGCACGGGCGGTGATCTTAACCCCGCGCGCGCATAATCCTACCGGCTGTAGCCTGACGGAAACCCGGGCGCATGCCCTGCGGGAGGTGCTAGCCCGCTATCCGCAGGTACTGGCGATTGTTGATGACCATTTTGCCCTGCTGTCGGCCACGCCATGGCACTCCCCTCTTCCTGCAAGCACCCAACGCTGGGCGCTGGTGCGCTCGATGTCAAAAACCCTCGGACCAGACCTACGGCTGGCCTTTATCGCCAGCGATGCCGCTACTTCAGCGGCGCTGCGCCTGCGGCTTAACGCCGGCAGCCAGTGGGTCAGCCATCTGCTGCAGGACCTGACGCTGGCCTGCCTGACCGACGAGGCGTTTATCGCCTCGATGACGGAGACCCGTCGTCACTATCGCCAGCAGAATGAGAAACTGGCGGCGGCGCTGGCCCGGCACGGCTTCAGCCATGCTACGCCAGGGGATGGCCTCAATTTCTGGCTGCCGCTGACAGCGGCGAGCCAGCCCTACGCCTTACGCCTGGCCCGCGCCGGCTGGCTGGTCCGGGAGGGAGAGGTGTTTGGCATCCGGACGCCCTCCCACGGGCTACGCCTGTCGCTGGGCCGTCTGAGTGACGCTGAGATTTCCCGCCTGGCGGCCGATATTGCGCAGGCCTTAGACGCCCCCTGACGCAGGCAGTCCACCGAACGTATCGGGGAGTGATGGCAGCTGCCGACAAATTAATGAAAAATAAACGACAGCAGGCTAGTCTTACCTGCATGCCCTGATCGCCGAGGCGGACAAATCGCTCACAACAAGGAGCACCAGAGATGCATCACGCTGACCCGGCACTGAAAGCGGTCATTGAAGCCTGCGATCGCGCTATCTCGCAGGAAGATTACGATACCCTGATGAGTTATTACGCAGAAGACGCCGCGCTGGTCGTCAAACCGGGCATGGTGGTCAGAGGGAAAGAGAATATCCGCAAAGCCTTTATCGCCATTGCCGACTATTTCCAGCACCGACTGGTGGTGACTCAGGGGAAAATGGAGGTTATTGAAGGCGGCGGCAATGCGCTGGTGATTATGGAGACCCGGCTGGATATCCCGACGGCGGACGGGATATCCCAGGTTACGCGACGCGCCACCTATGTCTTTCAGAAGCAGGGCGAACGCTGGCTGTGCACCGTCGATAACTCCTACGGCACCGACCTGCTTGATGATTAAATGCCCGCCCCCTGGCTAAAGTGTTCTTCGCCGAAGACGCCGGTGGAAAGGTAACGATCGCCGCGATCGCAGACAATCGCCACCACCACCGCGCCAGGATTTTCGCGGGCTATGCGTAACGCGCCCGCTACCGCGCCGCCCGAACTGACGCCGCAGAAAATGCCTTCCCGCACCGCCAGCTGACGCATGGTGTTCTCGGCATCCTGCTGATGAATATCCAGCACCGTATCCACCAGCGAAGCGTTAAAGATCCCCGGCATATACTCTGCCGGCCAGCGGCGGATCCCGGGAATACTGCTCCCCTCCTCCGGCTGCAGGCCAACAATGGTCACCGGTTTACTCTGTTCACGCAGAAAACGTGACACGCCGGTAATGGTGCCGGTGGTCCCCATACTGGAGACAAAGTGGGTGATACGCCCCGCGGTCTGCTGCCAGATTTCCGGGCCGGTGGTGGTGTAGTGGGCGTAGGGGTTATCCGGGTTGTTAAACTGATCGAGCAGTTTGCCTTCTCCGCGCTGGGCCATTTCCAGAGCCAGGTCGCGGGCCCCCTCCATCCCTTGCTCTTTGCTGACCAGGATAAGCTCGGCGCCGTAAGCGCGCATCGCGGCCCGACGCTCCTGGCTCATGTTGTCGGGCATCAGCAGCTTCATCCGGTAGCCTTTCAGCGCGGCGATCATCGCCAGCGCAATACCGGTGTTGCCGCTGGTCGCTTCGATCAGCACGTCGCCGGGCTGAATTTCGCCGCGCTTTTCCGCTTCGACGATCATCGACAGCGCGGCGCGATCTTTCACCGAGCCGGCCGGATTATTGCCTTCGAGTTTGACCCAGACTTCGCTGCCGTTGTCCGGTCCCAGACGCTGAAGTTTGACCAGTGGGGTATTGCCGATGGTTTGTTCGAGTGTATTCACGATTTTTACTCAATAAAAAAGCCGGGCGGCGCTTCGCTTACCCGGCCTGGCAGACGCGTGATAATTCCAGACCGGGTAAGCAGAGCCTCACCCGGCAAAAGCACATTGATTTAAGCTATCAGGCCGACTCCGCCAGAGCAAGCTCGCCGCGCGGCTCGATACGCTCGGTACCGTTGTACAACCGCGCGTTTTGCAGCCCGACGAACAGCCGTTCGCCGCGGGACGGCGCCTCATCGCCCGTTAACACCACGCTCAGCGGTTCGTCATACCACCCCAGAGGCTGAAGGTGTAGTGCCCTTTCGGACTGGCCTCCAGGACCTGCACCGGCAGCGGCGAATCCAGGCTGGTCCGCCGGCTGATGTCCACTTCCCATGGGCGCAGGAACAGGTCCACTGGCCCCTGGTATGCCGGGGTATAGCCTAACGGCCAGCGGTGGGCGCCGACGTGGAACTGTCCACCGCGGATGACCCCCTGCAGGCGGTTCACTTCCCCCATAAACTCCAGCACGAAACGGGTAGACGGCTCACGCCATACGCGCTCCGGGGCATCGGCCTGTTCGATGTTGCCCTGGCTCATGACCACCACCCGGTCGGCAACTTCCATCGCCTCTTCCTGATCGTGGGTGACGAACACGCTGGTGAATTTCAGCTCTTCATGCAGCTGACGCAGCCAGCGGCGCAGCTCTTTACGCACCTGCGCATCCAGCGCACCGAAAGGTTCATCCAGCAGCAAAATTTGCGGCTCCACCGCCAGGGCGCGCGCCAGCGCCACGCGCTGCTTCTGGCCTCCGGACAGCTGCGCCGGATAGCGATCCGCCAGATGGGCCAGCTGCACCATCTCCAGCAGTTTGGTCACCTTGGCTTTAATCGCCGCCGCATTGGGGCGTTCGCGGCGCGGCAGCACGGTCAGGCCAAAGGCGATGTTATCGAACACCGTCATATGGCGGAACAGCGCATAGTGCTGGAAAACGAAGCCCACTTTACGGTCGCGAGCGTGCATCCGACTGACGTCGGTACCGTGGAAGCGGATATGACCGCTGGTCTGATGCTCCAGACCGGCGATAATTCGCAGCAGGGTGGTTTTTCCGGAGCCCGAGGGCCCCAGCAGCGCAACCATTTGTCCGGAAGGGATATCCAACGAGATATCATTCAGCACCTGGGTGCGACCAAACGATTTCTTAATATTGGCAATCTCAATGCTCATGATTTCCCTCCTGTTGCGCGCGTTCTTTCTGATTGGCCAGACGCCATTGCAACATACTCTTTAAAAACAGGGTCAGAATAGCCATTAACGTCAGCATGGCGGCGGCGGTAAACGAGCCGACGGTGTTGTAATCCTGCTCCAGTAGTTCAATTTGCAGCGGCAGCGACAGCGTTTCGCCGCGGATCGAGCCGGAAACCACCGACACCGCGCCAAACTCGCCGATGGCGCGGGCGTTGGTCAGCACCACGCCGTACAGCAGCGCCCAGCGAATATTGGGCAACGTCACCCGGCGGAACATCTGCCAGCCGGACGCGCCCAGCAGCACCGCGGCCTCATCTTCATGACTGCCCTGACTCATCATCACCGGCACCAGCTCACGCACCACAAACGGACAGGTAACAAAGATGGTCGCCAGCACCATGCCTGGCCAGGCGAACATGATTTGCAGATTATGCGCGTCAAGCCAGCCGCCCAGCGGACCGTTAGAGCCGTAAAACAGCAGATACACCAGACCGGCCACCACCGGCGAGACGGCGAACGGGATATCCAGCAACGTCAGCAGCAGCTGGCGCCCCGGAAAGGTAAAACGTGTCACCAGCCAGGCCAGCAAGGTACCGAACACCAGGTTCACCGGTACGGTAATCAACGCAATCATCACCGTCAGCCAGATGGCATGCAGCATGTCCGGGTTCGCCAGGTTTTCCAGCACCGGCATCAATCCTTTGCTGAAGGCCTGGATAAAGATGTAGAGCATCGGCACCACAAGGATGAAGGCGGAGACCAGCATCCCGACGCCAATCAGAAACCATTTTCCCCAGTTGATACGGGGCGCGTCGTAGCGTTTCAATTGAGTAACTTCCGCCATTAGTGACCTACCACGCGTCGACCAAAGCGACTCTGCAGGGTATTGATGGAAAACAGCAGCAGCAGTGAGGCGGCCAGGATCACCGAGGCGATGGCGCTCGCCGCCGGATAGTCAAACTCCTGCAGACGAATAAAGATCATCAGCGACGTCACTTCCGTCTTCCACGCGATGTTGCCGGCGATAAAAATCACCGCGCCGAATTCGCCGAGGCTGCGGGTAAACGACAGAGCAATGCCCGCCAGCAGCGCCGGCGACAGCTCCGGCAGCACCACCTTGCGGAAACTCTGCCAGCGCGTGGCGCCCAGCGTTTCCGCCGCTTCCTCATACTCGGGCCCCAACTCTTCCAGCACCGGCTGCACGGTGCGTACCACAAACGGGATGCTGGTGAAGGCCATCGCCACGGCGATGCCGAGCCAGGTATAGGTGACTTTAATATCGAACTTCGCCAGCCATTCCCCGTAAATACCGTTCACCGAAAACAGCGAGGCCAGGGTCAGACCGGCTACCGCCGTCGGCAGCGCAAACGGCAGGTCCATTAAGGCATCCAGCAGCGTGCGGCCCGGAAAACGATAGCGGGTCAGGATCCAGGCCATCAGCAGACCAAAGACGCCGTTAAAAATCGAGGCCACAAACGCCGACAGCAGCGTCACCTTATAGGCAGCCACCACCTGCGGGTTGGTGATCACATCCCAGTACTGCGCCCAACTCATCTGCGCCAGCTGCATCACCAGCGCGCTGAGCGGTAATAACAAAATCAGACAGACAAACAGCAGGCTGGTGCCAAGGCTCAGGGTAAAACCCGGCAGCACGCGCTTGGACGACACAGCAAACATTACTTACGCCCCGCCGCCAGCAGTTTGTCCAGTTCGCCGCCGCTGGCGAAGTGGGTTTTCATCACCTCAGGCCAGGAGCCAAACTTATCTTCCACGCGGAACAGCTCGGTCTGTGGGAATTTATCCTTCAGAGCATCCATCACTTTCGGGTTGTTTACCCGATAGTAGTAGTCGGTAATGATAGTTTGCGCCTGTGGCGTATAGAGCCAGTTCAGGTAGGCTTTCGCCGCCTTTTCCGTGCCATTGGCTTTGACGTTTTTATCGACCCAGGCTACCGGGAACTCCGCCAGAATGTTGGTTTTCGGGATAACCACTTCAAATCCCTGCGCCTCATACTGCTTGCGAATATTGTTCACTTCCGATTCGAAGCTAATCAGCACATCGCCGAGGCCGCGCTCGGCGAAGGTGGTGGTCGCTCCGCGCCCGCCGGTGTCAAAGACTTCGACGTTCTTGAGAAACTGAGTCATAAACTGTTCGGTTTTAGCTTTATCGCCGCCATCAGCTTTATCCGCCGCGCCCCATGCCGCCAGGTAGGTGTATCGGGCGTTACCCGAGGTTTTCGGGTTCGGGAAGATCAGCTTGACGTCAGAGCGAACCAGGTCGTTCCAGTCATGAATGTTTTTCGGATTGCCTTTACGCACCAGGAAACCCATCGTCGAATAGAACGGTGAGCTGTTGTTCGGCAGACGGCTTTGCCAGTCGGCCGGGATCAGGTTGCCTTTGTCATGCAGGATCTGCACGTCCGTCACCTGGTTGTAGGTGACCACGTCCGCCTTCAGGCCCTGCAAAATAGCCAGCGCCTGCTTGGATGAACCGGCATGCGACTGCTTGATGGTCAGCTTGTCCCCGCCATTGTCTTTCGCCCACTGCTGCTCAAAAGGCGGGTTAAGGGCGGCAAACAGCTCGCGGGAGACATCATAGGAGCTGTTCAGCAGCTCCGTCGCCTGCGCCTGCGCCACCAGCAGCATGGAAGCCGCCAGCGCCAGATATCCTTTTTTCAGTGATTTAACGGCCATTGCGCACCCTTATCAACGTTGAACATTTTCTGATGATCATCATATTTATAACGGGTACGAAAGGAGTAACGGTTTTATATACCGTTTGGCGATTTGGAAGTCGAAAAGGGAATAAGCAACTGGCAAAGCTTAGCTGAAAGCGGCTCGCAGATTAGACGGGTCATTGTGACAAACGGCAGCCAGGCGTGCACTGTGTTTATATGAAAAACACACAGATATTTGCTCGTCAGCTCAGACGTAGCTTAACGCCCGCAGAACGTCGACCAGGGTACTGACTGCGCAACCGCCGTTTTGCTAGCGACACGTTTCGCCGTCAGCACCCCGTTGGCCCCTATATTCTCGATTTCGCCTGCTGCGCAATACGGCTGGCGATTGAACTGGACGGCGGCCAACACGATGACGCCGCACCCGCTGGCAACAGAGCGAGGGATGGCGAGTTTTACGCTTCTGGAATATTGAGTTTGAAGAGCATGGTGATGCGGTGATGGAGGGGATACTTGAAGCGCCTGAGTCGCCGATGCCCTCACCCCTCCCCTCTGACTGAGGGAGAGGGAGTAAAAGAATCCGCACGCAGATCCCATAGCCGCACCTTACCGTCCCCTCTCCCCTTTGGGGAGAGGGTTAGGGTGAGGGGAAAAATTACAGCGCCTGGATACGCTCCAGCGACGGCGCGAAGTAATACCCGCCGGTCACCGGTTTGGTGAAGCGCAGCATCGCGTCGCGTTTACCGTCGGTATCGCCAAACATGCTCAGCAGCTGCTGCTCGATGTTATACAGGCGCGCGCAGTAGGCGCAGAAATAGAGGCCATGGGTGCCGCTGGCGGTGCCGTACGGCAGGCTCTGACGGACGATTTTCAACCCTTTGCCATCTTCTTTTAAGTCCACGCGGCTCAGGTGCGACGTGACCGGACGTTCATCGCCATCGATCTCTTCGTTAGCGTCTTTAGTACGGCCGATCATCATCTCCTGATCCGGCACGCTCATGCGGTTCAGCTGTTTGAGATTATGCTCCCAGCGCTGGACGAACACGTAGCTGCCGCCCGCATCCACGCCGTCTTTAATGACCGCCACTTCGCGGCGGGTTTCTTCCCCCGCCGGGTTTTCGGTGCCATCGACGAAGCCGCTGAGGTCACGCTCTTCCACCCAGCGGAAGCCGTGGATCTCTTCTTTCACGTCGATAGCGTCGCCAAAGGCGGCCAGCGCGGCCTGCGCCACCGAGAAGTTAACTTCATGACGGGCGGATAAAATATGAATCAGCAGGTCATACTGGGTGGACGGCGCCAGCCCTTTGCCATAGACCGGGAAATCTTTTAACTCATCCGCCCCTTCGCCGCCGCTCAGCTGACGCCAGACGTTATTGCCGAACGCCACCACCGCACCGAGTTTGGCGTCGGGGAATTTAGCCTGGAAGGTGGCCACGTTATCGACAAAAATTTTGCTCGCTTCGCGCAGGGCGTTAACGTCCCCTTTGAGATTGGCTTCAATCCAAATCGCCGCGCGGCAATGTTCCGGCAAAATGCCGCTCTGAACCTGAGACATCGCTCCTCCTGAAATGATGCAACCACAACGCTGTCGCGTTGCTAACGCGCCATTGTAACCGTTTTTCAGAGCTGTCGTGTCTCTTCAGATCAATTTAGCGACGCCAGATAATCTTGCTGACCTTCCAGTTTTTCAGCGTATCGTCGGAGGGCATCAGCTCGTCCGGACCGCTCCAGTGGCCAGTGAAGGCATAGCTGATATGCTGGCTACCCTCGGCCTGACACTCGACGACCGCCCCGTTGTCATGGCTGCCTTTCTGGCAGTTGCCGAAGGCTTTGCTGTACAGGTCGCTAAACGGTGTGCCGATTTTCACGCCGCTGGCGGTTTTGATATCCGCATCACGCACGTCAATCCGGCTGATAGCACCGTTGTCGCCATTGATGGTCAGCGCCACGCTGTTGTTTTTCAGCGCTTCAAAGTAGTGGACGATATTGCCCTTATCGGTCTTCATTCCGCTGCGTAAACGGTAGTCGCTGCCCAGCGCATCGCTAATCGCCTGTTCATTGAGCGGCGTGGAAGCCGTCAGTTTACCCACTCCCTGCTCGGTCACCTCGGTGGAAGCGCCAAACCAGTTCCACGGATAGGCCGCCGACCAGTTGACTGCGCTCATCGTGGAGCAGCCGGTCAGCGCCAGCGGAAGTGCACAGAGCATTACACGTAGCGATTTCATATCTCAATCCTTTCTGAGTCATTCAACGCATGTTGGAGTTCACGATCGGCAAAAAGTGCCATTAAAAGGTGGTCTGGTGAAAACAGGCGCCCAGGCGACGGCTGGTTAACAGCCACCACAGGGCATAGCCATCCGCGACCAGCAGCGCAATGGTCAACGAGGAGGGAGATTCGCCGCTCAGCCATAGCATCGGCTGCCACAGCAACAGCAGCACTTGCGATAGCACCAGCAGCCAGCGCATCGCCCGCCACAGGCGCGGCAGGCGCTGACGATAGCCGCTAAGAAGAAAGGCCAGCACCGCCGGCACGCCTGGCAGTAAACCAAGCCAGAAGCGCTCGTGATCGGGATAGAACAGATTAAGAATCGCGTCGCCCTGCTGGCGCGATGCGCCGGCCATCAAAAACAGCACCCACGTGCGGGCCTGCAACAACAGCACGCACCAGAAAAGCAAAGGCAGGCGCAGACGGCCATGGGCATCAAAATCGGCGGGGATAAACTCAGTATTCTTCATCTTCGATCAGGCGTTTGCCCAGGGTCAGGACATCGGCGTACTCATAGCCCAACCGCTCGTACATTCCCTGCACCACGTCGTTGTCTTCACGGACCATAATGTTGATTTTCGGGCAGCCGCGGGCAATCAGCTTTTTCTCCAGACGGTTGAGCAGCGCATTCGCGATACCCCGGCCGCGATATTCCGGATGGACGCCGAGATAATAGGCCGATCCGCGATGACCGTCATATCCGCCCATCACCGTGCCGACCACTTCGCCATTCACTTCCGCCACCAGAAACAGGCTGACGTCGTGATTCAGCTTGCGCTCAATATCCATCTCCGGATCGTTCCACGGGCGCAGCAGATCGCAGCGCTCCCACAGCGTCACAACCTCTTCGAAATCCTGCTGGCGAAAAACGCGAATCTCCATGGTATTCCCCACCATTGACGGTTAAAAACAGTGATTATGGCGCGAATATAACTGATAGCCAATATCAGGCGAAATCAGCGACAAAAAATGGCATAATATGACTTTGTCATGTATTGAAATGAAAAGTAAAACAATTCTTATTTTGAATGGTCGTAACGGCAAACGCGATACGATATAACATTGGACATCACTTGTTTACAATTCAGGCCGAATGAGCACTTTTAAACCCTTAAAAATACTTGCTTCGCGCCGTCAGGTGCTGAAAGCCGGGCTGGCTGCGATGACGCTGAGCGGCGTCGCCTCACAGGTCAGCGCAAAAGAACAGCCACTGAAAACGTCAAATGGACATAGCAAACCCGCCGCCAAAAAGGCCGGGGGTCGCCGGATTGTAATGTTAGATCCGGGCCACGGCGGCATCGATACCGGCGCTATCGGCCATAACGGCTCGAAAGAGAAGCATGTGGTGTTGGCGATCGCTAAGAACGTGCGCAGCATTTTGCGCAGCAACGGCATCGACGCCCGCCTGACCCGCACCGGCGATACCTTTATCCCGCTGTACGACCGCGTGGAGATCGCCCATCAGCACGGCGCCGATCTGTTTATGTCAATCCACGCCGATGGTTTTACCAACCCGAGCGCCGCCGGCGCCTCGGTGTTCGCCCTGTCAAACCGCGGCGCCAGTAGCGCCATGGCGAAATACCTCTCCGATCGCGAAAACCGCGCCGATGAGGTCGCCGGTAAGAAAGCGACGGATAAAGACCATCTGCTGCAGCAGGTACTGTTCGATCTGGTGCAGACCGACACCATCAAAAACAGCCTGACGCTGGGCTCGCATATCCTGAAAAAGATCAAGCCGGTACATAAGCTGCACAGCCGCAATACCGAGCAGGCGGCGTTCGTGGTGCTGAAGTCACCATCCATACCGTCTGTGCTGGTGGAAACCTCGTTTATCACCAACCCGAACGAGGAGAAACTGCTCGGCACCACCGCCTTCCGGCAGAAAATCGCCACCGCGATTGCCAACGGCATTATCAGCTATTTCCACTGGTTCGATAACCAGAAAGCCCATTCGAAGAGACGTTAATGAAACCCGATGCCGCGCAGGTAAAAACTTTTCTGCTCCAGCTCCAGGACAACCTCTGTCAGCAGCTGAGCGCCGTGGATGGCGCGCCGTTTATTGAAGATGCCTGGCAGCGGGAAGGCGGTGGCGGCGGACGCAGCCGGGTGCTGCGCGAAGGCCGGGTGTTCGAGCAGGCGGGGGTCAACTTTTCCCACGTCCATGGCGACGCCATGCCTGCCTCCGCCACCGCGCACCGCCCGGAGCTGGCCGGACGCAGTTTTGAAGCCATGGGCGTCTCGCTGGTGGTTCATCCGCTGAACCCCTACGTGCCCACCAGCCATGCCAACGTGCGGTTCTTTATTGCCGAAAAGCCTGGCGCCGACCCGGTGTGGTGGTTCGGCGGCGGCTTTGATTTAACCCCTTACTACGGCTTTGAAGAGGATGCCGTCCACTGGCATCGTACCGCCCGCGATCTGTGTCTGCCGTTCGGCGAGGAAGTCTATCCGCGCTATAAAAAATGGTGCGATGATTACTTCTATCTCAAGCACCGCCAGGAGCAGCGCGGCATCGGCGGTCTGTTCTTTGACGACCTGAACACCCCGGATTTTGACCACTGCTTCGCCTTTATGCAGGCGGTCGGGAACGGCTATGCTGACGCCTATTTACCTATCGTCGAACGCCGGAAAGCCACGCCGTACGGCGAACGCGAGCGCCACTTTCAACTCTACCGTCGCGGCCGCTATGTCGAGTTCAATCTGGTCTGGGACCGCGGCACCCTGTTCGGCCTGCAGACCGGCGGGCGTACGGAGTCGATTCTGATGTCGATGCCACCGCTGGTGCGCTGGGAATATGATTATCAGCCCGAGCCCGGCAGCCCCGAGGCGGCGCTGAGCGAGTTTATTCAGGTGCGCGATTGGCTGTAACGGCCGGATGGCGACTGGCCACCCGGTAGCGGAGTCTCTTCCCTCACACCCACTGGCGCAGGCGATGGTGCAGCGTCATCGACGGTTTCTCAGCAAACAGCTGCTGATAGTCGGTGGCGAACTGCCCCAAATGCCAGAATCCCCACTGCATGGCCGCCTCCTTGACCGTCTTGCGCTCTGACCAGGGGCTTATCAGCTCCCGACGCACGGCGTTCAGGCGGATCCGTTTGAGCCAGGCGTTAGGACCAATCCCCAGTATTGCATGGAAGGCGTTTTGCAAGGTGCGACGGCTGACGTACAGCTGCTGGCACAGATCGAGAACGGTTAACGGCTCCGCGCTGTTTTCCAGCACATATTCGCGCGCCTGCGCCAGCAGGCGGCGGTAGCTCTGGTGGCTGACGCTCTCTGCACTTACCATCGGCTGCGCTTCTTCCAGCATCGTGCCCATCGCCAGCAACAGATTATCCCGCAGGACTTTACGCACGGCCGGCTGATGAAGGGTATCCGGATGCTCGCTAAAGGTGGCCAGCGCCTGCTGGACAAACCCCCACAGCGCGGCCTTATGCGGCTCGCGGACCGCCAGCGCTGACTGGTTGCGTAGCATATGTAGCACCCGTTCCGGGTGGTGCAGGAAACTGGCGTGACGCGCAATCACCTCCTGCGAAATCACTACCCCGAGAATGGTGTAATCATCCGGCGTGCTGAGCTCGAACTCCGTACCGCCGGGACGGGTGGCGATTTCTGCCCGGCCCAGACACTGCGAGCCGATAAACCCCTGTTCACCCCGGGTCGCCGGAATGCCAAACCAGAAGGAGTTCGGCCAGACCAGGCAGGACTGGCGCAGCGCCAGCCCGGTATATTCGCGGAAGACCTGGATCTCATCGAGCAGGATTTCGGTAAACTCGCCGCGAAACTGCCCCGGATGCAGCTGATCGTAGATCTGTTGCCAGGCGGTAATGGTCAGGGCGTGCTCATACACATCGGTTGTGTGTCGTTGATGAATATTGTCAATTTCAACCTGAGGCGTCAGCCTGGTGTCTTCCGGCAACGCCTCGCAACAGAGATGGTGCAAATTTGCAGAACGACGCTTTTTCATAATCGTTAAAGCCGGGGGCAAGCCGCTCCCGGCACCTCCGACAGGTTATGGATTTTTGAGACGATAGCGGCTACTGCGTTTTCGTAGCGTCCCTGCGGAAAAGAGCTGCTCCAGCGCCTGGCGGGCCTTATCCAGCGGCCAGGCAAAATGCGCGGCGACCTCGCCGGCCGTCATGCCCTGACGAACTGAAGCCAGCAGCGTCAGTAAGGCTTCCGATGAAGCCGGGTCAGCAGGCGGCATGGGCGCTGGCGGCGGTGGCTGAAAACCGCCGATCAGCCGCTGGGTATCCTCTTCCGGGCGACCAATTTCCCGACGGCTGATCACGCAGCCGGTCCGCCGGGCAGCGGCGGCCCCGGCATCCAGCGCGGCGCGGCAGGCCGCCAGGTCGCCCTCCACCACCAGCGTTAACCTGCCCGGGTCGAGCACTTCATGACTGAGCAGGCGCACATTGGCCGCCTTAAGCATGGCATCCGCAGCGTCTACAGCCGCGACCATGCCCTCCACTTCGAGCAATCCCAGCGCATTGATCATCGCTCCCTCCATTACGCACGCTGTACAGGATGACGGGCAATATCGAGAACGGCATCGGTAAAGGCATTGCAGGCGGCTTTACAGGCGGCCTGGCTTCCCGTCAAAAAGGCGGCCGAATAGTTGGTTTCCGATGGCGGCGGGACGTAGGTCACCAGCTGAACGTCGGCCGACTTCATCGCCGCATCGATACCAAACGTCGCCTCCAGCGGCGGCGCCACCAGATAAGCAATCGGATCGCCCAACGCGATGCCAGCGGCCGATGAAAGATAAGAGCCGGTACGCGACACCACGTGCGCCAGAAAGGCGGTATCTTGCGCGTCGTTAGCCCACTGGAATGCCGCCCCACCTTCAATATGCGCCATCATGGCATCCAGCCCGGCGCGAACTTCCGCCGGGTTCGGGCCGCCAAGCATGATCAGTACTTCGCCGGCGGTAGGCGACGGACCATGGGCCGCGCCGGCGTAGAGGGAGCGGCCATAGACCACCTCCACCATCGCCTGCTTTGTCGCTTCGTCGGCGGCAATATACGTCACATCGTCAGAATCTGCCGTGATGAGTCCGAGGCTACGTATATGCGACGGTAATTTAAGCTCGCGCGCGAAACCGTCATTCACCGAGGCAATCACGCGCATCGCGGTGACCGAGGGTCGAATCAAATCTAATGCTGGCATGATGCCTCCTTAACGGCTCATGTTGATACCGGAGGCTTTCTGCTCCAGCATGCGTTTGGCTAAATCCACGATCACCGCGGCGGCTTCTACCGGCGGGGTGCCGCCCTGGTGGATATTGGAGATACAGGTCCGGTCGGCCTCGACGGTGGTCGCCACCCGCGGGGAGTACACCGCGTAGCAGGAGAGGCTCTCCGACTGGCCGAGCCCCGGGCGCTCGCCAACCAGCAGGATCACCACCTTCGCGCCGAGGATCTCGCCGATCTGATCTTCAATCTTGACGCGGCCATAGCGCACGAAGAACGGCGTCCCGACCTTCAGACCCGCCTGTTTCAGGCCGGCAAGCAGCGGCGGCAGGATCTCTTCGTAGTTGGCGGTGATGGCATCCGTCGACAGGCCATCGGACACCACCACCTGCACATCCGGATCCATCACGCACTGCGCCTTCAGCGCATCAATCGCTTCCGGACTGAGGCGACGGCCCATATCCGGACGCGTCAGGTAGAGGTTCTTATCGCTAATCTCGGAACGCACTTCCAGCAGCCCCTGCGCTTTCACCCACGCTTCCGGCACCTCTTTGAGCACCGTGTCTTTCGAGCGCGAGTGATCGGCCAGGAAGCGCAGCAGCGCCTGAGTGCGCGGACGCGGGCCGGCGCGGCCGGTGCAAACGCGCGCCGCGGTACTGCGTTTCAGTTCAGTCAGTACTTCGGCGCGGTGCGGATGTTGTACCCCAATCCAGGCTTTCGCTTCCGCTGAGCCCAGGTCCAGCGCGCAGCTTTCCACCACCGCTTCGCTGGCGCAGGCGGCATGGCAGGCCGGCGTCGACGCTGCGGGGGCCTGCGGCTGCGACTGTGGTTGTCCCATCGACGCCATTACGCTGCGTACAATGTCTTCAATCTGTTTTTGATCCATGATGTGTCATCCCCGCGTCATCAGAAGAACAGTGACGGATCGCCCGCCCGTTTGGTCAGGCGACCATTTGCCATAATGCCCATCGTTTCCAGCCAGCGTTCAAACTCCGGCGACGGCCGCAGGCCCAGCAGTTGGCGCACGGTCGCGGTATCGTGGAAGGCGGTGGTCTGGTAGTTGAGCATGATGTCGTCGCCGAGCGGCATGCCCATGATGTAGTTGCAGCCTGCGGTCGCCAGCAGGATCATCAGGTTTTCGTTGAGGTTCTGGTCGGCATCGGCATGGTTGGTATAGCAGCAGTCGCAGCCCATTGAGATGCCGCTCAGCTTGCCCATAAAGTGGTCTTCCAGTCCGGCGCGAATGATTTGCCGGTCGTTATAGAGATACTCCGGCCCGATAAAGCCCACCACGGTGTTGACGAGGAACGGATCGTAGTGCCGCGCCAGGCCATAGTTACGCGCTTCCATGGTCACCTGGTCGGCGCCGAAGTTAGCGCCAGCGGAAAGCGCCGAGCCCTGCCCGGTTTCAAAGTAAAGACAGTTCTCCCCGGCGATGCGGTTAAACTCCGCCCCCACCGCCCGCGCTTCATCGAGCATCGCCAGCTCGACGCCGAACTCTTTAAGCCCTTTTTCACTGCCGCAGATGCTCTGGAAGATAAGCCCCCCCGGCGCGCCGCGGCGGATGGCTTCAATCTGGGTAGTGACGTGCGCCAGCACGCAGCCCTGGGTCGGGATGTTAAACTTGTCGATCACCCCGTACACCGTATCCAGCACCCGGCTCAGGTTCTCCACGTCGTCAGTGACCGGGTTGACGCCAATCACCGCGTCGCCCGCGCCGAAGGAGAGCCCTTCATAGATTTGCGCGACAATACTCTGCACATCGTCGCGGGTATCGTTCGGCTGCAGGCGGCAGCTAAAGGTCCCCGGCAGACCGATGGTGGTATTGGCTTTTTTGATCACCGGCATTTTTTTACCGCCGTAGATCAGATCGGCGTTGGAGCAGATCTTGGCCACCGCAGCCACCACCTCGGAGGTCAGCCCTTTGCGGACAAAGGCGATATCGTCGCTGGTGACCTCGTCGTTGAGCACGTATTCCCGCAGGTCGCTGATGGTCCAGTGTTTAATCCGCTGATAGGCGGTTTCGTTCACGTCATCCTGGATCAGGCGCGTAACGCAGTCCTCCTCATACGGGATCACCGGGTTATTACGGATATCGGCCACCGTCATATCGGAAAGCACCTGCTTGGCGGCCACGCGCTGCTGCGAACTCTCCGCTGCCACGCCCGCCAGCACATCCCCCGAACGCAGTTCGTTGGCTTTCGCCAGCACCTCTTTAACATCCTTAAACTGATAAACATTGCCGAACAATGTGGTCTTTAGTTTCATAAGTCGTTCCCTCAGGAAGGAAATGCGAGTGATTTCACCGTCACCGGCACAACCGATCCGCCAAAAAGAGGCGTACCAATGTCGATATAGTCCCCCGCCCGGACGCTCACCTCATCGATGACCGCCAGCGGAAGGTGTGGAAGCTGCGGCCGCAGCAGCATACCCAGCGCTTTGCCAAAATCCTGCTCGGCCACCAGCAGCAGCGGACGGGGATTGGGAAAGCGGGCGACGAACGCCAGCAGGGCGTCAATTACGGTCAGTAAGGTGGCGTAACGCACCGGTAGCGCAGCGGGAAGCGCTAGCACGTAAGCGTCCGCCTCGGGGGCCAGATCGAGCTGCGTCAGCGCCTGCCGCCAGGCGTTCGGCAGATCGGCGGCATCCTGCGGGATAGCCACCGGCAGATTGCGCAGCGGCAGTTGAACCCTCTCCAGCCAGATGGTGCTCCCGGACAGGGACAGCGTATGCGCCCCGGCGCCAATCACCGTAGCGCGCACGGTTTGCGTCGGAAACTGCACGTTCATTTCACGCAGGCGCGGATGCTCGTGCAGGGCCGTGGCCAGCAGCGGCCCGATATCGGAAAAACAGAAAGGATCGGCGGGTTGATGGCGGTAGCACTCCCCCACTCCGCCGGAAAGAGTAATCACCTCCGGCTGAACACCCGCAGGCAGTACTTCGGTTTGCATCAGCCCCTGCGCCAGCGGTGAGAGCCTGCCGTCGATCACCTCAACGATCAGCCCCGCCATCCGGCGCGCCACCTGCGCCAGCTGACCCGCAGTCAACGATAAAGCATCGGTTCCCGGGCCGAATACCGCATCGACAATCCGCTGTCCTGGCGAGTGCGCGTGGACCACGCGCCCCTGAGCGTCGGTTTCCAGCAGGCGGCCGCCGACGTTGAGGCAGGCGGTGGCGCTGAGGTTACCGGCGTCAAACAGGGCATAGTTCGAGGTACCGCCGCCAATATCGATATTAAGCACCCGGCACATCCGCTGCCGGGACAGGGTCTGCGCCCCGGCGCCGTGTCCGGCAATGACCGATTCCAGATGCGGCCCGGCGCTGGCGACGACAAAATCGCCCAGCGACTGCGAGAGCGCCATCACCGCCGGGCGGGCATTGCGGGTTTTCGCGCTTTCGCCAGTGATGATGATCGCCCCGGAATCCACCGCTTGTGGAGCGATCCCTGCGGCCCGGTACTGAGCCAGAATCAGCGCCTCAAGCTCGGCCTCTTTCAGTTCTCCCTGTTTATCAACCGGCGTAAAGAAGACCGGGCTTTGCCAGCTAATGTCGCGTTTGATGAATTCATAACGCGGCACCTGGGAAACCGCCGCGCGGTTCACCAGCTCGAGGCGCGAGAAGATCACCTGCGTGGTGGTGGTGCCGATATCAATACCGACGCTCAACAGCTGGCGCGTGTTCACGAGTGCGCCTCCGCTTCGTTGTTGGCAGGCGCCGGTACGTTTTCATCTTTTGGCACCAGCAGCATTGCCACGCCAATCGCGGTAACGCCGCCGACCAGCTTGCCGACAATCATCGGAAAGATCATGGCGTTCATGTTGGCCGCCGCAAAACCGAGATGGTCGCCGAGGGCGAACGCCGCTGACACCGAGAAGGCGCAGTTGATCACTTTTCCGCGGGTATCCATCTGCTTCATCATGCCGAACATCGGGATATTATTCGCCAGGGTAGCGACCATGCCGCCGGCAGCCATATTGTTGATTTTTAGCAGATTACCAACGCGCATCAGCGGCTTTTCAAACCAGCGGGTCAGCAGGAGCACCATCGGATAAGCGCCGAGCAGCACGCAGGAGATAGAGCCAATGACTTCGATGGCGCGCATCACCTCGCCGGGCTGGTCGCCAGGCGCCATAAAGATCGGATCGAGCCCCGGTATCAGCTCCCAGCCGAGCAGGAACTTGATCACCGCCGCCGCCAGGCCGATGGTGATCAGCGCCACGAGGAATTTGGCGAAGATCTGGAAGCCGTTGATCATTTTTTCCGGAATAAACTTCAGCCCCAGCGCCACCAGCACGGCGACGATGATCACCGGGATCATATTCATCAGGATCAGCGCGAAGGTAAACTCTACCGGCTGGCCGTTGATCTCCACCCCGGAATACATCGCCACCAGACCGCCGGCGATACAGCCGATGGGAATGGTGACAATGCCCGCCAGCACGCCGAGCGCCAGCCAGCGGCGATCGGTTGGTTCGATAATGCCGAGCGCCACCGGAATGGAGAACACAATGGTCGGCCCCATCATAGAGCCGAGGATCAGGCCCGAGTACATCCAGGCCGCCACGTCGCCGCCCGCGAGTTCTTTAGCGAGGAAGAAACCGCCCATGTCGCACGCCAGCAGCGTGCCGGCGAACATCGACGGGTTGGCGCCGAGCATCTCATACAGCGGAATAATCACCGGACCAAGCAGATGAGCCAGCACTGGCGCCAGGGCGGTCATCCCGACCATCGCCAGGCCCAGCGCGCCCATCGCCATAAACCCTTCTTCAAACTGACCGCCGGATCCCTCAATGCTTTTCCCCAGTTTGCCGAGAAAGCGCGCCGAGCCGCCGAACTGCGACAGGATCCTGTCCACGGCGGCAATCAGCATAAAGAACATCATGATGTACATGATGATTTCGTTAATTCCCATAGCCCTTACTCCCTGTCATTTATGATTTGTAGATACTGTGAATACCGGGACATTAGCCGCACTCAGGCGACTTTCCCGGGCCGCGGCGTGAACGCCTTACCCGGGCTACGGCATAGCAGACGGCTGTGATCCTGTAGCCCGGCTAAGCGCAGCACGAGCCGGGAAAGCCACAGCCACACGCCTCCGGGAAAATCGGCATTTATCGCGCCGCCGCGTACAGCTCGATAATCTGCTCCCGGCTGGCGGTGCGTGGATTGGTGCGCAAACAGATGTCCTCCTGCGCCGCTTGCGCCCAGGCGTCGTAGTGCGCGGACGTCGCGCCAGCCTCCGTCAGCCGCATCGTCAGACCGACCTCGGCGATCAGCTCGCGCACGGCGGCGATAGCCTCGCGGTCATCGGTTTTCTTGCCGGTTAACGCCCGGCCGATCTGGCTGAAGCGCGCCCGGCGTACCATGCGGTTAAACTCCATCACCGTTGGCAGCAGCATGGCGTTGGCCAGACCGTGCGGAATATGCAGCGCCGCCCCCGGCTGATGCGCCATGGCATGGCATAGCCCCAGCCCGGCGCTGGAAAACGCCATCCCCGCCATGCAGGAAGCCAGCAGCATATTCTCCCGCGCTGCCAGATCCTGACCGCAGCCCACCGCTTTCGGCAGCGCCTCGCCGATCATGGCTATCGCCCCCATCGCCAGACTGTCGGTAAACGGCGTGGCGTGGCGGGCGCTGTAGGCCTCGACGGCGTGGGTCAGCGCATCAATCCCGGTCATTGCCGTGATATGCGGCGGGACGCCTTCGGTCAGCGCGGCGTCGAGGATCGCCACATCCGGCATCAGCGAGGCATGCGCCAGCACCTGTTTGCGTCCACTCACCGCATCGATAATCACCGTCACATTGGTGGTTTCAGACCCGGTGCCAGCGGTGGTCGGCACCGCGATCAGCGGCAGACGTGGGCGCAACTCGCTGTGCTCCGTCATCTCCCCCAGCGTCTGCTCAGGATTGGCGACCAGCAGCGCCACCGCCTTCGCCGCATCCAGTACCGATCCACCGCCAAAGGCCACCACGCCGTCGCAGCGCGCGTCCCGCAGCTGGGCGACGGCGGCGCAGACATCGGTGACGCAGGGTTCGCCGGCGGGACAGGGCCAGAGAGTCATAGCAATCCCTTTCATCGCCAGGCTACGCTCCAGCCCGGCGGTCATTCCCGCCTGATGGAGAAAACTGTCAACCATGACAAACAGATGCCTAAGGCCCCGGGACTGCGCTTGCGGACCGCAGGCCGCCAGCGCGCCGACGCCGTGCAGCGTCACCGGCGGAACGTTGAAGCTTTTCATTTGCTGAAGATTCAGCGTATCAAAGGCATGGAACAGCGCCGTCTGCAGTTCAGCTTGCATACATCCCCTCCGCTTTTTCCCTCCCGCTGTTGGCGATTGCCAGCGGGGTCATAAACAGGCTGTGCTGCGGCAAATGCACCGGTAATGCCGGGAAGCGCTGACGAAACAGCTCATGCACACCCGGCTGCATACAGGCGCCGCCTGCCAGCCACAAATCGACAATCCCTTGTCCGGCAATATGTCGGGCGACAATTTCGGCCATCTTCTCGTACACCGGCTTAACCACCGGCCAGATCTCCCCGGCGTGGCTGCGCTTGTACTGCTCCGCCTCCTCAAGCCCGATGCTGCGATTCCCGGCCAGAGTCAGGGAGATATGGTGGCCGCCGGTGGCTTCATCCGCCGAATACGTCACCCTGCCCTGTTTAACGATGGCGATCCCGGTGGTGCCGCCGCCGATATCCACCACCCCGGCGTTATCGAGCTGCAGCAGATCGGCCACCGCGGTAGGCTCATCCAGCACATGACTGATCTCCAGCCCGGCGGACTCCAGGACATTGATCGAAATGCGCGGATCGGTGCCGGGCGGAAACGAGGTCGCCGCATGGGTGAAGCGGCAGCCCAGCTCCTGCTCGAGAGTCGCAAGATGTCGGCGCACGAGGGTGACGGCGCCAAAGAAATCCCAGACGATGCCGTCGCGCACCACGTCGGCCCAGTCAAGGCATACCGCAACCGGCTGGCCGTCACGGTCAACCACCATCGACACCACGTCGCAGGTGCCCAAATCGATGCCCAGCCACAGCGGCGACTCGCTGGCGGCGGGCGCCTGGTTACACAGGGCAGCGGCTTTTTGTAGTCTCGGCGAAAGCCAGCGTTGTTCGTCGTGCGCCATGTTCATCCCTTATACGATTCGAAACGCATCCACCAGCACGCAGCGGCGCAGACGAACGAAGGTCCGCGCGCTGGTCACCCCTTCCCCGGTTGGGGTGGTGATGGTCATGGTGGTCCAGCCCTCGCCGCCCAGCCCAAGCCCGGCGATGCACGGTCCATTTTTGACGAAGATGCTGGTGTCGATGGCATTCGCCATCTGGTTCATGTTGTCGATGTTGCGCGAGTGCATCGCCGCGGTGTGGTGGCAGCCGCCTTCCAGTTGCACCGCCAGGGCGATGGCCTCTTCAACGTTCGCCACCCGCACCACCGGCAGCACCGGCATCATCAGTTCAGTAACAGCAAACGGATGGCTGGCGGGCGTTTCCACAAACAGCAGGCGGGTTTGCGCCGGCACCTGCAGACCAATCGCCGCGGCGATTTTGCCCGCGTCGCGACCGACCCAGTCGCGGCTGACCGTGCCTTTGCCGCGCTCGTCAATATTTTTCAGCAGCAGCGGCTGGAGCTGTTCGGCCTGCGCCGCCGTGAGTTTCACCGCCTGCTGGCCTTCCATCAGGCGCATCAGTTCGTCGGCAACGCTATCGACCACGATCAGCACCTTCTCGTCGGCGCAGATAATGTTGTTATCAAAAGAGGCGCCTTTGACGATCGCCTGCGCGGCGCGCGGTAGATCGGCAGTCTCATCCACCACCACCGGCGGGTTGCCGGCCCCGGCGGCGATCAGGCGTTTGTTGGTATGTTTGCGCGCCGCCTCGACCACCGCTTCGCCGCCGGTCACCACCAGCAGGCCGATGCCAGGGTACTTAAACAGCCGCTGGGCGGTGTCGATATCCGGGTTCGCCACGGTCACCAGCAGGTTGGCCGGGCCGCCGGCGGCCACTACCGCCTGGTTAAGCAGGGTAATTGCCCTTTGCGAGACCTTTTTCGCCGCCGGATGGGGGGCGAAGACCACGCTGTTGCCGGCGGCTATCAGGCTAATGGCGTTGTTGATCACCGTCGCCGCCGGATTGGTGGACGGCGTCACCGAGGCCACCACGCCCCAGGGCGCATTTTCAATCAGCGTCAGGCCGTTATCGCCGGTGAGCACCTGCGGAGTCAGACACTCCACGCCCGGCGTGCCGCGCGCCTGCGCCACGTTTTTGGCAAACTTATCTTCAACGCGTCCCATGCCGGTCTCCGTCACCGCAAGCTCCGCCAGTTCACGGGCATACTTTTCACCCGCCTCACGAATGGCCTGAATCACCTGCTGACGCATCGCCACCCGCTTTAATCCCTGCTGGGCCACCGTTGCCGCCGCGACAGCGTCATCCAGTGAGGCAAAAACGCCCATATCATGAACGGTGCCGGCAGGCTGGCTGCTGTCTTTCATTTTCAGCAGTACCGCTTTCACTACCTGTTCAATGTCCTGTTGATTCATGATTTTTCACCCTACTTATGGAAGAGCACCTGACCATCGGCCGCAGCCTCATCCACGATACCAATCACGCACAGATCGACCGGAGAGGCGCCGTGTGCGTGCGCCTGTCGCGCCGAGCTGCCGCTGACCAGCAGTACCCACTCTCCGCATCCCGCGCCGATGCTGTCGATGGCGACCGCACATTGCCCGTCGGGCTCGCCGCGGGCATTGAGCATCTCCACCATCAGCAGTTTGTCGTGGGCCAGACCTTCATGGCGTACGGTGCAGACCACATATCCGGTTACCACAGCCAGCTTCATGTCCGTCTCCGCGTGTGATGTGCAGGCCGGAAAAGCGCAACGCCATCCGGCATTCATGCCTTTTCATGGCCGGATAGCGACGCGCTGGCGTCTTATCCGGCCAGAACTTTCCGGCACCCCCTCCCCCGTTAGATGTTGCTGTCGCCCTTGAAGCTAATCGGGAAGACCTCTTCCAGATCGCCATGCGGGCGCGGGATGACATGTACAGAGACCAGCTCACCGATACGCTGAGCCGCCGCCGCCCCGGCATCCGTCGCGGCTTTGCACGCCGCGACATCGCCGCGCACCATGGCGGTCACCAGGCCCCCGCCGATCTGTTTCACTCCCACCAGCTTGACGCGGGCCGCTTTGACCATGGCGTCGGAGGCCTCAATCAGTGCAACCAGGCCCCGGGTTTCAATCATTCCTAATGCTTCCATTGTGTTTTCCTCTCATAAGGGGTCCTGAAGGGGACCATTCATTCAACCAGCGTGGACGAGTCGGGGATCCGGCTTGCGTCCGTCTGGCGCGGTACCGACGCCACCAGCGCCAGTTCGATAATTTCCTCTACGCTACAGCCTCGCGAGAGGTCGTGAAGCGGGGCGGCCAGGCCCTGGATCAGCGGCCCGATGGCGCGATATCCGCCCAGCCGCTGGGCGATTTTGTAGCCGATGTTGCCCGCCTCCAGCGACGGGAAGACCAGCACATTGGCCCGGCCCTGCAGCGGGCTGCCGGGCGCTTTGTGCGCAGCGACGTCCGGTACAAAGGCGGCGTCAAACTGCAGCTCGCCATCGACCATCAGCTGCGGCGCCCGCTGACGCACGATCTCCGTGGCCTGCTGGACGTTAGCCACACAGGGATGCCGGGCGCTGCCGTGTGTCGAGAAGGACAGCATTGCCACCCGCGGCGCTTCGCCAGCGATCGCTTGCCAGGTCTCAGCGCTGGCAATCGCGATATCCGCCAGCTGCGCCGCGGTCGGCTGCGGCACCACGCTGCAGTCGGCAAACCCCAGCGGCTGTCCGGTATACTGCGGCAGCATCAGAAACAGCGAAGAGAGCGTTTTACACCCCGGCTGCAGGCCGATAAGGCGCAGACCAGCGCGCAGCACGCTGGCGGTTGACGAGAGATTTCCGGCGATACACACCTCGGCCTGCCCGGCGCTGACCATCGCCGTGGCGAACATCAGCGGGTCGGCCAGCTTGTCGACCGCGTCAGCGGGCGCTTTATCGCCGGCGCGCGCCTGCCAGGCGGCGGCAAACGTCTCGCGCATCGCCAGGTTGCTGTGCGGATCGATGACCTGCACCCCGGTCAGCGGCAGACGTTCGCCAAGGGCGAACTGCCGCAGCGCGAAGGGGCTGGCGACGAGGATCGGATGCGCCAGGCCCTGCTGCTGCAGATAATGCGCCGCCTTCAACACGCGGACGTCCAGCGCATCCGGGAACACCACCCTGGCGGGGGCGCGCAGCGCCAGTTTGCGACACTGGTCAATGATCATCTTCACCTCCCAGCTGCTGCAGTTGGCTGAGCGCCGGCGGCGCGTCCGTCACGCCCAGGATCATCATCACGTAGACCGCGCTGGAAAGGCGGTTGAGCGCTTGCATAATATCGGCGCGCCGGACCGCAAATTGCGGCGTAATAAACACCTGCGCCGCGGTCACCTCCGCCTCGCGCACTTTGCCGCGCAGCAAATTAAGCAGCGCGACATCGCGCCCATGGCGGGCCTCCGGCACCAGGTGATCGTGACCCAGGTAACGCAGCGGCTGATGGGACAGACGATGCAGCTGCGCCTCGCTGAATCCGGCTATCGACTGCGCCGCCAGCGGTTCCTCCAGCGCATCGGCGCGCATGATGTTGCCCAGCCGCGAACGGATATCCGTCAGCCACGGCTGCCAGGGCTCCGCCAGTTCAATTTGCAGCCACACCGTCAGGGCGATGGTGCTGTCCAGCACCGCGCGGAAGGCCAGCCGCGGATCGTTTTTCGCCACCAGGGTATCGGCCGTCAGATGAGTTAAGGTGTCCGGCTTTTTGCCCACCGGCTGGTGACAAAGCTCGCAGCAGGCCTGGGGCGGATGGTCGCTGCTGGTCAGGACATGCACCGGCTGCGGCGTCTGTTCGTCATCCTCGACAAACAGGCGCCCCTGGCGGTCGAGAAATTTGACCCGCAGATGCCGACTTTCCAGCAGTTCCCTCGCCGAGGGCGTCAGGCGAGCATCGGCAGGAAGATGGATTTCACCGCCTTCGCTGAGCGTATGATTCGCTCTGAGCCACGCTTCGGTAATGAAATCGTTCATAGCGATTGCCAGTTTGCCGGCCAGGCGACGTACAGGAAGCGCACCGTCGACGGGGTACCGAATTCGATGCTGGAGCCTTTCGGGATGAACATGACGTCCCCCGCTTTGGCGACCAGCGTTTCCCCCTGATGGCGCACATGCAGCTCGCCCTCCAGCACCATATCGATTTCGTCGTAGTTCAGCGTCCACGGGAAGAAGGCGTTCTCCCACTGCATAAATCCGGCCGCCATGCTGCTGCCATCCTGGTCAGTCACCAGGTCCGTTAAGCCAACGCAGTGCGGCTGGGCGCCGTCGAAGCGGCCAAACTTCACGCTGCTGCCGTCGATCACTTTGATGCCGCCTTTGCCGGTCACTGCCTCAAATCCCGGCTGCATCGCCTCCTGTTCCAGGGACTGCTTCTCCTTCATCACCTTTTCCATCAGCTGCGCCACCAGGCTTTCGGTAAACTGGCCTTCCGGTAGCTGCGCCAGGATGGTTTCCCGGATCCGCTGGCTTTCCGTTTTGTCGCTGTCCGCCGCTGTCGCCGCCGGCGCGGCGCCATCGTCTTCGGTGATAGTGAATCCCAGCAGCTCGGCGACTTCGCGCGCTTCCGGGGTGATAATGCTGGCGCGCAGAACTACTGACATCGCCTGTTCGCCGCGCGCGTGGGCGGCACGAATATCGTTAGCGGTAATGAGTTTCTTCACCTGGCCCTTCCTCCTTTTGGCTGAGCTCACTCAAGTAATTTTCCAGCGGCGCAACGCTTTGCGGATCGCAACCGTTGAGGGCGAAAACCGGCGCCTGAAACCCCATCCCGTCCAGCAGCTGCCGCACCGCGGCGACGTTGGCATCCGGCAGATCCGTTTTGCTGATCGCCACGATAAGGTGCTTTCGGCTGCCAATATCCAGCAACCCGGGTGGCAGGCGACTTTCGGTATCATTGGCCGCATGGACATAAATCAGGGTGTCCACATCCTGCAAGGTGGTAATTAAGGCGTGATACCAGCGCGGATGGCTGAAATATTCCCCGGGTGTATCGATGTCGCCACGATCGTTAAATTCCAGCGCCTGCGTTTTTCTGGCGAGGGAATAATTCCCCTGCAGGGCATTAAATAACGTGGTTTTTCCTGCACCGACGGCGCCGACAATCGCAATACGCTTCATGGTCGCTCTCAATTAACTTTTCGTTAATTCGCACAAGGTATAATTTAATAAGCGGCCTAATCCGCCGATGGTCTGCAGAAGCGCCTCTTCCACCGCGCCGACCGAGCCGTAGATCACCAGCGCGCCGCTAAACCGGTCGAGAAAACCGATGTGCACGTCGGCGGCCTTCATCGCCAGATCGCCGGCGATCATCGCTGTTTCTCCCGGCGTCAGCGTCATAATGCCGATCGCGCCGGATTCGGGTACGCCGATCTTTTTCGCCAGCTCCGCTCCCGGGTGGGCAATCAGATGCGCCAGCGTGACCTGTTTGCCTGGTACGAATTCCTGAATAATGCGTTCTTTATCCATGACCGATTGCCCCCTGAAATCTGTCCTCATGGTGACGACATTTCAGCGCGGCAAATAACAAATTTCGGCAAGTGGGGTTAAAAGGTGAAGTGGATCACTCAGGAGAGAAAATAATATTGCGGTGGAATTAAAAAGGCAGGCTCAGCGTTTTTTACTCACCGGCCTGCCTGATATTGCGCGCGGAAACGGATCCGCGCGTTAACGGGGGAAATAGAAAATTACAGCGGTTCGGTTTGCGCTTCAACAACCGCCAGCGCCACCATATTAACGATCCGGCGTACGGAGGCGATCGGCGTCAGAATATGCACCGGCTTCGCCACCCCCATCAGCACCGGCCCGACGGTCACCCCTTCCGAACTGGAGACGCGCAGCAGGTTATAGCTGATCCGGGCGGCTTCCATATTCGGCATCACCAGAATATTGGCCGCCCCCTTCAGCGGGCTGTCCGGCATGCGATCGTTGCGGATGCTTTCCACCAGCGCGGCATCGCCATGCATTTCGCCATCGATCATCAGCTCCGGGGCGCGGGCCTTCACCAGCTCCAGGGTTTTACGCATTTTGCTGGCTGACGGACAGTCGGCAGAGCCAAAGTTGGAGTGCGACAGCAACGCCACGCGCGGTTCAATACCAAAGCGACGCACGCTTTCCGCCGCCATCAGGGTGATCTCCGCCAGCTCTTCCGGCGACGGATCGTGATTGACATAGGTATCGGCGATAAAGGTGTTGCCGCTCGGCAGCAGCAGCGCATTCATCGCCCCGGCGGTGCTGACGCCGTCGCGATAGCCAAACAGCGGCTGCACCACGCGGTAGTGATCGTGGTACTCGCCAATAGTCCCGCAGATCATCGCATCCGCTTCACCGCGATGAACCATGATGGCGCCAATCACCGTGGTGTTGCTAATCACCGCCCGCTGCGCCTGCTCCTGGGTAATGCCGCGGCGCTTCATCAGCTGGTAGTACTCGCTCCAGTACTCTTTAAACCGCGGGTCGGATTCATTATTGACGATCTCAAAGTCAACGCCGGCCTTGATCTGCAGGCCCAGCTTCTGGATGCGCATTTCAATCACGCTCGGGCGCCCCACCAGAATCGGTTTGGCCAGTCCCAGAGACACCAGCTCCTGGGTGGCGTGCAGCACCCGGGTCTCCTCCCCTTCCGCCAGCACCACGCGCTTCGGCTCTTTGCGCGCCTGAGAGAAGATAGGCTTCATAAACAGGTTGGTTTTATAGACGAACTCGCTCAGCTTCTCGATATAGGCGTCAAAATCGGCGATCGGGCGCGTCGCCACACCGGAATCCATCGCCGCCTTCGCCACCGCGGGGGCGATCTTGACGATCAGCCGCGGGTCGAATGGTTTCGGAATGATGTACTCCGGACCAAAGCTTAAATCCTGATCGCCGTAGGCGGAGGCCACCACTTCGCTCTGCTCGGCATGGGCCAGCTCGGCAATCGCATGCACCGCCGCCAGCTTCATCTCTTCGTTGATCGCCGTCGCGCCGACGTCCAGCGCGCCGCGGAAGATGAACGGGAAGCAAAGTACGTTGTTGACCTGGTTAGGGTAGTCGGAGCGGCCGGTACAGATGATGGCGTCATCGCGGACCTGCTTCGCCAGCGGCGGCAGAATTTCCGGCTCCGGGTTGGCCAGGGCGAGGATCAGCGGCGCCCGCGCCATCTTCTTCACCATCTCCTGAGTCAGCACTTTCGGGCCAGAGCAGCCGAGGAAAATGTCGGCGCCGTCGATCACGTCATCGAGGGTGCGTTTGCCGTCGTCTTCCACCGCATAGGCCGCTTTGGTTTCCGCCATGTTCGGCTCACGGTCTTTATAGATAACGCCTTTCGAATCGCAGACCACGATGTTGTGCTTTTGCATCCCCAGCGCCACCAGCAGATTCATACAGGCGATCGCCGCCGCGCCCGCGCCGGAGACCACCATCCGCACGTCGGACAGATTCTTCTCGACGACGCGCAGACCGTTGAGGATCGCCGCGGTGCTGATGATCGCCGTGCCGTGCTGATCGTCATGGAAGACCGGGATATTCATCCGCTCGCGCAGCTGCTGCTCGATGTAGAAACACTCCGGCGCTTTAATATCTTCCAGGTTGATACCGCCGAAGGTTGGTTCGAGGGCGGCGACGACGTTAATGAATTTGTCCGGATCCAGCTCATCGACTTCGATATCAAACACATCGATACCGGCAAATTTCTTAAACAGGACGCCTTTGCCCTCCATTACCGGCTTACCGGCCAGCGCGCCGATGTTGCCGAGCCCCAGCACCGCGGTGCCGTTGGAGACGACCGCCACCAGGTTGCCACGGGCAGTGTATTTGTAGGCGGCCAGCGGATCTTTTTCGATTTCCAGGCAGGGGGCTGCGACGCCCGGCGAGTAGGCCAGCGCCAGATCGCGCTGGGTGGCGAGAGGTTTGGTCGGCGAGACCTGGATTTTTCCGGGAACCGGAAATTCGTGGAAGTCGAGGGCGCTCTGTTTTAACTGCTCATCCATTTTCTATTCCTTTCTTTCACGTATCGTTCGTAGGGGAAAAGCGTGATGACCATCCTGTCGTTCACCTTTCAGTGGCAGACAGTATCCCTCCTGGCGGGGCGATAAACTTTGAACACCGCCAAACTCTGGCCATCGTTATGATTTTGTTGTTATCAATTTATAGCGGTTATGTTACCCGGATTCGCCGCCAATAATAGCCCTGTCTGCTATGCTTTTTGGTTATGTACCTCATCAATGTTTATACCGTATACCGGCAAGCACTCATGTAACACCTTGTTCCAGGAGGACTTATCCATGAATCAGTTAGACAGCATCAAGCAGTTCACCACGGTGGTCGCCGACAGCGGAGACATCGAATCCATCCGCCACTACCATCCGGAAGACGCCACCACCAACCCCTCTCTGCTGCTGAAGGCCGCCGGCCTGGCGTCCTATAGCGGCCTCATCGACGACGCTATCGCCTGGGCCAAAAAACAGGGTGGCGGCCGCGAAGCGCAGGTGGCTCACGCCTGCGATAAGCTGGCGGTCAATTTTGGCGCGGAGATCCTCAAAAGCATTCCCGGGCGGGTCTCCACCGAGGTGGACGCCCGGCTCTCCTTCAACCGCGAGAAAAGTATCGAGAAGGCTCGCCACCTGGTGGCGCTGTATCAGGAGATGGGCATTGATAAGTCGCGGATCCTGATCAAGCTGGCATCCACCTGGGAGGGGATCCGCGCCGCGGAGGTGCTGGAGAAAGAGGGGATCCACTGCAACCTGACGCTGCTGTTTTCCTTCGCCCAGGCCCGGGCCTGCGCCGAGGCCGGGGTTTATCTCATCTCTCCGTTCGTTGGGCGTATTTATGACTGGTATCAGGCGCGCAAACCGCTGGAGCCTTACGTGGTGGAGGAAGATCCAGGGGTGAAATCGGTGCGCAATATCTATGACTATTTCAAACAGCATAAATACAACACCATCGTGATGGGCGCCAGCTTCCGCCGCACCGAGCAGATCCTGGCGCTGGTCGGTTGCGACCGGTTGACCATCGCCCCGCCTTTATTAAAAGAGCTGCAGGCCAGCGATACCCCGGTGGTGCGCAAACTGATCCCTGCCAGCCAGATCCTGCCGCGTCCGGTGCCGCTCAGTGAAGCGGAGTTCCGCTGGGAACATAATCAGGATCCGATGGCGGTCGAAAAGCTAGCGGAGGGGATCCGCCTGTTCGCCGTCGATCAGCGCAAACTGGAAGATCTGCTTGCCGCCAAACTGTCACTTTAGTCTCACGGAGAAAAATATGTCCCGAAGAGAGCTTGCCAACGCCATCCGCGCCCTGAGTATGGACGCCGTGCAGAAAGCCAACTCCGGCCATCCCGGTGCGCCGATGGGGATGGCTGATATTGCCGAAGTGCTGTGGAACGATTTTCTCAAGCACAATCCGCAGAACCCTGACTGGGTGGACCGCGACCGCTTTATCTTGTCCAACGGCCACGCGTCGATGCTGCTCTACAGTCTGCTGCACCTGACCGGCTACGATCTGCCGCTGTCTGAACTCAAGCAGTTCCGTCAGCTGCACTCTAAAACGCCCGGCCACCCGGAGCATGGCTATACCCCTGGGGTGGAAACCACCACCGGCCCGCTGGGCCAGGGGCTGGCGAACGCCGTTGGGATGGCCATCGCCGAACGGACGCTGGCGGCGCAATTTAATCGCCCCGGCCATGAGATCATTGACCATCACACCTGGGTGTTCATGGGCGATGGCTGTTTGATGGAGGGGATCTCCCATGAGGCCTGTTCGCTGGCCGGCACGCTCGGACTGGGCAAGCTGATCGGTTTTTACGATCACAACGGCATCTCCATCGACGGCAAAACCGAAGGCTGGTTTTCCGATGATACGGCGGAACGCTTCCGCGCCTATCACTGGCACGTCATAGGCGATATCGACGGCCACGATCCGCAGGCTATCAAACAGGCGATAACGGAAGCGCAGGCGGTGAAAGATAAACCGTCACTGATTATCTGCCGGACCATCATCGGCTTCGGTTCGCCCAACAAAGCCGGCTCAGAGGAGTCTCACGGGGCGGCGCTTGGCGAAAAAGAGGTAGCGCTGGCCCGCCAGCAGCTTGGCTGGAAATATCCTCCGTTCGAGATCCCGAAAGAGATCTACGCGGGCTGGGATGCGCGTCCGCGCGGGGAAAAAGCGGAGCACGCCTGGAACGAGAAATTCGCCGCCTACCAGCAGCAGTTCCCGGAGCTGGCCGCTGAGCTGACCCGACGTATGAATGGTGCCCTGCCGGAAGACTTTGCCGCGATCGCCCGCGACTACGTGGCGAAACTGCAGGCCGAGCCGGCGAAAATCGCCAGCCGCAAGGCTTCGCAAAACGCGCTGAACGCCTACGGCCCGCACCTCCCGGAACTGCTGGGCGGTTCTGCGGATCTTGCGCCGAGTAACCTGACCATCTGGTCTGGATCGACATCGATTAAAGAAGATCCTGCGGGCAATTATATCCACTACGGGGTGCGCGAGTTTGGCATGACCGCGGTGGCCAACGGCATTGCCCTGCACGGGGGCTTTATTCCTTATACCTCGACCTTCCTGATGTTTGTGGAGTACGCCCGCAACGCCGCGCGCATGGCGGCCCTGATGAAGGCCCGGCAGATCATGGTCTATACCCATGACTCGATCGGTCTTGGGGAAGACGGGCCGACGCACCAGGCGGTGGAACAGCTGGCCAGTCTGCGGCTGACGCCCAACTTCAGCACCTGGCGCCCCTGCGACCAGGTGGAGACCGCCGTCGCCTGGCAGGCGGCTATCGCGCGACAGAGCGGGCCGACGGCGCTGATCCTGTCGCGACAAAACCTGGCGCAGATGCCGCGTACCCCGGAACAGGTGCAGGATATCGCCCGGGGTGGCTACGTGCTGAAGGATGCCGGCGGCAAGCCCGACCTGATCCTCATCGCCACCGGCTCGGAAGTGGAGATCACCGTCCTGGCCGCGGAAAAACTGTTGGCCAAAGGGGTAAATGTGCGGGTCGTCTCGCTCCCTTCCACTGATGTGTTTGACGCCCAGGATGAGGCCTGGCGCGAATCGGTGCTGCCGTCGGACGTCAGCGCCCGGGTGGCGGTCGAAGCCGGGATAGCGGACTACTGGTATAAATATGTCGGCTTAAAAGGCAAGATCGTCGGCATGACCGGCTATGGCGAATCCGCCCCGGCAGAGCAGTTGTTCCCGTTCTTTGGCTTTACGGTCGACCATATCGTCGCCACCGCCGAACAGGTGCTTAACGGGTGATCCACAGCGTGGGCCAGGCATCTGGCCCCTGCCAGTTGTCGCACGTCGGCTGCTGCGCGTAGCGGGAGAGGCTGAACCGCTGGCCGTCAAAACGCCAGCGGGTTTGGATCCCGCAATCGCCGGCCCCGCGGCCTTTATCCAGGGTCACCAGCTCATGGCGGCGGTCATCATAGCTGGCGTTGATCAGCTCAATCTCACGCGGCGCCTCGCCCGGCGGCTGAAATGGCAACGTTAGCCGCACCTGACGGGCGACATAGGGGCGCTGGCGGGAGACCAGCCAGGCCAGCCAGACGGTGTTGTAGGCGCCGGATTCGCAGCTGGTCATCAGCAGCACTTTGTCATCCGTCAGCGCAGTAACGCGAATTTCACGGCGGAAGGGATCGAGGGAGCAGTGGCTGTTGGTCATCCGCTCATTACCGTAGTCCATCAGATCGTTGAGCTCCTCACGCCCCAGCGGCGACTGCGCCGTTTCCGCGCTCGCCACCGCGCGCAGCGCCGGCGCCGGCGGTACGCTGAGCGGCGGCTCTTCCCCTTTGCCGACCCAGGCCGTTTCGCTACCTACCCGCTTTTGCCGATCGTCGATAAAAAACAGAGCCGCTTTCAACCCCTGCAGGGAGATGGTCTGCAGGCCATTGGCCAGCGAGAGCGCTTTACCCTCCTGAACCTGCTGGAGAAACGCATCGATCGTCACGCTGTCGGCGGTTTTAATGAGCTTATCTTCAATGTGCCAGCGCTTGTCGGTCAGGGACAGCGGTTTACCATCCAGCAGCAGGCGCGGCGCTATCGGCGCGAGCGTCGCCACTGGATTGCCGGTGCCGCCCAGCTCGATACGCAGACTGGCGTCAGTGACTGCCCCAGCGCTGCGGCTGAGGGTCATCACCAGGCCATGATGCAGCCCCACGTTACGGGTGACGCAGAAATTTTGGTTGTTACAGGTGACCAGCCAGTCGTTGAAGCGCTGCTGCGTCGGTGCCGACCATGCCTGCGAGCAAGGCAGCACCGCCAGAAAAAGGAAAAAGATGACGCGAAAAAGCATGAACCGCCCGACCCCAGATAAACCCGACCACGGCGCCTATCCTGGACAACGGCAGCGGGTTACTCAATCGGATTTGTCAGAGTTCCCCGACATCAGGCCGGAGGTTTGCAGATATTGCAGCAGAATGACCGCCTTACCGTCGCGGATCTCCCCGTCAGCGACCATCTGCAGCGCCTGGCTAAAAGGCAGCTCCAGCACCTCGATGGCTTCATCATCTACCCCGCCGCCGCTGGTGGTTCGCTGCGCGTCGCTGTACTCGGCGATAAAGAAATGCACTACCTCGGTGACGCCCCCTGGCGACATAAACAGCTCAAACAGCTTTCTCACCTCGCCCACTTCGTAGCCGGTCTCTTCCACCGCCTCTTTACGAATGCAGGCTTCCGGCTCGTCGTTGTCCAGCAGCCCGGCGCAGGTTTCAATCAGCATGCCGTCATGATTGCCATTGACCCAGGTGGCGACACGGAACTGACGCACCAGGACCACCGTCTGCTTATGGCGGTTATACAGCAGCACGGTGGCGCCATTGCCGCGATCGTAGACCTCGCGCTTGTGGCGCACGACGCTGCCGTCCGCCCGCGTCAGCTCATAGGTCATGTTGCGTAGTACGAACCAGTTCTCAGAGAGGATTTTATCTTTAATGACGTGAATATTGAGTGACATACCGACCCCACAGCGTAAAAGGACGCCCTCATACTACGCTGCGGAGCCGGGTTTGTCGTCAGTGAAGCGGCGTCGTTTTCCGCGCCAGATAGTCCAGGATCCCCTGCGCCGCGTGACGGCCTTCCGCCATCGCCGTCACTACAAGGTCTGCGCCGCGCACGGCATCGCCGCCGGCAAAGATCTTCTCCTGACTGGTCTGATAACGGTAACGGCTCTCCACTCCGGCTTTAATACGCCCCTGACTGTCCAGCGCCACCCCCGCCGCTTCCAGCCAGGGCATGCGGTGCGGGTGGAAGCCAAAGGCCATGATCACCGCATCTGCCGGCATAACAAACTCGCTGCCGGGGATCGGCGTCGGGCGGCGTCTTCCCCCGGCGTCCGGAGCGCCCAGCTCGGTGCGCAAAAAGCGTACCCCGTTAACCCGCCCGTTCTCGTCCAGCTCAAGCGTCACCGGCTGGACGTTAAACTCAAAGAGCGCCCCCTCTTCGCGGGCGTTTTTGACCTCTTTTTTCGAGCCCGGCATGTTGGCTTCATCTCGCCGATAGGCGCAGGTCACCTGGCGGGCGCCGTGGCGCAGCGCGGTGCGCACGCAGTCCATCGCCGTATCGCCGCCGCCCAGCACCACCACGTTCAGCCCGGCGGTGTTGACATAAGGCTCTTGCGCCGATGCCGCCAGCCCCATCACCTGTTTGGTGTTGGCGATGAGGAACGGCAGCGCATCGTAGACCCCGGGGGCCTCTTCGTTCGGTAGCCCCGCCTTCATGGAGCGATAGGTTCCGGCGCCGACGAACACTGCGTCATAATCGGCCAGCAGTGTCGCCATGGAGATATCTTTCCCCACCTCGCAATTGAGCTCAAAGCGGATACCCATCTCGCTGAAGATCGCCCGCCGCCGGGCCAATAGCGATTTATCCAGCTTGAACGCCGGAATGCCGAAGGTCAGCAGACCGCCAATCTCCGGATGACGGTCGAAGACCACCGGCTGGACGCCGTGGCGCACCAGCATATCGGCGCAGGCCAGCCCGGCAGGCCCGGCGCCGATAATCGCCACCCGCTTGCCGCTCGGCTTAACCTGCGAAAGGTCCGGACGCCAGCCGCTGGCCAGCGCCTGGTCGGAAATATAGCGCTCAATATTGCCGATGGTGACTGCCCCGCTTTCATCGCGCAGGGTGCAGGCGCCTTCACACAGCCGGTCCTGGGGACAGACGCGGCCAGTGATCTCCGGCAGGCAGTTGGTCTGATGGGAAAGCGCGACCGCGGCGGCGATATTCCCCGCTTTAACCAGCTCAATCCACTGCGGGATATGGTTATGCAGCGGGCAGGTCCATTCGCAAATACTGTGCTCCCCACACGTGAGACAGCGGGCGGCCTGCTGCTGCGCCTGCTCCGGGGTGAACGGCTGATAGATCTCCTCAAAGTGGCTCTTACGCACCTCCGCCGCCAGCTTATCCGGCTCCCCGCGCGGGGGCGTCATCGCCATTTGCCTGACCTTCGCGCCAGCATTGGGCTGGCTGCAGAGCGGCGTAGCGCGCTGCCACGGCTGCACCTCCTGGCATGCCGAGCGCAGTCGCCGCTGCTTCGCCAGGGTGATCAACGTCTCATCGTCGGCGAGGGTCAGCGCCTGCGCGGGACAGTTTTCCACACAGGCCGGCCCCGCCTCGCGGCCCTGGCATAGATCGCACTTGTGCGCGCTGGCTTTCACCAGGCCTGCGGCCTGCGGCGTCACCACCACCTGCATCACCCCGAACGGGCAGGCCACCATGCAGGATTTACAGCCAATGCATTTCTCCTGACGGACCTGAACGCTGTCGCCGGACTGGGCGATGGCGTCGTTGGGACAACTGCGGACGCAGGGGGCGTCCTCGCAGTGGCGGCAGGTGATGGCGTTACGCTGGCCCTCCGCTTTGATCACGGTGATACGTGGCAAAAAGCGCTGCGGGGTCAGCACGTGTTGCTCCTCGTTATGCGCCATCACGCAGGCCACTTCGCAGGCCTGGCAGCCGATGCACTTTCGGCTATCGCTCAAAATAAAGTGGTTCATGGCTTCCTTTTGTCTTCTTGGTGAATAACCCCTAAATGCGCATGCCTATTTATTACCCGACAAGATGACGCCGGAACAATGTCCAATTGCCCAGGATAAACTTTTTCTGGAGAGAATCCGTTTTGGATCAATTTTTTTGACTTAAATGAAATGAGGTTTCACACCGGCAAGGGATAATGCGCCGGTCTGCGGTGACGAAGCAGACTCGCTACCTGCTGGCAGGAAAGCTCGAGGTTTCTTTACGATACGGCAAAAGCAACATGATAAATTACACTATCTCCTTAATTTCTCCACGATTGCCGGAGAGGCTGGCGCTAAAGTGGCACAGGCTGTGCAATAACAAGAAAATGTGCATATGAGGTTTTTATTCTGATGGCGAATTTCTTTATCGATCGCCCCATTTTTGCATGGGTGCTGGCAATCCTGTTATGCCTGACGGGCACCCTTGCCATTTTGTCGCTGCCGGTTGAACAGTATCCCGACCTCGCCCCGCCGAATGTGCGGATCACCGCCAACTATCCCGGCGCTTCCGCGCAAACCCTGGAGAATACCGTCACTCAGGTTATCGAACAGAATATGACCGGCCTAGATAACCTGATGTATATGTCCTCCCAGAGCAGCGCCACCGGCCAGGCGACGATCACCCTCAGCTTTACCGCCGGTACCGACCCGGATGAAGCCGTGCAGCAGGTTCAGAACCAGCTACAGTCGGCGATGCGTAAGCTGCCGCAGGCGGTGCAAAACCAGGGGGTGACGGTACGCAAGACCGGTGATACCAATATCCTGACGCTCGCCTTCGTCTCCACTGACGGCAGTATGGATAAACAAGATATCGCCGACTACGTCGCCAGTAACATCCAGGACCCGCTCAGCCGCGTCAACGGCGTGGGGGATATCGACGCCTACGGTTCGCAATACTCAATGCGCATCTGGCTCGACCCGGCGAAGCTCAACAGCTACCAGATGACTACCAAGGATGTTACCGACGCCATCAGTTCGCAGAACGCCCAGATTGCCGTCGGCCAGCTTGGCGGGACGCCTTCGGTCGATAAGCAAGCGCTGAACGCCACCATCAACTCGCAATCTCTGCTGCAAACCCCGGAGCAGTTCCGCAATATCACTCTGCGCGTCAATCAGGATGGTTCAGAGGTGACGCTGGGCGATGTCGCCACCGTCGAGATGGGGGCGGAGAAGTACGACTATCTTAGCCGCTACAACCGCCAGCCGGCCTCAGGCCTCGGGATCAAGCTGGCTTCCGGCGCCAACGAAATGGCCACCGCGGAGCGCGTGATCAATCGCCTCAATGAGCTGGCGCAGTTTTTCCCCCACGGTCTGGAATATAAGGTCGCATACGAGACCACCTCCTTCGTGAAGGCTTCCATCACCGACGTGGTGAAAACCCTGCTGGAGGCGATCCTGCTGGTCTTCCTCGTGATGTATCTGTTCCTGCAGAACTTCCGCGCCACCCTGATCCCGACCATCGCCGTGCCGGTGGTGCTGATGGGCACTTTCGCGGTGCTGTATGCCTGTGGCTACAGCATCAACACCCTGACGATGTTCGCGATGGTGTTGGCGATCGGCCTGCTGGTGGATGACGCCATCGTGGTGGTGGAGAACGTCGAGCGCATCATGAGCGAGGAGGGCCTGTCGCCACGCGAGGCGACCCGCAAATCGATGGGACAAATTCAGGGCGCGCTGGTGGGGATCGCGATGGTGCTGTCGGCGGTATTCGTGCCGATGGCCTTCTTCGGCGGCACCACCGGCGCCATCTATCGCCAGTTCTCAATCACTATCGTCGCGGCGATGGTCCTCTCGGTGCTGGTGGCCATGATCCTCACCCCTGCCCTTTGCGCCACGCTGCTTAAGCCTGTTAAGCCAGGTGAATCCCATGAAAGAAAAGGCTTCTTCGGCTGGTTCAACCGCACCTTCAACCGCAGCGCCAGCCGCTACGAAACCTTCGTCGGCAAAATACTGCACCGCTCGCTGCGCTGGATGCTGATCTACGTCGTCCTGCTCGGCGGGATGGTGTTCCTGTTTCTGCATTTGCCGACCTCGTTCCTGCCGCTGGAGGATCGCGGGATGTTCACCACCTCGGTCCAGTTGCCGAGCGGCAGCACCCAGCAGCAGACGCTGAAGGTGGTGCAGAAGGCGGAAGATTACTTCCTCAATAACGAGAAGCAGAACGTCGAGTCGGTGTTCGCTACCGTTGGCTCCGGCCCCGGCGGCAATGGGCAGAACGTGGCCCGTATGTTCGTTCGTCTCAAAGACTGGGACCAGCGCGACCCGCAAACCGGCACCTCCTTTGCCATTATTGAACGCGCCACCAAAGCGTTTAATCAGATTAACGAAGCGCGGGTTATCGCCAGCAGCCCGCCGGCGATCAGCGGCCTCGGCAGTTCGGCAGGCTTCGATATGGAGCTGGAGGATCATGCCGGGAAGGGGCACGATGCGCTGATGGCGGCGCGCGATACGCTACTTGAGCTGGCCGGGAAAAATCCGCTGTTGACCCGCGTCCGGCATAACGGGCTCGATGACAGTCCGCAGCTGCAGGTCGATATCGATCAGCGTAAAGCGCAGGCGCTTGGCGTCTCCATTGACGACATCAACGATACGCTGCAAACCGCGTGGGGGTCGAGCTACGTCAACGACTTTATGGATCGCGGCCGGGTAAAGAAAGTCTACGTCCAGGCGGCGGCGAAATACCGGATGCTGCCTGACGATATCAATCTTTGGTACGTGCGCAATAGCAGCGGCACGATGGTGCCATTCTCGGCCTTCGCCACCTCGCGCTGGGAGACCGGCTCGCCGCGGCTGGAGCGCTACAATGGCTACTCAGCGGTGGAGATCGTCGGTGAGGCGGCGCCGGGTATCAGTACCGGTACCGCGATGGACATGATGGAGAAGCTGGCCGCGCAGTTACCCACCGGCTTTGGCCTCGAATGGACCGCCATGTCCTACCAGGAACGCCTCTCTGGCGCTCAGGCGCCGGCCCTGTACGCGATTTCTCTGCTGGTGGTGTTCCTGTGCCTGGCGGCGCTGTACGAGAGCTGGTCGGTGCCGTTCTCGGTGATGCTGGTGGTGCCGCTGGGGGTGATTGGCGCCCTGCTGGCGACCTGGATGCGCGGGCTGGAGAATGACGTGTACTTCCAGGTGGGTCTGTTGACAGTGATCGGCCTGTCGGCGAAAAACGCCATTCTGATCGTCGAGTTCGCCAATGAGCTCAACGAGAAGGGCCAGGATCTGCTCAGCGCCACGCTGTCGGCTTGCCGTCAGCGCCTGCGCCCCATCCTGATGACCTCGCTGGCGTTCATCTTCGGCGTGCTGCCGATGGCGACCAGCACCGGCGCCGGTTCCGGCAGCCAGCATGCGGTCGGCACCGGAGTGATGGGCGGGATGATCTCCGCCACCGTGCTGGCGATCTTTTTCGTGCCGCTGTTCTTTGTGCTGGTGCGTCGCCGTTTTCCGCTAAAGGAGCGTCCGCAATAAACCGACGAGCTTCGGCGGCGAGGCGTAATAACAGAAAAGGCGACCACGGTGGTCGCCTTCTTTATGTGTTCAGAACCCTAGCGCGCTTATTTACTTCGCGTTATTCCCCTGCTCACATTGCGGAAATTTATTTACGAAGCATGCCTTCAATAAAGTCTTTCCAGTTCCCCAGTTCATGTTCAATCATAATAGCCTCTCTTATTATTATGGTCGATTCTATATAACTTCATTACCGATGGGAAGTTGTGCTCCCCTATTGCTCTGATTGTCTTATGGACCGCTGACAGAGATAAAACCTCTGGTTGTCGCTACTATGCCGCTTCGTATGTAAACATAATGTGACGTAGAGCAACCTCAGACAACATTTTTGCAATAATGTTAAAGCCCTCACATCATGCCCACAGGTGGCCAACATTTAACCACCCGATATATCGAATGAGATCCCCGGTAAAAAGTTATATTTATTCATCTGAATCACGTATTATTTCAGTAAGACTTATATATTCGGAAATATCTGAGTTAACCGCTTAATTGAATGTAAAAGGTTTATCTATGCTCACCATGTACGGAATTAAAAACTGCGATACCATTAAAAAAGCCCGCCGCTGGCTGGAAGCGCATCAGATTGAGTATCGCTTCCATGATTACCGCGCCGATGGCCTTGAGCGCGCGCAACTGGATACCTTTATTGCCGAGCTGGGCTGGCAGGCGCTGCTGAACACCCGTGGCACCACCTGGCGCAAACTCGACGAGTCGCTGCGCAATAGCATCGATAATGCCGACGCCGCTGCCGCATTGATGCTGGAAATGCCGGCAATTATCAAACGCCCATTGCTCTGCGCGCCCGGTCGTCCTATGCTGCTGGGTTTTAGTGAAGCAAGTTATCAGCAGTTTAACGAGGTATAGTCTATGTCTTGCCCGGTCATTGAGCTGGCTCAGCAGCTTATTCGCCGCCCTTCCCTTAGCCCCGATGATGCGGGATGCCAGGCGTTAATGATTGAACGCCTGCGTGCGATCGGCTTTACCGTTGAACCGATGGATTTCGGCGATACGCAGAATTTCTGGGCCTGGCGCGGCCACGGCGAGACGCTGGCCTTCGCCGGCCACACCGACGTAGTCCCGGCAGGCGACGCCGATCGCTGGATCAATCCCCCGTTCGAACCGACCATCCGCGACGGGATGCTGTTTGGCCGCGGAGCGGCGGATATGAAAGGCTCGCTGGCGGCGATGGTGGTTGCCGCAGAGCGTTTTGTCGCGCAGTACCCGAACCACAGGGGCCGACTGGCGTTTTTGATCACCTCTGATGAAGAGGCCAGCGCCAAAAACGGCACCGTCAAAGTGGTGGAGACGCTGATGGCGCGTAACGAGCGTCTGGACTATTGTCTGGTCGGCGAACCTTCCAGTACCGAAGTGGTCGGCGATGTGGTGAAAAACGGCCGCCGCGGCTCGCTGACCTGCAACCTGACTATTCACGGCGTGCAGGGGCATGTCGCCTATCCGCACCTTGCCGATAACCCTGTCCACCGCGCGGCGCCGATGCTGGCGGAACTGGTCAATATCGAGTGGGATAAAGGCAATGAGTTCTTCCCGCCGACCAGCATGCAGATCGCCAACGTGCAGTCCGGCACCGGCAGCAATAACGTGATCCCCGGCGATATGTTCGTCCAGTTCAACTTCCGCTTCAGTACGGAGCTGACGGACGAGATGATCAAATCCCGGGTGATCGCCCTGCTGGAAAAATACCAGCTGCGTTACAGCGTGGAGTGGTGGCTCTCCGGCCAGCCGTTCCTCACCGGACGGGGCAAGCTGGTGGATGCGGTCGTCAACGCGATTGAGCACTATAATGAGATCAAACCGCAGCTGTTAACCAACGGCGGCACCTCAGACGGACGGTTTATCGCGCGCATGGGGGCGCAGGTGGTTGAGCTGGGCCCCGTAAACGCAACGATTCACAAAATTAATGAATGTGTGAACGCCGCCGACCTGCAGCTGCTGGCGCGGATGTATCAACGCGTCATGGAACAGCTGGTCGCCTGACGAATTGACGTAAAGAGGAAGCGCGCATGGAATGGCTTATTAAACACTGGTGGATTCTGGTGCTGGTCTTTTTGGTGGGGGTAATTATCAACGTGATTAAAGATCTGAATCGCGTTGACCACAAAAAATTCCTCAACAACAAACCCGATCTGCCGCCGCACCGTGATTTTAACGATAAATGGGACGACGACGACGACTGGCCGAAGCACGACCAGTCGAAGAAACCGTAAGTTTGCCTTTATCGCGGTACCGCCCGCCTGTAACCCCGCTCACCGGGGTTACAGCATTTCGATGATATCATCCCCTTTTGGCGTACTGCCGCTCAGCGCCTCATCAAAATAGTGCTTCGGCACGGTATAACGCAGACGCTCGATCGCCAACTGCATACTGCGATCGTCAATGGCATGCCCGAGATCGTCGACAATATCTAAGGTCACGTCGCCGCCCGCCTGCTGTAACGCCTCCTCGGCCGACACCGCCCACGCCAGGTCGATAACCCGATCTTCACCCCCGTGGATCAGGTGAATGGTGGTGGCCGTCGTTGCCGTCTCCGGCAGCGTCGCATAGCGGCCATTAAAGGCGATGACCCGCGAAGCCAGATCCGGCGCCGCTTTGATACTCTCCAGCGACATAATCGCCCCCTGAGAGAAACCGATCAGCGCGGTGGCCAGTGGACTGACGCCGCTTTTCTCCTGCCAGTAGCGCACAATTTCAATGAAGGTCGGCATAACGGCGTCGATGCGCTGCTGACGATTCTCTTCCGTGACCCCCTGCAGCGAAAACCACTGCCGACCGTTGGGGCCGCAAGGTTCCACCCCGCCAATGCTGACGATCAGCGCATCGGGAAACTGCGGCGCGAACCAGCTGCCGATTTGCCCCATGGAGACCGGGTTATCCCCTACGCCATGAAACAGCAGCAACAGCTGTTGCGCAGGCGTCGCAGGACTTTGAACAATAAAATGATCGTGTTTCATGGCTGTCTCCTTAGTGTTTGCGGGCAGTGTACGCCGCTCGCCAGATATGACCATGCCATTTAACTGAATGAGTTAGTTAAAAAAATTGCAGATGCGCCACCTGCTGACGCAGCGCCTCAGCGCGCGCTGCATCAAGGAAGCGCAAGGCGTCAGCGGCCTCCCGACGCCATCTCGCCTGCAAGGCTTTTCGCCCCGTCAGCTGCAGCACGGCGCAGAGTGCGGCCTCTTCTTTGCCCTGCAGTCGTCCCCGCAGGGCCGGCAACGGCATGTCGGCCTGCATCAGTAGGCGGTTGAGGCAGCCCAGCGCCGCGGCCAGGGGGCGGTGGGCGAAGGCAAAGCTCGCCGCTTCCAGCCAGTCCTCATCACTAAGCATAGCGTCTGCGACGGCCGGCAGCGGCGCGGATTCCTCTCGCCACGGGCGAAGCCAGTATTCATCGCGCTGCAGCCGCTGCGCCTCCCGCTGCGCCAGCTGGCGCCCTGCCGCGGTCAACGGATAGAGGGCCATCGCCGTATAGCAGCCGCTGCTGGCCTCGCGATGGGTACCCAGCCGTACGAGGGTAAACCCGCAGCGTTGCCAGAAGCGCCACAGCTCAGCGGTATAGCCGAAGCTGACGGAGAGATAGTCATAGCCAGCGGCATCGGCGGCGATATCGGCGATCATCTTCCGCCCGAGGCCTTCCCGCTGGCGGGTGGGATGGACAGCGATCCGACTGACCCGCAGCCCGCGCAGCGTCGCCGCCAGGGGACTGCCGCCGTGCGCCGCCAGCGACTGGGCGACCAGATTCCCGCGCGGCCGGCGAAAACCCGCCCATACCGCCCGGCTCAGTTCGCGAGAAAGTCCCCCCTCGGCCACCAGCCACAGGGCGCCCGCCACCGCGCCGCCGGCGCGAGCGCAGCGGAAAGCCTGGCCCGGAGCATCCATCATGCGCCGCAGATCGAGCGGGGAAGTTCGGTAATGCGCCCCGGACAATAGCTGGTACATCGCCTCCGGTAGCGCTGGCTGCGTTTGCCAGCAGGACTGATTGACCGCCTCCAGGGCTAGCTCCCCCATCGGCGCGTCGCGAAATGCCTCATCGTTAAAGATAAGCAACTGACTGATGGCTGACTCCAGCGGACAGCCCGCCGCCCAGCGGATCGGGGCGCTCAGGGTGAACGATTGCAGATGGGGCAGACTGGCGCAAAATTTCAGCAGGAATCCGCGACCGGTGCCCTCGTACCCTTGCACCGTCGTGGTGAGTAGCGTACGGGGAAAACGGCTCACCAGCTGCCGGAGAAGCGGAGCCGGGATAGCCGCGGCCTCATCGACTATCAGCCACGCCGCCTTTTCTTTCGACGCCAGCAGCGCATCGGGCGCCATAAAGCGCAACGTCTCCCCGGCAAAGCTGGCCAGCACCTCGACAGCGCTACGCGTTGGGGCGGTGACGATGGCCTCGCCCCCAAGCTGGCGCAAGAGCATGCCCGCCAGCGCGGACTTCCCCCGTCCACGCTCCGCCGTCACCGCCGCGATACCGGGCGGCAGGCGTATCAGTTGCTCAAGGATTGCCGCCTGCTCGGCCTGCGGGCGGCCATCGGCGGGATGCCAGTC
>NZ_MJDM01000005.1:1683724-1754958 GCF_008452795.1 Klebsiella sp. AqSCr
GCGGGCGGCCATCGGCGCGATGCCAGTCTGGACGCGGGGCGGCCAGCGGGAAACGTGGCCGGTCCGACTGCCGCCAGAGCAACACCTCCGGATCGGCGATAAACTGCCGACAGCAGCGGTGAACAAAGTTAGGGGTAACGATAGGGTCAGGCGTATCGCTCCAGCGCAGAGAGTCCTCATCCGCCCGGGTCGGCCAGTCGGCGAAGGGGGGCGTCAGCAGCACCAGCCAGCTTCCCGCCCGCAGCGTGCCGCTCAGGGCCGCCATGGCGGCCACATCAAACCCGCGCCGGGCATCGAAAAAGGCGTGCATCACTTCCCGCCCCAGCAGCGTTTTCAGCGCGCCGGGCGCCACGCAGGGCGCAGAACCCGGCTCGGGGCCAACCCACAGGCCATCGCCGCCGAGCCTCTCCCGTAGCGCCTGCGCCTGCTGCAGCGTCCAGCTCTCATCGCCGCTGAGCACCAGCAGGCGACGGATCCCCTCCCGCGCCATTTGCGCGGTGAGGTCAAGCAGCGCGTCCATCATGGGGGACGATTACAGCGCGCTGCCGAAGGTATTGCACTGCGCCGGATCGCCGCTATCGAAACCGCGTTTGAACCAGGTGTAGCGCTGTTTCGAGGTGCCGTGGGTAAAACTGTCCGGCACCACGCGTCCCTGGCTCTGCTGCTGTAGACGATCGTCGCCGATGGCCTCGGCGGCGTTCAGCGCCTCCTGCAGATCGCCAGTTTCCAGAATATCCTGCTGCTGCATATTATGACCCCAGACGCCGGCGAAGCAGTCTGCCTGCAGCTCCATCTTAACCGACAGGCGGTTGGCTTCGGCCTGCGTGGCATGCTGCTGTTGCTGGCGGACCTTCGGCTCAATGCCCAGCAGTTTTTGTACGTGATGACCCACTTCATGAGCAATGACGTACCCTTGGGCAAAGTCGCCGTCGGCGCCCAGTTTATTTTTCATCTCATCGTAGAATGACAGGTCAATATAGACCGTACTGTCGGCAGGACAATAGAAGGGGCCCATCACCGACTGACCGGTGCCGCAGCCGGTACGGGTCGCGCCGCGGTAGAGCACCAGCTTTGGCTGCGGGTACTGGCGGCCCATCTTTTCAAAGATCGGCCCCCAGGTATCTTCGGTGGTAGCCAGAATGACGGAAGTAAACTTCGCCGCTTCATCGTCTTTCGGGCTGATGGAGCGCTGCGTGGAGGTCTGCTGCTGCGGCATCGGTTCGCCGGTCAACATGCCGGTCAAATCCACACCGTAGTAGCCCGCCACCAGCACAATAATCAGCAGTACAATGCCGCCCTTCCCGCTCGGCAGACGGAAGCCGCCGCCCCCGCCGCCGCCAAACGGCGAGCCTGATTGTCCACGTCGATCTTCAACATTGTCGCTTTCGCGACGCCCTTGCCAGCGCATAAGCACCTCATTCCCTGTTATGTATCAATAGCAGAGATCGTAGGCGGTTCAGCGCAGGATTACCACAGGAAACAGCAAGAGACGCCAGAAGATGAGGCCATCTTCTGGCGGCGGGCGGGTTAGTCGAGCTTAACGCCCAGGCGGTGAGCCACTTCTTCGTAGGCTTCGATCAGGCCGCCAAGGCTCTGGCGGAAGCGGTCTTTGTCCATTTTATCGAGGGTGTTTTTATCCCACAGGCGGCTGCCGTCCGGCGAAAACTCGTCGCCCAGCACCACTTCGCCTTTGAACAGACCAAACTCCAGCTTAAAGTCCACCAGAATCAGACCGGCGTCATCGAACAGTTTTTTCAGCACGTCGTTGGCTTTGTAGGTCAGCTCGCGCATCCGCGCCAGATTCTCTTTACTCACCCAGCCGAAGGTTTCGCAGTAGGAGTCGTTGACCATCGGATCGTGCATAGCATCGTTTTTCAGGAACAGGTCGAACAGCGGCGGATTCAGCTCGATACCTTCTTCAATGCCTAAACGTTTTACCAGCGAGCCTGCCGCACGGTTACGCACCACGCACTCTACCGGCACCATATCCAGTTTTTTCACCAGACATTCGGTATCGGAGAGCAGCGCTTCCATCTGGGTAGGGATGCCCGCTTCTGCCAGTTTACTCATAATGAAATGGTTGAATTTGTTGTTCACCATGCCTTTACGATCGAACTGCTCGATGCGCGCGCCATCACCTGCTGACGTATCGTTACGGAATTCCAGTACCAGCAGGTCCGGATTATCGGTGCTGTATACTGTCTTCGCCTTACCACGATACAACTCAGCTTGCTTTTTCATCTTTCACTACTCCAGTGATATTGAGCCAAAAAATGACGTGTCGGTCTTACATAACATCCTGCAACGGGCGTTGGAGCGGATGCTGTACGCTTGCGGGGCGAACTGCAGTCAGGCGACTGGAGCAGCCTTAACGCGGCGATTTACAGGATTATATGGCCACGCACACGTTTGCGTCACTATACATGAAAAAGGGCCGGATTGCTCCAGCCCTTTTGATTACTTGTTAAATGCGGCCTGGAATACGGCTACCAGGGCGTCATTTTGCGACTGCGTCAGGGTGTGGCCTTTCGGGTCGATAAACTGCAGGCTACTGCGGTTATCGAGGTCGCCGACCTGCAGTTTGTAGTCGCCGGAGACCAGCTGCGGGTCACGTGCGCCCAGCTCCTGCCAGCTGCTGTCAGACAGCGGCTTATAGGTCAGCGCCATGCTGCCCTGAGAGCGCGTGCTGTCGGTCACTTTCATCCCCACTTTCTCGAGGGCGCCAGGCAGACGCTGCCACACCAGGTTAAACGGCGCGCGAACTACGAGCATCGGCAAGCCGGTATCGTCGGCGGCGCTCTGCACGTCGAAGGTGGCCCCCGCGCTGCGCTGGGCGGCGTTCTGGGCGCTGGTGGCATTCATGTCAAGGCCTTCCGAAATGACGTTCAGCATAGCGGTGCTGTAGCGCTGCAGAGATGCCGGATCGGCAACCGGTTTACCCGCCTGCTCCAGATTCACCAGCTTAACGACCACCGCTTGCTGATAACCCTGCGGTTTGACGGAGATTTGATAACGACCGCGATACTGCTGATCTTCATCAAGACGGTTCCACTCAACCCAGTCGGTGTTCAGCGTCTGGCTCGCATCATCGCGCTTGGCGATAACGTAGTTCTTCGACTGAAGAATACTGGTGACCTGTGCCCACAGCGAACCGCTGCGGCCGTTCTCGACCATCAGCGTCGCGGTATCGCCGTTAAACTGGGTCCGCGCACCGCTCACCAGCGCCAGCGGCTGCGCCGGCGGACGAATGTCCAGCGCTTTACCGACCGCGCCGGTGCTGTTAGCCACCGGAATATTGTAATCACCCACCTGAATCGGCAGGATCATCCCCGCCGGCGCGTGAAGTTCGCTCAACGGTGATGCCTGTAAATAGGCCTCATCACCGCTCACCTGACGCTTATAGCGCGAGTCAGAACTACAGGCCGCGAGGAGTAGAACCAGCGAAACACCCGCAACCTTCGCCAGGCGCGACTTCTGTACTGAGTAAGCCATCAAATCTCCCTAAACTTTACAGCAAACCGGCATGCTTCAGCGCGGCAGTGACGGCTTCACGACCATGATCGGTGATAGGCGTCATCGGCAAGCGCAGCGTATCGGTCGCCACAAGACCCAACGCCTTGCATCCCCATTTCACCGGGATAGGATTGGGTTCGACAAATAATTTTGTATGCAGTGGCATCAGACGCTGGTTAATCGCACGAGCTTCGGCAAATTGACCCGCCAGCGCCAGACGGCACATGTCGGCCATTTCGCGCGCCGCCACGTTGGCCGTAACAGAAATCACGCCTACGCCGCCGAGCTGCATGAAGTCCATACCGGTCGCATCGTCACCGCTCAGCAGAATAAAGTCGTCTGAAACCAGCTCTTTGATCTGGTGAACGCGACTTAAGTTCCCTGTTGCTTCCTTAATACCGACAATATTTTTAATTTCCGCCAGACGGCCAACGGTTTCCGGCAGCATATCGCAACCGGTACGGGACGGCACATTATACAGAATTTGCGGCAGGTCAGTATGTTCGGCGATAGCTTTAAAGTGCTGGAACAGGCCTTCCTGGGTCGGACGGTTATAATAAGGAGTGACCGTCAGGCAGCCAACAACACCGCTATCGTTAAAACGTTTGGTCAGGCTAATCGCCTCTGCGGTTGCATTGGCTCCCGTTCCAGCGATAACCGGAATACGCCCGTCAGCCAGCTCCAGCGTCATCATCACCACGTCGCCATGCTCTTCATGGCTCAGCGTTGCGGATTCACCGGTAGTCCCTACCGAAACGATCGCCGAGGTTCCGTTGGCGACATGGTAATCAATCAGTTTTTTCAGGCTTGTCCGGCAGACATTACCGTTTTCATCCATCGGCGTGACAAGCGCTACAATACTTCCCGTGAACATGGGCCATCCTCAGAGCAGAAGTGCGACAAGATTCTCAATGTTACGTTTGGAGCTGTAATAAAAGCAAGAGACCCGACGCCATCAGGGATGTTGTATGGCGGTTTTTTTTATGCTTTCCTAATGTTACCTCACCTTTTTAAAGGAAGAACAGGTTTGACAGCCTCATTACAACACTATCTGGTTATTACCGCCCTGGGGGCTGACCGTCCCGGCATCGTGAATACGATCACTCGCCACGTCAGCAGCTGCGGTTGTAATATCGAAGACAGCCGGCTGGCCATGCTCGGTGATGAGTTTACGTTTATCATGCTGCTTTCCGGGTCGTGGAATGCGATTAACCTGATCGAATCAACGCTGCCGCTGAAAGGCGCGGAGCTGGAGCTGTTGATCGTGATGAAACGCACCACTGCGCGCCCACCGCAGGCCATGCCAAACACCGTTTGGGTCCAGGTTGAGGTGCCGGACTCACCGCATATCATCGAGCGCTTTACTGCCCTGTGCGATACATGGAATATGAATATTGCGGAGCTGGTGTCCCGCACGCAGCCGGGAGACGGCGATTCCGCGCAGCTTTTTATCCAGATAACTGCCCACAGTCCTGCGACGCAAAATGCAGCAAATATCGAACAAGCGTTCAAAGCCCTATGTACAGAACTGAACGCACAAGGCAGTATTAACATCGTTAATTATTCACAGCATGATGAACAGGATGGAGTTTAACCCATGACCCCACTGAAAGCCGGTGATATCGCACCGAAATTTAGCTTACCGGACCAGGACGGCGAGGAAGTAAATTTAACCGACTTCCAGGGACAACGTGTCCTGGTTTATTTTTACCCGAAAGCCATGACCCCGGGCTGCACCGTACAGGCGTGCGGCTTGCGCGATAATATGGACGACCTGAAAAAAGCCGGCGTTGAAGTGCTGGGCATCAGCACCGATAAACCGGAAAAACTCTCCCGTTTCGCCGAAAAAGAGCTGCTGAACTTTACGCTGCTGTCTGATGAAAACCATCAGGTTTGCGAGCAGTTTGGCGTCTGGGGTGAAAAATCCTTTATGGGGAAAACCTACGACGGGATCCACCGGATTAGTTTCCTCATCGATGCTGATGGCAAAATCGAACACGTCTTTGATGATTTCAAAACCAGCAATCACCACGACGTGGTGCTGAACTGGCTGAAAGAAAACGCCTGATGCAAAGCAAGACGCCGGGAGAGGAAGCCCTCGCCCGGCGTCTTTTTTTATTCTCATTGCCTTAGTCGTCGACCGCCAAACCATCCGGCCAGGCATGCACCACAGCTTTAATCAGCGTGGCCAGCGGAATGGCGAAGAAGACGCCCCAGAATCCCCACAGTCCGCCAAAGATCACCACCGACAGGATAATCACCAGCGGGTGTAAATTGACCGCTTCCGAGAACAGCACCGGAACCAGCAGGTTACCGTCCAGCCCCTGAATAATCAGATAGACCGCAAACAGGCTCCAGAACTCGGTGCCAGCGCCAAACTGAAACAGCGCCACCCCCACCACCGGAATGGTCACCACAAACGCGCCGATATAGGGGATCAGCACCGAGAAGCCGACCAGCACCGCCAGCAGCAACGAGTAGTTGAGGCCAAAGAGAATAAAGCCTATCCAGGTGGCGACGCTGACGACAATCATCTCCAGCACCTTGCCGCGAATGTAGTTGGTGATCTGCTGGTTCATCTCTTTCCACACCTGCCCGGCAAGCCCGCGATTGCGCGGCAGAACGCGGCGCACCGCGTTGAGCATCTGCTCTTTATCCTTCAGCAGGAAGAAGACCATCAGCGGCACCAGCACCAGATAGACCGCCAGGGTGAGTAGCCCCACCAGCGAGGCCAGAGAGTACTTAACCACCGAGTCGCCCACCGTCAGCATCCGGGTGCGCATATTTTCCGCCATCGCATCGATAATGCCGGCATCCATTAACGCCGGATAGCGCCGCGGCAGCGTGGCGGCGAAATCAGAGAGCTTATTTAGCATGCCCGGCATATCGCGGATGAGGTAGATCCCTTGCTGCCAGGCTACCGGCAGCACCACAAAGGCCAGCAACAGCAGGATGCCCACAAAGAGGATCAGCACCAGCGAGGTGGCCCAGGTGCGCGACAGACCGATGCGCTCCAGACGAACGGTCGGCCACTCCAGCAGATAGGCCAGCACGATAGCCACCAGCAACGGGGCCAGCAGGCCGCTGAAAAAGAACATAATGCCGAAACCGGCAAGCAAAATAACCAGCAGCGCTATCGCCTCAGGGTCGCTGAATCGACGGCGGTACCACTGCATTAACATCTCAAGCATAAAACCTTCCCTGAAGGGCCAAGCGGCGACAATCCGGGGAATTGTATCGAAATGTCACAAAAAAGACTTCGCTTTTTGATGCGCCGCAGTCAAACCGTTCTCCGCCATGAAGAACATATTTTCAAGGCGGCCAACGCCAGCTAAACTCGCTGGGATGCGGCCAGGGAACATTACGCCGCACAATCGGTCAAACTGGCACACCCACATTACAGGACAGAGGTTATGTTCAGGCAGTTGAAGAAAACGCTGGTGGCGACCGCGATCGCGTCGCTGACGCTGGGTTCGATAGGTCCTGCTTTTGCTGACTCCGCAGATACCCTGCCGGACATGGGAACCTCCGCAGGAAGCACGCTGTCAATCGGTCAGGAAATGCAGATGGGGGATTACTACGTCCGCCAACTGCGCGGTAGCGCGCCGCTGATCAACGACCCTCTGCTGGTGCAATATATCAACGGGCTGGGTATGCGTCTGGTGGCTCACGCCAACTCGGTGCGTACCCCGTTCCACTTCTATTTGATTAATAACGACCAGATCAACGCCTTCGCCTTCTTCGGCGGCAATGTGGTCCTCCACTCCGCCCTGTTCCGCTACTCTGATAACGAAAGCGAACTGGCCTCTGTCATGGCGCACGAAATCTCCCACGTGACGCAGCGGCATCTCGCCCGCGCGATGGAAGATCAGAAGCGCAATGCGCCGCTGACCTGGGTCGGTGCCCTGGGTTCGATTCTGCTGGCGATGGCCAGCCCGCAGGCCGGAATGGCGGCCCTGACCGGGACGCTGGCCGGCACCCAGCAGGGTATGATCAGCTTCACCCGCCAGAACGAAGAAGAGGCCGACCGGATTGGCATTCAGGTTCTGCAGCGCTCGGGTTTCGACCCGCAGGCCATGCCGATGTTTATGGGTAAACTGCTTGACGAGTCGCGCTACTCGACGCGACCGCCGGAAATGCTGCTCACCCACCCCCTGCCGGAAAGCCGACTGGCCGATGCCCGTAACCGCGCCAACCAGATGCGCCCGGTGGTGGTACAGTCCTCGGCGGACTTCTATCTGGCGAAGGCGCGTACCCTCGGGATGTACACCAACGGCGACAACAAGCTGGGCACCGATCTGCTGAACGCCTGGGATAAAGGCAATATCCGCCAACAGCATGCCGCCCAGTATGGTCGCGCTCTGCTGGCGATGGAAAGCAACAACTTTGACCAGGCACGCAAAACGCTGCAGCCGCTGCTCAACGCCGACCCACAAAATGCCTGGTATCTCGATCTGGCCACTGATATCGACCTCGGACAGAAGAAAACCAGCGACGCCATCAATCGCCTTAAAAACGCCCGCGAGCTGCGTACTAATCCGGTGCTGCAGCTGAACCTGGCCAACGCCCTGCTGCAGGGCGGGCAGCCCGGGGAAGCGGCGACCATTCTGAACCGGTATACCTTTACCTATAAAGAGGATGGCAACGGCTGGGACCTGCTGGCCCAGGCGGAAGGCGCGCTGGGCAATCGCGATCAGGAGCTGGCGGCGCGGGCTGAAAGCATGGCGCTGGTCGGCCAGCTGGAGCAGGCGATTTCCCTGCTCAGCAGCGCCAGCTCGCAGGTGAAACTCGGTAGCCTGCAGCAGGCACGTTACGATGCCCGTATCGATCAGCTACGCGATCTGCAGGCTCGCTTCCGTCCCTATCAAAAAATGTAAGGAGACCCTATGACCGACGCGGTAAAAATTTACCATAACCCACGCTGCTCCAAGAGCCGCGAAACGCTGAGCCTGCTGCAGAGCCGCGGCATCGATCCTGAGGTGGTGCTTTATCTTGAGACGCCACCGGATGCCGGGACGCTGCGCCAGCTGCTGCAGCTGCTGGGTATGGAGAGCCCCCGCGAGCTCATGCGCCAGAAAGAGGATCTGTATAAATCGCTCAATCTGGCCGACCCGGCTCTCAGCAACGCAGCGCTGATACAGGCGATGGTCGACAATCCGAAACTCATCGAGCGCCCTATCGTCGTCAGCCGCGGCCAGGCGCGTATTGGCCGCCCGCCGGAACAGGTTCTTGAGATCGTAAGCTAACTCACCCGCGCCGCGCTTGCGCGGCGCTTTTTTTACGTGGGCGATTCCAGATCTTTCACGCCAATATCTCCCGCCCGCCGGACGGTGCTACTGTTCATCCATCGCTCAATCCACTGGACGGATGAACATGAAAAAGCCGACCTCCACGCCCCATGACGCCGTGTTTAAGACCTACCTCTCCCATCCCGATACCGCCCGTGATTTCCTGCAACTGTATCTGCCCGAGACGCTGCTTAAAGTGTGCGATCTGCGTACGCTGCATCTCGAGTCCGGGCATTTTGTCGAAGACGATCTGCGTCCCTTTTACGCCGACATTTTGTATTCCCTGAAAACCACGGCGGGCGACGGTTATATTTATGCGCTTATCGAACACCAGAGCACGCCCGACCGGCATATGGCCTTTCGTCTGATGCGCTACGCCATCGCCGCCATGCAGCGCCATCTCGATGCCGGCCACGATCGCCTGCCGCTGGTGATCCCTGTTCTCTTCTACCACGGTCTGGTGAGCCCCTATCCGTTCTCTCTGCGCTGGCTCGATGAATTCGTCGCTCCGGAGCTGGCCAGTCACCTTTATCACGGGGCGTTTCCGCTGGCGGACATAACCGTCATTCCGGATGACGAGATTGCCACCCACCAGCGCATGGCAACGCTGGAGTTACTGCAAAAACATATTCGACAACGCGATCTGGCGCAGCTCCTCGACAAGCTGAGCGAATTATTATTGACTGGACTGGCGACGGAATCGCAGGTACAAGCCCTGATGCACTATCTGGTGCAGGCAGGCAACACGCGCGAGCCGATTAAATTCATTCGCGAGCTGGCGTTACGTACGCCGCAGCATAAGGAGACGTTGATGACGATTGCGGAATATCTGGAACAACAGGGGCTGGAGCGGGGCCTGGCGCAGGGGCGACAGGAAGGCCGTCAGGAAGGACGGAAAGAAGAGGCGCAGCGCATCGCTGTCGCTATGCTGCACAGCGGCCTTCCGCGCGACCTGGTCGCCCGGTTGACCGGGCTGACGGAGCAGGAGCTGACTCCCCTGGCGGACTAAAGCTTAAGGATCTCTTTCACGAAGGGGATCGTCAGCTTGCGCTGAGCGGTAATCGAGGCATGATCCAGCTGATCGAGGGTCATAAACAGCGAACGCATCTCGCGATCCAGCCGCTTCAGCAGGAAGCGGCACACATCTTCAGGCATCTCGAAGCCGCGCAGTCTGGCGCGCAGCTGCAGCGCCTGCAGTTTGTCTTCATCCGACAGCGGCTGCAGCTTATAGATCTGCCCCCAGTCCAGCCGTGAGGCCAGATCCGGCAGGCCAAGATTCAGCTGCCGCGGCGGCCGATCGCCGGTGATCAGCAGCCGGGTTTTGCCTGATTCCAGGATCCGGTTATAGAGATTAAAGATGGCCATCTCCCAGGGCTCATCGCCGGCGACGCACTCGATGTTATCGATGCACACCAGCGCCAGCTGTTCCATCCCCTCCAGCACCTCGGGCACAAACCACGTCCGTTTATCCAGCGGCACGTAGCCTACCGCATCCCCGCGCTGGGAAAGCTCCGCGCAGGCGGCGTGTAACAGGTGGCTACGACCTGCCCCTTCACGTGACCAGATATAAATGTACCCGCTGTGTTCCTGGCGCAGTACGTTCTGGAGGGCGGCAAGTAGGGAAGGATTATCACCCGGCCAGAAACTCGCGAAGGTTTCGTCGTCAGGAAGATACAGTGGCAAAGAGAGCTGTGCCGGTGCGTTCAGATGGACCTCAACATAGGCTTACAGAAAAACGCGAAGAGTTTACCACAGATTTAGGTCAGGAGAGAACCGGGCGGGATCGCCGCCCGGTCAGGCGATCGTTATTTAAACTCTTCGCTATCCGCCGCGTCGAGGACCACCTCTTCCGGACGCAGGACGCTGATAAGCTTGAAAATCAGGCTGAGGGCGATGCCCACGATAGTCGCCAGCGCCATCCCTTTCAGCTCGGCGGCGCCAATGTGCACTTTAGCGCCGCTAACGCCGATGATCAGGATCACGGAGGTGAGGATCAGATTCTGCGCTTTACTGTAATCCACCTTCGATTCAATCAGTACGCGGATCCCCGAGGCGCCGATCACCCCGTACAGCAGCAGGGAAACGCCGCCCATCACCGGCACCGGGATGATCTGGATAGCCGCCGCCAGTTTGCCGACGCAGGAGAGCAGAATCGCAATGATCGCCGCGCCGCCGATTACCCAGGTGCTGTAGACCCGGGTAATCGCCATCACGCCGATATTTTCACCGTAGGTAGTGTTGGGCGTCGAACCGAAGAAGCCGGAAACGATCGTCGACAGGCCGTTGGCAAACATCGAACGATGCAGGCCCGGGTCGCGGATCAGATCGCGCTTAACGATATTAGCGGTCACCACCAGATGCCCCACGTGCTCGGCAATCACCACCAGCGCGGCGGGCAGTATGGTGAAGATAGCAAACCACTCAAAGCGCGGAGTGTAGAAAGTCGGCAGCGCGAACCAGTGCGCCTCGGCGATCGGGGTGGTATCGACCACGCCCATCACAAACGACAGCGCATAGCCCACCAGCACGCCGATCAGGATCGGGATAATCGCCAGGAAGCCGCGGAACAGCACGGATCCGAACACCGTCACCGCCAGGGTCACCATCGAGATAATAATGGTTTTACTGTCCGGTGACTGGCCGTCGGCCGGCAGCAGCCCGGCCATATTAGCCGCCACGCCCGCCAGTTCGAGGCCGATAACCGCCACGATGGCGCCCATCGCCGCCGGCGGGAACATCACATCCAGCCAGCCGGTACCGGCTTTTTTGACAATAAAGGAGACGAGGCAGAACAGCATGCCGCACATAATAAAGCCGCCCAGCGCCACTTCGTAGCCCAGCGGCAACAGCAGCAGCACCGGGGAGATAAAAGCGAAGCTTGATCCCAGATAAGCGGGTATTTTGCCTTTACAGATAAAGAGGTACAACAGCGTACCGATGCCGTTGAACAGCAGGACGGTGGCCGGGTTAATGTGGAACAGAATAGGCACCAGTACCGTTGCGCCAAACATGGCGAACAGATGTTGCAAACTAAGCGGGATTGTCTGTAAAAGCGGCGGTCTTTCACTCACCCCGATGGCACGGCGCGTCATAGTGTATTCCTCTGAGAGTCGTCTGTTATTTGCTGTGGATTACTTTTATTCAAAAAAAAGCCGACTCTCAAAGTCGGCTTTTTTCGCGGTATATTTTATTTCGTTCCAAAAATCTTGTCGCCGGCATCGCCGAGACCGGGAATGATATACCCGTGCTCGTTCAGTCCCTTATCGACAGAGGCGGTGTACAGCTCAACGTCCGGGTGGGCTTTCTCCAGCGCGGCAATCCCTTCCGGCGCCGCCACCAGCACCAGCACCTTGATGCTGGTGCAGCCGGCGTTTTTCAGCAGATCGATAGTGGCGATCATCGACCCACCGGTGGCCAGCATCGGGTCAACGACCAGCGCCATACGTTCATCGATGTTAGACACCAGTTTCTGGAAGTAAGGCACCGGCTCGAGGGTTTCTTCATTGCGATAGATACCGACCACGCTGATACGCGCGCTTGGCACGTGCTCCAGCACCCCTTCCATCATGCCGAGGCCAGCGCGCAGGATAGGCACAACGGTAATTTTCTTGCCCTTGATCTGCTCGACTTCCACCGGACCGTTCCAGCCTTCAATAGTGACTTTCTCAGTCTCCAGATCGGCGGTGGCTTCATAAGTCAGTAAGCTGCCCACTTCTGAGGCGAGTTCACGGAAGCGTTTGGTGCTGATGTCGTGCTCGCGCATCAGGCCCAGCTTGTGTTTGACGAGTGGGTGTTTGACTTCCACAATCTTCATTCTCTTTCTCCTCTGAGGGGCAGCCACAAAAAAAATCGCGGGATTATACCGCTTTTTGCGGATTGTGCCATACCCATCTTGCTTGACGTATATCAAGCAAAGTGATTTAGAGACAAAAAAACCGGAGGCGAGGCTCCGGCTTGGGTGCGGGGTGCAGTCCATACGCTTACGCGGGCCTACGTGTATTGTAGGTCGGTTAAGCGTTAGCGCCACCCGACTACGACAGGTTCTCCCCGTTGCTGGCAATTACCTGCTGATACCAGGCAAAGGACTTTTTCCGGCTGCGTGCCAACGTGCCATTGCCTTCATTATCTTTATCGACATAAATAAAGCCGTAGCGTTTTTTCATTTCCCCCGTGCCGGCAGAAACCAGATCGATACAGCCCCAGGGGGTGTAGCCCATCAGATCGACGCCATCCTCGACCACCGCCTTTTTCATCTCCGCGATATGGGCGGAGAGATAATCGATGCGATACTGGTCATTGACGCTGCCGTCCGCTTCGCGGACATCAATCGCGCCAAAGCCGTTTTCGACAATAAACAGTGGCAGCTGGTAGTGATCCCAGAACCAGTTCAGCGAATAGCGCAGGCCGACCGGGTCAATCTGCCAGCCCCAGTCCGACTTTTTGACGTACGGGTTGGAGACCAGGCTGGTGGTTTCATCATAATCAAGCAAGGGGTTGTCTTCGGTGGCTTTGGTAGCGAACGACATATAGTAGCTAAAGCCAATGTAGTCGACACAGCCCTCGGTTAACGCCTGACGATCGGCTTCGGTGATATCCAGAGTAAAGCCGCGGCGGGCAAAATAGTTGAGCAGATGCTGCGGATAGCGACCGCGCACGTGGACGTCGGTAAACCAGTAACGGCGGTGCATGGCGTTCATCGCCATCATCATATCGTCCGGGGCGCAGGTCAGCGGATAGATGGGGCACATAGCGATCATGCAGCCAATCTGCAGCGCCGGGTTGATCTCGCGCGCCGCTTTCACCGCCAGGGCGCTGGCCACCAGCTCATAGTGCGCGGCCTGGTACATCACCGGTTCCCGGTCTTCATCCGGCAAATATTTCAAACCGGAGTTGGTGAAGGGGGCAAAGTCCTCATGGAAGTTGGCCTGGTTGTTGATCTCGTTAAAGGTCATCCAGTACTTCACTTTATGTTGATAGCGGGTGAAGACGACCCTGGCAAAGCGCACGAAAAAGTCGATTAGCTTGCGGTTGCGCCAGCCGCCGTACTCGGTGACCAGATGATAAGGCATTTCAAAATGCGACAGCGTAATGACTGGCTCAATGCCGTGTTTCAGGCATTCGTCGAACAGATCATCATAAAACTTCAGGCCAGCCTCGTTGGGCTCCAGCTCATCGCCCTGCGGGAAAATACGCGTCCAGGCAATCGAGGTGCGAAAACATTTGAAGCCCATCTCGGCAAACAGCGCCAGGTCTTGTGGATAACGATGATAAAAATCGATCGCCTCATGGTTCGGGTAGTTTTTCCCGGCCACCACGCCGTCGGTAATTTCCCGCGGCACGCCGTGGGCGCCGGCGGTCATCACATCCGCCACGCTGATCCCCTTGCCGCCCTCCTGCCAGCCGCCCTCTAACTGATGCGCTGCGACCGCGCCGCCCCACAGAAAACCTGCTTTAAATCCGGACATAGTCTCTCCCTAATGTCGATCGTCGTCTGGCGAACGATACAGCTGATTAAAATGGTAAACCGCGCCAATCAGGCCGGCATCGTTGCCGTGACTGACGGTATCGAGATAGTCGGCAATGCCGAACCAAGCCAGATGCTGGCGCAGTAGCGTCAGAAATCCTGGGCGTTCCACAACGCCGCCGCCGATAAAAATGGTCTGCGGATCGAAGATATGGACGAGGTTATAAAGGCCATGGCCCAGGCCATTGAAGAACTCGGCGACCAGACGCTGACAAACCGGGTCGCCGGCGTCATAGCGGTCGAAAATCAGTTCGCCTGTCACGCTATCCAGCGGCGCGCCAATATATTGCGCATAGCGATGGCGCAGCACCCGCAGAGTGCAGTTCTCATTCATCGAATAGCGACGAGGATCGCGTCCGCCGGGACGGTCGGTAAGCATGTAGCCGAATTCGCCGGCACGAAAACGCGCCCCGTTGATCAGCTGGTGTTGGCAGAAAATCGCCCCACCGATGCCAGTACCGATAGTGAGCACCAGAAAATTGGCCATCTCCGCCGCTTTGCCCTGCCAGCGCTCGGCCAGCAGCACACAGTTGGCGTCGTTTTCCACCGAGACCGGCAGCCCGGTTCGCGTCTCGAGCCACGATTTCATGGCGAAGTTATCAAATCGACGGATAGCGCCGCCCATGGTGATAAAACCGCTGTGCGGATCGATATAGCCCGGCGCGCTGATGGCTATTCCTTCACACGACGGATGGGCCGCCAGCCACGACAGCATTGCCTGTAAGATCCGATCGCCATCGCTGTCATTGATTGACTGCCTGGCGGTTTCCAGCAGCCTGCCGTCGCGGGCCATCACGCCCATCTTTAACGCGGTGCCACCGATATCAAATGCCGCAATCTTCATTCATCCCTCTCCTGACCCGCGTCAATCACCGACAAAATGCGTGGCAAACCAACACGGAAACCGGTTTCAGTCGTATAATGGGGATTCCTTTACGTAGAGGCAAGCACCAGACTGTACCCGGTTTCATTTTCGTGAGCAGTATCAAATTTAACCATTCATCAGCGGTTTTACGCCAACTGTAAAGCAGGCTCGCAAACGTTTGCTTTCCCTGTTAGAATTGCGCCGATTTTTCTTGCTTACCGCAAACGCGTGGAGACTTCGCAGTGACCGATAAAACCTCTCTCAGCTATAAAGATGCCGGCGTGGATATTGATGCAGGCAACGCTCTCGTCGACCGTATTAAGGGCGTGGTGAAGAAAACCCGTCGCCCGGAAGTGATGGGGGGACTGGGCGGATTCGGCGCGCTGTGCGCACTGCCGCAGAAATACCGCGAGCCGGTACTGGTCTCCGGTACCGATGGCGTTGGTACCAAGCTGCGTCTGGCAATGGATCTGAAGCGTCACGACACCATTGGTATCGACCTGGTCGCCATGTGCGTGAACGACCTGGTGGTTCAGGGCGCTGAGCCGCTGTTTTTCCTGGACTATTACGCCACCGGTAAACTGGACGTCGATACCGCAGCCAGCGTCATCAACGGCATCGCCGAAGGCTGCCTGCAGTCCGGTTGCGCGCTGGTCGGTGGTGAAACCGCAGAGATGCCCGGGATGTACCACGGCGAAGATTACGACGTGGCGGGTTTCTGCGTCGGGGTAGTGGAAAAATCAGAAATCATCGACGGCAGCAAAGTGACCGATGGCGACGTGCTGGTGGCGCTGGCGTCCAGCGGCCCGCACTCTAACGGCTATTCGCTGGTGCGTAAGATCATTGAGGTTAGCGGCGTTGACCCACAAACTACCGACCTTGACGGTAAACCGCTGGCCGACCATCTGCTGGCGCCAACCCGCATCTATGTGAAATCGGTGCTTGATCTGATCGCCAGCGTTGACGTCCACGCTATTGCTCACCTGACCGGCGGCGGCTTCTGGGAAAACATTCCGCGCGTGCTGCCGGATAACACCCAGGCGACCATCGATGAGTCCTCGTGGCAGTGGCCATCCGTCTTCAACTGGCTGCAAACCGCCGGTAACGTCAGCCAGCATGAAATGTACCGTACCTTTAACTGCGGCGTAGGGATGATTATCGCCCTGCCGGCAGCGGAAGCGGACAAAGCGATTGCCCTGCTGAATGACAAAGGTGAAAACGCGTGGAAAATCGGGTATATCAAAGCCTCCGATTCCGAACAGCGTGTGGTCATTGCATGAAAAACATCGTGGTGCTGATTTCCGGTAGCGGCAGCAATTTGCAGGCGATCATCGACGCCTGCGGCCGGAAACAGATAAACGGCACCCTGCGTGCGGTATTCAGTAACAAGGCTGATGCGTTCGGCCTTGAGCGCGCGCGCCTGGCCGGCATCCCGGCCCATGCGCTGGCGCAAAGTCAGTTTGCCGACCGGGAAGCGTTCGATCGTCAGCTGATGCATGAAATCGACGCCTACGCCCCGGATCTGGTGGTGCTGGCAGGCTATATGCGTATCCTTAGCCCGGCGTTCGTCAGCCACTATCAGGGACGTCTGCTGAACATCCATCCCTCGCTACTGCCGAAGTATCCTGGCCTGCATACTCATCGTCAGGTGCTGGAGAACGGTGACGAGGAGCACGGTACCTCGGTGCACTTCGTCACCGATGAGCTGGACGGTGGGCCGGTTATCCTGCAGGCCAAGGTGCCGGTCTTCGCTGGCGACAGCGAGGAAGAAATCACGGCGCGGGTTCAGGCCCAGGAACATGCCATTTATCCGCTGGTCATCAGCTGGTTCGTCGATGGACGTCTGCGCATGGCAGGCAACCACGCCTGGCTGGATGAGCGACAGCTTCCCCCGCAGGGCTATGCCGCCGACGAATGAACAACCAGCCCCGCATGAGCGCATCGCGGGGCTTTTTTTTAATTAAAAGTGTTTACTAATCAAACATCTCACAGAAATAATTCTTCTTACTGTCATATTGTTGTGACACAGTAAATCGCTACGCAGAAAAATTCGTCATAATAGTCTACGTCCTGTGAGTAAAACGGAGTGTGAGCGGTAATGGGCCAGGAAAAGCTATACATCGAAAAAGAACTCAGCTGGTTGTCTTTTAACGAACGCGTGCTGCAGGAAGCGGCGGACAAGAGTAACCCGCTGATTGAGCGCATGCGCTTCTTAGGGATTTACTCCAACAACCTGGATGAGTTTTACAAAGTGCGCTTCGCTGAGCTGAAGCGCCGGATTATTATCAGTGAAGAACAAGGCAGTACCGCCCATTCTCGCCACCTGTTAGGCAAAATTCAGGCCCGCGTTCTGAAGGCCGATCAGGAATTCGATAGTCTGTATAATGAACTGTTGCTGGAGATGGCGCGTAACCAGATCTTCCTGATCAACGAGCGCCAGCTGTCCGTCAATCAGCAGGCCTGGCTGCGCAACTACTTCAAGCAGTATTTACGCCAGCATATCTCGCCGATCCTGATCAACCGCGAAACGGACCTCGTGCAGTTCCTGAAAGATGATTACACCTATCTGGCGGTGGAGATTATCCGCGGGGAAAACATCAACTATGCTCTGCTGGAAATACCGTCGGATAAAGTGCCGCGCTTCGTGAACCTGCCGCCGGAAGCGCCGCGTCGCCGCAAGCCAATGATCCTCCTGGATAACATCCTGCGCTATTGCCTGGACGATATTTTTAAAGGCTTCTTTGATTACGATGCGCTGAACGCCTACTCGATGAAGATGACCCGTGACGCCGAGTACGATCTGGTGCATGAGATGGAGTCGAGCCTGATGGAGCTGATGTCCTCCAGCCTCAAGCAGCGCCTGACCGCCGAGCCGGTTCGCTTCGTCTACCAGCGCGATATGCCGGATGCGATGGTCGAAATGCTGCGCGATAAGCTTTCCATTTCCAACTACGACTCAATGCTGCCGGGCGGCCGCTATCACAACTTTAAAGACTTTATCGGCTTCCCGAACGTCGGTAAGGCCAATCTGGTCAATAAACCCATGCCGCGCCTGCGTCATCTGTGGTTTGATAAATTCCGCAACGGCTTCGACGCCATTCGCGAACGCGACGTGCTGCTCTACTATCCCTATCACACCTTTGAGCACGTGCTGGAGCTGCTGCGTCAGGCCTCCTTCGACCCCAGCGTATTGGCGATCAAAATCAACATTTACCGCGTGGCCAAGGATTCGCGCATTATTGACGCGATGATCCACGCCGCCCACAACGGTAAGAAAGTCACCGTAGTGGTGGAGCTGCAGGCGCGCTTCGATGAAGAGGCTAACATTCACTGGGCGAAACGCCTGACGGAAGCGGGAGTCCACGTTATCTTCTCTGCGCCAGGTCTGAAGATCCACGCCAAGCTGTTCCTTATCTCGCGTAAAGAAGGCGATGAGGTGGTGCGCTACGCCCACATCGGCACCGGTAACTTTAACGAGAAGACGGCGCGGATCTACACCGACTATTCGCTGTTAACCGCCGATGCGCGCATTACCAATGAAGTCCGCCGGGTGTTTAACTTTATCGAGAACCCCTATCGTCCGGTTAGCTTCGACTACCTGTTGGTGTCGCCGCAGAACTCGCGTCGTCTGCTGTATGAGATGATCGATCGCGAGATCGCCAATGCGCAAAACGGGCAACCGTCCGGGATTACGCTGAAGCTGAACAACCTGGTGGATAAAGGTCTGGTGGACCGACTGTATGCCGCCTCCAGCTCCGGCGTGCCGGTTAATCTGCTGATCCGCGGCATGTGCTCGCTGATCCCGGGTCTGGAAGGTATCAGCGAAAATATCCGCGTCATCAGTATTGTGGACCGTTTCCTCGAGCACGACCGGGTCTACTGTTTTGAAAACGGTGGCGATAAACAGGTCTGGCTCTCCTCTGCCGACTGGATGACGCGTAACATCGATTATCGCATCGAAGTTGCCGCTCCGCTGCTCGATCCGCGTCTGAAGCAGCGGGTGCTGGATATTTTTGATATCCTGTTCAACGATACGGTAAAAGCGCGCTATCTTGATAAAGAACTGAGTAACCGCTATGTGCCGCGCGGCAATCGCCGTAAAGTGCGCGCGCAAATGGCGATTTACGATTATCTCAAATCACTCGAACAACCCGACTAACCTATGCCAATAAACGATAACACCCCTCGGCCGCAGGAGTTCGCTGCGGTTGACCTTGGTTCGAACAGTTTTCATATGGTGATCGCCCGTGTCGTCGACGGCGCCATGCAGATCATCGGACGCCTGAAACAGCGCGTACATCTGGCCGATGGCCTTGATGAAAACTCGGTGTTGAGCGAAGAAGCCATGACCCGTGGGCTGAACTGCCTGTCGCTTTTTGCCGAACGCCTGCAGGGGTTCTCCCCCTCCAGCGTCTGTATCGTCGGGACGCATACGCTGCGTCAGGCGACCAACGCGGCGGAGTTTCTTAAACGCGCGGAAAAAGTGATCCCCTACCCGATCGAGATCATCTCCGGTAATGAAGAAGCGCGCCTGATTTTTATGGGCGTTGAGCACACGCAGCCGGAGCGCGGCCGCAAGCTGGTGATTGATATCGGCGGCGGTTCAACCGAGCTGGTCATTGGCGAAGATTTTGAGCCCCGCCTGGTGGAAAGCCGCCGCATGGGCTGCGTGAGCTTCTCGCAGGCCTATTTCCCTGGCGGCGTTATCAATAAAGAGAACTTCCAGCGCGCGCGCCTGGCGGCGGTGCAGAAACTGGAGACGCTGGCCTGGCAGTTCCGTATTCAGGGATGGACCGTAGCGCTGGGCGCCTCCGGCACCATTAAAGCCGCCCAGGAAGTGCTGGTGGCGATGGGCGAGAAGGACGGATTTATTACGCCGGAGCGCCTCGAGATGCTGGTAAATGAGCTGTTGAAGCATAAAAACTTCGACGCGCTCAGTCTGCCCGGTCTCTCAGAAGACCGTAAAGCGGTCTTTGCGCCTGGGCTGGCGATCCTCTGCGGTGTGTTTGACGCGCTGGCCATCAAAGAACTTCGTCTGTCCGATGGCGCGCTGCGCGAAGGTGTCCTGTACGAGATGGAAGGCCGCTTCCGCCACCAGGATATTCGTAGCCGCACGGCACAGAGTCTGGCAAATCAGTACAACATCGATCGCGAACAGGCGCGCCGGGTACTGGAAACTACCACCCAGATGCTGGAGCAGTGGCAGGAGCAGAATCCCAAGCTGGCCAATCCGCACCTCGCGGCGCTGTTGAAATGGGCGGTGATGCTCCATGAGGTAGGGCTGAATATCAACCACAGCGGCATGCATCGTCACTCGGCCTACATTCTCCAAAATAGCGACCTGCCGGGCTTCAATCAGGAGCAGCAGATGCTGATGGCCACCCTCGTACGCTATCATCGCAAAGCGATCAAGCTCGACGATCTGCCGCGCTTTACGCTATTCAGGAAAAAGCAGTTTCTGCCGCTAATTCAGCTACTGCGCCTGGGCGTACTGCTGAATAACCAGCGTCAGGCTACCACTACGCCGCCGACGCTGCGCCTGCAGACGGAAGCTCACCACTGGACGCTGACGTTTCCGCACAACTGGTTTAGCCAGAATGCGCTGGTGCTGCTGGATCTGGAAAAAGAGCAACAGTACTGGGAAGGCGTGCCGGAATGGATGCTGAAGATTGCTGAAGAAGAGCCAGACGCCTGATCGTATCTTTGGCTATCAACCGAGCCGGGCGCTTACGCCCGGCTTTTTGCTGTTCAGCCGGTCATCTCCTCCGCCAACTGCGTCAGAGGTACCGGTACCCCGATATCATAGCCCTGCATATAATCGATCCCCAGCGTGATGACCGCCTGACGTATTTCCGGCGACTCCACATATTCGGCCACCACCTGCATGTTCTTCATACGCGCCAGACGACAAATAGAGTCCACGACCTGGTAATCAAGACTGCTGGCAAGCAGATTGCGAATAAAACTGCCGTCGATTTTAAGAATGTCGACGTTCATTGTTTTTAACCGGGCGTAGCTGGCGTAGCCGGTACCAAAATCATCGATCGCCACCCGGCAGCCCAGCGCCCGCAGATGCTCTAAAGTCTGGCAGACCAGCTCGGGATTGCTGAGCGCGTAGTTCTCGGTCAGCTCGAAAATAATCTGCCATGGCTCAATGTTGTAGGCCTGCAGCAGCGCTTCGACCTCCTGAGGAAACTGGCTGCGGCTCAGCGACACCGGAGAAAGATTGATCGCCAGCCGCAGACCGGGCAGCGCCCGCCGGTTGGCGTCCATAAAGGCCAGCGTATGCTCAATAACCCACTGGTCCACCCGCGTTGACAGCCCAAACTCGTGCGCCACCGGCAAGAACTCGTTTGGCCCCGTTAGCTCACCCGACTCCCCTTCCATCCTCACCAGCACTTCATGATAGCGATCGCCGCGAATGCCCTGGATAGGCTGCGCCATCAGGACAAAATGGTCATGTTCCAGCGCTTTGAGAATGCGGTTCATCATCACGACTTTATCTTTCAGATCCTGCTGAACATGGCCCGCGCCGCGGCGCTGTAAATTTTCCGGATGGCCGCTGGCTAACGACATGTCGGCAATGGTGTTCAACTCGCCAAGCAGTAAATACAGATGCTTGACCGGCGAGCGAACGTTGCAATAGCTCATGCCGATCCGCGGCTGCAGGGGGACCCCGTCCCAGTGGAAACGGAACTGTCGCAGGGAGCGGTCAATTAAGTGAATGCGCGCCTGGTGCCCTTCGCTATTGAGACGGAACACTAAATCGTGACCGGCAAGATGATATACCGCTTCGTTGGGCTGCAGCAGCGTTCTCAGGTGGTTCGCCAGCATTTGCTTATACTGGATTCGCAAAAGTACCCCATAGTGGCGCCCAAGCAGTTCAAGCTCAGGAATGCGCAGAAAACAGAGCGTCGACCAGCTCGTGCCGTTGAGCGCCCGGCTCAGCGCCCGCAAGTTCGGCATATGAACCACCGGGTCGAGGAAGGCCATCTGCCGGACGCGAGCGTAGATCAGCCGCTGCTGTGTCGCCAGCATCGCCGTATAGGCGACAATAAACGAGAATACCAGATAGCTTGATGAGGTGATCGCCAACTGGGTGTTATAGCTTGGGTAAATTGGTAAGTAACGGTAATGAAAATGGATCACGGCAATCAGCACCGGCGTCCAGATCAGTGAGATAAAGCGATAGCCAAAACGCATGGCACCCCAGAGCATCACCGGCATCAGCAATGACAACGTATAATTCGTACTAAATATGGTGCTGCTATCATTAAGCGGCATCAATAATAGCCACAGTAGCAGAATTAATACCGTCGCCCAGCAAATGATTTCAATTTTTTTTATTTTTGGATCAATTTGTAAGCGAACCTGAGAAATAAAGCCGCGTAAATGAAAAGGATTACGAATGACCCGTAACACAAAATAACACAGCGGCATGCCGGTCAGGCACCCTACCATTAGCGCCTGAAAGGTGATTAATGAACGTAAACTAAATGGCGTAACGCCGGTCATTTCCGTTGTGCGCGGATGGAGTCCAAGATATTCGGCAATCTGTGACAAAATCAGAAAAATGACCGAGGGGAGCAGCATTTGCCAGAACAGACGATGCGGCATCAGTCGGACGTTGCCGTGTGAGACCTGCTGACGCTGGGGGACAAAAATGCGGTAGCCGCCCCAGCAGAGCACGCAGGGGATAAGGAAATGGAACAGTACACCGATGGACTGCTCAAGCAACATGCCGTGGGCCAGAGTTAACAGCAGGCCAATAATAATGCCAGGGATCGCCGCCCAACCAAAAAACATCATCAGGCTGAGCACCAGCGCCAGGGGAAGATAATACAAAAATACCATATGACCATTGAGCATGGTGTAGGTATTCGCCCATCTGGCGACCGGTAATAACAGCGCAGGCAGAACGAGCGGTAAAGCCCACCACTTGTCGCGATATTGTTGATAGTATTTTAATAAATTCATAGGTGCTCTACAGAGTGCCTCTGCTCCCGCGAGGCATATTCAGGCAGGCATCCAACCACCCATGCTGACCGCGTAAATAATAACGATACGGTAACGTCCGCTGATTTTAGTGGCCAAGAGAAGGAGACTATTGATATAAATCAACAAATGCTGACGCCAACATTAATAAATCTTATTTTTCCCGACATTTCACGGCTAATAAAGTGAGCATGTAAATACGACGATTATCTTATATAACATTAATTAATGTTTTCACTGCCGCACTTTTACATCTGCATCAATTGACCCCATCTCGTTCCTGTGCCTTAATACCCCCATCGCCCATCTTCGGGTATACTTCAAGGATCCTTTTGTGAGTCAGGCACCCAGTATGCGTAAACGACATCGATTTAACCGTCGCATGACCCGTATCGTACTGCTTATCAGCTTTCTCTTCTTCTTTGGACGCTTTGTCTACTCCTCCATCGGCGCCTGGTACCATCATCAGGATAAAAAAGCGTCGCAGGAGTCATCGCTCACCGTCGAGCCCTCCCCCCGCGAGTAATCCTTTGATTCTAATACTGCAAGCGCCACACTCCGCAGGCAGAGCCGCTCGCTGCTGAAGTACTGTCTTTGATGCGGTAATTTTGCCGTCGGCGATTTATAAGCGCACGGTATGCAGCAGGCGCAGCATTTCAGCGATACCTTTTGTCACAATTTTGTCCTGACGCATGACTACCGCCAGCTGTCGGTATAGCCGCGGCGCCAGCGAGTGTACGCGTAATCCGTCGCGATCCTCCACCCGCTCCACCGCCATGCGGGGCACGATGCTGTAGCCCAGCCCTGCCCGCACCATGCGCTTAATCGCCTCGATGCTCCCCAACTGCATTACCGGCGTCACCGCCAGTCCCGCCGAGCGGAACCAGCGGTCAATCAGATCCCGCGTGCCGCTACCCGCCTCGAAGGCAATGAGCGGCTGCGCCTGCAGCTCGGCGGGAGTATAAACCGCCGGCATCTCCGTCTCGCGGCTGGCATAGATGGTCACGAACTCCTCATCTAACATCGCAGTCACCGCCAGACTGCGCCCCTGCACGGGCAGCGTGACCAGCCCGAGATCGAGCCGGTTTTCTTCCACCGCCCGGACGATATCCAGCGTGTTGCCGGTGGTTACCCCCACCGTCAGCAGCGGGTGCTGCTGACGAAGATGCTGCAGCAGCGGTGGAAGAAGATAAATGCAGGCCGTCGCGCCTGTCCCCAGCGTCAACGATCCATTAACCTCCTGACTGAATGCGCTGACCGACTGCACCGCGCTATTCACCGCCCGATCGATCTGCTCGCTGTGGGCCAGCAATGCCATTCCTGCCGCCGTCGCCTTGATCCCACGTCCGGTTCGCTCCAGCAGCCTGGTCTGTAAAAACTGCTCCAGCTGACGTACCTGCAGGCTGACGGCAGGTTGGGAGATCCCCAGCGCGTCGGCGGCGGCAGAAAAGCTGCCGCGCTGTACGACCAGCCGGAAGGTCGCCAGATTTCCCAGGTTCAGTGTTGTCATAAAAGTTTCTCTTATACCGCGCATAAGGTGGCCGCTCTGCCAGAACAATAGCCTGCCGGGTATGCTCAGGACAACTGTCTTAACGGAATGAAAAACCATGGAAATAAACGCTATTCCCCGACGCCTTGCCTTCACCGCGGGCGGTCAGCAACTCATCAACTGGGGGATCTCTTTTTATATGCCCGGCACCTTTGCCGGGGCTATCGCCGCCGACAAAGGATGGTCCTTGCCGCAGATCTATCTCGGCCTGACGCTTGCGATGCTGATGATGGCCGCTGTCTCCCCGTTCGTTGCCAGGCTGCTGGCTCGCTTTGGCGGAAGACTGGTGGTCACCAGCGGTACCTTACTGATAGCCGCCAGCTGCGCCATGATGGCCTGGCGCCCTTCGCTGGCCGGCTGGTACGGCGCCTGGCTGCTGACCGGCATCGGCATGCGGCTCTCACTGTATGATGCGCTGTTCGCCGCAGTGGTGAATCTGTACGGTCAGCAGGCGCGGAAAACTATCTCTCATATCACTCTCGCTGGCGGTCTGGCCTCTGCCCTCTTCTGGCCGCTGGGCGAGGCGTTATTAACCATCATGCCCTGGCAGAATGCCCTGCGGATCTATGCGCTGTTTGCCCTGCTGAGCGCATGGCTGAGTTATCAACTGCCTCGCCAGCGGCTCAATTCAGCGGCGAAATCACCAGCCTCGCCAGCGACAGCAGAGGGCGACCGGCGTAACGGGGCGCGTTACGCGATCTTTATTGCGCTGATCACCTTCATCTCTAACGGTACCTCTACCCATCTGCCGGAGTTTATCAGCCACTTTGGTCTGCCGGTTGCCGTCGGTATGCTGTGGGGATTCGGCCAGACCGGCGCCCGGCTGGGGGAAGTGCTGGCCGGTCCCCGGGTCACCTCACTCACGCTAACGCGTTTTACTGCGCTCGCCATGCCGCTCTGTTTTCTCCTTGGATTGAGCAGCACGACCTTTGCCGGATGCGCAGCCGGGTTTGTGCTGGGCTATGGCGCGATTAACGGGCTGGTGACGATTGTCAAAGCGACGCTGCCGCTGGCGCTGTTTAGCGCAGAAAGCTACGCCAGCCGCACGGGTCTCCTGCTGATCCCCGGGCAACTGATGGCAGCTGTTTCACCCTTTGCCTACGCATGGCTGAACCACCGGCTGGGCATTATCGGCGGAATGTGGGTGTCCACCGGGTTAACGTTGATCGTTGCCGGACTGGCGCTGGCGATTGTGCGCGAGGCGGGTAAGGCGCAGGATGAACGTAATGTAGAATATCCGGCAGCGGCCGTTGACCAACCGATAGCCAAAAACAACCTTGCTGAAGAGTAAACGTGGATCACTACGCCCTTGATAATTTACGCCTGCCCTTATAGCCATATGGCAGGCATTATTCATATTATAAATTTTTAATGAAAATACATTCACCAAATCAATGATGAAATTTTTAAGAGAATAGCAGGGCATGCTGTCACCTGCGAAAAATAACGATACCGCCTGTATTTTTCGCTTGCATAATGATCCAAAAAATAAAGCCAGTCGCCATCGGTAACATTAGCCACACCTCCGGTAACACAATTAGCCTTACTCTCTTCCTCATCGAAACCGTTCGAGCATAGCAAAGAATGAGCGCTAATTTTAATACCGTAGCAAAACCCGGCGGCAATCGATGCAATCTGGCCTGTCGGTATTGTTTCTATCTGGAAAACGAGGTTCCGCGTCCAGGGTATGCCACCATGGACGACCTCACGCTGGAAGCATACATTCACAACACCATTTCATCGACCCCCTCGCAAAACGTCGAGTTTTGCTGGCAGGGCGGTGAGCCTACCTTATGCGGGCTGGATTTTTTTGCAAAGGTGGTCGAGCTCCAGCAGCGTTACCGTGGTAACAAAATCATCGCCAACAGCCTGCAAACCAACGGCATCTTGCTGAACGATAAATGGGCTCGTTTTTTGCGTCGTCATGGATTTCTGGTCGGATTATCCATTGATGGCCCTGCGTCACTCCACGACACCTGGCGTACGACGGGCTGCGGAAAACCCACCTGGGAAAAAGTTGTGCAGGCCATACGCTGCCTGCAGCAGCATGACGTTCCGGTGAATGCCATGGTGGTGGTCAGCCGCCAGTCTGCAAGCCAGGGGAAAAGTCTCTATCGCTGCCTGAGCCGCGAGCTAAACCTTCACCATCTCCAGTTTATTCCTCTCGTTGACTCCCCTGCTCCCTGGTCAGTTACCCCTGAGGGCTGGGGCAAATTTTTGTGCAGTGTTTTCGACGACTGGCTGGAAAACGATGTTGGCAGGGTGTTTATCCAGTACTTTGATAATCTGCTCGGCGTATGGGCCGGCCAGCCCGCCACGCTCTGCACCATGCAGCCTGTCTGTGGGCAGAGTTTACTGGTGGAGCAAAACGGCGATGTCTACAGCTGCGATCACTTTGTCTCAGCGGAATATAAGCTGGGTAATCTGAAGCAAGATGCTATGGCAGCGATGGCGAGCTCGCCATTTCAGCAACAGTTCGGGAAGCAAAAGGGCCAACTCTCTGCGCGCTGTCAGGGCTGCCACTGGCGCTTTGCCTGCCATGGGGGATGCCCTAAACACCGTTTTACCATCCATGACGACGAAGCACAGAATTACCTGTGCAGCGGCTATTTAGCATTTTTCGGCCATATCACGCCCTATATGAACGTCATGCGAAGGCTTTTATTAAATTGCCAGCCGCCCGCGCTCATTATGAGTCTTATCCCGGAGATTCGGCAAAATATATTACAATTAACGGAGTCTGAAGATGAAAGAACCAAATAAAATAGATGGAAATCGCCGCGATCTCCTGAAAGGTCTGGGGATTGCCGCTGTCGTGAGCCTGTTACCAGAGACGGGAAACGCCGCGCAAAATAATGCCGCCCCGAAAGCGGCATGGGATATTCCTTTCACCGGCGAAATCCCTGACACACTGCCCGAAGGCTACAATATTTTACTCATAACCTGCGATCAGGAACGTTATTTCGAGCGGTATCCCTTTCCGGTGCCGGGCCGGGAACGCCTGATGAAAACGGGTATCACTTTTACCAATCATCAGAACACGGCCAACGTTTGTACGCCATCGCGCTCTGTCATGTACACCGGGCTCCATATGCCGCACACCCGGATGTTTGATAATCTTGGCTTCCCCTGGATGAATTACGATCTGGACCCGGAATTACGTACCGTGGGCCATATGATGCGTGAACTGGGTTATTACACGGCGTATAAAGGTAAATGGCATCTTACCCGGGAGATCGATCAGCCGGTCGCTGGTAAATCGGTAGAAGAAATGGACCTGGGCGAGATCCCGACGCCGCGACTGCATGAAATTATGGAAAAGTATGGTTTCTCTGATTATCACGGCATTGGCGATGTCATCGGGAAAAGTAAGGGCGGCTATTTCTTTGATTCAGTCACCACGGGGCAGACCATTAGTTGGCTACGTAACACCGGCCGCCCGCTGAATGATGAAAATAAGCCCTGGTTCGCGGCAGTAAACCTGGTTAACCCCCACGATGTCATGTTTATCGACACCGATGAGCATGGTAAGCAGGTGCAGTGGAAAGGGCCAATGGATAAAGAAAACCACACCCTGCTGCCAACCCAACCCCCGCACAACCAAATCTATCAGCAAAGCTGGCCAGACTATCCGCTGCCTGCAAACCGCCACCAGCCGCTCGATGAGCCTGGCAGACCTGCCGCCCATAAAGAGTACCAGAATGCCAGGGCGGTGATGGAGGGACAGTTCCCCGATGAAGACCGGCGCTGGCGCAAATTACTGGATTATTATTTCAACTGTATTCGCGATAATGACCAGCATCTTGAGGCGATTCTCAATGAGCTGGATAACCTGCAGCTGACGCAAAATACGATTATCGTCTTTACCGCCGACCATGGGGAGCTCGGTGGCTCCCACCAGATGCATGGTAAAGGTTCCTCGGTGTACAAAGAGCAGATCCATGTGCCGATGATCATTCGCCATCCGGCGTATCCGGGAAATATCCGCTGCAACAGTTTGACCAATCATCTGGATTTAGTACCGACCCTGATTGGTCTGACTGGACGCGATCGCTCGCTGCGAGAGAAAGTCCTGGAGGGCAGAAAAGGCCGGGATATGAGCCCATTACTGGCGCATCCTGAGCAAGCGGGCTTAAATGCGCTGCGTCCGGGTTCGCTTTATTGTTACGGCATGATCCTGTATATGGATGCGCAATACACGGCAAAATTCAGAAAGCTGGCTGGAGAAAAACTCCCGCACGATCAATTTAAAAAAGCGATCGCGTCACTCCATCCTGATTTTTCCCATCGCTCAGGGATCCGTATGATCAACGATGGACACTATAAATTTGCCCGCTACTTTTCGCTCAAGCAGCATCATATTCCTGCGACCCTGGCCGAGCTGCTGGAGAATAATGATGTTGAACTTTTCGATCTGGTTAACGACCCCGAAGAAAATCATAACCTCGCCCGGGAGCCAGAGAAATACCGGGATCTGTTAATGACAATGAACGATAAACTCAATCAGCTCACTGCCGCTGAGATTGGCGAAGATGATGGCAGCTATATGCCCCCGTTTGAAGGAAGCCAGTGGGATCTGACGGCGGCCCAGATGCATCAATATATGCGCGATTAGCGCTTGCCGTCAGGTGGGAGACCTGTAAGCGTACAGCGAGAACCGTATTGACGGGGATGTGTTATTCAGTTGGCAGTGTGATGCGCCAGGGTAGCAGCTCGCTGACCCGGTTGACCGGCCAGTCAGCTATGACGTCAAGGACATGGCGAAGGTAGCTTTCTGGATCCACGCCGTTCAGTTTGCACGTCCCGATCAGACTGTACAGCAACGCTCCCCGCTCACCACCGTGGTCTGAGCCGAAGAACAACCAGTTTTTACGACCCAGACTGACCATCCGCAGCGCATTTTCAGCGATGTTATTATCGGCTTCGGCCCAGCCGTTTTCTGCATAGTACGTCAGGGCCGGCCACTGGTTCAGGGTGTACGTGAACGCCTTTGCCAGCTCCGAGTGTCGCGACAGCGTTTTCATTTTTTCACGCAACCAGCTTTCCAGGGTACTAAGCAGCGGTTTCGTTTTCCGCTGACGTTCAGCAAGCCGTTGTTCCGCCAGCATTCCTCTTATTTCCGCCTCCACGGCATACAGTTCGCCGATACGCTTCAGGGCTTCCTCCGTCAGGGCTGACGGCGTGCGAACGTGCACATCGTGGATTTTACGGCGGGCGTGAGCCCAGCAGGCGGCTTCCGTTATCCGGCCATCGCGGTACAGCTCGTTGAACCCGGCGTACGCATCCGCCTGTAGCACACCGCTGAACCCCGCAAGATGGGTCTGCGGATGGATGCCTTTTCTGTCGGGGCTGTAGGCGAACCACACCGCCGGTGCCAGCGCTGACCCGGCGTTGCGGTCATCACGAACATACGTCCACAACCGCCCGGTCTTCGTCTTCTTATTGCCCGGCAACAGCACCTGGACCGGGGTATCATCGGCATGGAGTTTACCGTCAGTCAGGACATAGTCCTGAAGCGCCTCCTCCAGCGGGGACAGCAGCCGGCAGCATGCATCCACCCAGCCCGACAGCAGTGAACGGCTCAGTTCCACGCCCTGGCGACCGTATATTTCAGACTGACGATACAGCGGTGTGTGCTCTGCATACTTTGAGGTCAGCACGCGGGCCATCAGCCCCGGTCCGGCGATACCCCGCTCAATGGGGCGCGAAGGCGCGGGGGCCTGCACGATGGCATCACATTTTGTGCAGGCATGTTTTTCCCGTACGGTCCGGATCACCCGGAAGGCGCTGCGCATCAGCTCCAGCTGTTCAGCGGCATCCTCACCCAGGTAACTCAGCGCACCACCACACTCCGGGCAGCAGGAACCCGCTGGCCGCAGGCGTTTTTCATCGCGGGGGAGTGATTCGGGGAACGGTTTGCGGGTGCGGGTCTGACGCAGAGTGCGCTGTACTGCCGGGTCATCCACCCGACCGGTCAGCGTATCGCTCTCTTTCTGAAGCCGGTTCAGATCGGCTTCCATTTGTGCGATACGGCGGGAGACTTTTTCGGAACGGCTGCCGAAGTTCATCCGGCGAAGTTTATCCAGCTGCGCCTGCAGATGGTCTATTTCGCGCTCCCGGTCTGCCAGCTTTTCCAGCAGGGCACGGTTCAGCGCTTCCTGTTCGGCAAGGCGCTGTTTCAGCAGAAGGATGTCGTCAGAAGAGATGTCATTCATAAGCCAGCATTTTACCAGGCTTATTCTGCGACAACCAGGATAAAGAAGCCTACAGCATGGTCAGGGAGGTCAGCAACCGCTTCGGCTGTCGCCAGTCGATGCCTTCCAGCAGCATTGCCAGCTGCGCCGGGGTCAGGAACACTTTGCCATCGCGAGCTGACGGCCAGGCGAAGCGCCCGCGCTCCAGCCGTTTGGTCAGCAGGCACAGCCCGTCGCCGGTGGACCACAGAAGTTTAACCTGACTGCCGCTGCGGCCCCGGAAGATGAAGACATGGCCGGACATCGGTTCGTCTTTCAGCGCCGTCTGCACTTTTGCAGCCAGCCCGTTGAAGCCGTTTCTCATATCGGTAATACCGGCAACCAGCCAGATTTTGGTGCCTGTTGGTAGCGGGATCATCGCTTCAGTTCCTGTATCAGCAGAGTCAGAAGCTTTTCGCTGACAGTGCCGTTGAGGCGGAGTGTCCCGTGCCGGAACGTTACCTCACAGCAGATGCTGAGCTCTGAGTCCTCAGCGGGCGGTTCTGGTTGTACGGCGGTGGCATCGAGAGTCACAGGAAGTAACTGAGGACTCTCAGAGGAAGGTAATAGCAGCTTTCCCTCGCGCCACTGCTGGCGCCATTTAAAGAGCAGATTGGCATTAATGCCATTTTCAAGCGCCAGTTTTGAGATGGATATCCCGGGTTCGCAGGAGGCAGCAACGAGTTGCTGTTTAAACTCAGGAGAATAATTAGGGCAGCCTTTACGCCTGCCGGGAGTCATATTTTTCTGCATATCTAACACTTTGGTTCCCACTACTTATTTGGTGGACACCACTTTGTCGGATGCTTCAGATTATGACCAGACGGTTCACGCTGTACGCTTACGGAGACCTTAATGTAGCAGCTATAAAAAAACCCTCTGTAAACACAGAGGGTTTCGTTTTACTCAGCTAACGCCGGGGATTACTCCCACTCAATCGTTGCTGGCGGCTTGCCGCTGATGTCATACACCACGCGGGAGATACCGTTCACTTCATTGATGATACGGTTGGAGACGCGGCCGAGGAAATCATACGGCAGGTGCGCCCAGTGCGCGGTCATGAAGTCGATGGTTTCCACCGCACGCAGGGAAACCACCCAGTCGTATTTACGGCCATCGCCCATCACGCCGACGGAACGAACCGGCAGGAACACAGTGAACGCCTGGCTGACTTTGTTATACAGGTCAGCTTTGTGCAGCTCTTCGATGAAGATAGCGTCCGCACGACGCAGCAGGTCGCAGTACTCTTTCTTCACTTCGCCCAGCACGCGCACGCCAAGGCCGGGGCCCGGGAACGGGTGACGGTAGAGCATGTCGTACGGCAGGCCCAGTTCCAGGCCGATCTTACGCACTTCGTCTTTGAACAGCTCACGCAGCGGCTCAACCAGGCCCATCTTCATCTCTTTCGGCAGGCCGCCCACGTTGTGGTGAGATTTGATGACGTGCGCTTTACCGGTGGCGGAAGCGGCAGATTCGATAACGTCAGGGTAGATGGTACCCTGCGCCAGCCATTTGACGTCGTCCAGCTTCAGCGCTTCTTCGTCGAACACTTCCACGAAAACGCGACCGATAATTTTACGCTTCGCTTCCGGATCGCTTTCACCCGCCAGCGCGTCGAGGAAACGCTGCTCGCCTTCAACGTGAACAATGTTCAGGCCAAAGTGGTCGCCGAACATCTCCATCACCTGCTGCGCTTCGTTCAGGCGCAGCAGACCGTTGTCCACGAATACGCAGGTCAGGTTTTTGCCGATAGCGCGGTGCAGCAGCATCGCGGTCACCGAAGAGTCCACACCGCCGGAGAGGCCGAGGATCACTTTGTCGTCGCCAACCTGCTGACGGATACGCTCAACGGCGTCGTCAATGATTTTCGCCGGGGTCCACAGCGCTTCGCACTGGCAGATGTCGCGCACGAAGCGCTCCAGCATACGCATTCCCTGACGGGTGTGGGTCACTTCCGGGTGGAACTGCACGCCGTAGAAGCGTTTTTCTTCGTTGGCCATAATGGCGAACGGGCAGTTGTCGGTGCTGGCGACGGTTACGAAGTCCGCTGGGATGGCGGTCACTTTGTCGCCGTGGCTCATCCACACGTCCAGCAGCGGTTTGCCGTCTGCGGTCAGGGAATCTTCGATACCGCGCACCAGCGCGCTGTCGTTAACCACTTCAACCTGTGCGTAACCAAACTCACGCTCGTTAGAACCTTCTACATGGCCGCCCAGCTGCATCGCCATGGTCTGCATGCCGTAGCAGACGCCAAATACCGGCACGCCGGCTTCGAACACATACTGCGGCGCGCGCGGGCTGTTCTCTTCGGTGGTGCTTTCCGGGCCGCCGGAAAGAATGATGCCGCTTGGATTAAATTCGCGGATCTGTGCTTCCGTGACATCCCATGCCCACAGCTCACAGTAGACGCCCAGCTCACGCACGCGACGCGCCACCAGCTGAGTATACTGAGACCCGAAGTCGAGGATGAGGATGCGATGTTTATGAATGTTTTCCGTCATTGACGCTAATTCCGAGGCAAGTGAAACAGAGTAAATAAATCGCCCGACGCAAGGTCGGGCGAAGAAATCAGGAGCCCAGACGGTAGTTCGGGGACTCTTTGGTGATGGTCACGTCGTGAACGTGGCTTTCCTGAATGCCCGCACCGCTGATGCGTACGAATTCAGCTTTGGTACGCAGCAGGTCAATGGTACCACAGCCGGTCAGACCCATACAGGAACGCAGGCCGCCCATCTGCTGGTGAATGATCTCTTTCAGGCGGCCTTTATAGGCCACGCGGCCTTCGATACCTTCCGGCACCAGTTTGTCAGCGGCGTTATCGCTCTGGAAATAGCGATCAGAGGAGCCTTTGGACATCGCGCCAAGGGAGCCCATCCCGCGGTAGGATTTGTAAGAGCGACCCTGATAGAGTTCGATTTCACCCGGGGACTCTTCGGTACCCGCCAGCATGGAGCCAACCATCACCGCCGCCGCACCGGCGGCGATCGCTTTGGCGATATCGCCGGAGAAACGGATACCGCCGTCAGCGATAACCGGAATACCGGTCCCTTCCAGCGCTTCCACCGCGTCGGAAACAGCAGTGATCTGCGGCACACCCACGCCGGTGACGATACGGGTAGTACAGATGGAGCCCGGGCCGATGCCCACTTTCACCGCGCTGCAGCCGGCTTCCGCCAGCGCGCGTGCGCCTGCGCCAGTGGCAACGTTGCCGCCGATGATCTGCAGGTCAGGATATTTCGCGCGCGTTTCACGGATACGCTGCAGAACGCCTTCTGAGTGACCGTGCGAGGAGTCGATCAGCAGAACGTCAACGCCTGCCGCTACCAACGCGTCTACGCGCTCTTCGTTTCCGGCACCAGCGCCGACCGCCGCGCCTACGCGCAGACGGCCCTGCTCATCTTTACAGGCGTTCGGTTTACGTTCTGCTTTCTGGAAGTCTTTGACGGTGATCATGCCGCGCAGGTGGAAGCTCTCATCCACGACCAGCGCTTTCTCAACGCGTTTTTCGTGCATCTTAGCGAATACCACTTCACGGCTTTCGCCTTCACGAACGGTGACCAGACGCTCTTTCGGCGTCATGTAGACGCTGACCGGCTGGTTCAGATCGGTGACGAAACGCACGTCGCGGCCGGTGATGATGCCAACCAGCTCGTTTTCTTCGGTAACCACCGGGTAGCCGGCGAAACCGTTGCGCTCGGTCAGCTCTTTCACTTCACGCAGAGTGGTCGTCGGCAGAACAGTCTGCGGGTCGGTGACCACGCCGGACTCATGTTTCTTCACGCGACGAACTTCTTCCGCCTGGCGCTCGATGGACATGTTTTTGTGAATAAAGCCGATGCCGCCTTCCTGTGCCAGGGCAATAGCCAGACGCGCTTCCGTTACGGTATCCATGGCTGCGGAGAGCATAGGAATATTCAGACGAATGGTTTTCGTCAGCTGAGTGCTGAGATCGGCAGTATTCGGCAGAACGGTAGAATGAGCGGGAACGAGGAGGACGTCGTCAAACGTCAGGGCTTCTTTAGCGATACGTAGCATGGGCAATATCTCGACCAGGGTGGATAAATATTGCCGTGGCATTATACAGAGCGTAACCGATTGCATCTACCCTTTTTTGCAAATAATACTTGCCATCCCCTCTGAGCGCGTTACTATCGACTGAATAACCTGCTGATTTAAAGTTTGATCTTGCTCACATGTTACCCTCTCAATCCCCCGCAATTTTTACCGTAAGCCGCCTCAATCAGACGGTGCGTCTGCTGCTTGAGCGCGAAATGGGCCGGGTTTGGATCAGCGGCGAGATCTCTAACTTCAGCCAGCCCTCCTCCGGCCACTGGTACTTCACCTTAAAAGACGATAATGCCCAGGTGCGCTGCGCGATGTTCCGCAACAGCAACCGCCGGGCCACGTTCCGCCCGCAGCACGGGCAGCAGGTGCTGGTTCGCGCCAACATCACGCTGTATGAGCCGCGCGGCGACTACCAGATTATCGTCGAAAGCATGCAGCCCGCCGGCGAAGGGTTGCTGCAGCAGAAGTATGAGCAGCTGAAAGCGCAGTTAACGGCGGAAGGACTGTTCGAGCAAAAACATAAGCAGGCACTCCCCTCTCCCGCCCACTGCGTCGGCGTCATCACCTCGAAAACCGGTGCCGCGCTGCACGATATTCTCCATGTCCTCAGGCGCCGCGATCCCGGGCTGCCGGTGATCATCTACCCAACCGCGGTCCAGGGTGACGACGCCCCCGGGCAGATTGTGCGCGCCATCGCGCTGGCCAACGCGCGCCAGGAGTGTGACGTACTGATTGTCGGACGCGGCGGCGGTTCGCTGGAGGATCTGTGGAGTTTTAACGATGAGCGGGTGGCGCGGGCTATTTTCGCCAGCCAGATCCCTATCGTCAGCGCCGTCGGCCATGAAACCGACGTCACGATCGCTGATTTTGTTGCCGACCTGCGGGCACCGACTCCCTCAGCCGCCGCGGAAATCGTCAGCCGCAACCAGCAGGAGCTGCTGCGCCAGCTGCAGTCCGGACAGCAGCGGCTGGAAATGGCGATGGACTATTTCCTCGCCAGTCGCCAGCGCCGTTTTACCCAGCTGTTCCATCGCCTGCAGCAACAGCATCCACAGCTGCGCTTGGCCCGCCAGCAGACCGCCCTGGAACGCCTGCGCCAGCGGATGCGTATCGCCGTGGAGTCACAGCTTAAGCGCGCAGAACAGCGGCAAAAGCGCACCGTTCAGCGTCTGAATCACTACAACCCGCAGCCGCGGATCCACCGCGCGCAGTCGTGGATCCAGCAGCTGGAATACCGGCTGGCGGAAATTATGCGTGGCCGCCTCAGCGAGCGGCGTGAACGGTTTGGCAACGCGGTGACCCATCTGGAGGCGGTGAGCCCCTTAGCCACCCTGGCGCGGGGCTACAGCGTCACCTCGGTGAGCGACGGTACGGTGCTGAAGCAGACAAAACAGGTCAAAACCGGCGATCGGCTCACCACCCGCCTGAAAGACGGCTGGGTCGAAAGCGAAGTGAAGCAGATCGCGCCGGTGAAAAAAACGCGGGCCAGAAAGCCTTCGCCCACTAAACCAGCGGAATAAATTCCACCCGTTTTTTCGAGATCAGGCCATGCCCATGCTGGCAAAAGTAATCCACCGCGCCGCACGCCTTCAGCACCTCCAGCGGCTGGTGGCATTCCGGGCAGCGGGCCTCGAGGGCAAACACCCTTTCGCACTGGGCGCAATGCGCGCTACTGCCTTTGACATCTAACGGCGCGTGGCACTGAGGGCAATCAAGTTCCATAACCATTCCTTTCAACGTTTATCTGCACCTATTTTATCATGTTCCGGGTTTAATGCGGGCCGCGTAATTGCTGCTGCAACCTGAGCAGCCATTCCACTTCCTCAAGCCTACGCTGCGTTAGCCCGGCCACGCTGTCCGGCGCCCGGATAAACAGATTATCCGCGCCGAGGATCTGCTCATCAAGACAGTGCGTATAGATCGCCCCGGGCCGGGTCCAGCGCTGCACCCGCTCGCCGTCCTGTAGCGTCACCACTTCGCCCTCAGGGGCGCGATCGAGGGTGATTACTCGCCCGTCCCGCAGTCCTATTCGCATTCCCTTTTGCCCGCCCGCGGGACCCGCGTATTTGTTGAGCCAGATATTGAGCGGGATAGTGCCCAGGGTTCCCTGCAGATGCGCCACCCCCTCGGCAGTGCTGGTATCCCCTGGAGCAATGTCATGGCCGAGGCGGTCTTTCGCCACCCGAAGGAAAAGGCTCAGCGCCGTATCGCTTCCGCTGGCGTGCAGGGTTTCGCGGAGCATCGCCAGGACATGGGTGCCGATATCGAGGATCACCCCATCAGGGTGACGCAGCTGCCGGGTATCCAGCTCCCCGGTGGCAAAATTGAGTGCGACCGGCTCACCAGCGCTGTTAAAGCCGCTTGGCTCCTGCAAAGAGCCTTCGAGCCAGACGATATCCTGCGCTGACAGGTGCGGCGGAGGCAGGCCGCTGGCCTCCCCTTCCGCCCGCCACAGCGGGCCAGGAGCGTTCAGCGCAACGCCTCGCGCCATCCAGTGGTCAAGAGCCAGCACCCGCGCGGCCTGCTCAGTCGGCGCCAGCAGCGCCCGCAGCCGGGCGGCCTGCTCAAGGTTGGCCACGATCGGCTTTTCCACCACGATGCGGGAAATGCCGCTGGCTAACGCCCTCTCCAGTACGGGCAGATGCTGAAGTGATGAGGTGGTAATGAAGAGCGTATCCAGGGGTTCGGCCAGCAGCGCCGACAGCGAACTACAGCGCTGGATCCCCGGCAGCGCTCTGCTGCAGTCCAGGTCATAGCCCTGGCAGCGGTCGATGACGTCCCCCAGGCGACGCAGCGCCGGTAAATAGGCGGTTTCCACCACCGCGCCGAGGCCGATAAAACCAATCTGCATAGTAAGTCCACCTTTGAGCCGCTCTGTTCCCGGCGAAGTATCGCGGGATTATGGCGGAAGGTTTTGACATTTACCGGCATGGCGGCCACAAAAAACCCGCCGAAGCGGGTTTAATGATTATTTGCTTTTCTTGATGTGAAAAACAACTAAAACACCAATAACATTGATTAATATGATTTTTATTTTATTTATAAACTAATTGTGTACACCCTTGTGTACGTGATTTTGAATGGTGCTTCAACCTTCACGTAAAATACTATCCAGTTTCTGAGCATAGATCAGCAAATGCGTTGGAGACAAATGAGCGTACTTTTTAACCATCTCAATGCTTTCCCATCCTCCCATTTCCTGCAAGGCAGAAAGTGGAACGCCAGCTTGCACAAGCCAGCTTGCCCAAGTGTGCCGGAGGTCGTGAAAACGGAAATCCTCGATGCCCGCTTTTTTAAGCGCGGCGCGCCAGGCGTTATTGTCATCCACCCGCATTTTTCTAACTGCGGGCGTCAGCGTTCCATCCGGTCGATGTTTTGCCGTGGTGTGAACGAACACCCACTGGGAATGTTTTCCCGCCTGCCTTTCAAGGATATCGCAAGCACTTTGATTCAAAGCCACGCCAATTGCTTGACCAGACTTAGACTCTTCAGATGGAATCCATGCGACCCGACGAGAAATGTCAACCTGCTGCCACTGAAGATTAATGATATTTGAACGTCTAAGCCCTGTTGCAAGAGCAAATTCAACAACTGATTTTAATGGTTCACTACAAGCATTTATAAGTTTTTTGGCTTCGTAAGGTTTCAACCAACGTACGCGAGTATTCTTGACAGGATAAAGACGAATGTAAGGCATTTTTTCGAGCCATCTCCATTCAAGCCATGATTTGCGAAGTAGAGCCTTCATAAATGCAAGGTGAGTGTTCTTTGTCGCCATCGAGACGGCTTTTGGAACATACTTTGATGGGGCCAGTGCTGAGGCATTACAAGCCAGATACTTGGCTCTCCAGTTCTGTTCATACTTCTGATTAATCATTGAGTTAACAGCTTGGTAAATCATATCCACTGTTATTTCATCAAGGTATCTTGTCCCAAAGAATGCCTGCCAGAACATAATTCTTTTTTTGTCATCACATAACGTTTTTTTACCCGATTTCTCTTTCAGCCAGCGTATGCATGCCTTTTCAAAAGTTACACGTGGTATGTATCCAAGCCTTGATGAGCACCATGATTCGTACTTAACTTTGTCATACAACTCTGAAGCAAGTTTTTTATCGGTTGTCCCCATAGATTTGCGGACTCTCTTACCTTCGTAATTTTTATAGTCAACGTACCAAATGTTGCCTCTTTGATAAAATGCCATATCCGCCTCGCGATGGTGTGCTGATCTCCTTCTGTAAGTTTGGTAAAAATTTCTCTATATACATGCAAAATGTGTTGGTTCGGTTGGTTCAGTTGCCTCAAAACGTAAAGTCCATTGTTTTATTTGGATATTTATCAAAAAAGTGAACCAACACCACCAGATTTTGAACCAACATTTAGCTGAGTGAACCAACATGCATCCAGTTTATGAGGTGAAACCGATGAAAATTTATCTTATGGACCTGAAACAGGTATGTGAAGCAACCGGGTTTGGGAAGACAGCTATCTACAAATGGATGGGCAAAGGTACTTTCCCTTATCCAGTGAAGATTGGGCGCAGTGTCCGCTGGCCATCTAATGAAATTGAGGCATGGATAAATGGGCATATATCTCATCGAGATAGAGGTACCGACTAAGTCGGTTTTACATACGGGACAGCCCTTCATGTACTCTAGATATGGCTCTAAAGGTGATATTTTCCCACCTCTAGCCAACAACAGGATAACCGTTGGTTACCCTGTTCTCCTGGAAGGTTCCCTCTTACATCCGGGATTTTCCCGCATGTACGGGCCAGGCAAATTTAATACGGCCGATCGTCCCTATAGTATGCAGCGCCAACCACGACGCACGTTTACCAATCAGCGCAATCCAAATCCGTATCAAACAGTATAAATTTAACACGCATCTTTTTTGGATGCTCCTGTAAGTATTTCAACTCCAGACTATCGCCAGCGCGGTTCCTTCTGCGTCAGTAGTTATCAAATTTCCAAAGCATTCCAAAATTTATGACCACCAGCGCCTCACACCCAAGGTTAGGATGGATGGAGAAAATAGTCAGTTATGCGAAACCTAATCCGTATAACATCGTTATACAGTTGTATACTGTATAGACCGAAAACACTGATATGGCGGCCCCTCATGAGCAAATCCAATCTTGTAGCATTCCGCGTTCCGGCTGAATTGCATGACGCATTTAATCAGGCTGTAGCGGCGGCGGGCGGTGACAAAACAGCATGGCTTCTCGATGCCCTTCGCAGCAAACTGAACCAGCCAGAGAGCAACCCACAGCAGCGCATGCTTGAGCTGGTGGAGCGAATGGAAATGGCGGCGGCTGCGCTGGCGGGTGGCAAACAGGGGATCCCGCCGACCCTGTACAATGAAGCGGCTGTTATCGGGATTGTTGCTGATACTATCCGGGAAGGGTTCGACAATGGCCGCATTATCGCTGAGAGGCTCAATGCGGCCGGTTATCAGACAAAAGCGGGCAAAGCGTGGGATAAGGACATTTACAGCGCCTGGAAGCGTCAGGGGCACAATGCTGAGAAGATAGTAGCGGCGCTATGATCGTAGCATTCATAATTATTTAATGTGCCCTACTATTCGATACCGAATAGAGCTCTTGGAAATCCTGTGTTATCAGGAAGTCCCATCGCAGTTAAGTTACAACCGGGAAGATATGGCTTGTTGTCTACTAATTCAGCGACATGCCTAATCCAGTTTGAGCCCGGGCCAATCTTTTTCACCAAAAACCATAGCACTGCTATCATGCCGTACATTCTTTCATAGGCATCATCATTCATATTCAGGCGTTCAAAATATGGATGATTTGGCAGGGGCATCAACTTCGGCTCATTAACCTTGTTCCAGATACGTGAGTGGTGAGCGCAACGATTTCTCATTACATTCATGGCGCTGAGCCAGTTCTGGAAAATAGCCCCATTACCCGCAGCAATACCCAGCCTAGATAGAATCCCGTTACGATGCCCGTCTTTTAACATCGCATAATACTTCGACATCAGACCGAAATCCCACACCTCGATAACAACCCAGAATGGGAGTCCCTCATACTTACCCTCATGCCACTTTATAAAGTCCTCTCGACTTTTGGATATTTCATTTGTGTGCTTGCTAAGCCACTCCTCCCTCGCGCTACACCGCCCACGAGGACGACCTCTTAGATGCTTAGGATTTATTAAAGAGTCATCAAGATATGCGAGAGGTGAAATTTTACCAATTTCATGCGCAATAACAGAACGGACATAAACCTCTATTCGTTCCAAGGCATTCATCATCAATAAACGCATTTTTTTATCGAATAAGTATAGGTCGTATACTGCCCGAAAGTTCGTACCTGGGCGTACTTGATCTAAACGCGTCCTGATGTTCTCGGGAGTTATGTGAGGGATTCGGCACGGATACCAAAATCCGGAGAGTCTGTAGTAACCTACTTGAGAGATTTTCTTTATTGCATGATCCCGGTCTGGCACATCCATGCCACGCGAAAGTAACAGATCGATAAGTTCGTCATATTCTTTATGAACTTTAACCGGATCAGCCATGCAACAGTATCCCTACCTCCAGATATAAGAAGGCCCGGCCATAACAATCGCTCATCTGGGATGAGATCAAGCCAGGGGGCCGGGCTCAGTTGCTGGTAAATCTACCTGAAGATATCAGTATGTCAATGTGACATGTCACGAAATGCTAACCCCTCTACCGCCTACATAACAGTAAAAATGCAGTAAAAACACTATATGTTGATTTTATTCAGCTAATTAACTACTACAGAAGGTAGTCAATAACTTTTGCCTATTAATCCAATTTTATAAAGGAGGTTATCTATCATACTTCGCTTTCTTCCACTGGTAGGCTAGTGCTACCATCCTGCGGCGGTGGCGCTCTTTGGTCTGTAGTGACTGTGCCGGCCCATTGTGAATGGTGTAGTGGGTATGGTTATCAAGTACTTCACCGTTCAGCCTGGGTATTGTTAGCTCTGTTATCTCACGGCCTAGCAAAGGCATTTACCCGTCTCATTCTGAGATCAAGAAAAAAAATCTGGAAGATTGATTTTTACGTGCTTCAAACGGCAGTGTTGTTTACCGTCATACCTTACAGAAAAAAATGCTCAGACCAGATTTAGCGCGGTTCCACAGATATCAAGCACGAATTTATGTATAAGGCTGGTGGCTTTAACTGACGGTTTTTTTTGACGTTATGTTGATCTAATTTTGACGCATTTTTGAGGAACATAACATCAAAATTTGACGAATTTTGTGTAAGGCATGACACCTAATTTTGACTTTTCCCGAGGCAAGCATATCAGCTGGTGGATGTTATTTCTAAGACTTGCTACAACAGTTTCATTTTACTGAAGAAACCCATTACCTCTTCATAGCGATAAAGTGCGCCGCCTTTGGGAGTACCAATCTCAGTAACAGGTGAAGGGAAAGGAGTCGGAAACGCTGGCCATCTGCGCAATCCAGCAACTAGTGATTCTGGTACGGCAGATATTCTTGTCATTAGCAGTTTGCTCTCTGTTGTTGGCTGAAACACCAGATAGACAATTACCTTACCGTGATCTTACCGTATTCATGGGGTAGCCTTTTTGGATGCCCGTTCAAATGACCTAATTGACGCCTCCGCTTTGCGCATCACCCGGGCAAACCCTTTAGCGTCCCTCGGTTCTTTCAACCGCCAGTAAGCTGATTCAGTCTTTAGCAGCCGAGAGCGCTTTTTTTCGAAGGTTTCCCATCGCATGCCGGCAGGCTTCGGAAACTTTAGCGGGCTATTTAACAGGCTGCCCGCGGGCGGGTACTCACCCCCCCAAATATTATGTCTCTGCTTCCACACGCTGCGCCGTAAGCGAGCGAGCTCATCTTCACTCTGGCTGGCATAGTGAAGGCTCCAGCACTTGCGACACCCTACATCCTTCCGGCCAATGAATAATTTCGCAGCCCGGCCACCACAATGCGGGCAAATGTACCATCGCCGGTAGCCAAAACCTGCCCGGGTGATCGTGATGCCAATAACCCGCATTACCCCGTTGATTGTCGCGCTGTAGCCACCAGAGACCATCGAGAAGTACACCCTTCCGCTCTCGGTGTCACAAAAAATCTGTGTTTTCGGGCTTGAATCCACCAGCTTTCTTTGCATATCTGCCAGAAACTGGAGGTTAATCCGTGGTAGCGCAGAGGTGTAAACCCGCGTCGGCTCTCTCATTGCCTCAGATCTCCGCTAAAAAAAGCCGAAAATGAATACGAAATAATATGAGTTCCGCAACATTAACAATTCTTAACCACTCACGGGGTAAGCGGTTTCTGTGCATATATCGGTTTCGTTTTCTGCGCAATCATGGCTTTGATAACTCCCGCAGGAAAGCAGCATCCATCTGCGGTTTTGCATCAGCAACGCCATGCTGCAAAAACTCTTTCCTGGCCCTGGGGAGGGTGAATTTCTGCGGGATATTCGGATCTGCTACATAGATTGCGTAATTTGCTGAATATCCGATGCGTCCAGTGATGCGCGTCCCGTTAGTGATGACCTCTTTAAACTGCGAATTAATCAGCGTGCTGGTATCAACTGGCGTATAGATTGCGGCTACGAGTCCGGCCTCATGCAAAGCGGCTGTCATTGCGCGAGGTAAGCGCCGCCCAGTAATGTCCCTCACCAGCGCATTCATGTTGCGCCGGATGTTGTTCATGCCCCTGCCATTAATACCCATTTTTCACCTCTTATCTCTACCAGGTACGCGCAGCAAAAAGCTCCATTCTGCTGCGTACCTTTCTGCGTACTGCGTACCATCAGCGCGAACCTTACTGCGTATTGTCACCCTGGCTGGTAGCCTGCCGCTGTCTCTCCAGCCAGCGACGGAATCCCTCTAACTGCCGGGCCTTACCCTCTGGCGTCTTTGCGCCGGTGCTCATGCCGCCGTGTAACTTGCAGCGCCCAGAAGCGTAGAGCGCCGTCATTTTGCACGGTGTCCCTTTCCTCGTCGTCGCTCCGCACGTCATATCCCTGCAGGCTTCCGGGAAAGGTGTTTCGCCGCCGATATCATCAGCCCACGCACGGTATAGTTTTCGCTTTTCGTCGTTAGTCACGGGATCGCCCTTCGATGTCAACTTTTGTCACACTCTCATGGGGTAGGTTGTTTACTGGCTGCGTTCACACGAAAAAAAGTTCTTATTTCCGACGGGTGAAAATGCTCTTAAACTGGCAGTCCTGTAAAGCATGAGGGAGAGGGTTTACCTCCCCCCCTTAGGGCACATTAAAAGGCGCCCCTTGCCTGCCGTCTAAGCCCGTGCGCATCTGCGATCGCTGTGGACATTGGGCCGCCGGTATCCACGTCATTGAGAAATCCAGTAACTGTTACCACGTCACCTTGCTGGAAAGCTTCAGTGCCCGTGATGTTGTGCTGACTGCCGGTTGTCTGATCTATCAGCTGGATATTTACCTGTATCGACCGTTTAGAGCTATCTCCCGATTGACTGGATGATGCCGATGAAGCAGGTAGATATTCCTTACCTGTAGACGCCTTCTGGATCGTCGGAGAACTGCCGGTAACATCCTTATTGCTGAACACCCGGCCACGGTCGCCAGGAATCATAATTAACCCGTTCTTGGTCTGCAGGAGTTCAGGCATATTCCCTTCGCCAACCTGATACGCCCCACCAGCGCCTACCGTCCCGCCATTTTTTCGTTTGCCGGCCAGAGCGGCACCGATGGCGAACGCAGCTACCATGCCGGCAATACCGGCAATGGCAGCCCCACCGAATGTGGCGATAGAAGCTGCGGCTGCGGCAGGAGCCCACGCGGCAGCAGTTTGCGCACCGGCCTGTTGCGATGAGTTAGATGTCATCTTATCGGCTATCATCGCCATCGCAGCATTTTTCAGGTATTGAATACCAACTTCAACCAGAGCCTGAATGACGCTATTAAGAATGGCGTTCCCCAGATTCTTGAAAGCCTCTGTGGCGCTTTGCGTACCGTTGATTAATCCCGTCATCGAACTGGCGGCCTGGCTGGCAAAACCATCAACTGCCGCCGCCATAAGTTCGTTAGTTGTGCTTTGGTTGCGGAATATCTCCCATTGAGCCTCAATTCGCTGTTTTTCATAGGTATTGTTTGCAGCGTTCCTGAGAGCTAAAGCTTCCTGTTCAGTGATTGTCTTTTGCTGTTCAAACTGCTGAATAAGCGCAAGTTCCTGAGCATGCTGGTTAGCGAGGCGCTGTACTGGATCTACCTCGCCGGCTGCCTGTTGCTGTGGCGTAACGACCTGCTGCGCACGAATTTTGGCTAGGTTGACCTGATGCTGCTGTTCCATCAACTCCGATTGCTGGTTATAGGTCTTCTGATCAATCATCTGGCCATCGAGCTGGCGTTTAAGTTGATCTCTGCCGTCAGAATAGGCTTTATTTTCCTTCCTGAGCGGGTCATTGCTGATCGCATCATTAAGGTCTTTCTGTCGCTGCTGAGCGTCAAATAACTGCCCGGCCAACTCACGCACTCTTTCCTTCTGTGCATCGGTAGCCTTAGCTCCGAGAGCGGCCACGGCATTAAACTGCGCGGCCTCTCTGGTGTTCTCGTCATAGCGCATTGTCAAAACGGCAATCTGCCGCTGCAGGTTGTCGATTGAATCGTCGCCGCGAGCAAAGGCATTCTTCGGGGTTTTATCCTGTTTTTTTCTGGCGTCCGCAATTTGCTTATCTAGAACAGCAGCAGCATCAGCATATTTCTTATCATCAATTAGCCCTTTGGACTTGTCTTTGCTTAGCTGTTCACGCTGCTGGGTGAGCTTATCAACTACTGTTTGACCTGATTTGATAATGGAGTTCGCGTTATTCTCTGCCGTTTTCTTTTCGAGATTGGTGATATAGGCTGGCTTTTCCCCTTTAGACGGCGTGTATACACTTTGTGAGTCTTTACTTGCCTGCTGAGCCATTAGGATCAAGGCACGCTCCGCCTTAAGCCTCTTAACCGTTTGCTCAGTTTGTTTTACTCCCCAGCCCAAGCCCGCCTTTCTCGCCTTAGCTAAATCAGACTCAGCGACAGCTAGTTGCTCAGTATTTTGCTCAAGCTTTTGAGTCAGCATCACAGCATCTGGAGCGCTTCCGGTTGCGACGCTGATACTGAGCGCGGCTCCGTCCAATAACTTCGCCAAATAGCGAGAAGCCCCAATAGCATCATCTATTTTTGACACTGCTACGCCAAATTGAGTAACCAGGGCATTAGTAGCCTGTGAAACGGTGCGAGGCATCTTCTCAAACTGCTGGTTGATCTCGTCAGAACGCTTTTCAATTGCCGCAAGAACTTCACCAATATCTAACTTGCCGGCCAGCATCAATTGTCGAAGCTCGTTAAACGGAATTCCCATGCCGTCGGCAATCTGTCGAGCCAACTCAGGCATTTGTTCCAGTACCGAGTTAAACTCTTCCGCCTGAATTCTTCCTGACGCTACCGATTGCATAAATTGCCTGAGAGCGTTAGCCATTTCCTGAGCCGATGAGCCACCGATAGTGCCAATCTTTTGCAGCGTCATCACGAGCCGGTTAACATCGCTGTTAGTAGCACCTACGGTTTTCAGTGTGGCGGTGAGTTGCTGCCAGAGGTTGACGGTATCCCCAAGGCTGGCCCCGGTTGTCGAAGCAATACTCACAAGCTGCTGAAAGCTCCGCGCCCCTTCCTCTGAACTAGAGGATAAACGCGTTACTCGCGCCTGAAGTAGCGTGAATTCCTCAGAAAGCTGCTGGAGCTTTATCAACGCCTGAATTGATATGTATCCTTTCACGGCCACAGCAAGGCGCGAAAACCCTCCGCCCAAGTTATCCAGGCTTTTATCTAGCTTGTCAGCAGAGTTAGCTGTCTTTTTGACTGAGTTTTCAATTTGCTTTAAAGCTGTATCTGCGCTCGCCTGACCAGCCAGCAGTTTGGCCGCATCGGCTTCAATCTCAATGGTGTATTTGCCAAAATCAGTTGTCATGAGCGCCTCAGTGTAGGGTTCTTACTTTGTTTTTTTTCAGAGCGTTGGTGTTCAGAAGAGTTATGACTAATCGACCATGTTCGGTAAGGCGATATTCAGGGCCATCAAATGATATAAAATTCATTAACATGCGATAGGCTTCTCGTTCAAATGTCGCGCCATATTCATCTTTAGCGGCATATATTGTGTTATCGACAAGCCCCGCGGCGAGCAGGTGTTTTTCAACGTTGCCACTTACACCGTCAATGCTAAGAATGTTGGAGCCAGTTTCCCGGCGCAGATCGCGAATATAGGTTTCGGCAATAACTTCAGCCAGTCTCTGTAGTTGCTCCATCACCCACCCCGCTTAACGGATTCAAGGCCCTTAGCGACCAATGCGCGGGCAATAGCGTTTACCGTTGGTGCTACACCAATCGGAGAACGCTTGCGCTCCTCTTCCTGAATTTCACGAATGGACTGAAGATGCTCCCGGCAAAGTGCTACCGTGATTTGTGATCGGTTCATCTGCTTACCCCTGATATTTATACAGTCAATTTGTATTGTAGTTTATGCAACATAAATGGCAAGCATTGCGTTTTGTGAAACACAAAGGTACAAAAAAACCCGCCGAAGCGGGGTTCTATTTCTGGATGATTAACACTTATGGTAGGTCTTTTCCGCAAAATCGGCACAATATTGCTTCTTTTTTTATTGTTTCGGCGCAATACGGGCATTTTTTAGTATCATCTACTGAACCGGCATCTATAGATTCTACGCCAAATGCCTGCGGTTCTATCTTTACCACTCCTGGGCTTGTGAAAGACCATACAAGCGCGGCTATCCACCCCAAGAAACTCCAGCCCAAGACAATATTTAGCACCCATATTGCCGTTGAGTTTTTATGCTCCCTTGAACTGGCGATAACGCCGGGAAGAACATAGATAATAATAGCGAATATCAAAACAATGATGTTCCATACTGACATCAACTTATCCCCAAAAGTAAATAAAGTATTATCGTAACATCGAAGAAGATTAATCCAATACAATCACTTTCATCGGCTTGTTTTTAACCTGAACGCTTCCCCATTGGGCTGAGCTATTCCCATGCGGTGCTGGGTCTCCTTCGCTGCCTTGTGAAGCCCACCGAAATCTTCTGCGCGGGCTGGTGGGCGCTTAAACATCTCCTGCCATAGCACGCTCTCTACGACCATTTTCGAGCGCTATCTGCCCTTATAGGCAGAACACACCATTTCTGCCATACATAGCCAGAACACACCGTTTCTGCCTATAAATAAGATATGAGCATTTTCATGGGGCGGTATGATTCTACATGTGATGCTCAAACTGTCGCGCAGCAATGGTCACCAGCATGAACAGAACGACGAGGACTACGCCCAGCCCCCTGCGTCTCATATAGAATGCCGCTCCTGCAGAGAGACCAATTAACGCCAGTGTGACTGGCCAGATAGCAATTGCTGACAAGTAGGCCGCTATCAGGTAATCCTTTGTCAAACCTTATATCTCTTTTTCTTTCAGGGTTTTTGTAACTACCGAACACATAACAGGCTAATTAGCAAAACATAATCAGAGCCCTGTGATAACAGGGCTCGCATTTTTCTGGTTATTCAAAGAGAGCTTTTTTTCGCTGCTTCAACCTCAGCTTCACAAACATCATAGTTATTGAAATTATACTGAAGGAAGATATATCCTTTATCAGAACTGTTTGCTCTAGCTTCGATCGATACGGAAGTTAATTTACTTTTTAGTGGAGCCTCTGCAGTTCCTTTCCACTCAGCTGACAAATATCTTTCATGCTTATACAATCCCATCATCCAGTCTCTGGGGTCTTTCCATATTGAACCGGCCAGAAGGAAATCATTTTCCTTGGCCTTTCCATAGATAGAAGATAGTGACTCCATGAGCTCTTTAAATCTTGACTTGATAGTAAAGCCATAACTATCTGTATCAATATCTTTCCCAAGAGCTCTTATTTGGCATAGCCCTACTGTTGGAGATATCAACAGCCCATACGCATCAAAGCCAGCATTCATTTTGGGTAAAGAGTTAGCCGTATAAAGATTGACATTATTCGCCATTGGCTCAAGCTCTTCACCAATCATGTCTTCAATATTTTTCTTAGACAAACCGGCCTCTAAACCGAATGGTCCTTCACCTGGTGGAAGTAACGGCGTTCTGGTGGAATGGGGTTCTGCTTTGTCTGCTTGTTTTTCTGTGATTGCTTCGTTTGCTTGCTCATTAGGTACTTTCACTTCAGCTAACCCATACGTTGCCGAAAGGTATCTCTGTTGAAGCATCGCCCTTGTTTGCTCCTGCGTCGCAATAGCAGATAGTTTCAGTGCCTGTAGCAGACCACCACTGTACTGACTTGCATCTTTCTTAGCATCGGCAATCTGTGTATCAAGAGTTTCAATTTCAGTTTTTAATGCCGCCGCTGCTTCAGGATTTGGTTTAACACCGCTAACAGATATCTCAATCTTAGCCCCCGACTCAATCGCGTTAATACGCTGCTCCAAAAGGGCTTTATTAGTCCCTAAGACTTCAAGCCTGGCTGTTATAAGATTTCTAATTAACCCCCCAGTATACTGCCCCTGCTGTGATTTAGCCTCGACAATTTCTTGTTCAGCCTTAGCTAGTTCGCTACGGAGACTTGCAACTTCCTGCTTCTGCTCAGGGGTTAAATCCTTTGGCCCACACCCAGCCAAGAGGCTAGTGGCAATAACGCATGCTAAAAGTGTCTTTTTCATATCCCTAATCTCATTATGTCACCTCGGATTTATCCTAACATCAATCGAAGCAGCAAAAAATCACCGCCAATTCCTGTAGTAGGTAGAAACGAATGGATCACCGTGTCGATGTAGCACGGCGTTAACACGTACCCCTGATAAATACACAGGTATCGCCACTCCTGATTCCGATCTAATATTGAGCTATATCATCTGCATACCCCGTACGCATAGCTCTGACTGTTCTTCTGCGCCAGCTCAAAATCGTGGTTCTCTGCATTGCTATGTGGTACTCGCTATGAGAGTTATGGTGCTGGAATCCTGCTTTAAATTAATCGATTCAAGGAGGATCTATGAGGATAGGCATTGCCTTCCCGGTGATCGTGTTTATCGTTGCCGTCGTGTTTCTGGCGTGGTTCATTCTGAGTGGTTATGCCAATCCAGGATCTTAATCTTAGTGAGGAGTTTCATCTGACTGATGGGGCTGGTATGCATAGTGATTTGGCTGGCTAGGTGCGTTTATGTGTCTTACAAAAGATGAGAAAATTTGGTCATTTTGAGATTGAGCCAAGTTGACGCTACTTTGCTATTGAACCAGAATGAATTGCGGTTAATGGATGTTAATAGAAATTGGTGAAGCATGGCGCAGGCGTTTATAAATACAAAAATGCTGACATGGGCTAGAGAAAGAGCCAATCTTTCAACTAGTTATATAGCATTAAAAATGAAAAAAGATCCTGAGCTCATCGAGAGATGGGAGAATGGAACACGCCCCATCACTTTTAACGAAGCACAAAAATTTGCCGATTTGACTCACACCCCTTTTGGATGTCTTTATCTGGATGAGCCAACCGTTGAAACACTGCCAATACCAGACCGTCGGACGGTAGGCAGCAGAGACATTGATGTCTCTGCTGAGTTAAGGGATACCCTTAGCGATGTAATGATTAAAATTGACTGGTACAAGGAATACTCTATTGAGAGTGGGCTGGATACTGTCGAACTAGTAGGAAAGTACAATAAAAACACAGCATATACCACGCTTGTTAACGAACTGAGACATAAGCTTAGGGTCACGATCCCACCTCGTTCAGGAAAATGGGAGGACTTTTTTTCAACTTTAATAAAAGAAGTTGAAAGGAATGGCATCTTAGTTATGAAAAATGGTGTTGTAAAAAACAACACTCATAGGCCTATTAGTGTTGATGATTTTCGCGGGTTCTGCATAGCAGATAAACGAGCTCCGGTGATATTCATTAACAATAATGATGCAAAATCCGCCCAACTATTCACCCTAATTCACGAATTATCTCATTTGATGATCGGTGAATCTGCTATCAGTGATCTGGCATATCAAGCTAAGTCTAGTGAAGAAGTTCTTTGTAATGCTGTAGCAGCAGAGTATTTAGTTCCTGAGTCTATTTTCAAAGAGCAATGGGTTCGTACAGAAGACTGGGAGGAGAACATTCCTCATTTAATAAATATTTTCAAAGTTAGTCGCTGGGTAGTTGCAAGGAGAGCTTTGTCTCTTGGCTATATCAGAGATGATGAATATTTGTCTTATGTAAGAAGGATTAACGATAAGACTCCCGGTGGTGGGGGTAGCTATCCGAGAACACAAAAAGGTAGGGTCAGTGAAACATTCGCAAAAGCTGTTGTCACACAAGCTCTTGAAGGTAAATTACTTCTTCGTGAAGCCCAAAGGCTAACTGGCATCAGACCCAGTAAATTAAATGAATTTGCGCAGAAGGAACTAGGGCTTTGACATACATCATCGACTCAAACATATTTATCGAAGCGCAGAACACTTACTACTGCTTTGATATCTGTCCTGGTTTTTGGGATTTCCTTTCTGAACGATTTCATTCCGGTGAACTCATTAGCATACGCAATGTATACGATGAGATTGCTAATAAAGATGATGTCATATTCGATTGGCTTAGAGATCGCAAGCATTATTTCGATAGTGTTGATGATGAGAATACACAGAAAAATTTTGCTGCCATAGCAAACTACGTTCAGAAAGAGTATTCTTCAAGAAAGCCTAACAACCCTAATATTGCATCATTCTTAAGCGTAGCGGATCCTTGGCTCATTGCAAAAGCAAAAACTCTTTCTGCTACACTCGTTACCCATGAAGTGAGAGCTGGGAACGGGAGTTTCAAACCGAAAATCCCCGATATATGTGATAAGTTTGGTGTAGCAACAATCAGGACAAACGAGCTACTGAGAAACCTACAAATCAAGTTTATTAAAGAGATAAAAAAATAAACATTGCAAAATTCAAACCCGCGAATATTCGCGGGCTTATCAAATATCTATTATTGGTAATAGTCTTTACCAATAAGGTTCATCAGTATAGCATCCATCTCATCTCGCCCTTCGTGTCGGTCACTTTTGAGTAGCCATTTCAGCACATCAATAGCCTCCTGCTGGTGGATAGGACTGATCGTAGCAAGTTGGGTATCAAGCCAGTCCTCTCGATCATAGACCTCCTGACTCAGCCCTTCAGAATACTGGTGACCTAACTCTCGCCCAGCAGCATCGCGTATCCAATAAAGCCACGTCCAGTAATCAAATTCGCGGACAACATCGGATAGTGTGTGAGGTGAAGGCAGTACATCCGTGAAACCATGATGTGCATCTTTCCGAGCATCATCCAGTTCCAGATATCGCTCGATACCTGAAATACTTCCATCGGCGACTTCTTCCCTCGTCAGCCCAAAATCCTCATCTACCAGAAATGCAGATCGTGAGATGAGTAACTCTGCTTCTACTGGTTCCATAGCAGCTTCATAACTACCAAACACAGCACGAACTTCGCTGGCCTTCCTGATATTCTCCCTGGCAAGCTTGAGGTAGTGCTGAGGATCATCCATGAAAAAGGTACCGAAAGCGGCTTGCAATATGTCAGCACCATTAGCGACCATCCAGTCACGATACCGTTTCTCTACGTCTTTTGGGCTAATGGTAAGCTTCTCAAGTGCTACCTCTGCAGCATCCAGATGTGCTGGCTCATTCAGCTTAATCACTTCCAGCACCCACAAATAAGCATCGGTCTGCTTATGACCAGTGATGACCTTTTGGGGCGGCAGTGCCTTTGTTAACGCAGGTACGTTCGAAAAGCGCGCCTCAGGGATAGTGAAAAGAACCTTGTGAGCCGGATTATCAGCGAACAATCCACTGCGCTGGCAGAAGCTACTCACAGTGCTGGGCTTAAGTCCCATTTTATTCGCGATGGTGCGATACCCTACACCACTACGTTTGAGGCGAGCGATTTCCGCCTTCTGTTCTGTAGTCAGTCGCATGTTACTGATCCATACCCATGTCAAAAATCATCGTCATACGGAGGTGTCTGGTCGTATCCTTCATACCCGTTCGCGGGCGGTTGCTGCTCCTGGGCCCGGCGCAGGGCATCAGTAGCCTGTCCTTGTTGACCTACTTTACCGCCTGGGCGGACCGCTCTGGCGCTGAGTACACTGTCCGCAATAACCTGATAACCTTGCTGCATACCACCATCCTGACCAGTCCACTGATTGAGCTGCATATTGCCCGCCACGCTGACAAGGTCGCCTTTATGGTGTTTGGCCAGCGCGTCAGCCTGCTTACCAAAGGCAATCACGCCCAACCAGAAAGTAGCCTCTCCGTTATCTGCCGCATTACAGGGCAGAGCTACCGCCAGGCGGGCCATTGTCATGTTCGTACCTTTTCCCGTTGTTCTGGTCTGCGGGTCGGCCACCAGCCGGCCATACGCTGAAATTTGAGCTGTCATCGCAGTGATCCTCTCTTCTGATACCCTGTACCTGATTCAGTGTTGGTTCAAACTGGTAGTTTGTTGCCTCAATGTTGGTTCATTTTTTAAACATGAAACCTTATTAAACAGATATATATAACTACTGAGGCAACTGAACCAACTGAACCAACACTTAATCTACACACATGAAAGAGTGCTTTTACTCTGGCTGGCCATCGTCCGGCAGATACTGCAGGACATAAACCCGAATCTGTCGCCCATCAATGCGTGGTGACTTTCTCTGAAACCCCCGGCCTGAAGTCGGCGGTGTCAGCATGCCAGCTTTCTTCAATACCTCCGCAAACTGACGAGTGTTAAAGCCGCGGGCGATCTCCCCTTCGAAGGCTGCCGGGAAGGTGTAGAACACCATCGGGTCAGTCTCATGACCGCCCTTCTGCCGGTATCCCGCCATGTTGGAGATGGGGAGACTGGTCGGGTCATACGGGAACGGTGCAAAGCGGCTCATGCCGTAAGCGTTCAGGAATGCCTCTGTCTGCTCAATAATTTGCTGATGCTCTTTGTTGCCGGTACCGAATTCACGCAGCCAGGCGTTATAGCTGTACTGAATAGCATCCCGACACGTCTGCTCATCCCAGCCGGTGATCACATTACCTAACAATAGTGCGGCTTCCAGAATGGCAAACCGGGCGCCAACACGATGGACCTGCTCCCCGTAATCCGACGGGATCAGACTACGCCAGCGCTCTTCCGCTGCTCTGACGGCGTTCACCGCCTCTTGCTGGTGGTCAGCCAGCCATTTCACCCACTCACGCCCAGCCACTCCATGGTGATGCTGGTATGCATCTTTGAGGGCATCGGCATGGTGTTTGCCGTTGGCATGCTCATGGAAACGAACAGCCCGGCGCATCGGGATATTCAGCAGGCGAACCAGCTGGCCTGCTTTAGCCTTGCGACCGGCGCTCGCAATGAAGGTTTCCAGATCCATCTCACCGGTACTGATGGCCACAGTACGCCAGCGCTTCAGATCACGGTTCCCCCCTCCTTCGCGCCCTGCAGCTTACCCGTACCATTAAATAGCGCGTAGGCAGATTTGTAGACCTCCACCGGATCAGCGCCCTGCCCGATTTCGTCTAGCGGCATCAGCGCGTCGTTGTGTGCGGCAGCTTCATTCGCCAGCCCCAGCGCGGTACCGTACCAGGTAAGGCGCAATACATCAGGATTGCCGTAGAGACTGGATGCCACATTGGCAGTGGTGGTCTTACCGGCGCTCGACTGCTCATAGAGATGGATACCAAAACCATCAGCGCCGGCAAGGCCAATCAAAGGAGCTGACAGCGCTGCGGCCACGCCAGTCATCATCGAGTAGTTGCCAAAGGCCAGACGTCCAACGCTCTCTCGCCAGCTCTCAACAGTACCGCTGGTGGTATAACCGGATGCGGCAGAACTTCGTCCGTTAAACAGCACCGGTTGATCTGGAGTACCAATGATCTCGCCATCCGGCATGATGTAGGCGCCACACTGCCAGCCCGTAGCATGCGCAATGCGCCATACCTCACCATTGGCACAGCTCTGCAGCCAGTCGGCCAACGTTGCACGTAGACCACTTTTGGTTGTGACGTTCAACCCACCAGCCTTAAGCGTTCGCCAGCCTTCGCGTTCACCAATATCAGCAAATGGTATTGCCTGGACAGTATCCCCATTCGAACCGAATGGGCGCCAGCGCAGGATCAGATACCGGGTTTTACTGTCATCTATGCCAGTGCCTATGACCTCCAGAGCAGAACACAGCCAGCTTTCACGGGTAGTTATTTCCCCGGTATCTTTGTCTGATTTGGGTTCAACCCAAAAAATACCGTCAGCTCGGCTTTCAACATGTGGCTTCAGGTTGTCACTATTCGCAGATTTATTGGCTTTCAGAATTGATGTCGTTGTGTGCTCGCCCTGTTCTCTGAGCCTGGCCAGATATTGCCTCCAGTTTTCCGGTTTTTGGTCAGGAATTCCCTTATATAATTTCGCTTCCAGTACACCTGCCTGTGCAAGTTTTTCCCCAATGGCATTAATCATTATTGGCTCAATGCTTCCAGCCAGATAAACACGAGCACTGCGACGCCCTTTATCAATAATTTGCAGGTTCTCCAGTTCCGCCAGCTGCTTCGGTCCAAGATAAATGGGAGGTGTTCTGTCCTCAGCGACTTGTTTACCCATGCCCTCTTCCCACCCTTTTGCATGTGCATACGCATCGGTTCCAGCAAAAATAACTGCTTCAGTAAATTTTTCTTTTGGCAAATGTTTCAGGTTAGGTGCCAGTTTCATTGACGCTTCTCCCGATGTGCACGCAAGACGTAATCAGCAAGTTCTTCATCCGCCGTTTTAATCGTTTCTGGTACATCCTGGAGTAACGAGATCAGAGCACAAATTAACTGCATATCCCGTTCAGATGCTTTCGTGCCCTCTAACCATATTGAGAGCAGTGCCTGTGCTTGTTCAACACGACATTGGGCATCAATAAGCTGCATATCGCTCATACCCTGACCTCCGCATCAATTCTGGCCATATCGACAATCGCCAGGACTTTATCCAGCCAGCAATGCACAATGACTGCTTGCTCAACGTCGAGGTATGGTGATAAATCGGTCATTACATGAACCAACCCATTGCGAGCGCGGGCCATACGTTCTGCGGTACGCTCTGCCAGCGTAAAATCTTCCGGATACGGTTGCTCACGGGATAGCATCGCCTCGGCCTCAAGTTCAGCAGGATGGCGGTATATAGCGTTTATATTCATTTTCCCGCCCTCATTTTTGATTCTTTGACGCAGTCAGAACGACACACACCCGCATTCGATACGGTATCGTTCAGCGCCAGCACCACCTCACCAACCGTACCCAGCATTGCGCCTATTTTGCGCATGTCTCCCTTTGCGGTCTCCTCGGTATAGTTGTCATTATCCGTGGCCCAGAACATCAGGCTTCCAATGGCACTAATGCCGAGCAACAAATCACTCACAGCCTCATCCATGCGGTTCTGAATGCCTTCCAGCTCATCAACGGTGGCGCCTTTGCCGAATTCGTGGCGAACTAAATCGTTATACAGGCTCATGCTGCCACCTCCTGTACGCGTGTAATGCGAACGTGGCAGAGACCTTCACGCTGCGCCTGAAGCACTGCGTGGGCCATTGCTGTTTTAGTGTCGCTGGATGTGAGTTGATAGCCGATGCCAACGGTTAAACCGCGCTTATTGACGGCATAGCCGCTTATGCGGAAATAACTACGCATGAGCCACCTCCAGACGGATGCGGCCGGCGAAAAAGCAGACATGATCGCGAGCCAGTGAACGGCGGGCGTCACGTTCAGACGGTGCGGTGATATGGTGAATTTGGGCTTTAATTGTCGTTATATCGCGGCGAACAGCGGCGATAATCCAGATAAACTGCGGATTTTGGGTAGGGGTAGTAGCCACAATGGCAGCCTCCTTGTACTGGGGATTAATCCCACCACCGGAAACGCCAATTTCACTGGTGGTGAGCTGAACAGGGTTGGCGTAACCGGCGTACAAGGTAACCGGCGCGGATTTCTCCGCCCCCATCCAACTCACCATAACTCTGCAAGCGGCACGGATTATAACCGCAGCGCTGAAAAAAGGGTGAGCGAATGTGAGGACACAAAAAAAGACGCTAGGCGCGTCATGTGTCGCCTTGTACTTTCCCAGGACGCCAATCCCGGCACCAGATTTTGCTGGTGCGTTATAACCATAGACCGGGATGATGTAGAACATCAAGTCCTTTTTTACGGACTCCGAAAACACATTACTGCAGGTGTGATGTCCATCGCGCGTAATTGTCTCGAAACTCCGCCAGGCATTTTGTACGCCACTATCAGTGGCCCGCAATGTGACAGGTTTTGACAGGTTCACGCGGTGACACACCACCAGCAAAGCTTTAGCTTTTGCATTCATCAGGCCAGCCAAAGAGAGATTTTTACCCTGGACGGTGAAAATCATTGCTTTACCTCCGAGAACTCCTTCATGAAACGCTCAATGGGCTGCACGCAAGGGAATTGGTAGCCCTTGCGGTAGAACGTCACGCGGTTATGCGCTACAGCGGTCACGTTCACCATCTGGCCGTGAGCGTCGCGGTAGGAGTGATTTGGTAACGGTGTGCTGGTGGGCTTAACCATTAATGAACCTCCAGCAGATCCGGCTGATACTTGCGCCAAAGCTCGATTTCTTCAGCAGCAAGGCGGGCCTTCTCGCCTTTGCACGACTGCAGGTCTTTACCGCGCTTACTGGCCTTCTTCGTGTACAGCTCTTTGCGCCGGGTATGGTCATTCAGGAAGGCGAACGGCACTCCGTAGGAGCCGGTTTTGCGGATGGACGGGATAACGTCGCGGAATACCCAATTACTGAAGCGATGGGCGAACGTACCGGGCGTGGATGCTTTACGGCTACGGGCAATCAGTTTATAGAAGCCAGATTCTGCGGCCATATTCCAGCTACGCGCCCCGCCGCGCTTACCCGAATGACCCTCAGTTAAAGTTAGGGTCATTACCTCGTCACAATCCAGAGAGGAAACGGCACTGGTTGGATTGCTGATCTCCAGCGCCAGGCAGACGTCTGAGACAACAAACCACGGCTCACCGTAAACATTCACAATGCGCACGGTATACCCCTCAAATTTAATAACTGAAATATCGCTCTCTTCGGCTTTGAATATCTCTTTCTGGCTGGCTACAGGCTGAGTGGAGGCCTCAGAATTGAATCTGCTTTTTTCGATTTTCATTTTGTCGGCTCCGTTATGCGGCGGTGAGGTTGTCCGGGTAGAGATTCAGAATGTCGGTGATATCCTGCTCAGAAAGGCCGTAATAACCACCAGCGGCAGCATTGCTGTTTACCAGTTGAATAACTTTTAGAACGTCACCGCGCCCGGTAAAACGGTACCGGAGGTGTGAGCCGATACCGTCGGGATTCTTTTCGTCCGTGCGCTCAAGGAGGATATCAAGGCGGCGCTCTAACTCGCTGGCATAATTACGGCCAGACGACAGGTGGCAATGGCGCAGGATATCATTCTCTGTCCACCCACCGGTCCCGCAGCGCAGCATGTAGGTGCGAGCACGGTGTTTCTTCGGAGTGCGTCTTGAGGCTTGAACGGTGTTGGCTGGTGGCGTAACATCAGATCCGCGATGATCTATGTTAGCCGCCTGTAAAGGGCGGTTTTCTTTTTGCATCAGGCCACCTTCCCGCGACGTTCAGTTAGCCAGTTGTTAATTTCAACAGCATCGAATGCGGTAACATTTTCTGTGAGCTTAATCGGACGTGGGAGTGTGCCATTTTTAACCCAGCGATCAATGGTAGGCATAGATACGCCAAGAAGCTCTGGTAAACGGAAACGGCGAATGTATCCAGTGGTTGGAATGGTAGATGGTTGTTTATTACTTGCTCTCATTAGTCCCATAACTCCTGTGATAGCTCTTGAAGTTATGGGCATTAAAAATCAAATGAACGCGTCTCTGTTCCAAATTTGAAGTAATTTGTTCTAAATTTTGAAATACTTTTCAAGAGTAGCCGAAGACGGCGGTGCGACATCAATGAATTCACCTTTCGCATGTTTTTTGTCGAAAAAATCAACAATGCGTTTATGCCTGTCATGGACACTAGTTCTCATAACCTTATCTCCTAGCTCTGGTACAGAACGTATCAACACACTAATAAAATCGCCTATTTTATTAGCATTAACCTTATGCTCGATTATTTCTTCTTGATTGAAGCTTTCCTCATAATTATAAACCCCATTAATGCCTGTATTCGTCTCTAGTTTTTTTCCACCAGACTTAAGGAGTTCAATTTCATCCTTAGTTATGAGTAGATCAGTCAATTTTAAATCAACCGATTCATAATCACGAACCTCAAATCCCATCAAAATATAACCTTCAGTTTTTTCAAACACTTTGGAACGAGGAACCTCAAACTCAAAAACACTTATAACAGCGTCTTCAGAAATCAATAATTCAATTTCATTTTCATAAATATCCCTTTGTTTCAAAGCTAAAAAACCCTCAAGCTTGTGATCCACCTTCCTATCTGTTTTTTTGTTAAAAGATTCAACAACTCTTATATAGTCTGATAAATAAACACCTTGAACATAATCGAACGCAGTAGCAACATTACTTTCACATTCAAAATCATATTCACTTAAAATATTTAAACCAGGAGAAGACACCTCTTCCTCTTCACCTGTTTCTTCGTTTAAGATAAAACAGCAAAATCCATTTTCAGGAAACTTCACGCAAAGTTGAAGTAACCCTATCGCAGCATAATGAATTAAATCATCTACCTCACACCCCAATTCGATTCCAGCCTTTTGCAAGGTGTAATATTTTCTTTCCGGCAGAGCCATAGCATTACCTCTAACACAATATTTGATTGCTAAGTGAGCCAAGTGATGAGATATGCTAACGCCTCATTCATTTAGACTCGTTAATACCTGTTATTTGAGTTGTATGATAGGCGTCACGTTGTAATCTTCTCCGCACTCCAGAGCCACTAGCAAATTGGCCCATTGCGCCAGCGCAGCTTTGCGTTCGTCAAAGTATTGATGCCTGTTATAGATGCCCTCTATCCCGGGTATTTTGTGGTTAAGGCAACGCTCGGCTATCACCGGGTCAATGCCTATCGCGGCCATCTGGGTGCGCATGGTGCGCCGCAGGTCGTGGATACTGAACGGCTCAACGTCAGCCATTTCTTTCAACACAGATGGCATAACCATATTCAACGTGGCCCGGCTAACGTGAGCTGTAGTCCTTGCCCGTCTAGCGGGAATTAACCAACGGCTGTCGCCAGCGAAAAGCCGAATCTCTTTAATCCATTCGATCACTGGCGTCGGCAGCGGGATATCGATGTCATCACCATTCTTTGCCCGCGAGCCCGGGAGATGCCACACCTCGTTATCAAGGTCGAACTCCGACCATTCGGCGGCACAGAGTTCCATTTTGCGCACCCCAAGCGCCAGAATAATCTTGAACGTCAGCTCATTCTCTCTGCTGATTCCGCGCCCGCGGCGTAGCGCCTTGAAGAACATAATCAGCTCATCACGGCTTAACGCACGTTTGCGCCCCTGCTCTTTCCCACCCGCGTCTTTCGAGCCAAATGATATGGCTGGGTTCACCTCAATCATTCCACGCACCACGGCGTAATCAAACAGGCGCTTGAGCATGCGAAGTACATCATTAGCTACCGTGGGAGATCCGCGCTCTAAAACATCCTGCAGGACGCTATCAATGTGCCGCGGGCGAACGTCCTCTACCTTCATCTTCCCGATCAGGGCTACGATATTCTTCTGCAGGCTGCTACGGAAAAGCTCCGGGTGTTTGTAGGAGGTTTCAATCTGGCGGGTGTAATACTCCGCTGCGAGCTCTGAAACGTGTATGGCGTTCTTCTCGGCCTCAATCTTCGCTATTGCCTCAGCTTTGCGCTCCTGCTTCTCTGCGGCTACGTCATACCCGAGCGCTACCCGTGCGGATAGCTCTTTCGCTATATCTCGGGCTTTTGCCAGTGAGAAATCGGAATAAGAACCGATCATCATGGTGCGAGCTTTCCCCACCAGCTTGTACCGAAACCGCCAAAAAGGAGTTTTATCCTCTTTTCGAAACCTCAGATATAGGCCGTCGCCATCGGCCCGCCCCTCGAATCGTTCCCCGCTCTTAATCCACGCGCGGATCTGCATGTCTGTGAGTTTTGGCATGTGCCGACACCTGAAAACCTTACTGTTATCCGGTTGGGTACACAGTGAAAGGTACCCAAAATGATTGGAGGCATACCCAAAATCACAGGTTTGCATTATGGGCACACCTCTGTGTACATGCCAATCATGCGCTTTGTTGCGTCTTTATGATAGCCCATGATACCAAAAAAGCCCGACATCTGCGGGCTTTGGGGGTTTCATGCTGGTGGGTAAATCGTCCTGATAGCTTATTTGCTTTTCTTGATATGCTTGATCAAGCGCTTACGTTTACGCATCTGGTTCGGCGTCAGGGTGTTACGCTTGTTAGCGAACGGGTTTTCCCCTTCCTTGAACTGGATCCGGATTGGCGTGCCCATCACGTCCAGGGATTTACGGAAGTAGTTCATCAGATAGCGCTTGTAGGAATCCGGCAGATCCTTGACCTGGTTACCGTGGATCACCACGATAGGCGGGTTGTAGCCCCCGGCGTGGGCGTATTTCAGCTTCACGCGACGGCCACGCACCAGCGGTGGCTGATGATCTTCCGCCGCCATGTTCATGATCCGGGTCAGCATCGCGGTGCTTACGCGGCGCGTAGCGCTGTCGTAGGCTTCGCGTACCGATTCAAACAGGTTGCCGACGCCGCTGCCGTGCAGGGCGGAGATGAAGTGCACCCGGGCAAAGTCGATAAAGCCCAGACGATAGTCGAGGGTCTCCTTCACCTGCTCCTTCACTTCCTGACTGAGGCCATCCCACTTGTTAACGACGATCACCAACGAACGGCCGCTGTTGAGGATAAAGCCCAGCAGCGAGAGGTCCTGGTCGGAGATCCCTTCGCGAGCATCGATCACCAGCAGCACGACGTTGGCGTCTTCAATCGCCTGCAGCGTTTTGATCACCGAGAACTTTTCCACTACGTCGGTGATTTTCCCGCGTTTGCGCACCCCAGCGGTATCGATGAGCACGTATTCGCGCTCGTCACGCTGCATCGGGATATAAATGCTGTCACGGGTGGTGCCCGGCATATCGTAAACCACCACGCGATCTTCACCGAGGATGCGGTTGGTGAGGGTTGATTTACCGACATTAGGACGCCCGACAATCGCCAGCTTGATCGGCAGATCCTGCGGATTGAAGTCGTCTTCCGGCTCTTCTTCCGCTTCGCCATTCTGCTCGGCTTCGAATTTCGCCCAGTATTCGGCGTCTTCATCCACTTCTTCCTGCGGATTAACCTCATCGACCCATGGCAGCAGGGCCTGCTCCAGCAGGCTGGTCACGCCGCGGCCGTGCGAAGCGGCAATCGGATAGATATCGCCCAGGCCGAGCGACCAGAAGTCCGCCATTGCCTGGTCGACGTCGATGCCGTCGGTTTTGTTAGCCACCAGGAAGGTGGGCTTTTCACGAGAGCGCAGGTGTTTAGCGATCGCGATGTCCGCCGGCATCAGGCCCGCGCGCGCATCGACCATAAACAGCACCACATCGGCCTCTTCGATTGCCAGCAGCGACTGCTCCGCCATCCGGGTTTCCACGCCCTCTTCCGTACCATCAATACCACCGGTATCGATACAGATGAATTCGCGGCCTTCGACTTCGGCCCGACCGTACTTACGGTCACGAGTCAGCCCCGGGAAATCCGCAACCAGCGCATCACGAGTGCGCGTCAGGCGGTTAAAGAGCGTGGATTTTCCAACGTTAGGGCGCCCGACAAGCGCGACCACAGGTATCATGTTAAATGCCTCATACAATCACTAAGCAACATCGTCTTAACGACGTTTTTAAAAAAGTCAAAACGGCCCCTGTCTGCCAGGGGCCGTTTCTTAATCACTCACGACAGCGGTAATTAACGCGTAATCGCGTACAGCGTACCGTCTTTCGCCTGGATCAGCAGTCGACCATCGGCAACCACCGGGTCGGTCAGGAAGCCGGAACTATCGACTTTCTGCTGCGCCACAAAATGGCCATCTTCCGGATTAACCCAGTGCATGTAGCCTTCGCTATCGCCGACGACCAGATTGCCATTATACAACACCGGCGCGGTCAGCAAACGGTGCAGCAGATCGCTTTGCGTCCACAGGGTTACACCGCCGTCGGTGGTCAGTGCCAGCAGGCGATCGTTCTGGTCAACCAGGTAGATACGGTTACCATCGACGATGAAATCATTCACCGAACCCAGCTCGCGTTTCCACATAATCTGGCCGCTACGCAGGTCCAGCGCGGTCAGGTTGCCGTTATAAGCCAGCGCATAAACCACACCGTTAACGATGATCGGCGTCGTGTCGACGTCGTTCAGGCGGTCAATTTCCGTCGGGCCGGTGGCCGTAGAAATACGCTGCTGCCAAATCATCTGCCCCTGCTGCATCAATACTGCACTGACGCGGCCGTTGTCGCCGCCGACGATCGCCGCGCCGTAGGCGGTCGCAGGCGCAGACTCGCCGCGCAGGGAGAGCGCCGGCATATCGAGGTTAACGGTCCACTTCACGGCCCCATCGGTCTCGTTTAGCGCCTGCAGCTGGCCGTTGCTGGTATGCACCAGCACCATGCCATCGCTCACCACCGGACGCGACAGCGCCTCGCCGGCGACACGGGTTTGCCAGGCCACGGTACCATCGCTGGTATTCAGCGCATAAAGCTGCGCTTTCTCGCTGCCGATATAAACATGGCCGCCAGAGACGGTCACCCCGCCGGAAAGCAGCGCTGGCGTGCGCGAGAACCAACCATCTTTCTCCGCCAGATTCACCGACCACACCTCTTTGCCGTCGTCGGCGTTCAGCGCTTTGACGGTGCCTTTACGGTCAGCAGCATACACTACGCCGTCGGCAAAGGCCGGATGAAGGTTAGAGTAAAATTCGCCGATACCATCGCCAACCGAGGTGCTCCAGGACGTGGACGGCGTAAACTGGTTTTCTACCGTCGGCAGCGGTGACATTTTCACCACATCTTCTTCGCTATTAAACAGCGAACACCCGCTCAGCAAGGTAACGGAAAGCAGCCCTGGCAACAGTAATTTACGCAATTGCATCGAGTCCCTCTCAGATGGACAAATTATTCATTTTCATACGCATCATTTCGCTGAGCGCAGGAGAAGCATCGCTTTTCACGCCAGCTTCCCACGCCGCACGGGCCCCTTGCTTATCGCCTTTGCTCAACAGAATTTCGCCGCGCAAATCGGCCACAATGGCGGTCCAGCCCTCACCTTTGATGCTGTCGAGGGTTTTCAGCGCCGCATCAGCCTGTTTCATTTGCAGCTGAACGCGGGCCAGACGCATACTGATAACCGATTTCAGATTATCATCAGATGCGGCCGCCAGCCCCTGCTGCAGCTGCTTTTCAGCGTTCGGCAGATCGTTCTGTTCAACAAAATGCTGTGCCAGCTCGAGAGAGGCGAAGGCGCCGTAGGTATTTTTATTGTCAGCCGCGAATTTCTCCGCCCCTGACAGCACTTCTGGCGTATTCGATTTCAGCGCGGAAGTCGCCTTCTCGTAAGCCAGCGACGCGTCTCTGGCCGTATCCTGCTGATGGGAGGTCCAATAGCGCCAGCCAACCAGCGCGCCAATCCCTAAAATCACCCCGACCGCCAGCGCTTTGCCGTTTTCGGCAAAGAAGCGCTTCAGCGCATCGACCTGATCGTTCTCGTTGTTAAAAGTTTCCACGCAGTCCTTCTCCTGACTAATAATTCCCGGGAGATTAACCCAGAAGTGTGCGCAAATGCGCGGCAACGCTCTCCTGCGTTACGGTAGTTTGCTCACCTGAGCGTAAATCCTTCACTACCACGTTTCCGTCAGCGATCTCTGACTCACCGACCACCAGCGCGACGCGCGCCCCCCACTTGTCAGCGCGGGCGAACTGCTTCTTAAAGTTGCCGCCGCCGTGGTTGGTCATCAGCTTCACGCCGGGCAGCGCATCGCGAACCTGCTCAGCCAGACGCATTGCAGCAGACTGAGTATCGGTCCCGGAGGCTACCAGGTATATATCGACAACAGGATCGGCTTTAAATTCCGGATTCACTGCCTGGACCAGTAAAACAAGACGTTCCAGCCCCATGGCAAAACCCACGCCCGGGGTAGCGCGACCGCCCAGCTGCTCAACCAGGCCGTCGTAACGACCGCCGGCGCAGACGGTGCCCTGGGAACCAAGGCTGGTGGTCACCCACTCGAACACGGTGCGGTTATAGTAATCAAGGCCGCGCACCAGGCGCTGGTTGACGGTGTAGCGGATCCCGGCATCGTCAAGCAACGCGCACAGGCCGGCAAAGTGGGCTTTCGACTCTTCGTCAAGATAATCGCCGAGCGCCGGCGCGTCGTTGAGCAGCGCCTGCACGTCCGGGTTTTTGGAGTCCAGCACCCGCAGCGGGTTGGTATACATCCGGCGTTTACTGTCTTCATCCAGTTTATCGGTAAACTGCTCCAGGTATGCCACCAGCGCGTCGCGGTAGTTGGCGCGCGCTTCCAGCGAACCGATGGAGTTCAGCTCCAGGCTGACGTGCTCGGAGATGCCCAGCTCACGCCACCAGCGCGCGGTCAGCATAATCAGCTCCGCGTCGATGTCCGGGCCCTGCAGGCCAAACACTTCGGCGCCGATCTGATGGAACTGGCGGTAGCGACCTTTCTGCGGGCGCTCGTGACGGAACATTGGCCCGACGTACCACAGACGCTGTTCTTGATTGTACAGCAGACCATGTTCGATGCCGGCACGTACGCAGCCCGCCGTCCCTTCCGGACGCAGCGTCAGGCTGTCGCCATTGCGGTCTTCGAAGGTATACATCTCTTTTTCAACCACGTCGGTCACTTCGCCGATCGCGCGTTTGAATAACGGGGTCTGCTCTACAATCGGCAAACGGATTTCGCTGTAACCGTAGCTACCGAGCACCTGCTTCAGTGAGCCTTCAATGCGCTGCCAGAGAGCGGTTTCGCCCGGCAGATAATCGTTCATGCCACGGATGGCTTGAATGTTCTTTGCCACGTTTATTCTCTTTATATATACAAAAATGAACCCCGGCGCCTCGCGCCCGCAGGTTCAATCATACACGGGAAGCGTATCGCTTCCCAACACGTTATTTTGCTTCAACCTGTTGAACGTCAATCCGACGGGCTTCATCGAGCATCGAGGCTTTGGCGCGGATCCGCGCTTCCAGCTGGTCGATCATGTCGTTGTTGTCCAGGCGATCTTTACGCACGCCGTCTTCATACAGGCCGCTTTTCTTGTTGCCGCCGGTGACGCCAAGGGTGGAGACCAGCGCTTCGCCCGGGCCGTTCACCACGCAACCGATGATCGAAACATCCATCGGGGTGATGATATCTTCCAGACGCTGCTCCAGAGCATTCACCGTACCGATAACGTCAAACTCCTGGCGTGAACAGGTCGGGCAGGCGATAAAGTTAATGCCGCGGGAACGAATACGCAGAGATTTGAGGATATCGAAGCCGACCTTGATCTCTTCCACCGGATCCGCCGCCAGCGAGACGCGCAGCGTATCGCCGATCCCCTCGGACAGCAGTAGTCCCAGACCGATCGCCGATTTTACCGCGCCGCTGCGCGCGCCGCCCGCTTCGGTGATCCCAAGATGCAGCGGCTGATCGATCTGTTTCGCCAGCAGACGATAGGATTCCACCGCCAGGAAGACATCGGAGGCTTTAACGCTGACTTTAAACTGATCGAAGTTCAGACGATCGAGATGATCGACATGACGCATGGCGGATTCGAGCAGCGCCTGCGGCGTCGGCTCGCCATATTTTTCCTGCAGATCTTTTTCCAGCGAGCCGGCGTTGACGCCGATGCGGATCGGGATGTTTTTATCGCGAGCGCAATCTACAACCATGCGGATGCGCTCTTCGTTGCCAATGTTGCCCGGGTTGATACGCAGGCAGTCGACGCCATATTCCGCCACTTTCAGCGCAATACGGTAGTCAAAGTGGATATCGGCGACCAGCGGGACGTTAACCTGCTGTTTGATAAGTTTGAACGCTTCAGCAGCGTCCATCGTCGGAACAGAGACACGGACAATGTCCGCGCCTACGCGCTCTAACGCTTTGATTTGATTTACGGTCGCCGCCACATCGGTGGTGCGCGTATTGGTCATTGACTGAACGGCGATGGGAGCCCCATCGCCAATTGGCACATTACCAACGTAAATACGTTTAGATTTTCTACGTTGAATCGGAGCCTGGTTATGCATGAAAAATCTCCCGCGTTACCCGTCTGTTACTGCGCCGGTGATGATTCGGCATTGAGGGTCAGACGCGCAACCTGGTTAGTTCTGATAAAACGACTTAAATCGACAGGCTTGCCCAGATACTGGATCTGTACCGCGGCCGGGGCGCCAATTTTCAGCTTATACGGCGCCTGACCGCTCAGGTTCAGGTTACCGCCTTTACGCTGCAGGCCGCTGAACAGTTTTTTACCGGTGGCATCGCTCACTTCCAGCCAGCAGTCGGCGGAAAAGTTCATCACCAGATCCTGCGCCGACGCCGCCGGAGTCGTGACGTTCGCCTGATCGGTCGGCAACGGCGAGGCTGGGGTGGTAGCCGGAGCTGCCGGCGTCGTCCCCGCGGTATCGACATTGGCCTGGGAAGGGGCCACGACAGCGTTATTATCCGCTGGCGTCTGGGCCGGCGCGCTGGTGGTCGGTGCGCTGGCGGTATCGGTTGGCGCGCTGTTCGCGGCGCTATCGGCGGTCGGGGCTGCAGGGGCGCTGGTATCCAGCGGCACGTTCTGGCTGTTGGCGTCGCCGCCGTTCAGCTCAGCGGAAGACTGATCGGCCATGGTCGAAATCTCTTCCTGCTGCGCCTTATGGTCTTGCCACCACCAGGCGCCGCTCAGACCGATAACCACAAACAGCACCAGCCAGGTGAAGCTCATCAGCCAGCCGTCGCGCTTTTTGCGGCGCTTGCCTAAAGAGAAACTCTGCATTGGCGCGACTTTCGCCGCGCGGATGGGCGCCTGCTTGGCCATCATCGGCAGCAGCTCGTCTTCTGGAATATGTACGAGGCGAGCGTAGGAGCGGATGTACCCGCGCAGGAAGGTGGAGGCGAGGTCGGCGGGGGCCTTATCGTCTTCAATATCACGAACCGTGGACACCTTCAGGCATAAGCGTTCGGCCACCGCTTGCTGGCTAAGTCCGAGTTGTTCGCGGGCGTGACGCAGACGCGCGCCCGTGGTGTTTGCTTCTTGATGATCTTGAGTGGCTTCAGTATTCATTCGCTACAACTACTGGTACGTGAAATTTAAAGTTCAGCGCGGGAAAAAGCCGGCGCCGCGAGACATCTGTGCTACGTCAGCCTCACAGTATAGGACTGTCAGCCGCGCGATCACAGAGACGAATCAAAATTGAATGCTAAGCGGTTGTTGTGCCGCTACATACTGCCTCAAAGTCGACAAAAACGCACCGTAATTATTAACCGAATCAGCGTATTTCGCCTGGCTATCGGCCATAAATATGACCCGTGCCGCCTGCGCTGCACGGGTCATCATTTGTCAGACCGCTTTTACGTCAATCGCTTCGCCCTGCATCCGCTTACGCAGCGTACGCTTGGTACGGTCAATGACGTCTCCCGCCAGCTGGCCGCAGGCGGCATCGATATCGTCGCCGCGCGTTTTACGCACGATGGTCGTAAAGCCGTACTCCATCAGGACTTTGGAGAAACGGTCGATGCGGCTGTTGGAGCTGCGGCCATACGGCGCGCCCGGGAACGGGTTCCATGGGATCAGGTTGATCTTGCACGGCGTATCTTTCAGCAGCGCCGCCAGCTCATGGGCGTGCTCGGTGCCGTCGTTGACGTGATCCAGCATCACGTACTCGATGGTCACCCGGCCCTGGTTGGCGTTGGACTTCGAAATATAGCCGCGCACCGAGTTGAGGAACGTCTCGATGTTGTACTTTTTGTTGATCGGGACGATTTCGTCACGAATGGTGTCGTTCGGCGCGTGCAAGGAGATCGCCAGCGCAACGTCGATCATATCGCCGAGTTTATCCAGCGCCGGCACCACGCCGGAGGTAGACAAGGTCACACGACGCTTGGAAAGGCCAAAGCCGAAATCGTCGAGCATGATTTCCATCGCCGGAACGACGTTGTTGAGGTTCAGCAGCGGCTCGCCCATGCCCATCATTACTACATTGGTAATGGGACGCACGCCGGTGGTCTTCACCGCGCCGACGATCTTCGCCGCGCGCCAGACCTGGCCGATAATTTCGGATACCCGCAGGTTGCGGTTAAAGCCCTGCTGGGCGGTGGAGCAGAATTTGCACTCCAGCGCGCAGCCTACCTGGGAGGAGACGCACAGGGTGGCGCGGTCTTCTTCCGGGATATAGACGGTCTCGACGCGCTGATCGCCAACGGCAATCGCCCATTTAATGGTCCCGTCGGTTGAGCGTTGCTCTTCAACCACTTCCGGGGCGCGGATCTCCGCCACTTCTTTCAGTTTACTGCGCAGGACTTTGTTGATGTCGGTCATCTCATCAAAGTCGTCGCAGCAGTAGTGATACATCCATTTCATCACCTGATCGGCGCGGAAAGGCTTCTCGCCCATGTTTTTGAAAAACTCGCGCATCTGCTGACGGTTTAAATCCAGCAGGTTGATTTTGGCATCTTTGTTCGGCACCGTCAGAGCGGCGGTATCAGGCGTGACAATTTGTTCAGACATAATATTTTCCGGCCTCGTTATTACACGTTATGGCCCCAGGTGGGTTGAAAAAGAAACGCCCCGGAGAGCGACTGCTCGTCCAGGGGCGCTATATTCTACAAATTCTGGCGCATCATTGCCACGTTTGCACAAGGCAATGAAAAAAAATCTGTAACTGACTGCTCAATCCTCTAAGGCTTTTCGATTGTCGCAAGGCGGCAAGCAAGTGACAAATTCGTCGGGAACGAATTTGACCAGCCGTAGGCTGGCCTCCGGTGAGAGGCAGGAGCCTCTCATTAATCCCCGGGAGCATAGATAACTATGTGACCGGGGTGAACGCGCGCAGCCGACGCCGCGACGGTCGAAAAGACGAGGTTTGTATCTCCAAAGTATTTCAGGTCACAGCGAGACGGCGAGTTCGCAAATCCCCGGGAGCATAGATAACTATGTGACCGGGGTGCGCGAAGGAAGCCAACAATGCTGTGGCGTGAAAGACGCAGGAGATTAGCGAGTGCGCGGGCAAACCTCGCCTTCAGCAAAGAAGAACGCGATTTCGCGGGCAGCGGATTCTACAGAGTCAGAACCGTGGGTGCCGTTCTCGGTGAAGCTGTCAGCGTAGTCAGCGCGCAGGGTACCCGCCAGGGCGTTTGCCGGATTGGTGGCGCCCAGCAGGTCACGGTGACGCTGTACCGCATTTTCGCCTTCCAGAACGGAAACCACGATCGGGCCGGAGGTCATGAACTCAACCAGACCGTCGAAGAACGGGCGACCTTCGTGCTCAGCATAGAAACCACGAGCCTGTTCAACGGTCAGGTGCAGCATTTTGGTGCCGACGATTTTGAACCCTGCAGCTTCAAAGCGGGAAAAGATGCTGCCAATAACGTTTTTTGCCACCGCGTTTGGTTTGATGATGGAAAAAGTACGTTCAATAGCCATGATTACCTCTAATTAAATGTTCTGTTGTTGCACATACGATTGTATGGCCTGGCGCGCATTATAATGAGCATCCCCGCCCCTGCCTACGGATGAAGGTAACATTTTGTTAAAATAAGATGAGTATTGAAAACACAAACCGCCAACAACAAATTTACCCTGGTTATTGCAGGGTAAAGCTGGCGGCTGCCGTCTGACCCGCTTCATCCATCACTACCAACTGCCACTCGCCGGGTTTATCCAGCATTAGCGTGGTTCTTGCGCCGGCGGCCTCTAACGGTTCGCCATTAATAAACCACCAGCGCCGCCCCTCCCCACCGCTGGTTTGTAGCGGCAACATCACCCGCGCCTCACCCGGGAGACGTTTTATCACCGCCCCATCACGGATGCCGGACAGCACCAGCGGCGCGGTATCCTGAGTCTGTAACGGCGGGCATGACTCCGATGCCGGTCCCAGGCGCGCGCGCCGCCTTTCGCTGGCTGGCAGCCAGGGATCCAGCG
>NZ_MJDM01000005.1:1754997-1756925 GCF_008452795.1 Klebsiella sp. AqSCr
CAGCCAGGGATCCAGCGGCAGCGGCCAGACTTCGACCTGGCTTTCCCGAGCGCCGGGACAATCCGCCGCCACCCGTTCGCCGTGTTCATTGCGCCACACCGGGAAGCGGATCCCGCGTACGCTCTCCTGCCCCGGCAGCAGCAGGGTCGGCGGCTGGCTGGCATCCAAAAGCCAGCTGGCCAGGCGACGACGACAGTTGCTGTCGCCCGCCGGCAGATCCTGCCCGCCAGGCCAGCAGATTGTCCCCTGGCTGACCGTTGCCGGGCGCGGATCGCTCGGCAGCCCGCCGCGGCTCATCGCCGGGCGGGCCAGCAGCAGATTATTGACCTGGTTGAGCAGCGGTACGGCGCTGGCGAAGCCAAACTGGCCCACCACCGGCGTACCGTCCGGGCGCCCGGTCCAGATGCCTATCAGATATCGCGCATTGAGGCCGACCGCCCACGCGTCGCGATAGCCGTAGCTGGTGCCGGTTTTCCACGCCAGCGGCACCGCCTGCGGCAGCGAGGCATCGGGAACCGGTTGCGCTTCGCCGGCCAAAATACGCCGGACGATCCATGCCGCCCCGGGCGACATCAGCGCGCGCTCGGTCAATGGATCGCTCGGCTTCAGGCGCAGCCGCGCCGCCTTGCCATGGCGGGCGAAGGCGCTGTACGCCGCGACAATATCTTCCAGCCGCGCCCCGGCGCCGCCGAGGATTAGCGACAGATTCGGCTCTGCGCCAGCGGGCAGCGTCAGGGGCAGCCCGGCGTTGCGTAAATTAGCCGCAAAGCGTTTTGGTCCATAGGCTTCGAGCACCTGCACCGCCGGCAGATTCAGCGACCGCACCAGCGCCTCGCTGGCGCTCACCGGGCCATGAAACCCGCTGTCGAAATTACCGGGGCGATAATCGCTAAAACGCCGTGGCACATCCTGTAATAGCGATGCCGGGTGAATCAGCCCCTCATCCATCGCCATCGCGTAGATAAAGGGTTTCAGCACCGACCCCGGCGAGCGTACCGCCGAGACCATATCAATATGGCCGAAGCGGCTGTCGTCGGTGATATCCGCCGAGCCCACCCAGCCGCGAACTTTCATATCCGTGTGGTCGACGACGACCATCGCCAGCGAACTGCGCGGCGGCAGGCGCGATTTCCAGTTCAGCGCCAGATCTTCCAGTTGCCGCTGCAGTCCGGCATCCAGAGTCGTCACCACCTTTTCATCACGACTGGTCGCCAGCGCCCGGCGTGAAAAAAGCGGCGCCAGCTGCGGCATCTGGCGCGGAAACAGCCATACTGGCTCCTCCATCGCTTCCTTTACCGCCTGCTCCGGCCAGACGCCCTGGCTGACCATTCGCGTAAGCACTTTATCACGCGCCGCCTGGGCCCGCTGCGGCCAGCGGTCCGGACGTAAACGACTGGGCGCCTGGGGAAGTACCGCCAGCAGCGCCGCCTCGCCGTAGCTAAGCCTGGCAGGCGGCTTACCGAGATAGGCCCAGCTGGCCGCGCCGATCCCCTGCAGGGTGCCGCCAAACGGCGCGCGGTTCAAATAGAGGGTTAGAATGTCGCTTTTTGACAGATGCCACTCCAGCTGCAGCGCTCGCCACAGCTGGCGCAGCTTGCCGCCGAAGGTGCGTGGATGGGGATCAAGCAGGCGTGCCACCTGCATGGTAAGCGTGCTGCCGCCCGAGATAACTCGCCCGGAAGTAAGATCCTGCCAGGCGGCGCGCAGCACCGCGAAGGGATTGACCCCCGGATGGCGCCAGAACCAGCGGTCTTCATAGTGGATGAGCGCCTGCAGATAGCGCGGCGACACGTCGGCGAGCGTGACCGGATAACGCCAGACGCCCTGCGCGTCGGCAAACCGCCACAGCGGCGTCCCGTCTTCCGCCACCACCACACGGGCAGGCGTGACGTCATGCAGCGGCAGCGGCCACAGGCGATCGGCCGCCA
>NZ_MJDM01000005.1:1756964-1868663 GCF_008452795.1 Klebsiella sp. AqSCr
CCACAGGCGATCGGCCGCCAGCACCGCCAGCCACAACAGAAAAATAAACGCCGCCAGCCAGCGCCAGCGGCGTTTTACCCGAGGCAATACGCGCATTTACGGCGTCACGGTGAGCGGACCGCTGGCCGCTCCTGTCGCCCGCCACTGCGGCGCATACATCGATTCCACCTGCGGCTGCGGGACCTGATAAGTGCCCGGCGTCACCGCCCGCGCCAGATAGACCAGCGTCACCGGCTGGCCTTCATTGACAGCGACGGCGGCGACGAAACGGTCATCGCGGAACTCGATATGCTGAATATCCGCCTGCTGCATCTGGTTAAGCAGGTTTTGCACCGCGTCGCCATTCTCCTGCAGGCTGGCGCTGCTGTTGGCCAGATTCTGGTTTTCCAGCTCCAGACCGGCTGGCAACAGATCAACCACCAGCGCGTCAGGCACGTTGCGTTTGGCGGTCACCTCCAGCTTGACGAGCACCAGTTCGCCGCTGCGCAGTGAAGACAGCGATTTCTGCTGCCCCTGGGTATCGAAAATAGTGCGTTCAATCCCCAGGACGTTACCGCCCGGCTGCGGCGCGCTTTGCGGATAGCCGCTGCTGTCGAGACGCAGCCACAGCGGCTGACTGCCGGTATTACTCACCTGCAGCGCCGCCAGCCGATCGCCGTCGAGGTTGCGGGTTTGCGCTTTGTCGCCGGCCAGCGGCTCCGCCTGCAGCGAGGTTTGCGCCTGCCAGCTGCCCGGCAGGTCCGCCAGCGTACGTCCGGCAAGGAACAAGGCGTTGGTTTCCTGGGTCGACAGCCAGCGCTGGCCATAGGCCTCTTCCGACAGCGTGCTCAACAGCTGAGTTTGCACCTCCGGCAGCAGCTTATTCTCTTCCAGCAGCGCCAGCTTCAGGGCGTTATCGCGCAGCGGGCTACCGTAATCGCCCAGCCAACGATTCTCATCCTGGCGCGGGGTGGCAACCGCCAGCTTCAGGGCGGCGTCGCCGCGCGGCGCATCGCCCATGGTTTTCAGCGCAATGCCGAGCTGCAGCAGCGGCAAGCCAGATCGCGCCTGGTCGTGACGGCTCCAGATTTCACGCAAGGCGCCGAGCGGCGCTTTTTGCTGACGCGCCAGCACCAGCGCGGCATAGGCCTGAGCGGCAAAGCGGCTGGCCTGGGCGTCGTCGCTGTAGCGCACGGTCATCAGGCCCGGCTCCTGCAGATAGCGCAGCAGGCGCTCGTTGCCTTTATTAATGGCGTTGACCGGTACGCTATAGCCCTGCTCGCTGGCGCGCACGAGGAAGTCCATGGCGTAGGCGGTCAGCCAGTACTCTTCCGGCCCCTCTCTATCCCATAGCGCAAAGCCGCCGTTTTCCAGCTGCATCTGCAGCAGGCGTGAAATACCGACATCGATGGCCGCGCGGCGTTTTTCGTCGCTGTCCCCGCTAATGCCCAGCGCCTTTAGCTGCGCCGCGCTGGTATACAGGGACGGGAACAGGCCGCTGGCGGTCTGCTCAAGGCAGCCGTAAGGATAGGCTTTCAGCTCGCGGATATAGCGGGCGAGATTCAACGGTGGTTTACCGCTGAGCAGCAGTTGGCCCTGCAGCGTTTGCGGGGCAAAGCCCTGGCTCTGCGCCGCCGGCGGCTGCCAGCTTTCACCTGGCTGCAGCACTGCACCGCTGTTGACGGTCTGTGCCGGGTACGCCGGACGCACGCCGATTTTCCACTGTTTTTGCAGCGGGGCGAAGGTTTCGCCCGGCAGGCTCAGGCCGCTGATGGTGGCATTAACCTGACCATCGCCGAAGCCCGTCAGCGCGCTCACTGGTATAAACAGCGTGCTGCGCGCCCCCGGCGCCAGCTGTACCGGCGGCAGTTGACCCTCGGTCAAGGTCACCAGCCCGCTGGCGGTAAGATGAACCTGCAGGGTTTGCGGTTTATCGGTCAGATTGCTGAGATCCAGCGCCAGCCGTGTGGTATCGCCGCTGGCGAGGAAGCGCGGGGTGTTCAGTTCGGCGATGACCGGGGCGGCCACCACCACTTTATCTTCGCTGCTGCCGAAGTCATCCGCCGTCCACGCCTGGGCCATCACCCGCAGCTCGCCGTTAAAATCGCCAATGGGTAACGTCACCGTGCCTTCGCCCTGATCGTTCAATACCACCGGCTGCGCCTGCTGGGCGACGATCGTCACGTGGTTGACCGGCGGTTTGCCGCCGCGTTTTAACTCGTCGCCATCGCCGCCGAAGCGCAGGCTGGCCACCCGCCCCTGCCCTTCGATCACCTGGCCGTAGATGTCATAGATATCTGCGCCGTAACGCTTCTGGCCAAAGAAGGCGTTCCACGGATCCGGGGTAGCGTAATCGGTGATATTCAGTACCCCGCTATCCACCGCCGAGAGCAGGACATTGACCTGTTTCGGCGCCTCGCCCTCTTTGACGCTGGCTTTCACTTTCACCGTCAGCGGCTGGTTGGGGCGTATTTTGTCCGGGGCCTCCAGCGCCAGCGTCAGGCGACGGTTTTCATCGCCCAGCGGCAGATGCAGCAGGCCCACCGCGCGTTTCGGCGTCGCCGAGCGGGATTTATCGCCGGGACGAACCACCAGCGTGCTGAGGTAGAGGTCGTGGCGATTCCAGGTTTTATCCACCGGGATCGACAGGTCCATCCCCTCCGCCGGGACGTCAATTTCCTGCCACCACAGCGGCCCTTCGCTGGATTCCACCATTGCGTAGCCTTTACCCGCCGCCGGGGCGGCGATGTGCAGCCTGATGGTGTCGCCCGGTTTATAGCTCGGTTTATCCAGCTTCATGGTGACCCGGTCAGGACGCGCCGCGCCGGCGCCTTCGCTGTTATCCTGCCAGCTGTAGCCCGCCCAGAAGCGCACGCTGCTGACCACGTCGTCCGGTCCTTTCACCTCCAGGCGATAGGATCCCCACTCCACCGGGAAGCTCACTTTGCCGATCTGGCCGGCCTGCAGGTCCAGCGACTCCTCGCCCTCCTGCAGATCTTTTTGATCGAACTGCGACTGCCAGCCTTCGCTGTCGGACCAGTTCCAGTAGTAGTCGCGCCGCTCGCGGATCAGCCGCACCTGGAGACCGGAGATCGCTTTTTTCTCGCCTTTGACGTCGGCATAGACGATATCAAACGCGGCGTTACTGTTTTCATCCACCACCGGCTGTTTGACGGTGGTATCGGTGCGGTAATCGTAAACGTCCTTCAGCGTAAATTGCGGGCGGATCCCCGGCAGCGCCTCGGCGGGCCAGATCGGCTGCTTAACCGTACGGGTCACCGGGCGACCGCCGGATTCCAGCAGGCTGGCCTGCAGCACCACCTGCAGCGGCGAATGGCTATCCTGCCACTGGCTTGAGGTGGTCACTTCGCCATGGCCTTTTTCGTCCAGCGTCAGCTGGACTTCATCCAGACTACGGGAGAGGTTTTCTTCCGCAATATCGCCGAACTGGAAGCCCGGCAGCGCAGCGACGGCGTCGCGCAGCGGGCGCAGGAACAGCTTGCCCTGCAGCTGGTTGCCGCTGGCCGGCGCGCCGTAGAGATAAGCGCCGCTAACGCCAAAGGTGACGTCGGCATCCGGCGCGACTGGCGCGGCCTGCGGCGTCAGGTTCAGGGCCATGCGTTCCGGCATAAAGTCTTCAACGTGGAAATCCCATTCGCGCGGTTGATTGTCGCCGGCGCTGGCGCGAATGTGCCACATGCCGGTAGCCGCGCCGCTGTCGAGCGGATAAGTAAACTGATACAGGCCATTCACTGGTTTGCTCATCACCGAGCGGATCACCTGGCCGTCTGGCTGAACCACCTCCAGTTTCACCGGCTGCTCCGCCAGCGGCTTGCCGTCGCTATCGCGCAACAGCGCATTAAGGATCACCGTTTCGCCGGGACGATAGAGATCGCGCGGGCCAAACATAAAGAACTGTTTGCTAAAGCCGGGCGCGCCTGCGATAGAGAATTCCGCCAGATCCAGCGCCGGCAGCTTGAGGTCGAGGAGCGTGGTCTGCCCCTCTTTGCGCGCCAGCAGCAGCGCGGCTTCTTTATCGGTTTGCAGGGTGACGTGGCCCTGGCTGTCGCTTTTCGCTTCCGCCAGGGTCTGCCCTTTGGCATTGAGCAACTGCACCTCAATGCCCGACTGGGCGGCGCCGTTTTCCAGACTCTGGGTAAAAACGTCCAGCCGGTTATGGTAGCGATGCGCCGAGACGCCGATATCGCTGAGGGTAAACAGCGTCGCCGCGTTGCTGTAGCTATAACGGCCCGCCGGGTTCATGACCGCCACGTAGACGCCAGGCTGCTGGAGCGGCTTGATATCGCTCAGCGGCAGCAGCAGCTTTTCGCGAGTATTACGCGCCGGGTTGAGATCGAAGCGGCCGGTATAGACCAGATCCGCCATCTTCAGCAGTTCATCAGATTCCCAGTTGCTTAACGAGTTACGGTATTCCCACTGACTGACAAAGGCGGAGAGCGATTCCGGCTTAATGCGGAAGAAATTAACGTCGACATTATCGACGTTAAGCGCCATCACCGGCAGCCCGGCGACCACGTTGCCCGGCAGCAGCGAGCCGCGGCTGGCAAACCCAACGCTCGGTGCGATATCGCGAGTGGTCAGGGTCTTCTCAAACGGTTTATCGAGCGTCGCCTTGTTCAGGGCGGTCAGCGTCGGGTCGACCGAGACAATCAGCTCGCGCTTTGGCTCAAGGTGACGCAGACGCAGCTCTTTCAGATTCGGCGCCAGCTCCCAGGCACCGTCCACCTTACCGCTTTTCTTGTCGACCAGATGCACGCTGCGGGAGAAATCCTGGTCCGGCTGCAGCGGGACGGAAAACGTCAGCACCAGGGTCGCGGCGCCATCCAGTTGCACCTCCGAGGCGTCGAGGAGCGTCAGCGCTTTACCCTGGCTTTTTTCCGCCAGCGCCGCCAGCTGGGCGCGGTCCGGTTTTGCCGTCGCGCCTGGGTTGCTATCCGCGGCTGGCGCCGGGGCCGAGGCCTGCGGTGTACCGCTGTCATCACACCCGGTTAATGAAAATGCGGTAAGGAGCGCTAGTGATAGCGCCGCTAAACGAAATGGTTTCATCCTTCTAACCCCTCGGCCGATGAGCCTGATGCAATTTGTCACATTTATTATGCGTTATGGCGGCGCTTCTCAACAGTGACGAAGCGGGTTTCTGCCGATTAATCAGAAAAGTGCCGTGACGCCGTCCCCACTCTGGCGTCCTTAACTTGTCAGCGCCAGCTAAAACGCCGACAATTCAGTCATGAATAATAAAACGGAGGCACCTATGTCCACCTCGTTTTTTGTCGCTGCCGACTGGCTGGCAGAACATATTGATGACCCGGAAATTCAGATTATCGACGCCCGCATGGCGCCCGCCGGGCAGGAGGCCCTGCGGGATATGGCCGCGGAATACCGCGCCGGCCATGTGCCGAACGCGCTGTTTTTCGATATCGAGGCGCTATCCGACCACACCAGTCCGCTGCCGCATATGATGCCGCGGGCCGAAGCGTTTGCCGTCGCCATGCGCGAACTGGGCGTCTGCAGCGATAAGCATCTGGTGGTCTATGACGAAGGCAATCTGTTTTCCGCCCCGCGCGCGTGGTGGATGCTACGCACCTTTGGCGTAGAGAAGGTGTCAATTCTGGCCGGCGGACTGGAGGGCTGGCGGCGCGACGAACTGCCGCTGGAACAAGGGATGCCGGAGGTGGCCGAAGGGGAATTCGACGTGCGGTTCGATCCTCAGCAAATTAAGCGTCTGACCGACGTCCTGTTGGTCAGCCATGAAGGATCGGCGCAGATTGTCGATGCCCGTCCGGCGGCCCGGTTTAACGGCCAGGCCGACGAACCGCGCCCGGGCCTGCGCCGCGGGCATATCCCCGGCGCGCTGAACGTACCGTGGACGGATCTGGTGATTAACGGCGAACTGAAAACCGTTGACGAGCTGAACGACATCTTTTTACGTCAGGGTGTCGATTTTGAACGGCCGATCATCGCCAGCTGCGGCTCGGGGGTGACGGCGGCGGTGGTCGTGCTGGCGCTCACCACGCTTGGCGTGAACGGCGTCTGCCTGTATGACGGCTCCTGGAGCGAATGGGGCGCGCGGAGCGATCTGCCGATTGAACCGGCCCCTGCCGCTCCGTAAACACGGCGTGACCGCGGGCCTCCCGTTCCGCGGTCACTAAATAATTTCTGATTTTCTCTCCCACTTTCTTCTGCTTCTCGCTAAACCGGTTACTCTGTGCTGCCGCAGGGCTTGTACCTGTCGAGTTCGCTTTGCCTGATGAGGAGGCAGAGCACTGGTACAGAATTCCTCAGGGCTGATAGCGCATCCAGTCCATCCCAATCTGATGTCACCACAAGGAGTGAAAATGGCATTAGTCTCTAACCCACATTCGGCTTATTCACCGCGCCTTCCCTGGCTGGGAGGTATAGCTGGCCTGCTGGCAGGCGGCGCGATCCTTTATTTTTGGCCGCAATGGAACCGGACATGGCTAAGCCTGGTGCCTGCGCCAGTCTCCGTGTATACCCGCTTTCTCGGGGTCACTCTCGAAGACGTTCCGTTAGTCACCTATTGCCATCAGGCGCTGCTGGGTTTTCTGATGGTGCTGCTCGCGCCCGGTTACGGTAAGTCGACCCTTGCCGCGTGGATGATGCATAACCCAGCGTCAAGCCGACGCTGGCCCGGCGAGGTATTCCGTGCCTGGGTCACAAAATTTGGCCTGCTGGTCATGGTCTTTTGCAATCTGTTCTTTTTGTCCCGGGTCCCATCCGGAACCCTGGCGTTATACATTTTTATTCTCCAGCACATCAGCGTTGCCGCGGCGGTGGCGTCAGGGGTGCTGCTCCTGCGTGACGCCCGGCGCCTGGCCCGCACGTTCGACGCTCAGCTGGCGGACCTGCGTCTTCTCATGATACTTACCCTCGGGTTCCAGACGATTTTGCCGGCGCAGATCGCGCTGATGAGCGCCCGGGGCGTGAATACGCCGCTGGGCTGGTACATTGTTATCGCGCAAATGGCAGGGGTGTTACTGGCGTTTATGCTGGTCGGCGGGCTGGTGGCAGCGCTACGTTCTCTGCTGGGCGAAGAGAGGTGCCGGGCCTGGCGCGGGGATATGGCGCTCTTCAACGGCATTGTCACACTGTGCGTGACGGGATTTCTCCTCTATCACATGGTGTCTGCCTATCCGCGAATCTTTGCCGCCCTGCATTAGCTTTTGCCACCCCGCTTTTGTGCCTCGAACTGGAAGCAGAAAGAAACAGCGGGGGCTGCCGCCCCCGCTGTCAGATGATGCGGTTCTGCTTAAAATCGCGCAGGAAGCTGCCCCAGCGCTTTTCATAGAACGGCGTGATATGGGCAATCATAAAGTGGCTGATGCCCTTCTCGCCTTCCACCACCTGGCAAATATCGATCGGTTCGTCGCCTGGCAAGGTATCGGTGGCCACGCTGCCGGTGGTCTGGATAATGGCTTCAATATCTCCTTCCGCTTCAATCCCGATCAATAAGTTTGCCGGCGCGTCGGCGCGCTCTTTAATCGAGCACAGAAACGCCCGCTTGACGGTCTTCAGCGTTTTGAACAACGTGGTCAGCGAATCGACCATCTGCGCCGGCGGTTCGGCGACTTCAGACAGCAGCAGCGCTTCGCCGCCTTCCAGTACCGTCTGGGTGCTCAGTGGGCTGCCTTCTTCGCCTAACAGATGGCTGATTTCCCGTGGGGTGAACTCTTTGCCGCTCGGCAGCTTCGGGTTGAGGAATAACGATTCGCCCAGCGTCATCGCCATCAGCGTGCGGGCCGGCATCATCACGAAGGCCTGTTCATCCGCCACCGCCTGCTGCAGCGCCTCCAGCGAGGTAAAGAATGGGATCACCGAGGTACCGTCGTCTTTTTCCCAATGCTGCAGATCCAGCGCGCTATCTTCGACAATCTGCTCGCCATCGGCTGCCCTGCCCGGCACCCAGACGGTGGCCTCCAGCAGCGCGCTGAAAAATGCCGGACGATGGGCGGGCTCAGTCGCCGCTTTTTCCAGCAGGGTTTCTAATTCATTTTTTGTATCTGACATAGTTTGGCTACTTCACAATGAATTGCCCGGCGGCCATTCGTCCACGCGGGCATATGGTTTTCCTGGCCGGGTAAGCGCGGGAGCCACCCGGCAAGGCCATTACTCAGCTGTCAGCAGGTTAGCAATGGTACGCACGCCAAGCCCGGTGGCGCCCGCCGACCACTGCTCAACGGCAGATTTGCGGTAGGTTGCCGAACAGTCGATATGCAGCCAACCCTGATGGTAGTTTTCCACGAAGTGGGACAGGAAGCCCGCCGCGGTGCTGGCGCCGGCCGGATAGGCCGCGCTACCGGTGTTGTTCAGGTCAGCAAAGTTGGACGGCAGCTGGTTGCGGTGGAACTCGGCCAGCGGCAGACGCCAGAAGGCTTCGTTTTCCGCCTGAGCGCTCGCCAGCAGGCGATTCGCCAGCGCATCGTCAAAGCTGAACAGCGCGTGGTAATCATTGCCCAACGCGGTTTTCGCCGCGCCGGTCAGGGTGGCGGCGTCGATGATCAGCTCTGGCTTCTGCGCCGAGGCGTCAATCAGGCCATCCGCCAGCACCAGGCGGCCTTCCGCGTCAGTGTTCATAACTTCAACGGTTTTGCCGTTGCGATAATGAATAATATCGCCCAGTTTGAAGGCGTTACCGCTGATCAGGTTGTCGGCGCAGCACAGGAACAGCTTCACGCGTTTGTTCAGCCCACGGGTAATGGCAAAAGCCAGCGCGCCGGTGATAGTCGCCGCACCGCCCATATCGGATTTCATCGAATCCATAAAGGCGCTTTGCTTGATGCTGTAGCCGCCGGAATCAAAGGTGATGCCTTTGCCCACCAGGCAGGCGTATACCGGCGCCTCTTTATCGCCGGTCGGGTTATAGTCCAGCGCCAGCAGAACCGGCGGGCGCTCGGAGCCGCGGCCCACGGTATGCAGACCAAGATAGCCCTGCTCGCGCAGATCTTCGCCTTTGGTGATGCGATAGCTTATCTTCTCACCCGCCACGCCGCACAGCAGGTCGACAGCGCGCTGCGCCAGCTGCTCCGGACCCAGCTCTTCAGCCGGCGCATTGATGGTGTCGCGCACCCAGTCGATGATCGTCAGGCGGTTATCCAGCTCGCTGCGCTGCGCGTCGTCAAGGGATGGCCATTCGACCTGACGCTGACCTTTCGGCCCTTTATAGCCGGCCCAAAAGGCCCAGGCGCGATCGGTGTTCCAGCCTTCGCCGCTCAGGGCGACGTGCTTGATGCCCATGCCGTCAATTTTGCGCGCCGCGCGCTGGATAAGCCCGAGGTCGTCTTTACCGTTGAGATGTAGAGCGATGCCGTCGTTATTGATGCTCCAGGTCGCTTTTTCTCCCCAGCGTCCATCGGCTGGCTGAGTAGAAAGCGTAATCTTCATAGCTTCGGTCATTATCATTATCCTTCTTAGCAAACGGGCCACCCTATGGCAGCCCGTTAAAATGTTTTCGCTTAACGCGAAATTATTCGGCCTCGTCTAGCCAGACTAGCAGAATCGCCTCGAGAATTTTTTCATTGGATGCGTTTGGATCATCATCAAACTCTTCCAAATCGCAAATCCACTGATGCATGTCGGTAAAGCGAACGGTTTTCGGGTCGAGATCCGGGTAAGCGTCATACAAGGCCTCGCCGATTTCGCGACTGTCGGTCCATTTCAGTGCCATATTAGTGCTCGCGTGCGTGGTTGATGGTGTAACGCGGGATCTCAACGACCAGATCTTCGTCGGTGACGCGCGCCTGGCAGCTCAGACGGCTGTCAGGTTCCAGCCCCCAGGCTTTATCCAGCATATCGTCTTCATCTTCGCTACTTTCCGCCAGCGAGTCAAAGCCTTCACGCACGATGCAGTGGCAGGTGGTGCAGGCACAGGATTTTTCGCAGGCGTGTTCAATTTCGATACCGCTACGCAGCGCGGCATCGAGAATGGTTTCACCGGTCTCAGCTTCCACAACGATGCCATCCGGACACAGGTCCTGGTGGGGCAGAAATACAATTTTTGGCATTTTAAACCTCGTCCACGGATTGGCCTTTCAGCGCGATACGGACCGACTGATCCATACGGCGAGCGGCGAATTCCTGGGTTTGTGTGTCGATATTTTTAATCGCTTCTTTAATCGCGTCAGCGTCGTCGCCTGCCGCGGCGGCGCGTACCTGCTCCGCAGCGGCATCGATGGCCTGACGCTCCGCGGCGCTTAACAGCGCGGCGTCGGCGGCCAGCGCGCTTGTCAGGCTCTCCAGTACGCGCGCGGCTTCCACTTTCTGTTCAGCCAGCATGCGCGCCTGAATATCCTGTTCGGCGTAGCTCATCGAATCTTTAATCATGGTGGCGATTTCGCCATCGGTCAGACCGTAAGACGGTTTCACCTGGATGGAGGCTTCTACGCCGGTCGATTTTTCCATCGCCGTAACGCTCAGCAGGCCATCGGCATCCACCTGGAAGGTAACGCGAATATGCGCCCCGCCCGCCGGCAGCGCCGGGATACCGCGCAGCGCAAAGCGCGCCAGCGAACGGCAATCCTGGACCAGCTCACGCTCGCCCTGCATCACGTGAATGGACATCGCCGTCTGGCCATCTTTGAAGGTGGTAAACTCCTGCGCGCGGGCCACCGGAATGGTGGTATTACGCGGGATCACTTTCTCCACCAGGCCGCCCATGGTTTCCAGGCCTAACGACAGCGGGATAACGTCGAGCAGCAGCAGTTCGCTGTCCGGCTTGTTGCCCACCAGGATATCGGCCTGGATCGCCGCGCCGATGGCGACAACTTTGTCCGGGTCAATGGAGGTCAGCGGAGTGCGACCGAAGAACTCGCCAACGCGCTCACGCACCAGCGGCACGCGGGTCGAACCGCCGACCATCACCACTTCCAGCACTTCTTGCGCTTCAACGCCAGCGTCTTTTAGCGCCCGACGGCAGGCCATCAGGGTACGTTTTACCAGCGGGGCAATCAGATCGTTAAACTGGCTGCGGGTGATATCGCCCTGCCAGCCGCCGACCTCGACGTGCGCTGCCTCGGCATCGCTCAAGGCGATTTTCGCCGCGATGGCGGCATCCAGCAGCTCACGCTGCAGACGGTTATCGCTGCGGTCGCTGAAGCCCGCCTGCTCGCGCAGGTAGTCAGCCAGCAGGTGATCGAAATCATCGCCGCCGAGAGCCGAGTCGCCGCCGGTGGCCAGCACTTCAAACACCCCGCGGCTTAAACGCAGAATGGAGATATCAAAGGTGCCGCCGCCGAGATCGTAGACCGCAATCACCCCTTCCTGGCCGGAGTCGAGGCCGTAGGCAATAGCCGCCGCGGTCGGCTCATTGAGGAGGCGCAGCACGTGCAGGCCCGCCAGACGCGCCGCGTCTTTGGTTCCCTGGCGCTGAGCGTCATCGAAGTAAGCGGGAACGGTAATGACCACGCCGTCGAGTTCGCCGGCCAGCGCTTCGGTCGCCCGGGCGGCCAGCGCTTTGAGGATATCGGCGGAGACGCGAATCGGGTTCAGCAGGCCGCCGGCCGTCTGGATCATCGGCAGGCCGTTTTCACTGGCCTGCAGCTGATACGGCAGATGCGGGTAACGGTTTTGAATATCGGCGAGGGAGCGCCCCATCATCCGCTTCACGGAGCTGATGGTATTGGCAGGATCCTGAGCGGCGTTAAGCCGGGCGTCATGGCCGACGGTCAGCCCCGAAGCGTGGTAGTTCACCACCGACGGCAGCAGATAGCGGCCTTGATGATCGGGCAGAGTCTCGGCCTGGCCGCTACGCACGGTAGCCACCAGAGAATTGGTGGTGCCCAGGTCGATACCGGCCGCCAGACGACGCTGGTGCGGCGCGGCGCTCAGGCCGGGCTCACTAATTTGTAATAAGGCCATAATTGCTTCCGAAAATTAAAAATCGAGCAGTTTTTCTTCGAGTTCTTCAGCACTGCTGCGCAGTTTATCGAGGAAACGGAGCTTACGAACCGTGTCCGCCGCCGCCTCCCAGCTCTCATTATGCAATTGGTCAACCATCAGCTGCTGACGGGTATCAAACAGCGCTTTCACCCGTTTGATAAAACCTCCCAGCCGCGCGTCGTCTTTCGCCTGGCCGATCTCATCCAGCTCTTCGCGCAATTCCAGCTGTTCCATCAGGAACGCGGTATCGCGAACGGTATGCTGCTCGCTGGCCAGATCGAAGCCATGCAGCGAAAGGAGATATTCTGCGCGAGTCAGCGGATGGCGCAGCGTCTGCCAGGCCTGGTTTATAGTGGCGGAATGCTGAACCGCCGCAAGCTGTTCCGCCGCAGGCGCGCTGGCAAATTTATCCGGATGGTACTGGCGCTGCAGATCCTGATACCGGACAGCCAGTTGTTCAAGCGAGAGGGTATAGCTGGCTGGTAACCCGAAGAGGGTGAAATAGTCCATAGTAACCTCAGGGTCATGCATCTAAATTAAAACCCCACGCGCGGCGTGACCGCGGTGGGGTTGAGGAGTACCGATTATACGTTAAAGCTTTCGCCGCAGCCGCACTCATCTTTGACGTTAGGGTTAGTGAATTTGAACCCTTCGTTGAGGCCTTCTTTGACGAAGTCCAGCTGAGTGCCGTCGAGGAATTGCAGACTTTTGCCGTCGATCACGACCTTCACGCCTTTGTCTTCAAACACGGTGTCTTCAGCCGCCGGCTCGTCAACAAACTCCAGTACATAGGCCATACCCGAGCAGCCGGAGGTTCTTACGCCCAGGCGCAGGCCAAACCCTTTACCGCGGTTCGCCAGGAAGGCATTGACTCGCGCTGCTGCACTGTCGCTAAGAGTAATCGACATAACAAAACCTCAACTAATTATTTTGCTTCACGTTTGCTTTTGTAATCCGCAATCGCGGCTTTAATCGCGTCTTCCGCCAGGATCGAGCAGTGGATTTTCACCGGCGGCAGTTCCAGTTCATCGGCGATATCGGTGTTCTTGATCGCCTGCGCTTCGTCCAGCGATTTGCCCTTCACCCACTCGGTAACAAGGGAGCTGGAAGCGATAGCGGAACCGCAGCCGTAGGTCTTGAAGCGCGCGTCTTCAATGATACCTTCATTGTTGACTTTAATCTGCAGCTTCATCACGTCGCCGCAGGCCGGCGCGCCGACCATGCCGCTGCCGACGTTCTCGTCGCTGTTGTCAAAAGAGCCGACGTTGCGCGGATTCTCGTAATGATCGATAACTTTTTCGCTGTAAGCCATGATGAATTCTCCTTATTGGTGCCGAATTAGTGATGTGACCATTCAATGCTGTTCAGATCCACGCCCTGTTTGAACATTTCCCACAGCGGAGAAAGCTCGCGCAGACGGCCAATGGATTTGCGAATCAGATCGATGGCATAGTCAATCTCTTCCTCGGTAGTGAAACGACCTAAAGAGAAACGAATAGAACTGTGCGCCAGTTCATCAGTCATGCCTAACGCGCGCAGCACGTAGGATGGCTCAAGGCTCGCGGAAGTACAGGCTGAACCGGAGGAAACCGCCAGGTCTTTCAGCGCCATAATCAGCGACTCGCCTTCAACATAGTTGAAGCTGACGTTGAGAATGTTCGGCGCGCCCTGCTCGAGGTCGCCGTTGAGGTACACTTCTTCCATATCCTTCACGCCGTTCCACAGACGGTTGCGCAGCGTGCGCAGACGCGCCATCTCGCTTTCCATCTCTTCTTTGGCGATACGGTAAGCTTCACCCATGCCGACGATCTGGTGAACAGGCAGAGTACCGGAACGCATACCGCGCTCGTGGCCGCCGCCGTGGATTTGCGCTTCGATACGAATACGCGGCTTACGGCGCACGTACAGCGCGCCGATGCCTTTCGGACCGTAGATTTTGTGACCGGAGAAGGACATCAGGTCAACTTTCAGCTGGCTCAGATCGATAGGCAGCTTGCCCACGCTCTGGGTGGCGTCTACGTGGTAAATGATACCGCGGGCGCGACACATCTCGCCGATGGTAGCGATATCCTGCACCACGCCGATTTCGTTATTCACATGCATGATGGAAACCAGGATGGTGTCGTCACGCATCGCCGCTTCCAGCTCTTTCAGATCGATAATCCCGTTGCTCTGCGGCGCCAGGTAGGTCACTTCGAAGCCTTCGCGCTCCAGCTGACGGCAGGTATCCAGAACCGCTTTATGCTCGGTTTTGCTGGTGATGATGTGCTTGCCTTTTTTCTGATAAAAGTTGGCTGCACCCTTGATCGCCAGGTTGTCGGATTCAGTCGCACCAGAGGTAAAGACGATTTCGCGCGGGTCGGCGCCGACCAGCTCGGCAATCTGATTGCGGGCGATATCAACCGCCTCTTCAGCCTGCCAGCCAAAACGGTGGGAACGGGAGGCCGGGTTACCAAAGGTCCCGTCCATGGTCAGGAACTGCATCATTTTCTCGGCAACACGCGGGTCCACCGGCGTGGTTGCGGAGTAATCGAGGTAAATCGGTAATTTCATTGCTCTTAAACTCCGTACATCACTCAATGCAAGGAATCAGGCAACCGGCTTGATGTACGACCGAGTACACGGAATGTCGGAGCATCCCGGCCTGATTCTGAAAGCTCTTTATAATCGTTGTCCCGCCGTTTCGCGCCGCCTTGCCCTGTCAGCCGCAGCCCGAAACGGGACGGGTCACTCAGGCGCGCAGTTTAACGTCAATCGCGTCCTGGGTGCGCGCATTGCGCTGGGTTTCGTGCTGATGCTGACGACCGGAAACATCGAGGATCTCCTGGTTATTCACCAGTTCCCCGAGGGTGATATTGTTCAGGAAGCCGGTCAGGCGCTCGCTCAGGTCGCGCCACAGCGCGTGAGTCAGGCATTTATCGCCGCCCTGACAGCCGCCCTTGCCCTGGCAACGGGTGGCGTCAACGGATTCGTCCACGGCGCTAATGACTTCGCCGACGGCGATACTGCCGGCATCTTTACCTAACAGATAACCACCACCTGGGCCACGAACGCTGGAAACCAGGCCATTTTTACGCAGGCGAGAGAACAGCTGTTCCAGATAGGAAAGCGAAATTCCCTGACGCTCTGAAATATCTGCCAACGGCACCGGGCCCGTTTCAGAGTTGAGCGCAACGTCAAGCATCGCGGTCACGGCATAACGCCCTTTAGATGTCAGTCTCATGTCTTACTTAACCTCAAACTCGCCCCTGGCCGGGCTTTTTATTAATATGGGTATTGCATAGCAGGGCCAAGTCTGACATTCCCGAGTAATTTGGTCAACTATTTACTTGACTGTTTTAGTCAGGTATTTGGCTTTCCGTGCCGTTTTACTTCCGCATAGCCTGATACCTTCATCCCGCCAGGCGAGCCCGATTCGTAGCCCGGATAAGCGAAGCGCCATCCGGCGTTAACGCGGTTACTTACCTTTATTCTGCTGCTCAATAGACGCCAGCATGCCGCGCAGGATGTTCAACTCCTGGCTTTCCGGACGCGCGCGGGTGAACAGACGACGCAGCTTGTTCATCACCTGCCCCGGATGATTCAGGCGGATAAAGCCCGTCGCCAGCAGCGTCTGCTCAAGATGGTCGTAGAATCGCTCCAGATCGTCCACCAGCGGGTACGGCGCCTCTTCATGCTCAACCGCCGGCTGCGCTTGCTCCTGCGCCGCCAGCCAGGCCATCCGCACTTCATAGGCGATAACCTGCACCGCCATCGCCAGGTTCAGCGAGCTGTACTCCGGGTTGGCGGCGATCGCCACGTGATAGTGGCACTTCTGCAGTTCATCGTTGGTCAGACCAACGCGCTCGCGGCCAAAGACCAGCGCCACCGGCGCATGCTGACCTTCGGCGACGCTTTTCAGACCGCATTCGCGCGGGTCGAGCATCGGCCACGGCAGCGTGCGGGAGCGCGCGCTGGTGCCAACCACCAGGCTACAGCCTGCCAGCGCTTCATCAAGGGTATCGACAATCTGCGCGTTGCCGATCACGTCGCTGGCGCCCGCGGCCAGGGCTATCGCCTGCGAATCGGGTTTGACCAGCGGATTGACCAGCCACAGGTTAGTTAAGCCCATGGTTTTCATCGCGCGGGCTACGGAGCCCATGTTGCCGGTATGGGAGGTTTCTACCAGTACGATTCGAATATTTTGCAGCATTATGGTTCTTCGGCTAAAGATTATTCGTGCATGCTACCATAAAACGGAGACATAAGCAGATTTGGCTGCTATTATATGCGCCGTTTTTTCCCGTTCTTTAACATCCAGTGAGAGAGACCGATGCATCCGATGCTGAACATCGCCGTGCGCGCCGCGCGCAAGGCGGGTAATTTAATTGCCAAACACTACGAAACGCCAGACACCGTAGAAACCAGCCAGAAAGGCAGCAATGATTTTGTGACCAACGTCGATAAAGCCGCCGAAGCGATTATTATCGAAACCATTCGCAAATCTTACCCGCAGCACACCATTATCACCGAAGAAAGCGGTGAACACGCTGGCGAAGAGCAGGATGTTCAATGGGTTATCGATCCACTGGATGGCACCACCAACTTCGTTAAACGTCTGCCGCACTTCTCTGTTTCCATCGCCGTACGCATCAAAGGTCGTACTGAAGTCGCGGTGGTCTACGATCCGATGCGTAACGAACTGTTTACCGCGACCCGCGGCCAGGGCGCGCAGCTGAACGGCTACCGTCTGCGCGGCAGCAACGCTCGCGACCTCGACGGCACCATTATCGCGACCGGCTTCCCGTTCAAAGCGAAGCAGCACGCCACCACCTACATGAATATTCTCGGCAACATGTTTACCGAATGTGCCGACTTCCGTCGCACCGGCTCTGCCGCGCTGGATCTGGCCTATGTGGCCGCCGGCCGCGTTGACGGTTACTTTGAGATCGCCCTGAAACCATGGGATTTCGCCGCAGGCGAGCTGATCGCCCGTGAAGCTGGCGCGATTGTCTGCGACTTCACCGGCGGTCATAACTATATGCTGACGGGCAACATCGTTGCCGGTAACCCGCGCGTGGTGAAAGCGATGCTGGCGAACATGCGCGAGCAGCTGAGCGACGCGCTGAAGCGTTAATCTCTTACTGATGTCAAAAAGGAAGCCGCGGCTTCCTTTTTTTATGTCATTTTATCATGTTGAGGATCTGGCGAATCACCGCATTGCCGCCAATACAGAGCACCGTCAGGCCGCTAAATAAGGCCAGCGGTCCGCGCCAGCGCAGACAGCCCTGCGTCCCCAGCCAGCGCCGGAAACACAGCGCTATCCCTACCGTCGCCAGGCGGGCTAACAGCACGCCGACCATCGCCGGAACCAGCAGCAGCCATCCCCACAGCGGCAGCTCATACTGCTGCGCACTGAGTAAAATCCATACCAGCTGAAACGGCAGATAAAAGCTCAGGGCAAAGATCAGCGGAATGCGAATATTCCCTGCCGGTGCGGCAACGCCCTGAAAGTCGCGCCAGCCGTCGCGCAGCAGTATTCCAGCCAGCACCAGCGTGGCCAGATAGCATACGTCGTTAAAGATGCCCACGATCTGCATTAGCCTGTCGCTGCTTAGCTTACCCATAAACGCGAAACGCCAGAAAATGATCACCAGAAAACCGAACTGCAACACCCAGCTGCGCAGGATCCAGTCGACCATCTCCCGCGGCGAGGGCTGGTTATGCACAGCCCAGGCAACAATGGGCAGTTTACTGTGACCGGGATGACAAAAGGCCAGCACGAAGCCCGACAGCGTTAGGGTGGCGTAGGCCACCAGCGGAATATCCGCGACACTCGCCACCCCGAATCGCATAACATACGGCATGGCGTGGTAGACACGCACCAGATCTGACGGCCACCAGCTGGCCAGGGCTGGAAACCAGAATATGATCGCCAGGCCCGCCAGCAGCCCGGCGGCGCCGGCGCAGCCATAATAGAACCGCCCGCTCTGCGCGGGAGAAACGATATTTGCGGCCATAGCGACTCCTTGTCATCCGCCGAAAAGCGGAAAACTAGAGCATCGCTTCGCCAGCGGCAAGCGCTGGCGCCCACTTTAGGATTTGCGCCCGGCGTCTGTCTAAAACGGACGGATCCCACCGCCGGCAGGGACGGCGCTGAGCCACATCACCCCTGCCGCCGCCAGCAATATGACGCCGCCGGCCAACGCCAGCGTCGCCCAACTAACCTGCTTCCATAACGCTGGCGCCTGATGGCGACTGAGGCGGATCGCCAGTTGGCGGAACCCATGCACCAACAGCGCCAGCGCCGTGATAGTCAACGAGGTTCCCGCCGCCATCGCCAGCGCCGCCGCCATCCCCCAGCCAAAAACGCCGATTACCTTGCTGAACAGCAGAACCATGATCGCCCCCGAGCAGGGACGCATACCCATCGACAGGACGATCGCGGCGCGAGCCCGCCAGTCGTCGCCGGCCTGCAGCTGCTCCGGGGCCGGGAGATGCTGATGCCCGCAGCCGCAGTGTTCGTTATGAACATGATGCGGGGTAAAAGCGGTAAACGTTGGCCGGCGCAGCAGCAGACGCAGCTTTTTTAACGCCCGCCAGCACAGCAGCAGCCCTAACGCACCCACCAGCAAATAGCTCCCCTTCTCCAGCCAGAAACTGCTGAGGTGCAGCTGGCGCGCCGGCAGCTGCAGCAGCGCCAGCACCACGACCACCAGCGCGATGGCCACCAGCCCCTGCAGTAAAGAAGCGGCCAGCGTCAGGCCAATGCTTGATTTCAGCTTCGCGGGATGGGTGGCAAGCCAGGTCGTAATGACAATTTTACCGTGGCCGGGCCCTAAGGCATGGAGCACCCCGTAAACAAAGCTAAACCCCAGCAGCGACAGCCCTGCCGCCGCCGGGTTCTCCGCCACCGCCTGCAGCAGGCGGCTGAGTTCCAGGTTGAGCGAACGCTGCCAGACTGCGCTCTGCATCAGCACCTGCGGCCACGCCCGCCACAGCCAGACGCCGCCGATGATGCTCACAGCCAGCAACAGCGCCAGCGGCCACAGCGCTTTCCAGCGCGAAGATCGCGCGCGCGGAGTAAAAATTACTGACATGTCAGGGTCACCTTCTGGGCAAAATAGCTGCCCAGCGCCATATCTTCCGGCGGCGCATCCGCTTTATCCAGCGACTGGGCGTATGAGAGCATTTTGTCGTTCGGTTTTGGCGTCATCACCGTTGCCTTACAGGCGGCCCGCAGCCCTGCGGGCAGGGAAAAATCGCTATCCTTGTCATAAAACATATCGACGTAGTAGGCCGGGTCGAAGGTGGAAAAGGTAAACGTCTGCCCGGCAATGGGTTGCGGCGTCGCCAGCGGCAGAGTAAAGGTGAGTACCGCCTGCAGTCCGTCACGTTCGAGGCCGTAACCGTCGGGACGATTGTCAAATTTAACCCGCTGACCGTTATGCCACAGCTCGCTGAAATAGTGCTGACCGAGCACGTTGGCCATCACCTCCGCCGCCAGCTTTTTCCAGACTTCGCTGCCCGGTTTGGCGTTTCCGGCATCATAGAGCAGATCCGATGAGGTAATTTCATCCATCGTCCAGCGCATTTTAAAGGCGCTCAGCAGACCGTCCTTGACCACCGGCTCGCTTTGCAGGCTGATGAAGCTATGCGGATGCGCAGCGGCCGACCATGATAAAACCATGAAAAACGCCGCGCTTGTGCATTGTTTCACTCTGTTCATCTGTTCCTCACGTGAAAAATTCTGTGAACTTCGCCAGCAATCCTGAGTAAAAGCGGACGCTCTTCCCTGCCCACGCCGCGGTCATTGTCTATCCTTAGCGGAAACCCTAACTGGAACTTACCAGATGATGACCGTCATTGAACCACCATCTGCGCTTTCCAGTCCACAGCGCCGTAGCCAGGTGCTCCTGATGTTTTATCTGCCCGGACAGTCGGTGACGACTGAACGGCTTGGCAGGATCAACCTCGTTGATGAGACCACGGCCCGGCAGGATATTGAGGAGACCGGACGCGAAATTCAGCGTTACCACCGTTTGACCCTCCAGTCACAGGTGGACGGCAGCTATCGGATTGAAGGCGCCGCGCTCGACCAACGTTTATGTCTGCTGCATGCGCTGCGGCGGGGGCTGCGCCTCTGCCCACAGTTCGTTAATCATCATTTTACCCCGGCGCTGAAAACGCAGCTTAAACAGGAAGGCATTGCCCGCACCTTATACGATGATACCAATCTGCAGGCGCTGGTGAACCGCTGCGCGCGGGCGCTCAATCGCCAGTTTGACTGCCGCGACGTGCAGTTTCTGCGCTTGTACCTGCAGTACTGTCTGCTCGAACATCACCGGGGATACTCTCCGGACTTCAATGAGGAACAGCAACGCTGGGCTCAAACCGCCGCCGAGTTCACCCTGGCGCAGGAGATTGTCCGCCACTGGCAGCGTCGGGTCGGCGCTCCGCCCCATGTCGGAGAACCTTTTTTCCTCTCGCTGCTGTTTATGTTGCTCAAAACCCCCGACCCGGTCCGCGACGGTCACCCGCACGATCGCCGCCTGCGGCTGGCTATCTCCGGCCTGATTCACCGCTTTCAGATCCTCGCTGGCAGAGCGTTCAGTGATGAGCAGGGGCTCAGCGATCAACTCTATATTCATTTGTCGCAGGCGTTGATCCGCAGCGTGTTTGCTATCGGCATCGACAGCACGCTCACAGAGGAAGTGACCCGGCTCTACCCTCGCTTACTGCGTACCACCCAGGCGGCATTGAGCGAATTCGAGGAGGCCTGGCACATCCGTTTTAATGAGGAAGAGACCGGTTTAATCGCGGTGATCTTTGGCGCCTGGCTGATGCAGAAAAGCGACCTGCACGAGAAACAGGTGCTGTTGCTAACCGATGACAACCCAGCTATTGAAGAGGCCCTGGAACAACAGCTGCGCGAACTAACGCTGCTGCCGCTGAATATCAAATACCAGAGCGTAGAGCGCTTTCAGAAGGAAGGTGCGCCCAAAGGGGTGACGCTTATCGTCACCCCCTATGCGACGGCGCTGCCGCTGTTTTCGCCGCCGCTGATCCACGCGGAGAACTACTTCACTGAACGCCAGCAGCAGCATATCTGCGCCATGCTCGAGGACTAGGCCGCCACCGCTTTTGGCCGTATAGCCATCGCCGGGAGCGTCAGCAGGGCCATCACCCAGAATACGCCCTGGTGCAGGTGCTGATAGAGGAAACCGGCGAAGACGGTCATGATGGCAATACTGCCGCCCATCGCCACCGCGGAGTAGACGGCCTGCAGACGGATCACTTCGCTACCCTGACGGGCGGCGATATAGCGCATCGCCGCCAGATGACACACCGTGAAGGTGCCACAGTGAAGGATCTGCGCAAGGATGAGTCCCGGCAGCGCCGTGGTCCAGCCCATCAGTCCCCAGCGAATCAGCCCGCAAACGGCGGAGAGCAACAGCAGGTCGCGGGCGCTGAAGCGGCGGAACACCTTTTTACTCAACGCGAAGATCACCACTTCCGCCACCACGCCTAACGACCATAGATAACCGACCGCCGAGGCGGAATAGCCGGCCTGCTGCCAGTAGATGGCGCTAAAGCCATAGTAGGCGGCATGCGCTCCCTGCAGCAGACAAACGCAGGCGAGAAAGCGCCAGCTTTGGCGCACCAGCGTCAGCCAGGCCGCCATTCCGGCCCCCTGCTGCTGGCGCGACTCCCCCTGGGGCATCACCGACGGCTTAAGCAGCATGCCGAGCAGCATCGAGGCGATCCCCAGGCTTAGCATCAGCAGGATCGCCCGGTAATCGAACAGGCTCACCAGCTTGCCGGTCAGCGCTGAACCAATCACAAAGGCAATAGAGCCCCACAGCCGCACCCGGCCATAGTCCATGGTGATCTGCTTTTGCCAGGTATTGGCCAGAGCATCCGTCAGCGGCACCAGCGGCGAAAAGAACAGGTTGAAGCCGATGATGATCGCCAGCAGCCATGCTACGTGGCTGCCGGCCCAGAAGGCCAGCGCGAAGAGCAAGGTTAACAGCGCCAGCACGCGCAGCGCGGCGATCAGCCGGGAGGGATCGCTCACCCGCGGGGCAATCAGCAGACTGCCGAGAAAACGGGCCACCAGACCGGCGCCAAGCAAAATGCCGATGGTTTCCGGAGTCAGCCCGTTTCCGGCCAGCCAGACGCTCCAGAAGGGCAGAAAAATACCGTAGCTAAAAAAGTAGGTGAAATAACTGAGCGCCAGCCAGCGCGTGGAGTGCAAGACCATGATTTCCTCCCGAATGGTGGCGATAGTCTGGCGATAAACCCCGGCGGGCGCAAGATGCTCTTGTCTGCTGATAGCTCGTTATTTATGCCCCCTCGATGATGATTTTCAGCGAAAAATTCAGCTTATCTCCCGCGCCTAAAACTCGCAGCCCCGGCTGCCCGTCCATGTTGTGGGCGTTTACCGGATGGCTTTGCGGCTCGAGGCAAAGGAATGATTCACCTTGCATTCTGAACAGCATCAACCACGGAGTTTGCGATAGAATTGTGATATTCATCACATCATTGCTTACCCTCGCCCGCCCGCCCCAGCCGGAATAACCCACGTTCAGCCAACGATCTTCACCGAACTGAGCCACGCTGAAATTGGCATAGTCGGGCAAGTTTCCTTGCCAGTTGAGAGGTAAGTGATTCTCCCCTTCCGGCCAGTAACCGCTGACCTGGGACTGAACCTTGCTGCGTTCATCGAAAGGGAAAAAGGGATGAAAGCCGCAGCCGTAAAGCGCAGGGACCTCCCCATAGTGGGTAAGCGTTAGCTCCGCTATCAGCTGGTTACGCAGCAACTGGTAGCGGAGCTGCGCCAGATAATCGAAACCGCAGGCATGCTGCCGACGCAGCTGTAATACACAATACTCGGCGCCGTACTCAATAATATCCCAGCGCTGTAACCAGCCGTCACCGTGAAGAAAGAAATACTCGTCGGCATGGTGGCGAGGCAGGACAATCTCCTGCCCATGAAAAATAAAACGGTTGCCGGCGACGCGATTGGCCAATGGCAGCATCGGAAACATGCCGCCGGCGGGATTTTCATATAGCACCGGCGCTTGATATTGCCGCGAGAATAAACTTTGCACTTTGCCGCCCAGAGAAGAGACGCACATCCGCAGATGCGCGTTCTCCAGAATCCACTCTTCCGCCATTAGCGCATCTGCTCCTGCTTCGCCGCATTCACGCCCGTATGACGCTGCGCCAGCTGCTCTTCCAGCGCTTCGAGGGTGATACCTTTCGTTTCCGGGACGTTGCGCAGGATATAGAGGTAGCCGGCAGCGCAAATGACACCATACAGCAGGAAGCTTCCTGCCGCGCCCAGACCGGCATTAAGCAGCGGGAAAGTATAGGTTAACAGGAAACAGGCGATCCACAGCGCCAGGGTACCTAAAGACATCGCGAGTCCACGTACGCGGTTGGGAAAAATCTCCGCCAGCAGCACCCAGGTCACCGGCGCCAGGGTCAACGCATAAATAGCAATCGCCGCCAGCACCAGCAACAGTACCGGCCACCCCATAATGCCCATGGCGTAAGCGCCGGCGATCAGCACATAGATCAGCGTCAATCCCGAAGCGCCAAGCAGCATTAATTTACGGCGACCGATTTTATCCACCAGCGGCAGCGCCGCAATGGTAAAGACCAGATTAACGACGCCCGTCGCGACGATCGATTTCAGCGTGCTGTTAATATCGAACCCCGCCGAGGCAAAAATCTCCTGCGCGTAGTTAAAGATGACGTTAATCCCACACCACTGCTGGAATATGGCGAGCACCATGCCAATGATCACAATCGGTTTCACCTGGGGAGCCAACAGCGCGCCGTAGGAGACTTTATTGTTATCCTTTTCCAGGGTATGCGCGATTTCACGCAGGATCCTGTCGGCATAGTCGGCAGAACCAATGCGTTCCAGCGCAGCCCGGGCGCGCTCCGGTTTACCGGCCTTCATGAGCCAGCGCGGCGACTCGGGGACAAAAAACATCAGGACCAGAAACGCCAGCGCCGGCACCAGTTCCGCACCGAACATCCAGCGCCAGCCCATCTGCCCATTCCAGCTGTCCACAATCATCTGCTGCGTCGCCCCCGGCTCCACCGGTTCAGCAATCATCAGATTGATTAACTGAGCGGCCAGCACGCCAATCACGATGGTGAGCTGATTGACCGCGACAAAACGTCCTCTTTTCTCTGCCGGGCTGACTTCGGCAATGTAAAGCGGGCTGAGAGCGGAAGCCAGACCAATCCCTACGCCGCCCACAATGCGGTAAACCACAAACATATCGAAATGACTGGCGACCGCCGTCCCCCAGGCCGACGCGCTGAACAGCACGGCGGAAAGAATTAATGGCAGCTTGCGCCCCAGTTTGTCTGCGCACCATCCCGAAATTAATGCGCCGAAAATACAGCCCAACAGCGCTGAGCTCATCGCCCAGCCGGACTGCGCCGGGTCCGTAATTGAAAACCAGGCTTCATAAAATGGCTTAGCGCCGCCAATCACCACCCAGTCATAGCCAAACAGTAAACCACCGCAGGCGGCGACCAGACAAATCGTCCAGACGTAGCCCATTTTGAGATGTGTCTGCGCGTTGTTCATAATGATTCCTCTATAAGGGAAACGCAGGGAACAGTAGGGTTCAGGCGGGCCGAGCCCGCCCATTGAGGTTCAGGAAAAAATGCCGCTTTGCAGGGCATGGCGAATCAGATGCGCCTTATCATGAGCCGGATTTATTTGCAGAAGCTGCTGCATCCTCTGCTGGCAGGCGGATACGTTGCCCAGCCCCAGATGGCCCAACGCTTCAATAAACAAGCAGTGCTGCTGATGTCTCTGCTGCGCTGATACATCGAGAACCACCAGGTCCGGAAGAGAGACGGCAAAAAAATCGACTTGCGGAACGTCATCCCGATGCTGCGCGGCCCAGTCGATAAAATGGCGGAAGTGCTGCTCGGCCTGCGCTGGGTTACCGCTCTTACGCAGCGCAATGCCCTGCCAGAAAAGATAATCGGCGGGTTGATCGTTGTAGTACCGCCCGGCGTCCAGCGTTGAGCCCCCTTGCCGGGCAAGCTGGTAATATTCCGCCGCCTGCTGCGCATCCCCAGCCTGTTCTGCGCAGTAGCCCAGCAAATACCAGATATCGTTATCCGTTTGCCCAGGCAGTCGCCCCTCCCCCAGATTGTCGGGATAGCGTAATGCGGCTTTCAGACAGTCCGTGGCCTGTTTAAACGCCCCACGCTCGATGAACTGTAATGCCCGATGGAGCTGATTGAGCAAATACTGGCCGGTGATTTTCCCTTCTCCTCCTTCCCAGGGATGGAATACGCGCGTATCCAGAATCGCGGCGGCATCGGCATAATGACCGGACGCGTTCCACAGGCTTAGCAGCTCAGCGGTCAGGTCGTCCCGCTTCAGCACCACGGCTTTACGTTCCACCAGCGTCGTCAGTCGCTCATGTACCGGCCTGGCCAGTAATTTTTGCAAAAAATCGAGTTCAAACAGGAAGCGCGCATTTTCCGGCTCCAGCGCTACGGCGCGCTGCAGATAAGCCAGCGCCTGCGTTGCATCCTGCTGTTTATTCCAGGAGTAAACGCCCAGCAGACGATGAGCGGGCGCATAATCGGGAGATTTTTCGAGTGTCTCGCGCCAGCAGCTCACCGCCTCGTCATAGCGACGTTTGCTGTACCAGAAGCAACCGAGTAGATAGCGGGCAAAAGCGCTGTCGCCCAGCGACTGCAGCATCTGAACTTCATCGAGCGAGTTAGGGAAACGAACATTGTGCGCATGGCAGTGCTCGGCGGCGGCAATAAACTGTTGGCGTTCATTGGCATCATCACTTAGCGACGCACGCCAGAGCATCGGCAGCGCTTCCTGACTGTCCAGAACCGCAAGAACCTCTTTCACCGCCGACGTCTGTCCGATAGAGAGCAGCCAACCCGCCAGCAGGCTGGCGTTGACCCCTCTGCGCCCCGTGATGCGCAGCAGGGTTTCTCGCGCGTCGTCGCTCCGCTCAATCATCCAGCGCGCGCAGTGCAGCGGATAGCTCAATGGGTATTGCTCAAGAGAGGCGAAAATAAACTCCAGCGCTGCTTTCTTCTGCCCACTGTTGGCTAATGCCAGCGCTTTCAACCCCATCGCCAGAGGATTGCTGGCGTTGAACCGCAGACTGGTGTTTACTTTTTCCAGCGCATCGGCAACATCACCGCGCTTCATCGCCAGCCGCGCCAGCGACCACCAGGCGGCGTCACGGCAGTTACCGCTCCAGGAGGCTTTGTAATAGTGATCCCAGGCGCCTGCATCATCCCCCATCCTTTCCAGCACGCTGGCAAGCAGCATACTGGCTTCGCCATCTCGCGGGTTCTTATTCAAACGATGCGCGCGCTGTAGCGCAGCACGGGCACACTGTTCCGCCAGCGCCCAGTCGGCACTGTTGAACGCCAGGGTACCGAGGGCAACATTATTGCGATAATCCTGCGGATCGAGCTCAACCGCCCGACGATAGTAATCCCCGGCGTAGCGGCTTGCGTGGTTGTATTGTTCAAGGTGCTGGCCGATAAAATAGAGCTCGTCGCCATTGTGGATCGCTTCCGGTAACGCGGGCGCTATAGCTGGTTCGGGCAGCGGCGTCTGTTGGGTAATATGTTCCTGATAATCCAGCAGCGGCTGGTTCTCGGCGGTTTTCACTTTGAGGGTTAAGCGCCCGACGCCATTTTCCGGCAGCGTCTGCTGCCAGCTCTCACCGGGCTTCAGCGTCAGCTGAGTTTCGTACAATGGCTGATGGTCAGCGCTGAGTTCAACCACGATATGATTTAGCGGAGCAATGGCATATACGCCAAGCTGCAGTTGCCCAGACTCGCGAACCAGCTTCAGTGCCAGCTGTGTATTGGCATTTTGCACCATCCCTAACTCGCTGTAGGGAAGGAAATTTTGTACAAACACCTTCTCTTCATAAGGCGCAAGCCACGTAAAGTCAGGCTGGTTATCGGTGAAGACGCCGGTCATCAGCTCAATATAAGTGCCATTTTCATCAGTCAGATTTCGATCCCAGGCCTGGCCAAAATCCCCGTACCCCCAGCTCCACTGTTTCTTGCCAGGAGAGACATGGTGATCGGCAACATGCAGTAACCCGCCTCGCTCGTCATGATGATAAGCGCCGACAAAATCGTAATCCGACTTCTCCGCCATATACGAAGTGGGTACCGGGACGTTTTTATAACGGGAGATATCAACCCCCGCAGAATAGTCCACTTTGTAGTAGGTACCGGTGGCAATCGGGAAAGCGGAAACATCACGCTTACCATGGTCGAATACAGCGGTGACATCGGGTGGGAATACACTCTGGTGGGCATCGCCGCCTTTTACTGCAGGGTTGGCCCACCACAGGAAATGGCGCGGCGTGGCGTTACCATTGAAGATCTTGCCAGTGATTTCAATCAGCGCGCGGTCAGGATAGAGCGTAAACCCGGCCATAACCTGCAAACCGCGCATGGGCTCCGCTTCCCCCATCCATACGGTCTGCGCGCCGTTTTCTCCCTGCTGAATAGAAAAATCGACCGGCTTAAAGGTCGTCGGCCGGTGATGTTGCGGCCAGTTAAATTCGATTCCGCCGGAGATCCAGGGCCCGAGCAGCCCTACCAGGGCTGGCTTAACCACCTCATTGTAATAGACGAAATCACGTTGTTTGACTTTGTCATATGCCCGGTGAATACGGCCGCCAAGCTCCGGTAGCAGCATGACCCGAAGGAAATCATTCTCCATCCACACTGCCTGATAATCGCGCATTTCGCGTTCGCCGGTCAGGGTATCAATCACGCCGTAGGGATAGACGCTGCCGGAAGATCCTTGATAAACACGTTTTTCCAGAAACATAGGGTTCGGATCTTCCGCTCCCGTTGTCCACGTTGGTAATGAAATGATTTCCTGCCAGACCTTAACCGAACCGTACATGATGCCTCCACTAAACAAAACGAAGTAAAAGTTGCAATAACAGGAGTCTATATCGCCAATTCGCTGTTAAAATGCGCAATGCTCACGCAATATAGTTAAGGGAGTTAAGTGTATGCAGCGTACTGGCTTTAATAACGCCCGGGTCCGGCAGGCCAATAAGTCGATTTTTCTTTCCCATCTGTGGCGGGAAAAGCAGCTCAGTAAATCACAGCTCTCTCAACTCACCGGTCTCTCCATTCCGGCGGTGAGCAATATTCTGGCCGAGCTGCTTAGCGAGGGATTGATCGGTCACTCAACGGAACACTTGAGCAAACGGGGCGTGAACAGCGGCAGCTACCAGATCCCCGAGCACGGCGCCTGGACACTGTGCATGAATATCACCCCGACCAGCATTGAATATCAGCTTGCCGACGCCCGCCTGCTGGCAGTGGATGGCCATCAGCATTTGCCGGTCAACGCGCCCACTCCTCAGGCCCTGCTTGAGGCCATCGTTGAATGCTGGCGGCATATCCACCGCCGCTACCCGCAGCACAGCATCAATCTCGCCCTTGGCGTGCATGGACAGGTTGATCCGATTACCGGCGTTTCACAAACCATGCCCCAGGCACGCTGGAAAACACCGATCGAAATAAAGTATCTGCTTGAGGAGCGGCTTGGCGTGCAGGTTCGGGTGGATAACGACTGCGTGATGCTGGCGCTGGCGGAGAAGTGGCAGCATCAGGGTACACAGCAGGATTTTTGCGTGATCAACGTCGACTACGGTATCGGCTCGTCATTTGTGATTAACGATCATATTTATCGCGGCAGTCTGTACGGCAGCGGGCAGATTGGGCATACGATTGTCAATCCTGACGGCAACGCCTGCGACTGCGGAAGATACGGTTGCCTCGAAACCGTCGCCTCTCTCAGCGCGCTGAAAAAACAGGCCCGAATGTGGCTCAAAACGCAGCCTGAAGCAACGCTCGCCCCCGAGCAGTTAACCACGGCGTCGCTCATTGAGGCCTGGAAAGAGGGAGATGTGCAAATTCGCGCATGGGTTGATAACGCTGCCAACGCGATTGGCTTAAGCCTCTATAATTTCCTGAATATATTAAACATTAATCAAATCTGGCTTTACGGGCGCAGTTGCGCCTTCGGTGAGCAGTGGCTGGAAAGTATCGTTAAACAAACGGGTTTCAACCCCTTTGACCACCGGGATACGCCGCGAGCGCACGCCACCCAAATTGGCTTTGGCCAGCTGACACGCGCCCAGCAGCTGATGGGGATAGGTTATCTGTACGTTGAGGAGCAATTGCAGACGCTGGTTTAGTCATAAACGAACGTGGCGGAGCGCAAATTTGTGTATTACGTTTAAATCACACGTCTCTCATAACGAGCTGATTATGAACTCACTCCGCTATTTTGATTTTGGCGCTTCCCGCTCTCTGTTGCTGCTTATCGCCCGCATCGCCGTGGTGATTCTGTTTATTCTTTTTGGCTACCCCAAACTGCTGGGCTTTGACGGTACGGTGCAGTACATGGCCGCCTCCGGCGCGCCGATGCCGACCCTGGCGGCGATTATCGCCGTCATTATGGAAGTGCCTGCCGCGATTCTGATTGTGCTCGGCTTTTTCACCCGCCCGCTGGCGGTCATCTTTATTTTCTACACCCTGGGCACGGCGGTGATTGGCCATCACTACTGGGATATGACTGGCGATGCGGTATTGCCGAACATGATTAACTTCTGGAAAAACGTCAGCATCGCCGGCGCTTTCCTGCTGCTGGCGGTAACCGGCCCCGGGGCGATCTCCCTCGACCGCCGCTAATCTCCAGACGCAAAAAAGGCCGCATACGCGGCCTTTTTGATGTCAACGCTAACGCTTACGCATATACCGGGAAGCGGGCGCAGATATCCAGCACTTTACCTTTCACGCGCTCAATGACCGCGTCGTCATTGATATTGTCCAGCACGTCACACATCCAGCCAGCCAGCTCTTTGACTTCCGCTTCTTTAAAGCCGCGGCGAGTCACTGCCGGAGAACCGATACGGATACCGGAGGTTACGAACGGGCTCTTCGGATCGTTCGGCACGCTGTTTTTGTTGACGGTGATGTTGGCGCGGCCCAGGGCAGCGTCAGCTTCTTTACCGGTCAGGTTTTTATCCACCAGGTCCAGCAGGAACAGGTGGTTCTCAGTACCGCCAGACACCACTTTGTAGCCGCGGTTCAGGAACACTTCCACCATCGCTTTAGCGTTTTTCGCAACCTGCTGCTGGTAAACTTTAAACTCTGGCTCCATCGCTTCTTTCAGCGCCACCGCTTTCGCCGCGATAACGTGCATCAGCGGGCCGCCCTGCGCGCTTGGGAACACGGCAGAGTTCAGTTTTTTGTACAGCTCTTCGCTACCGCCTTTCGCCAGAATCAGGCCGCCGCGCGGACCCGCCAGGGTTTTGTGGGTGGTGGTGGTCACAACGTGAGCATGCGGAACCGGGTTCGGGTACACGCCAGCGGCAATCAGGCCTGCCACGTGCGCCATATCGACGAACAGGTAAGCGCCGATGCTGTCAGCGATTTCACGCATTTTCGCCCAGTCAACGATACCGGAGTAAGCGGAGAAACCACCGATGATCATCTTCGGTTTGTGTTCCTGAGCCTGCTTCGCCATGTCGTCATAGTCAATTTTACCGGACTCATCGATACCGTAAGGGATGATGTTGTACAGTTTGCCGGAGAAGTTAACCGGAGAGCCGTGAGTCAGGTGGCCGCCCTGCGCCAGGTTCATACCGAGCACGGTGTCGCCCGGCTGCAGCAGCGCGGTGTAGACGGCAAAGTTAGCCTGGGAGCCGGAGTGCGGCTGGACGTTAGCATAGTCAGCGCCGAACAGTTCTTTCGCGCGGTCGATTGCCAGCTGTTCAACCACGTCGACGTATTCACAGCCGCCGTAGTAACGCTTGCCCGGATACCCTTCAGCATATTTGTTGGTCAGCTGAGAGCCCTGCGCCTGCATAACGCGCGGACTGGTGTAGTTTTCGGAGGCGATCAGTTCGATGTGCTCTTCCTGACGTACTTTTTCCTGCTCCATAGCCTGCCACAGTTCGGCATCATAATCGGCAATGTTCATTTCACGCTTTAACATCCGCATCTCCTGACTCAGCTAACAATAAAATTTCGGCCTAAAAAGGCGGTCCGATTGGACAACGGCCCACAGTATAACCGAATCATTCTGTGATAACAGGTCTTGACAAAGGATTTTACGCAAACGATTGGCTCCGCATGACACAAGGCTTTGAGCAATAACGCCTCTCTCAGTATCAACGGATTTCTTTTCAGGTTTGTGATGCAAATTCTTCATGTTGTAACTGGATCGGGGGAATGTGTTAAAGAACCATTTACAACGCAGGGTTATTTCTTTAAGATGCATTTAAAATGCATCATTAAGATAACACATAAGGAAGCACGCTATGCTTGACGCTCAAACCATCGCCACGGTAAAAGCCACCATTCCCCTGCTGGTAGAGACCGGCCCGAAATTAACCGCCCATTTCTACGATCGTATGTTCGCGCATAATCCGGAGCTCAAAGAGATCTTCAACATGAGCAACCAGCGCAACGGCGATCAGCGTGAAGCGTTATTCAACGCTATTGCCGCCTACGCCAGCAATATCGATAACCTGCCTGCCCTGCTGCCGGCGGTGGAAAAGATCGCCCAGAAACACACCAGCTTCCAGATCAAACCGGAGCAGTACAATATTGTTGGCAGCCATCTGCTGGCGACCCTCGATGAAATGTTCAGTCCGGGCCAGGAAGTGCTCGATGCCTGGGGTAAAGCCTACGGCGTGCTGGCGAACGTCTTTATCGGCCGTGAAGCCGAGATCTATCAGCAAAACGCCAGTAAAACCGGCGGCTGGGAAGGGACCCGCGCGTTTCGCATCGTGAAGAAAACCCCGCGCAGCCAGCTTATCACCAGCTTTGAGCTCGAACCGGTTGATGGCCAGCCGGTCGCCGATTACCAGCCTGGCCAGTACCTGGCCATCTGGCTGAAACCGGAAGGCTTCGAATATCAGGAAATCCGCCAGTATTCCCTGACCCGCAAAGCGGACGGCAAAGGCTACCGCATTGCGGTTAAACGCGAGGAAGGCGGTCAGGTTTCCAGCTGGCTGCATAACCATGCCAGCGAAGGCGATGTGGTCTATCTGGCCGCCCCGGCGGGAGATTTCTTCCTTAACGTTAAGCCACAGACGCCGGTCACCCTGCTCTCTGGCGGCGTCGGGCAAACGCCGATGCTGGCGATGCTGGATGCGCTGGCGAAGAGCGGTCATCAGGGTCAGGTGAACTGGTTCCATGCGGCGGAAAATGGCGACGTTCACGCCTTTGCCGATGAAGTGAAGGCGCTCGGCGCGGCGCTGCCGGCGTTTACCTCTCACGTCTGGTATCGCACCCCGACTGAGGCCGACCGTCAGGCTGGACGTTTTGATAGCGAAGGTTTGATGGATTTAGCAGCAGTGGCGGACAATATTCGCGACCCGCAGATGCAGTATTATCTCTGCGGCCCGGTAGCGTTTATGCAGTTTGCAGCGAAGCAGCTGGTCGAATTAGGGGTCAACAAAGACAACATTCATTACGAATGCTTCGGCCCGCATAAGGTGCTGTAAGCCCCGACGACGCGGGGATCTGTAGGCCGGGTAAGCGCAGCGCCACCCGGCAATACTGCAGCGAGCGGCGAGCGTTAAATCGCCGCGTCGTCTTCTTCGCCGGTACGAATACGAATGACCCGCGCCACGTCGAAGACAAAGATTTTACCGTCGCCGATTTTACCGGTCTGTGCGGTACGGATGATGGTATCCACACAGGTATCGACGATATCGTCGGTCACCACAATTTCAATTTTTACTTTCGGCAGAAAATCGACCATATACTCGGCACCACGGTACAGTTCGGTGTGCCCTTTCTGGCGGCCAAAGCCTTTCACTTCCGTTACCGTCATCCCGGTGATGCCGACTTCGGCCAGCGCTTCACGCACGTCATCCAGTTTGAAAGGTTTAATAATCGCATCAATCTTTTTCATGGGGTTCCTGTCTTAATCGCGTAACCGGTTGCTTACCGTATCATAACTTGCGCTATAGTGCGGAGCTACTCTTTAAAGTCGTTGGCGTCGAGCTCATGGCGCGACAGCAGCTTATAGAATTCGGTGCGGTTGCGCCCTGCCATCCGCGCGGCGTGAGTGACGTTGCCCTTGGTAATTTGCAGCAGCTTGCGCAGGTAGTTCAGCTCAAACTGATTGCGCGCCTCCACGAAGGTCGGCAGCGCCGTGTTCTCGCCCTCCAGCGCTTGCTCAACCAGCGCGTCGCCGATCACTGGCGACGAAGTCAGGGCCACGCACTGCTCGATCACGTTCACCAGCTGTCGCACGTTGCCCGGCCATTTGGCGGCCATCAGCCGCTTCATCGCATCGCTGGAAAACGCCCGCACGAACGGCTTATGGCGATCGGCAGACTGACGCAGCAGATGGTTGGCCAACAGCGGGATGTCTTCCGTACGTTCGGAGAGCGGCGGTATTTTCAGGTTCACTACGTTGAGGCGGTAGAACAGGTCTTCACGAAACTCGCCGCGGGCCATCGCCTTCGGCAGGTCGCGGTGGGTGGCGGAGATAATCCGCACGTTGATTTCGATATCGCGGTTGCTGCCCAGCGGGCGCACCTTGCGCTCCTGCAGGACGCGCAGCAGCTTCACCTGCAACGCAACCGGCATATCACCGATCTCGTCGAGAAACAGCGTACCACCCTCAGCGGCCTGGAATAATCCTTCACGGTTACTGACCGCGCCGGTAAAAGCGCCCCGCGCATGGCCAAACAGTTCGGATTCGAGCAGCTGTTCCGGCAGCGCGCCGCAGTTGATCGCCACGAACGGCTTATCATGACGCGGGCTGGCGTTGTGGATCGCCTGGGCGACGATCTCCTTCCCGGTCCCGCTCTGGCCATTAATCAGTACGCTGACATCCGATTGCGCCACCATCCCGGCCTGCTCAAGCAGGCGCAGCATCAGCGGGCTGCGGGTTACAATCGCCTGGCGCCAGGCTTCGTCGGTGGCCGGCGAGCGCTGCTCCAGCGCCTCATCAATGGCTTTATATAAGGCATCTTTATCGACCGGCTTGGTCAGGAAGCTGAACACCCCCTGCTGGGTAGCCGCCACGGCGTCGGGAATCGAACCGTGAGCGGTGAGAATGATCACCGGCATGCCGGGGTGGCCCTTCTGGATCTCGCTAAACAGCTGCAGGCCGTCCATTTCATCCATCCGCAGATCGCTAATCACCAGATCCACTTTCTCACGCCCCAGCACGCGCAGCGCTTCCGGCCCGCTCTCGGCGGTGACCACGCTGTAGCCTTCGCTGATCAGGCGCATGCCCAGTAGCTTCAACAGTCCCGGATCGTCATCCACCAGCAGTAAACGCGCCGGTTTACGGATCGTCATGGATCACCTCCGGCACTTTTTCGCTGCCGAAATTGCCGCCCGGCTTGCGGCTGGAGAGCTGGCGTTCGATATCCGTCAGGTTCTCCAGCTTGCGGGTGGTCAGCTCCAGCTGCTCGCGCAGCGCCAGCTCCTGCTGCCGCAGTGTCTCCAGTTCGCTATCGCTGGACTGCTGAAGCTTAGCGTAACGGGCACGCTCTTCCACCAGCTGCAGCTGACGGGTCTGACCGTCGCGCCAGAGCTGATACAGCGGGCGGACCTGAACGGCGATTTGCGGGCTGAAGGTATCGAGACGCGCCACCAGGTCGCGGCGCTCCTCAGGGGTAATTTTAGCATCAGCAAGCAGGATGCCGCGACGGAACGCGTCCTGCCAGCTGTCGTCGGTATGGCGTTTCGCCTCCGCCCGCGCCTGCGCCGGCGCGAGGCGATCGGCACAGTCAATGCCCCGCAGCCAGTAGAGGGGATTTTTGTCGCTGGCATCGCTGCTGTGCGCCCAGATATCCGCGCAGTCTACCGCGACAAAATCGGCCACCTGATGCTGCGCCTGCCCGGGGGCGGCGGTACCTTCCGCGGTATGCGGTGAAAAGCCGGCGGAACACCCCGCCAGCGTCAGACAAGCAATGCCTGAAAGCAGCCATCCGCTGAGGGAACGGCGCCAGGCCAGGAATTGGGACATAGTTCCCCGATATCGATTCATAAGTTGGATTATTCCGGCGCTGAGGGAAGCGTAATGCGAAAACAGACCTGCCCGGCGGGCGCATCAACTAAGCTGAGCTCCCCTTGCATCTGCCGGACGCAGTCGCGGGCGATACTCAACCCCAGTCCACTGCCCTTAACGGCCCCTTTACGCTGGTGACTCCCCTGGTAAAAAGGCTCGAATATCATATTTTTTTCCGCGGCCGGGATCGGTTCGCCGCTGTTGGCGACATCAATACGCACCTGCTCTCCGTGCCGGTAGCTATGGATACGGATGTTACCGGATTCAGCGCCATAGTGCACCGCATTGGAGTAGAGATTATCCATTACGCTTATCAATAGCGCAGGCTCTGCCAGGCAACGCCGCGCCTGCAGCGTCAGTTCGGTATGCATCAGTTTAGCCCGCGCGGGCAGGCTGTGCGCCGCCACGACGTTTTCCACCAGTTCCACCAGGTCCACCGCTTCGCGAGCCACCGGGCCGTCGGCCTGTTTTCGGTTATAGTCCAGCAGCTGTTCAATCAGCTTTTGCAGGTTACGGCTACTGCTGTCGAGGATCTCGACAATCTCCTGCTGCTCAGGGGTCAGGGGCCCCGCGACCCGGTCGGCCAACAGCTCGGTACCTTCACGCATACTGGCCAACGGGGTTTTCAGCTCATGCGACAGATGGCGAAGAAATTGATGCCGCTGCGACTCCAGCCACGCCAGGCGCTCGCTGAGCCAGATGATGCGCTTGCCCACCGATCGCAGCTCGCGCGGGCCGGTAAACAATGCGGCGTCGTCCAGCGACTTCCCTGCCCCCAGCTGATTGATCATTCTTTCGATGCCTTTAACCGGGCCGATAATCATGCGGGTGAAGAGTAGCACCAGCGCCAGGCTCAGCAGAAACAGCACCAGCGCCTGCCAGCCAAAAAACTGGCCGCGTTCGGCTATCTCCTGCTGCAGCTGTTGGCCACGAGAATAGACGACCGCCCGGGTCGCCTGCACCATATCGCTGTTATTACTGGCGAAAACTTCCAGTCTGGCGGCTGCCTGGGCATCGGGGCCGCTATTTTTACACTGCAGCTGCGCCAGATCGCTGACATCCTGACGCAGCGCCTGCCAGAGCTTCTCGTCCGGCAGCACGCCGGCGTGGGCGTCCAGCATCTGGCTGTAGCGCTGCCGCTGGTTTTGATAGACGCGCGCCAGCGTCGGATCGTCCAGCACGCAGTACTGGCGATAGCTGCGCTCCATCTCCAGTGCGGCATTGATCATCGCCTCGCTGCGTCGGGCGTCGACCAGGGTGGTACGGTTAATATGCGCCGCCTGGGCGCTGAGGGCGTTCAGGCTCTGCCAGGCCTGCCAGGCCAGCACCAGCAATGGCAGCAGGATCAGCACAAAGGAGAGCGTCACCAGCTGACGCAGCGAACGGGGGAAAAGAGAGAGTCGCTTCAAGGATGTTGTCTCAATCATTAGCTCTGGTCGATGCTAACTGAGGAGCGCGCCGGAGAAAAGCGCTACCGCTGGTTACTGCGCCGCAGAAACAACAAAGCCAGGCGCAAGGCCTGGCTTTGTTCAGGAATGAGGCGGTGCCTTACTCGACGTTTCGCCCGATGTCTGATAAAGCCAGGCTGTTATCAGGAGTTGGACGGCAGGCACCTGTTTGTGCGTCATTCGAAGTTTATGTAGCGCGTCCCGAAGGGGCTGACATAAGAAGGTGAATGAGCCACTGGTTAATATTATGCATGAACTATGCCAGCCCTCAAAACATTTTATTAACATATTGATATATATGGCTTTAACCGCAGGAACAGTCGTACTACCACTGTTTATTTTTCACCCGCATTGTCGCTATTTAGCGACACCAAATAGGCTACCGATTACTCATCATTTAAATCAATAACTTAAGTGTCGCCTATTGGCGACACTGCAATATCGCAGTTGTCGGCAATTCCCGACACCCCGGCGTGCCGACCATCACAGATAAAAAAAAGCCCCCTGTCAGGCAGGGGGCTGATACGTTCGCGTGAAGCGCGGCGGGAAGATTAACCCAGCTGTTTACGCGCGTTACGGAAGATACGCATCCACGGGCTATCCTCGCCCCAGTTCTCCGGGTGCCAGGAGTTGCTTACGGTGCGGAAGACGCGTTCCGGGTGAGGCATCATGATGGTCGCGCGCCCGCTTTCGCTGGTCACCGCGGTGATACCGTTCGGGGAACCGTTCGGGTTCGCCGGATAGGTTTCGGTCACTTTGCCGAAGTTATCCACGAAGCGCAGCGCCACCAGACCTTTGCTCTCCAGCTGGGCCAGATGCGCGCTGTCGCGCACTTCCACCTGACCTTCGCCGTGGGAGACCGCAATCGGCATCCGTGAGCCAACCATGCCTTCCAGCAGCAGGGATGGGCTTTGCGTCACTTCCACCAGGCTAAAGCGCGCTTCAAAGCGGTCAGACTGGTTGCGCACAAAGCGCGGCCACAGGTCGCTGCCCGGGATCAGCTCGCGCAGGTTGGACATCATCTGACAGCCGTTGCACACGCCGAGCGCCAGCGTCTGCGGACGATGGAAGAAGGTCGCGAACTCATCGCGCACGCGCTCGTTGAACAGAATCGACTTCGCCCAGCCCTCGCCCGCGCCCAACACGTCGCCGTAGGAGAAGCCGCCGCAGGCTACCAGGGCATGGAAATCGCCCAGACCGGTCCGGCCGGCCAGCAGGTCGCTCATATGCACGTCGATGGCGTCAAAGCCGGCACGATGGAAGGCGGCCGCCATTTCAACGTGGGAGTTCACCCCCTGCTCGCGCAGGACGGCCACTTTCGGCCGCGCGCCGGTGGCAATGTACGGGGCGGCGACGTCGTCGTTAATATCAAACGAGAGCTTCACATTGAGGCCCGGGTCGGCATCATTGGCTTTCGCCTCATGCTCCTGATCGGCGCAGGCCGGGTTGTCGCGCAGACGCTGCATCTGCCAGGTGGTTTCCGCCCACCACATGCGCAGCGTGGTGCGGCTTTCGCTGAACACCGTCTGACCGCCGGCGGTCAGCACGAAGCGATCGCCCTCAACCGCTTTACCGAGGTAATGCACGCAGTCCGCCAGGCCGTTAACCGCCAGAATGGCTTCCACCGCCTCACGGTCTGCGGCGCGGACCTGAATCACCGCCCCCAGCTCTTCGTTGAACAGCGCGGCCAGATGGTCGTCGCCCAGCGCGGCGATATCCGCTTCCACGCCGCAGTGGCCGGTAAAGGCCATTTCCGCCAGCGTGACCAGCAGACCGCCGTCGGAGCGGTCGTGGTAGGCCAGCAGTTTACGCTGCGCCACCAGGGCCTGCATCGCATTCCAGAAGCCTTTCAGTTGCGCGACATCGCGCACGTCAGCCGGCTTGTCGCCGAGCTGGCGATAGACCTGCGCCAGCGCCGTCGCGCCCAGCGCGTTGTGCCCTTTACCGAGGTCGATCAGCAGCAGGGCGTTATCTTCCGTCGAAAGCTGCGGCGTGACGGTATGACGGACATCTTCGACACGGGCGAAGGCAGAGATGACCAGCGACAGCGGGGAGGTCATCTCGCGCTGCTCGCTGCCTTCCTGCCAGCGGGTTTTCATCGACATCGAGTCTTTACCGACCGGAATGGTCAGGCCCAGCGCCGGGCACAGCTCTTCGCCTACCGCTTTCACCGCCTCATACAGGCCAGCGTCTTCACCCGGGTGGCCGGCGGCGGCCATCCAGTTAGCCGACAGCTTCACGCGGTTCAGCTCGCCAATCTGCGTGGCGGCGATGTTGGTCAGCGCTTCACCGACCGCCAGACGGCCAGAGGCCGCGAAGTCCAGCAGGGCGACCGGGGCGCGCTCGCCCATCGCCATCGCTTCGCCATAGTAGCTGTCGAGGCTGGCGGTGGTCACCGCACAGTTGGCCACCGGGATCTGCCACGGGCCAACCATCTGGTCGCGGGCGACCATACCGGTCACGGTGCGGTCGCCGATGGTGACGAGGAAGGTTTTCTCGGCCACCGTCGGCAGATGCAGAACGCGGTTAACCGCATCGGCAAGGATAATCGGTTGGCGATCCAGCGCGCTACCCTGAGCTTTCAGAGTCTGCACGTCGCGGGTCATTTTCGGCGTTTTGCCGAGCAGGACGTCCAGCGGCAGGTCGATCGGCTGATCGTTAAAGTGGCTGTCGCTCAGGCTCAGATGCTGCTCAGCGGTAGCTTCGCCGATAACGGCATAAGGCGCGCGCTCGCGGCGGCACAGTTCGTCGAACAGCGGCAGCTGCTCCGGGGCGACCGCCAGAACATAACGTTCCTGCGATTCGTTACACCAGATCTCCAGCGGACTCATCCCTGGCTCATCGCTGAGAATATCGCGCAGCTGGAATTTACCGCCGCGGCCGCCGTCGCTCACCAGCTCCGGCATAGCGTTGGAGAGACCGCCGGCGCCAACGTCGTGGATAAAGAGGATCGGGTTGGCGTCGCCCAACTGCCAGCAGCGGTCGATCACTTCCTGACAGCGGCGCTCCATTTCCGGGTTGTCACGCTGTACGGAGGCGAAATCGAGATCGGCATCGGACTGGCCGGAGGCCATAGAAGACGCTGCGCCGCCGCCGAGGCCGATGTTCATCGCCGGGCCGCCCAGCACGATCAGCTTCGCGCCAACGGTAATCTCGCCCTTCTGCACGTGCTCACCGCGGATGTTGCCGATACCGCCGGCCAGCATGATCGGTTTGTGGTAGCCACGCAGCTCTTCGCCATTGTGGCTGGTGACTTTCTCTTCATAGGTGCGGAAGTAGCCGTTCAGCGCCGGACGACCAAATTCGTTGTTAAACGCCGCGCCGCCCAGCGGGCCTTCGGTCATGATGTCCAGGGCGGTGACAATGCGATCCGGTTTACCGAAATCTTCTTCCCACGGCTGTTCGAAGCCCGGGATACGCAGGTTGGAAACCGAGAAGCCCACCAGGCCCGCTTTCGGCTTCGCGCCGCGGCCGGTGGCGCCTTCATCGCGGATTTCGCCGCCGGAGCCGGTTGCCGCGCCCGGCCATGGAGAGATGGCCGTCGGGTGGTTATGGGTTTCCACCTTCATCAGAATGTGCGCCGGCTCCTGATGGAAGTCGTAGCGCCCGGTCTGATGGTCGGCGAAATAGCGCCCGACTTCAGACCCTTCCATCACCGCGGCATTATCTTTATAGGCCGACAGCACGTAGTCCGGCGTTTTTTCAAAGGTGTTTTTGATCATTTTGAACAGCGACTTCGGCTGCTGTTCGCCGTCGATGATCCAGTCGGCGTTGAAAATCTTGTGGCGACAGTGCTCTGAGTTCGCCTGGGCGAACATATACAGCTCGATATCGTTCGGGTTGCGTCCCAGGCGGGTAAACGCGTCCTGCAGGTAGTCAATTTCGTCGTCGGCCAGCGCCAGACCCAGACGGAGGTTGGCGTCAATCAGCGCCTGACGCCCTTCGCCCAGCAGGTCAACGCTGGTCACCGGCGTCGGCTGATGGTGAGCGAACAGCTTTTCGCCCGCTTCCAGCGCGTCGAAGACGCTCTCCATCATGCGGTCGTGCAGCTCCGCCGCCACCGCGGCCCACTGCGCTTCGGTCAGGGTTGAGGCTTCAACGTAATACGCCACGCCGCGCTCAAGACGCACAACCTGCGCCAGACCGCAGTTGTGAGCGATATCGGTAGCTTTAGAAGACCAGGGAGAGATGGTGCCAGGGCGAGGGGTCACGAGCAGTAATTTACCGGTCGGGGTATGGCTGCTTAAGCTCGGGCCATACTGAAGCAGTCGCGCCAGGCGCTCGCGATCGTCAGCGCTCAGCGGGGCATTCAGATCGGCAAAATGAATATATTCGGCATATATGGCGCTTACCGGAAGGTTGGCCGCCTGAAATCGTGCCAGCAGTTTATTAATACGGAATGCCGACAGTGCAGGTGAACCACGCAAAATTTCCATCATAAGTCTCTCGTCTTCGAAGCTTTCAGGGTGAGCCAGGGGGGGAAACGGGCGTCATTATAGTGAATCCTGCGCCCCGACGAAACCGTTTGCGTAGAAATAAAATCATTGATGCTGTTTATCAATAAATGTGACGACCATCGCGAATAAGTTGCCAACTGGCGCATTATTAAGCAGAATGCCGCACATTCGACGACAACCTTGCGTTTTTTCCGGACATCGCCTGCTGAGGAACCTGAAGCTGCAGAAGATTAACTCTCTGAAAAAATTAAAGATTAATTATCTGCTGATCGGCATTGTCACCCTTTTGCTGGCGGCGGCCCTGTGGCCGTCGATCCCCTGGTCTGGTAAACCCGAGAACCGGGTGGCGGGCATTATCGCTCGCGGCGAGCTGCGCATCAGCACTATCAACTCGCCAATGACCTTCGCCACCATGAACAATAAAGCGTTCGGTCTGGATTATGAACTGGCGAAGCAGTTTGCCGACTACCTTGGCGTAACGCTTAAGATAACCGTCCGGCAAAACATCAGCCAGCTGTTTGACGACCTCGACGACGGTCAGGCCGATATGCTGGCCGCCGGACTGGTCTATAACCAGGAGCGAGTGAAAAACTATCAGGCCGGCCCCACCTACTATTCTGTTTCGCAACAGCTGGTCTACCGCGTCGGCAATACCCGGCCGCGCACCCTCGCGGCGCTGACCGCCGAGCAGCTCACTATCGCTCCGGGCCACGTGGCGATCAACGACCTGCAGACCTTAAAAGCCGAGAAATACCCGGATCTTGCCTGGCGCGTGGACGAAAAACGCGGTACCACGGCGCTGATGCAGGCGGTGATTGACGGTAAACTTGATTACACCATCGCTGACTCGGTGGCCGTCAGCCTGTTTCAGCGCGTCCATCCGGAGCTGGCGGTGGCCCTCGATATCACCGACGAACAGCCGGTCACCTGGTTTAGCGCCCGGGACGACGATAATTCGCTGTCGGCGGCAATGCTTGATTTCTTCAACAACATCAATGAAGACGGGACGCTGGCGCGCCTCGAGGAGAAATACCTCGGCCACGGCAACGATTTCGATTATGTCGATACCCGCACCTTCCTGCGCGCGGTGGAAAATATTCTTCCGGAGGTGCAGCCGCTGTTTGAAAAATACGCCCGCGAGATTGACTGGCGCCTGCTGGCCGCCATCGCCTGGCAGGAATCCCACTGGGATCCGCAGGCCACCTCCCCCACCGGCGTGCGCGGTATGATGATGCTCACACGCAATACGGCGCAAAGCCTGGGTCTAACCGACCGCACCGATGCGGCGCAGAGTATCGACGGCGGCATGCGCTACCTGCAGGATATGATGGATAAAGTGCCGGATTCGATCCCGAAAGATGAACGCATCTGGTTTGCGCTGGCCGCTTATAATATGGGCTATGCCCATATGCTGGACGCCATGGCGCTCACCCGCAAACAGAAAGGCAATCCTAACAGCTGGGCGGACGTTAAGCTGCGTTTACCGTTGCTGAGCCAGAAACCCTATTACAGCAAACTAAAATACGGCTATGCCCGCGGCCATGAGGCCTACGCCTATGTGGAAAACATCCGCAAATATCAGATAAGCCTTGTCGGCTATTTGTCAGAGAAGGAGCGCCAGCAGCAGCAAACGCTGGCCCTGGCGGAGGATTACCCGGCCGTGCTCCCCAATGAGCTCGAACAGCCGCAGGAGACCACACTGCCTTTTTTCAAGTTTCGCGCCGATAAGCAGATGGATAATGCCCGGATGAAACTCCCCGGCCACCTGTATTAACTTTCCCCGGTCTGCTCCCGGGCTTTCTTCTGCGCTTTTTTCTCTTCCCGCCGCCAGCGGAAGAAGTCGCTCAGCATGGCAGAGCAGGACTCTGCCAGCACGCCTTCGCTAATCTCAACCCGATGGTTCATTCCCGGGTGGTGCAGAACATCCATCAGCGAGCCGGCGGCGCCGGTCTTGGCATCCCTGGCGCCAAACACCAGGCGGGCGATACGGCTGTGCACCATCGCGCCCGCGCACATGACGCAGGGCTCGAGGGTCACGTACAGCGTGGCGTCGATCAGGCGGTAGTTTTGCAGCACCAGTCCGCCCTGGCGTAAGGCCATGATCTCCGCATGGGCGGTGGGGTCGTGACGGCCTATCGGCCGGTTCCAGCCCTCGCCAATGACCTGATTGTTATGCACCAGCACCGCGCCCACCGGCACCTCGCCCTCTTCCCAGGCGCGTTTCGCCAGCGTCAGGGCATGACGCATCCAGTATTCATCATTGAGTTCGAGGTCAGACACAGCGGCCACTCCAGCAGAAAAAGCGGGGCGCATTATACATGGGCGCTATCAATTACACACTATTACTCCAACTGCTGAAGCTCTCCCTGAGGGGTTACCCGCCAGCGATGCTGGCAAAAGCCGAGCAATGGATTATCCTGCTCACTATCGCTATAGCCGCTATACAGCCGCAGCGGGGCGCCAATCTTTTTCTCCAGCTGTACCACCTTTTCATGCCCCAGGCAGCGCAGGGTCAATACCCAGCCGCCCCAGCGGCGCGCGGTGCGGCTGGCTATCAGATTCACCCGCGGCAACCAGAGGGTATCGCGATAGACCTGCTCCACCAGCGACTGCGGCGAGCCGGTGATCAACCAGACGTCGGCATCGGTGCTGGTCAGGTAGGCGGTAAGCCGCGCATGAACTACCGGAAACGCCGTCACATGATGGCGAAACCAGCCGACAAACTCCGCTTCCAGCCGCTTCAGCACCGCCTCGCGGCGGCCAAAGGTTGTCGCCCACAGCAGGAGGCTCATCGGCCAGCGCGCCGCCCGTCCGCTCACTGCCAGTCCGGCAAGGATCACCGGCCCCATCGGCACCACCAGCAACAGGTTCAGCGGCAAATGGCGCAGCAGATAGCGCAGAAAACTGCCGAACATATCCTGTTGGTGTAAGGTTCCGTCCAGATCGAAAAACACCACTCTCCGTTCAGTGTGCTGCAAACTGCCTCCTTTATCTCAGAACTCGCTTCTCGTTAGGGTAAGCTTAACAGCCTGACGCCATGTCGAGGGAAAACATCCCCTGCCGTTAAGAAAGAATTAAAGTAGCAGGCGAAGGAAAAATTGTGGCTTAAGAATTTTTAATTCATGGTATACCCCTTATAATCGAATAAAAATTCTGTCAGTCACGAGCCGGACGGCTCCAGCGGAGCTCCAATGAACTGTTTAACGCGTATTCGTCAGCGCTATCCCACCCTGGCGGCGAGCGACAAAAAGTTGGCCGATTATATTCTGAGCCAGCCCGATGAGACCCGGCACCTCAGCTCGCAGCAGCTGGCAGCGGAAGCCGGTGTGAGTCAGTCCAGCGTGGTTAAGTTTGCCCAGAAGCTGGGATTCAAAGGCTTTCCGGCGCTGAAGCTGGCCCTTAGTGAAGCGCTGGCGAGTAGCCCGGATCCGCACTCCGTCCCGGTGCATAACCACATTCGCGGTGACGATCCGCTGCGTCTGGTCGGCGAGAAACTCATTAAAGACAATGTCGCCGCCATGCATGCCTCGCTGGACGTCAACACTGAAGAGACGCTACGGGAAGCCGTCACGCTGCTGCGCAACGCCCGGCGAGTGATCGTCACCGGGATTGGCGCCTCCGGCCTGGTGGCGCGTAACTTTAGCTGGAAGCTGATGAAGATCGGCATCAACGCTGTTTCTGAGCAGGATATGCATGCCCTGCTGGCGACGGTGCAGGCCATGTCCAGCGACGATCTTCTGCTGGCGATCTCTTACTCCGGCGAGCGCCGGGAGATCAATATGGCGGCCGGTGAAGCGCTGCGCGTCGGCTGTAAGATCCTGGCGATCACCGGGTTTAGCCCGAACGCCCTGCAACAGCAGGCGACCCACTGCCTGTATACTATCGCCGAAGAGCAGGCGACGCGCAGCGCCGCCATCTCCTCCACCAGCGCGCAAATGATGCTCACCGATCTGCTGTTTATGGGGCTGGTGCAGCAGGATCTGGAGCGGGCGCCGGAGCGCATTCGCCATAGCGAAGCGCTGGTGAAAAAGCTGGTCTGAGCAGAAAATGGGCGTATAATGCCCGCCCTGTTTGTGTTGTTTCTGAGACTTTCCTGATGGCGCTGTTAATTACCAAAAAATGCATCAACTGCGATATGTGCGAGCCGGAGTGCCCGAATGAGGCCATTTCGATGGGTGACAGCATTTATGAGATTAACAGCGACCGCTGCACCGAGTGCGTGGGTCATTACGACACGCCAACCTGCCAGAAAGTGTGCCCGATCCCGAATACGATCCTGAAAGATCCGGCACACGTCGAGAGTGAAGAACAGCTGTGGGATAAATTCGTGCTGATGCACCACGCGGATAAAATTTAACCGCCCTCCTGGCTAGCTTTCGACAATCACCGTGGCGCAGGCGTAGTGGCGTTCATCAGCGAGAGTAACGTGAATAGCGCTTACTCCCATGCGTTCAGCTAAAAGGTTTGCTTCACCCCATAGCCGCAGCTTCGGCTTGCCCAGCTCGTCGTTGTAAACCTCGAACTGGTTAAACGCCAGCCCGTTACGGATCCCAGTTCCCAGCGCTTTCGCCGCCGCTTCCTTGACCGCAAAGCGTTTCGCCAGGAAACGCACCGGCTGCTGGTGCTGCTCCCAGATGCTCCATTCATGGTCGCTCAGCACCCGGCGGGCAAGGCGATCGCCGCTGCGGGCGATCACCGCTTCGATGCGGGCGATCTCGACGATGTCGGTACCCAACCCGAGAATGGCCATTAGCCGCGCGCTTCCAGCATCAGACGCTTCATTTCCGCCACCGCCTCCTTCAGGCCGCTCATCACCGCACGGCCAATAATCGCGTGACCGATATTCAGCTCATGCATTTCCGGCAGCGCAGCAATCGCTTTCACGTTGTGGTAGGTCAGACCGTGGCCGGCATTCACCTTCAGGCCGAGGCTGGCGGCGTAGGTGGCCGCTTTGGCAATACGTTCCAGCTCCCTGGCCTGCTCGGCGTCGGTTTTGGCATCGGCATAGCAGCCGGTGTGGATTTCGATATAGGGCGCGCCAACGTCTGCCGCCGCTTTGATCTGCGCTTGATCCGCATCGATAAACAGGGAGACCAGGATGCCGGCATCCGCCAGGCGTTGACAGGCATCGCGCATCTTGTCGCGCTGGCCGGCGACGTCCAGCCCGCCTTCGGTGGTCACTTCCTGACGCTTCTCCGGCACCAGGCAGCAGAAGTGCGGTTTGGTTTCGCAGGCGATCGTCAGCATCTCTTCAGTGACCGCCATTTCAAGATTCATGCGGGTGTGCAGCGTCTGGCGCAGGATACGCACATCGCGATCGGTAATATGGCGACGGTCTTCGCGCAGATGCACGGTAATGCCGTCGGCGCCGGCCTGTTCGGCAATGAAAGCCGCCTGAACCGGATCCGGGTAAGCAGTGCCGCGGGCGTTACGCAAGGTCGCGATATGGTCAATATTGACCCCTAACAATAATTCAGCCATGACAATCCTCGTTAATCATTATTCGTATTATCGGCTCGCGCCTTTCGCGCGGGCATAAACTGGCGAAACAACTCCCGGCTCTTGAGCGGTTTGCCGCCGAGATAGGGCTTCAGGGCGATACGGGTAAAGCGCTTCGCGGCGCGCAGCGTATCAACATCAGGAAACTCGCGACTCGCCAATGCTTTCAAATGGTGCCCGGTAAACGTGTTGTTATCAATCACCAGGCTGGCAATAAAGCCTTTTTCTTCACGATAGCGGTAGGTCATGGTGTCGTCTACCGGCTCGCCGCTCCCGGCGCAGTGGAGAAAATCCACGCCATAGCCCAGGTGCCCGAGCAGCGCCAGCTCAAAACGCCGCAGCGCGGGCTCCGGCGAGCCGCTGGCCCCGGCGAGCGCCTGAATGCAGTGCAGGTAGTCGAAAAAGAGTTCGGAGAAGCGTGTTTCGTGCTCCAGCACGCGGGAGATAAGCTCGTTAACGTAGAGACCGCTGTAGAGGGTGATGCCGCTGAGCGGCAGCGCCAGCGAAACGGCTTCCGCGCTGCGCAGGGTTTTGACTTCGCCGCGACCGCCGAAGCGAACCAGCAAGGGGGTAAAGGGCTGTAAAGCGCCTTTGAGATTAGAGCGTTTGGAGCGTGCGCCCTTGGCAACCAGGCGCACACGACCGGATTCTTCCGTGAAGACGTCCAGCATCAGGCTGGTTTCGCTCCACGGACGGCTATGCAGGACAAAGGCGCGCTGCCATCCATCCACGTTGCGTTAACTCAGAGGTCGTCAACGTAACCGAGACTGCGCAGGGCGCGCTCGTCATCGGCCCAGCCGGATTTCACTTTCACCCACAGCTCGAGGTGCACCGGCGCTTCAAACATCTCCTGCATGTCCTTACGCGCTTCGATACCGATGGTTTTAATTTTGGCGCCTTTGTTGCCAATCACCATCTTTTTCTGCCCTTCGCGCTCGACGAGGATCAGGCCGTTGATATCGTAACCGCCGCGCTCGTTGCTGACGAAACGTTCGATTTCCACGGTGACGGAGTACGGCAGCTCAGCGCCGAGGAAACGCATCAGTTTTTCACGGATGATTTCGGAGGCCATAAAGCGTTGTGAGCGATCGGTAATATAATCTTCCGGGAAGTGATGGATCGCTTCCGGCAGATGCTTACGCACGATCGCCGCGATGGTATCAACGTTGGTGCCGGTTTCCGCTGAGATCGGTACGATATCGAGGAAATTCATCTGGCTGGCGAGGAACTGCAGGTGCGGTAACAGATCCGCTTTTTCCTGCACGTTATCCACCTTGTTGACCGCGAGGATCACCGGCGCTTTCGCGTCGCGCAGCTTGTTGAGCACCATCTCGTCGTCCTGCGTCCAGCGAGTGCCTTCCACCACGAAGATGACCAGTTCCACGTCGCCAATCGAACTGCTGGCCGCTTTGTTCATTAAGCGGTTAATGGCACGCTTCTCTTCCATATGCAGGCCCGGAGTATCAACGTAAATCGCCTGATACGGCCCTTCGGTATGGATACCGACGATGCGGTGACGGGTGGTCTGCGCTTTACGGGAGGTGATCGAGATCTTCTGCCCAAGCAGCTTATTCAACAGCGTGGATTTACCAACGTTTGGACGACCCACGATGGCGACAAACCCACAATAACTTTTTTCTTCGCTCATTCCAGCTCCAGCTTTTTCAGCGCCTGTTCGGCGGCAGCCTGCTCCGCCTTACGACGGCTGGAACCTGTGCCAACCACCGGTTCACTCAGGCCACTGACCTGGCAGTGGATAGTAAATTCCTGATCGTGCGCTTCGCCGCGAACCTGGACCACCAGGTAAGACGGCAGCGGCAGATGACGTCCCTGCAGATACTCCTGCAGACGCGTCTTCGGATCCTTTTGCTTATCGCCCGGACTGATTTCGTCCAGACGGGTCTGGTACCAGGAGAGGATTAAGCGTTCAACGTTCTGAATATCACTGTCGAGGAAAACCCCGCCAATTAACGCTTCAACGGTATCCGCGAGAATCGATTCGCGACGGAAACCGCCGCTTTTCAGCTCTCCCGGCCCGAGGCGCAGACACTCGCCCAGCTCAAACTCGCGGGCGATCTCCGCCAGCGTGTTGCCACGCACCAGCGTCGCGCGCATACGGCTCATATCGCCTTCATCGACACGAGGAAAGCGATGATACAGCGCATTCGCGATCACGAAACTTAAAATGGAGTCACCTAAAAATTCCAGGCGCTCATTATGTTTGCTGCTGGCACTGCGGTGAGTTAATGCCTGTTGCAACAGCTCCTGATGATGAAAAGTGTAGCCCAGCTTTCGTTGAAGCCGATTAATTACGATGGGGTTCATGCGTTACCAATAAATGAATGCGTCAAAGATGCAGCACACGAAACCGACCTGAGCATTCGCTTCAAACAGTAATTTGAAACAGACCAATACGCTTTCGTGTGCAGTGTCACCCGGCAGAGCGACAACCAAAAACTTCGGGGGGATATTCTATACGCAACGACACGGGATGTCGTTAGTTTGAATGGATTTAAATACTAAATAATTCACGCCGCTGCGATAACAGCAGCGACGTGAATTCAGCAGAGGAAATTAATGAATTCCACCAATGCGCGATAACCGCACGCCGGTCGGCCATTCACCTTCCTGCTTTTCAAAACTCATCCAGATAGCGGTTGCTTTTCCGACCAGGTTGGCTTCCGGCACAAAGCCCCAGTACCGGCTGTCGGCGCTGTTATCCCGGTTGTCGCCCATCATGAAGTACTGACCGGGCGGCACAATCCAGGTGGCCAGCGGCAGACCGGACTGATGGTAGTACATCCCAACCTGATCCTGGGCAATCGGCACCATCAGAATTCGGTGCGTCACGTCGCCCAATGTCTCCTGACGCTCGGTAAGACGAATGCCGTCGGCTTTGGTTTCGCCCTTCGGCAACTGCCAGAAACCGCTGCTCGCTTCGCCGCCGTTGCTGCGGGAGAAGGTCTGAACAAAATCGCTCGGCTCCACGTTGGAATAGGTCACCGGCAGCGCGTTGCCGCAGGCCTGTCCGGAACTGCAGCCCGGCTGAATAGTGACCTGTTTGGCAACCGGATCGTAGGTGACCTTATCACCCGGTAACCCCACCGCGCGCTTAATGTAGTCCAGACGCGGGTCTTCCGGATATTTAAACACCACGATGTCGCCGCGCTTCGGATGGCCGGTCTCGATCAGCGTTTTCTGGTAGATAGGATCTTTAATGCCGTAGGCAAATTTCTCCACCAGAATAAAATCGCCGATGAGCAGCGTTGGCATCATCGAACCTGAAGGGATCTGGAAAGGCTCATAAATAAATGAACGTACCACCAGAACGATCGCCAGCACCGGGAAAACCGATGCGCCGGTTTCCAGCCAGCCCGGTTTCGGGCCGACTTTCTTCAGCGTCTTCTTGTCCAGTTGCTCGCCGGTCGCTGCCTGAGCAGCGGCCTGACGTTCACGACGTTTCGGTGCAAAAATGAACTTGTCCAGGCACCATAAAACGCCCGTCACCAGGGTTGCAATCACCAGGATCAGGGCAAACATGTTCGCCATGCCAACTCCTTAGGGTTATTTGCCGTCTTTACCAACGTGCAGAATGGCGAGGAACGCTTCCTGCGGCAGCTCAACGTTACCGACCTGCTTCATACGCTTCTTACCTTCTTTCTGCTTCTGCAGCAGCTTTTTCTTACGGCTGACGTCGCCGCCGTAGCATTTCGCCAGGACGTTTTTACGCAGCTGTTTCACCGTAGAGCGCGCGATAATGTGGTTACCGATGGCCGCCTGAATCGCGATATCGAACTGCTGACGCGGAATCAGATCTTTCATTTTTTCCACCAGCTCGCGGCCGCGATACGGCGCGTTATCGTTGTGGGTGATCAGCGCCAGCGCATCGACGCGCTCACCGTTGATCAGCACATCGACGCGTACCATGTTCGACGCCTGGAAGCGTTTGAAGTTGTAGTCCAGCGACGCATAGCCGCGGGAGGTGGACTTCAGGCGGTCAAAGAAGTCGAGAACCACTTCCGCCATCGGAATTTCATAGGTCAGCGCCACCTGTTTACCGTGGTAAACCATGTTGGTCTGCACCCCACGCTTCTCGACACACAAGGTAATCACGTTGCCGAGGAACTCCTGCGGCAGCAGCATGTGACACTCGGCGATCGGCTCGCGCAGCTCCTGAATATTATTCAGCGGCGGCAGCTTGGACGGGCTGTCGACGTAGATAACTTCTTTGGAGGTGGTCTCTACTTCGTAGACTACCGTCGGCGCGGTGGTGATCAGGTCGAGATCGTATTCACGCTCCAGACGCTCCTGAATGATCTCCATGTGCAGCAGGCCGAGGAAGCCGCAGCGGAAGCCGAAGCCCAGCGCGGTAGAGCTTTCCGGCTCGTAGAACAGAGAGGCATCGTTAAGGCTCAGTTTGCCCAGCGCGTCGCGGAAGGCTTCATAATCATCGGAGCTCACCGGGAACAGGCCGGCATACACCTGCGGTTTCACCTTCTTAAAGCCAGGCAGCGCTTTGTCTGCCGGGTTGCGGGCGGCGGTCAGGGTATCGCCCACCGGCGCGCCGAGGATGTCTTTGATCGCGCAGACCAGCCAGCCTACCTCGCCGCATTTCAGCTCGGTACGGTCAACCTGTTTCGGGGTGAAGATGCCCAGACGATCAGCGTTATACACCTGGCCGGTGCTCATGACCTTGATCTTGTCGCCCTTGCGCATGGTGCCGTTTTTAATCCGCACCAGCGACACCACGCCGAGGTAGTTATCGAACCAGGAGTCGATAATCAGCGCCTGCAGCGGCGCGTCCGGATCGCCTTCCGGCGGTGGGATATCGCGCACCAGACGCTCCAGCACGTCGGTCACGCCGACGCCGGTTTTCGCTGAGCAGCGCACCGCGTCGTGGGCGTCGATCCCGACGATATCTTCAATCTCGTCCGCTACGCGCTCAGGGTCGGCCGCAGGCAGGTCGATCTTGTTGAGTACCGGAACCACTTCGAGATCCATCTCCATGGCGGTGTAGCAGTTGGCCAGGGTCTGGGCTTCTACCCCCTGCCCGGCGTCTACCACCAGCAGCGCGCCTTCGCACGCGGCAAGAGAACGGGAAACTTCATAAGAGAAGTCCACGTGGCCCGGGGTGTCGATAAAGTTCAGCTGGTAGGTCTCACCGTCGCTGGCCTTATAGTCCAGGGTGACGCTCTGCGCCTTGATGGTGATCCCGCGTTCGCGCTCAAGATCCATGGAGTCCAGAACCTGGGCTTCCATTTCACGATCAGAAAGGCCACCGCAAATCTGGATGATACGGTCAGACAGCGTCGACTTACCGTGGTCGATGTGAGCGATGATCGAAAAGTTACGTATATTCTTCATATTTAGAGTTAATTATGCCTTACGAGTATCATGAGGCCGCTGTACTGTGCCTGACGTTTTTTAATCCGAAAACGCCGCATTCTACACTACATCCGCGAAACCAGGAAATGCTGTTAGATCCAGCATACCCGCAGAAATTGTGGCGTTGTAACAGGAAAGGTAAATAAAGATAAGGGCCAGTGAAATCACTGGCCCATGTCGGAGGAAGGCGTATCAACACGCAGCAGATCCGGCGGCAGTGCGACGTTCAAAATCACCGGCTGCCAGGACTGACGTGCCGCCAGTCGCGGCGACAGACCGCGCGCCACCAGGAAGCCGCCGACGCCGCCCAGCAGCGCGCCGCAAAGTGACGCAATATCACTGGCAAACAGCACCTGAAAAATAGACGCCATTACAAACAGCCCCGCCAGCGGCGCCATATACACCAGCATCGCTGAGCCCAGCAGGCTGCTTTCAGCGATCCCCAGCTCCACTTTTTGCCCCGCGGCCAACGGCTGCTCGCAGGGCACGCTAATGGTATGGCTGGTCTGCGGCCCCAGCTTGTTTAGCACCCGGCTACCACAGCCGGCACGGGAGGCGCAGCTGCTGCAGGAGGCTTTAACGTCGCAGTGCACCTGCGCCACGCCGTTATGCCAGGAAACCACGGTAGCCCACTCTTTAATCATTGTACTGCCTTGAATTTAATACTGTCAGAGATACGCTTCGCCGTCTGCGGCGGCAGCTCGCCCACTACGGTTATCTCCGCGTTATCGCGCACCGTCGTGCTGACGGTGCGTCGGCCGGTGCGCAACAGCTGGTCGCTGCTGGCCGCCGTGGCGCGGTTGATATTGATCGAGAAGCTGAACAAGCCGTCGGAATAGAGACGTGATTCTACCGGACCGTCAAAGGTGGGAAGACGGCGCTGACTGCTGGAAACCTCAGTCACGCCCTGCGGGAGCCACGTCGGCGCCCAGTTGAAGTTGGCTTTGTCGCCTCCTTCAGGCACCGACAGCTGCGGCGGCAAATTCGCTTTTGCCAGCGTCTCCATGCTGGCGCTGACGTTATCGCCAACGTTGAAGGAGACAACCCGGAACTGCTCCAGCGTTTCCCCGTCGCGGTCGAGCAAATCGACGCGCAGCGGCAGCTTAGTTTCAGCATCCAGCCAGGCGATAAAGCTGTAGCGCGTGCCGTCGCGAGCCACGACGCGGATCACGTCGCAGAGGCGGTCAGCGATACGGGTACGGCCCACGGAAATAAAATCATACGCCGCGGAGAGGCGTTTGAAATCGCTATATACCAGCGATGGCAGCGAATCGACGATATAGTCGCCGTTCAGGGTGAACGGATCGAGACCGGGTTCAAAATAGCTGATTTCCGTGCCGCGCAGGACCACTTCCCGGCGCGGACCGTCCAGCTGCAGCAACTGCGCCAGCGGTTGGTTGTTCAGTCGCGCGTGACGATAGCGCAGCGACTCAACGCCTTGTTTGCTGATGCTAACAAAAGACAGCTCATAATTGAGAGACTGGCTGGCCAGGTTCATCTGCTGCAACAACGCCCCGGACGATGTATCAGCCGAGGCGTTGACAGAGAACAACAGGCTGCCTGCCATGAGCGACATGGCACACCAAAGTTGCTTCATTACTGCGATTGTGTTCCTAAAGTTTGATAGCCCGGTACCTGGACTGCGGCCTGCTGAGTCTGGGCCTGGCCAAACTGAAGCTGCTCAGCGTGCAGGCGGCGCTGCAGTTCGTAGTCCTGCAGCATGGCGTTAATTCGGCGGCGCTGTTCCTGGACCTGCGCCTGCTGGCCGCTTCCCGCTGACGCGTCAGCCGGCACGCCAAGACTTACCGGGCTTGCTTTACCCATCATGGGCAGCGTATTGAACACCGGCGCTTCGGGCTGCTGAGCGGAATCAGACTGACCATTATAGTGCTGGACGCCGACGATAACCGCAAGCGATACGCAGGCGGCAACGCCCATTTGAGTCAGGGAACTGGCCCACGGACGCACCTTGTTCCAGAACGGCATCTGCCGCCACTGATGCGGTGCGGGCTGAGATTCAGGAATAAGCGGCGCCGTCTGACGAACGGGCTCATTTTCAATGGCGGCCATCACCCGGGCGGAGATATCAAATTGCAGCACCTCAGCGGTATCGCCACGCAGCGTATCGCGGATAAGGTGATAACTCTCCCAGGTTTTTTGCATCTCAGAAGAACGACTCAGCTCGTTGAGCAGTTCGTTATCCAGCGTTTCACCATCCATTAAAGCCGAAAGTTTTTCTTTCTGCATGCCCGATACCCTTTTCCAGTATTCCGCTATCGTCAACGCCTGATAAGCGGTTGAACTTTATTATCAATAGCTTCTCGCGCCCGGAAGATACGCGAACGCACCGTCCCAACCGGACAATCCATGATAGCGGCTATCTCTTCATAGCTCAGGCCATCCAGCTCCCGTAACGTAATTGCCATGCGTAAATCTTCCGGGAGCGATTCAATGGTACGAAAAACTATTTGTCTCAGTTCTTCTGACAACATTAAGTTCTCAGGGTTCGAAATTTCTTTCAACGCCCCGCCGCTTTCGAAGTTTTCCGCCTCGTTGGCGTCAACATCGCTGGACGGCGGACGGCGCCCCTGAGCAACCAGATAATTCTTCGCCGTGTTGACGGCGATACGGTATAACCAGGTGTAAAAAGCGCTATCTCCCCGGAAAGAGTCCAGCGCACGCCATGCCTTAACGAACGATTCCTGAACAACGTCAGCGATATCGCCCGGCGGTACATAGCGGGAAACCAGGCTCGCGACCTTATGCTGATAGCGCACTACCAGCAAATTAAACGCTTTCTGATCTCCTTTCTGGACCCGTTCAACAAGGACCTGATCCGTTAACTGCTCGCTCATCCGAGGTAATGTCTCCCCAAACCCAATTCCCATGCGTCTTCAAAACACCACCCAAAATCTGCATTATGAGCAAGCTGACTGTTGGAGTGCATGAAAACAATAAAGTTCCGTTACGCTTTTTGTTTTTTGTCTGGCAACGGCGGCAGATCGTTATCAATCATTATATGCCCAGGTTGCTAAACGATAGGTAAGTCAATAAGAAAAAGCGCAGGCCCGTCTGAAGGGTATCGTAACACGCCGTTTATTTCACTATAAAATCCAATGCCATCAACCTGCCCCGCGTCTCATTTTCAGCGCGCAAGACGCCGTTTCCGTTCGCCTTTTGTTTAGCCGTCACAACAGCAGACAAAAAAATTGTACGATTCCTCACGGACCGGTGCTATTGTGAGCTAAATGTGTTTAGTAAATTAAACAAAGACAATGAATACCACTCCTGACTTCTCTTGTGATGTGTTGATTATCGGCAGCGGCGCTGCCGGTCTTTCCCTTGCCCTGCGCCTGGCTGAGCACAGTTCGGTGACCGTGCTGAGTAAAGGGCCGATCAGCGAAGGTTCGACGTTCTACGCCCAGGGTGGGATTGCCGCCGTCTTCGATGAGACGGACAGTATTGAATCCCATGTCGAAGATACCCTCATCGCCGGCGCGGGACTCTGCGATCGTCATGCGGTCACTTTCGTCGCCAGCAATGCCCGATCATGCGTCCAGTGGCTTATCGATCAGGGAGTGCTGTTTGACACCCAGGTCCAGGCCAATGGCGAAGAGAGCTATCATCTCACGCGCGAAGGGGGGCACAGCCATCGGCGCATTCTTCACGCCGCCGACGCCACCGGCAAAGCGGTAGAGACGACGCTGGTCGATAAAGCGCTTGCCCATCCTAATATCCGCATCCTTGAGCGCAGCAATGCCGTCGATTTGATCGTATCGGATAAGATTGGCCTGCCGGGCACCCGCCGGGTGGTCGGGGCATGGATCTGGAATCGTAATAAAGAGCGGGTGGAAACCTGCAGCGCGAAAGCCGTAGTACTCGCTACCGGCGGGGCCGCGAAGGTTTATCAATATACCACTAACCCCGACGTTTCTTCCGGAGACGGGATTGCAATGGCCTGGCGGGCGGGATGTCGGGTGGCGAATCTGGAGTTTAACCAGTTCCACCCCACCGCGCTATATCACCCCCAGGCGCGTAATTTCCTGCTTACTGAAGCGCTGCGCGGCGAAGGCGCCCACCTTAAACGCCCGGATGGCACCCGCTTTATGCCGGACTTTGACGAGCGCGGCGAGCTGGCCCCGCGCGATATCGTCGCCCGCGCCATCGACCATGAAATGAAGCGCCTGGGCGTGGACTGCATGTTCCTTGATATCAGCCATAAACCCGAGGCGTTTGTTCGCCAGCATTTCCCGATGATTTATGAAAAGCTGCTCGGCCTGGGAATTGATTTAACCAAAGATCCGGTGCCGGTCGTCCCCGCCGCGCATTACACCTGCGGCGGCGTGATGGTGGATGATAATGGCCGCACCGACGTCGATGGTTTATACGCCATCGGCGAAGTTAGCTACACCGGGCTGCACGGCGCGAATCGTATGGCGTCGAACTCGTTGCTGGAGTGCCTGGTCTATGGCTGGTCCGCCGCGGAGGATATTACCCGGCGCCTGCCGCTCGCCCAGAAGGTCGCCACGCTGCCAGCATGGGATGAAAGTCAGGTGGAGATCCCGGATGAACTGGTGGTTATCCAGCACAACTGGCACGAACTGCGCCTGCTGATGTGGGATTACGTGGGGATTGTGCGCACCACCCGCAGGCTGGAGCGCGCCCTGCGGCGCATTACCATGCTCCAACAGGAGCTGGATGAGTATTACGCCCGCTTCCGCGTCTCGAATAATTTGCTGGAACTGCGCAATCTGGTGCAGGTGGCGGAGCTTATCGTACGCTGCGCGATGTTGCGTAAGGAGAGCCGCGGTCTGCATTATACCCTCGACTATCCGCAGCCGCTGCCTGACAGCGGCCCGTCGATACTCTCGCCCCTGGCTCACATAAAGAGATAAAAGTCCTCGGTCAGAGCGGTAAAGCCTTCCGAATATTGCTGCTCTGGCCCGCGGATCGCCAGCCTGTCGCTGAAACACTCCCCTGCCGTCGGGGAGAAAGCCAGCAGCACCCGATGCGGCGGTCGCAGCTCGGTCTCCGCCACGTCAGTACGCAGTCGCAGATGCCAGCCCATCGCCCTTGCCCGTTCGATGAACGCATTACCAATATCCACCGGCAACACCACGCAAAAAAAACCTTCTTCGGTAATATGCTCTGCGGCACAGGTCAGCAGGGAGGCGTGATCGAGCGTCGTGGTGTACCGCGCCTGCTCTCGCTGCGAGGTCGCGCATGGCACGCCTTCGGCAAAAAAGGGCGGATTACTGATTATCAGTTCATAGCGTCGAGTTTGCGACGGCTGCCACTGATGAATATCGGCCTGCCAGACCTCAATCCGCGAAGCCCACGGCGACGCGAGGGCGTTTTCCCGCGCCTGAGCGGCGGCCTCTTCGTCCAGTTCTACCGCCTCGACATGCACATCATCTCCGGTACGCTGCGCGAGCATCAGCGCCAGCAGGCCGCTGCCCGCGCCAATATCCAGCACATGCTTCACTCCGGCAATCGGCGCCCAGGCGCCCAGCAAAATGCCGTCGGTACCCACCTTCATGGCGCAGCGATCGTGAGCGACAAAGAACCGTTTGAAGGTAAAACCATTGCGCGGCAGCGCAAACTTCGACTGAGACATCCTCAATAACCTTGCCGACAAAAACTCCTGAACCTCAGGCTATGCACAATACCGGAGAACAGATAGCCTTACAAACAGATGAACATTACGTCAGTAACGTCTATAATCGGCGGCCCACTCAGAGGTAGAACATGACTGTAACGACTTTTTCCGAACTTGAACTCGACGAAAACCTGCTGGAAGCCCTCCAGGATAAAGGTTTCACTCGCCCGACAGCCATTCAGGCCGCCGCTATTCCGCCTGCGCTCGATGGCCGTGACATTCTCGGTTCAGCGCCGACCGGCACCGGTAAAACGGCGGCGTATCTGCTGCCAGCGTTGCAGCACCTGCTCGATTTCCCGCGTAAGAAATCCGGCCCGCCGCGCATTCTTATCCTGACGCCGACCCGTGAGCTGGCGATGCAGGTGGCCGACCACGCCCGCGAGCTGGCGAAGCATACCCATCTGGACATTGCTACCATTACCGGCGGCGTGGCGTACATGAACCACGCGGAAGTGTTCAGCGAAAACCAGGACATCGTAGTCGCCACCACCGGTCGCCTGCTGCAATATATTAAAGAAGAGAATTTCGACTGCCGCGCCGTCGAGACCCTAATCCTCGATGAAGCCGACCGCATGCTGGATATGGGTTTTGCCCAGGATATCGAAACCATCGCCGGTGAAACTCGCTGGCGCAAGCAGACTATGCTGTTCTCCGCGACGCTGGAAGGCGATGCGATCAAAGACTTTGCTGAGCGTCTGCTGGAGGAGCCGGTTGAAGTTTCCGCCAATCCGTCAACCCGCGAGCGTAAGAAAATCCATCAGTGGTACTACCGCGCCGACGATATCGAACATAAAACCAAACTGCTGGTGAATCTGCTGCAACAGCCGGAAGCCACCCGTGCTATCGTGTTTGTGCGTAAGCGTGAGCGCGTGCATGAGCTGGCTAACTGGCTGCGTGAGGCCGGGATTAACACCTGCTGGCTGGAAGGCGAGATGGTGCAGGCCAAGCGAAACGAAGCTATCAAGCGCCTGACCGACGGCCGCGTCAACGTGCTGATCGCCACCGACGTCGCTGCCCGCGGTATCGATATTCCGGACGTCAGCCACGTCTTTAACTTCGATATGCCGCGTACCGCGGATACCTACCTGCACCGTATCGGTCGTACCGGCCGCGCCGGTAAAAAAGGGACCGCCATTTCTCTGGTCGAGGCTCATGACCACCTGCTGCTGGGTAAGATTGGTCGCTATATTGAAGAGCCGTTGAAAGCCAGAGTTATCGATGAACTGCGCCCGACGACCCGTGCGCCGAGCGAGAAGCTGACGGGTAAGCCATCGAAGAAAGTGCTGGCGAAGCGTGCGCAGAAGAAAAAAGATGAAAAAGAGAAACCGCGGGTGAAGAAGCGCCACCGCGATACGAAAAATATCGGTAAGCGCCGGAAGCCAAGCGCGGCCGGGACGCCATCAGCGTCCAGCGATGAGTAAAAAAAACGCCGGGATATCCCGGCGTTTTCACATCTGGCGTTAGCCTTACAGGCTTTCGGTAAAGGTACGGGCGATAACGTCGCGCTGCTGTTCCGGCGTCAGAGAGTTGAAGCGTACCGCGTAGCCGGAAACACGAATGGTCAGCTGCGGATATTTTTCCGGATGCTCAACCGCGTCCAGCAGGGTTTCGCGACGCAGCACGTTAACGTTCAGGTGCTGACCGCCTTCGACGCGCACTTCCGGTTTCACGTCCACCGGGATTTCACGGTATTCGATTTCACCCAGTTTGCTTACCGCAACCACATCATCTTCCGCAAAACCACCTTTGGCGCACAGGCAGCGCGCTTCGCCTTTTTCGCTATCCAGCAGCCAGAAAGAGTTGAGCAGGTCGTCGTTTGCCGCTTTAGTAATTTGGATACCAGTAATCATTTGATGCCTCCCAGGCAGTGTTTATTCGATTTTGGCCTCTTCGCGGCCAATTGGTAAAACCATTGTTGTATGAGTGTATATATATCAGCCGCACCCTCGGCACTCCTTGATATAAATCAATAAAAACCACTCACCCAACGTGGGTATAGGAGGTTTTTATTGTTTTACATCAAGTTACGCCATTGTGAGCTATAAATAATTTTGTAAATTTTCAATTTTTTTTGCATAAAAGCCGGCATCAAGCCGTGCCGATTTTGTTCTATAGAAAGAAGCCGTTAAGCTATAGCGATGACCCTTTTGCAGGAGAGCAAGATGACCACCCCTTTAACCTGGCATGACGTGCTGGCGGATGAAAAGCAACAACCCTATTTTCTCAATACTCTGAAGACCGTCGCCGAAGAGCGCCAGTCCGGGATCACCATCTATCCACCGCAAAAAGACGTCTTCAATGCGTTTCGCTTTACTGAACTGGGCGATGTCAAAGTCGTCATTCTCGGCCAGGACCCCTATCACGGCCCGGGTCAGGCCCATGGTCTGGCGTTCTCAGTTCGTCCGGGCGTCGCGATCCCGCCTTCGTTGCTGAATATGTATAAAGAGCTGGAGGCCACGATCCCCGGCTTTACCCGCCCCACCCACGGTTATCTCGAAAGCTGGGCACGACAGGGCGTGCTGCTGCTGAATACGGTCCTGACCGTCCGCGCCGGACAGGCGCACTCGCACGCCAGTCTGGGCTGGGAGACCTTTACCGATAAGGTTATCGCTTTAATCAATGAGCATTGCGAGGGAGTAGTTTTTCTGCTGTGGGGCTCTCATGCGCAGAAGAAAGGCGCGATTATCGATCGTCAGCGCCACTGCGTGCTGAAGGCGCCGCATCCATCACCGCTCTCTGCGCATCGCGGCTTCTTTGGCTGCAATCATTTCGTACAGACCAACCAGTGGCTGGTTGACCGCGGCGAAACGCCGATCGACTGGATGCCGGTCCTTCCCGCTGAAAGCGAGTGATTGACAGCCATAAAAAAAGCCAGCATCAGCTGGCTTTTTTGCATTCAGGCAGGCGAATCACGCCTTGTTCTGACGCCACCATTCCGCCAGCAGGACACCGGTCGCCACAGAGACGTTCAGGCTTTCAACGTTGCCGGTACCGTCGATGGCAACGCTGAGATCGGCGCTGGAAATCGCCGCATCGGACAGACCATCACGTTCCTGGCCTAACGCCAGCACCATTTTCTTCGGCAGCTCGGCTTTAAACAGCGGGGTACCATTATGGCTGGACGTTGAGACAATCGCGTAGCCCGCTTTGCGGAACTGATCGAGGGTATCGATAAAGCTGTCGCCGGTGATCGGTTCAACATGCTCCGCACCGCCCTCCGCCGTACGGATCGCCGCCCCGGACTCCAGCACGCCGGCATCCTGAACCACCACGCCCTTCACGCCAAAGTGCGCGCAGCTGCGCATGATCGCCCCGAGATTATGTGGGTTACCCACATCTTCCAGCGCCAGAACGCAATCTTCTTCCCCGGCCTTCGCGACCCATTGAGCAACAGAAGTGCCGTGGCGTTTTTTGATCAGGAAACAGACGCCGCCGTGGTGCTCGGTGCCGGAGGCTTTCGCCAGCTCGGCTTCGTCCACCACGTGATAGGCCTTACGGTTGGCCGCCATCCAGCGCAGCGCCTCTTTAAAGCGCGGCGTCACGCTCTGAATAAACCAGGCGCGAACGATAGCTTCCGGACGGCTCTGGAACAGCGCCTGGCAGGCGTTTTCGCCATATACGCGGGTCTCTTCCGCACGCTGACGACGCAGCACTTCCGGATCGATAAAGCTCTTCCCGCTGATCCCGCCGTGATCTTCTTTTACCGGCGTCTCATCGCCAGGAGCGCGGGAAACGGTACGCCACGGAGACGCATCGTCGCGATGAAAATCATCGCGTTTGCGATCGTCACGCTTACGGTCGTCACGTTTGCGATCGTCGCCGCGGCTGTTTCGTTCGTCACGCGCAGGGCGGCTGCGGCCGTCAACACGAGATTTTCCTGGACGACCTCCCCCTTTCCCGGTACGTGGGTTATGGGTGCGTTTGTCAGAATCATCATCACTGCGGACATACATCACTTTGACCTTGCCGCTTTTATTTTTCAGTTCGTCGCTCATCAATTTTCTCCACCTGCGCTGCGCGAAGCGCGCAGATTACCCGATGTGCCATCGCTTCGCCATGATTTCGTTTAAAAGCCGGCCTCTATTGCACTCATCGAACAAAACGCATTGTCCTCAAATAACACTTCATCGATAATATGTAACATCACAGAAACATATCGGCCACGTGCCACGTTGCAACCCATAACCAGAGGTTAGTTATGAATACCGTTTGTGCCAGTTGTCAGGCTCTGAACCGCCTCCCGGACGATCGTAGCGCGGATGGCGCAAAGTGCGGACGCTGCGGTCACGATCTTTTTGATGGCGACGTCATCAACGCGACCGGGGCAACGCTGGATAAACTCTTGAAAGACGATCTGCCGGTCGTTGTCGATTTCTGGGCGCCATGGTGCGGACCCTGCCGTAGCTTCGCGCCGATCTTTGAAGACGTCGCGGAAGAGCGTAGCGGGAAGATGCGTTTTGTGAAAGTCAACACCGAAGCGGAACGTGAGCTTAGCGCCCGGTTTCGTATCCGCAGCATCCCGACCATTATGATGTTCAAAAATGGCGAAGTGATCGACATGCTCAATGGCGCAGTGCCAAAAGCGCCATTCGATAGCTGGCTTAACGAAGCCGGCCAACAATAACCCTTCCGGGGCACCGCTTGTGCCCCGTTTTCACCTCTGCGACAATAGCGTTTTTCACTATCGACTCCCATGACTGATAACGCTGTCCTTCGCCTGCGCGCCGAACGTCTCGCGCGAGCTACCCGCCCTTTCCTTGCGCGCGGCAATCGCATCCGCCGCTGCCAGCGCTGTCTGCTGCCGCTCAAGCAGTGCCTGTGCGCCACGTTAACCTCGGCGCAGGCCGCCAGCCGCTTCTGCCTGGTGATGTTTGATACGGAACCGATGAAGCCCAGCAACACTGGCCGGCTCATCGCCGATATTCTGCCAGATACCGAAGCGTTTCAGTGGTCGCGTACCGAACCGCCGCAGGCGCTGCTCGATCTGGTCGCCCATCCTGATTATCAGCCCATGGTCGTATTTCCGGCCTCCTATGCCGGGCCGGATCGCCAGGTCCTGAGCGCGCCGCCGTCCGGTAAACCGCCGCTGTTTATCATGCTCGACGGCACCTGGACCGAAGCGCGCAAAATGTTCCGTAAGAGTCCTTATCTCGACGCGCTGCCGATTATCTCCGTCGATCTGTCGCGCATCTCTGCCTACCATCTACGCGAGGCGCACGCCGACGGACAATATTGTACCGCGGAAGTGGCCATCGCCCTGCTGGATCTGGCGGGCGATGCCCCGGCCGCCGCTGCGCTTGGCGAGCACTTCACCCGCTTCCGGACCCGCTATCTGGCGGGAAAAACCCAGCATAAGGGCAGTATCACAGCGGGCCAGGTGGAAAACGTTTAAAATCATTCGGTCACTGGGATGAAAGGAGACCGGTATGAGCCAACGAGGCCTGGAAGCGCTGCTGCGACCAAAGTCCATCGCCGTTATTGGCGCATCAATGAAGCCGCAGCGCGCTGGCTATCTCATGATGCGCAACCTGTTAGCCGGCGGCTTCAATGGCCCGGTGATGCCGGTCACCCCCGCCTGGAAGGCGGTTCTTGGGGTACTGGCATGGCCTACCATCGAGAGCCTGCCGTTTACCCCGGATCTGGCGGTGCTCTGTACTAACGCCAGGCGTAATCTCGAATTGCTCGAAGCCTTAGGGCAAAAAGGCTGCAAGACCTGCATCATCCTCTCTTCGCAGCCGGAACAGTACCCGGCGCTGCTCGAATGCGCCGCGCGCTATCAGATGCGTCTGCTCGGCCCCAACAGTCTCGGACTGCTGGCCCCATGGCAAGGGCTGAACGCCAGCTTTTCACCGGTGCCGATCCATCGCGGTAAACTGGCCTTTATCTCGCAGTCGGCCGCCGTCTCCAATACTATCCTTGACTGGGCGCAACAGCGCGAGATGGGTTTTTCCTACTTCATCGCCCTGGGTGATAGCCTGGATATTGATGTCGATGACCTGCTGGACTTTCTGGCCCGCGACAGCAAGACCAGCGCCATTTTGCTGTACCTCGAGCATCTCAGCGACGCGCGCCGCTTTGTCTCCGCCGCGCGCAGCGCTTCGCGAAACAAACCTATCCTGGTGATTAAAAGCGGCCGTAGTCCGGCGGCGCAGAAGCTATTGCACGCCAATTCCGGGATGGACCCGGCATGGGATGCGGCCATTCAGCGCGCTGGTCTGCTGCGGGTGCAGGATACCCATGAGCTGTTCTCTGCGGTGGAAACCCTCAGCCACATGCGCCCGCTGCGCGGTGAAAAACTGATGATCGTCAGCAACGGTGCGGCGCCGGCGGCGCTGGCGCTGGATGAGCTTTGGTTGCGAAACGGTAAGCTGGCGACTCTCAGCGAGGAGACGCGCGACGCCCTGCGCCAGGCGTTGCCGGTTGGCGTGGAGATCGCCAACCCGCTGGATCTACGCGATGACGCCAGTAGCGAACACTATCAGCGGGCGGTGAATGTTTTGCTCAACAGTCAGGACTATGACGCGCTGCTGGTGATCCACTCTCCCAGCGCCGCCGCGCCGGGCACCGAGAGTGCCCTGGCCCTGATTGACGCTCTGAAGCATCATCCGCGCGGTAAATATGTCACCGTACTGACCAACTGGTGCGGCGAATTTTCCTCGCAGGAAGCGCGACGTTTATTCAGCGATGCCGGCCTCCCTACCTACCGTACGCCGGAGGGCACGATCACCGCTTTTATGCATATGGTGGAATACCGTCGCAACCAGAAACAACTGCGCGAGACGCCGGTGCTACCAGACTCCTTAACCGCCAATACCAGCGAGGCGCATGCTCTGCTGCAGCAAGCGATAGAAGACGGCGCCACCACGCTGGATACTCACGAGGTCAGCCCGGTGCTTCGGGCCTATGGCATCCACACGCTGCCAACCTGGATTGCCGCTGACAGCGCGGAAGCGGTGCATATCGCTGAGCAGATAGGCTATCCGGTTGCGCTGAAGCTGCGTTCTCCGGATATCCCGCACAAATCAGAAGTACAGGGGGTCATGCTCTATTTGCGTACCGCCGCCGAGGTGCAGCAGGCTGCAGATGCGATGATCGATCGCGTCAAACTGGCCTGGCCCCAGGCGCGCATTCATGGATTGCTGGTGCAAAGCATGGCCAATCGCGCTGGCGCCCAGGAGCTAAGAGTAGTGGTTGAGCACGATCCCGTCTTCGGCCCGTTGATTATGCTGGGCGAGGGCGGCGTGGAGTGGCGGGCCGAGGACCAGGCCGCCGTGGCGCTGCCGCCGCTGAATATGAACCTGGCGCGTTATCTGGTGATCCAGGCGATCAAAAATAAGAAGATCCGCGGCCGCAGCGCCTTGCGCCCGCTGGATATCGCTGGCTTAAGCCAGCTGCTGGTTCAGGTCTCGAACCTGATCGTCGACTGCCCGGAGATCCAGCGCCTGGATATTCATCCCCTGCTCGCCTCCGGCAACGAGTTTACGGCGCTGGACGTTACCCTGGGGCTTGCTCCCTTCAGCGGCGACAGTGAAAGCCGTCTCGCTATTCGTCCCTATCCGCACCAACTGGAGGAGTGGGTGGTGATGAAAAATGGCGATCGCTGTCTGTTCCGGCCGATCCTCCCGGAAGATGAGCCACAGTTGCTCGCATTTATCGCCCAGGTCACCAAAGAAGATCTCTATTATCGCTATTTTAGTGAGATCAACGAATTTACCCATGACGACTTAGCCAATATGACCCAGATCGACTACGATCGAGAAATGGCGTTCGTTGCCGTCAGGACCAGCGCAGAGAAGAGCGAGATCCTCGGCGTGACGCGGGCGATCTCCGATCCCGATAATATTGACGCCGAGTTTGCCGTTCTGGTCCGTTCAGATTTAAAAGGGTTAGGCCTGGGGCGAAGGTTGCTGGAAAAGCTGATCGCCTATACGCAAAGCCATGGCCTGCAGCGCCTTAATGGTATTACGATGCCAAATAACCGAGGCATGATAGGCCTCGCCAGAAAGCTGGGATTCACCGTCGATATTCAGCTGGAAGATGGGATTGTCAGCCTGTCGCTGCCCCTGAATCAGGGATAATCGCGCGACGCTGACCGCAATTGTTGACCACATTAGCGGGTAGTAATGGTATTATTGCCCGCTTACGTCGTCTGCATGGTACAGAAGACCCTTCAATAAACAGAGAAGAAACGCACTGTGATGTTGTCAAAATTTAAGCGTAATAAACATCAACAACACCTTGCCCAACTCCCTAAGCTTTCTCAGTCAGTTGATGATGTAGAGTTCTTTTACGCCCCTGCGGAATTCAGGGAAGCGTTACTGACCCGGATTGCCCACGCCACTCAGCGTATATGCATTATTGCGCTCTATCTGGAGCAAGATGATGGCGGAAAAGGAATTTTGCAGGCCCTTTATGACGCCAAACGCCAGCGTCCGGAACTGGATGTCCGCGTTCTGGTGGACTGGCACCGCGCTCAGCGTGGCCGTATCGGCGCCGCCGCCTCTAATACCAATGCCGACTGGTATTGTCGGATGGCCAATGAAAATCCAGGGGTAGATATCCCCGTTTACGGCGTGCCGATTAACACCCGGGAGGCGCTCGGCGTTCTCCATTTCAAAGGCTTTATTATTGATGACTGCGTCCTCTACAGCGGCGCCAGCCTGAATGATGTTTATCTGCATCAGCATGATAAGTATCGCTATGATCGCTATCAGTGCATCCGTAACGGCAAAATGGCGGACATCATGTTCGACTGGGTCGACAACAATCTGGTTCAGGGGCGCGGCGTTAACCGTCTCGACAGACCGGATCGGCCAAGAAGCCCGGAAATCAAAAACGACATTCGCCAGTACCGTCAGGAGCTCCGCGACCGCAGCTACCATTTTGTCGGCACCGCTGGTGACGAAGAACTCTCCGTCACCCCGCTGGTAGGCCTGGGTAAATCGAGCCTGCTGAATAAAACCATCTTTCACCTGATGCCCTGTGCCGAACACAAGCTGACGATCTGCACCCCCTACTTCAACCTCCCTGCCGTACTGGTAAGAAATATCATCCAGCTGCTGCGCGACGGAAAACAGGTGGAGATTATTGTCGGCGATAAAACGGCTAACGATTTCTACATTCCTGAAGATCAGCCGTTTAAAATCATCGGCGCCCTTCCCTATCTGTATGAGATCAACCTGCGGCGTTTCCTCAGCCGGCTGCAGTATTATGTCAATACCGATCAGCTGATCGTCCGCCTGTGGAAGGATGACGATAACAGCTACCACCTGAAAGGCATGTGGGTTGACGATGAGTGGATGCTGCTCACTGGCAACAACCTGAACCCGCGCGCCTGGCGGCTCGATCTGGAAAACGCCATTCTGATCCACGATCCAAAGCGGCAGCTGGGGGCCATGCGGGAGAAAGAGCTGAAGCTCATCCGCACCCACACCACGGTAGTGAAACATTATCGGGATCTGCAAAGTATCGCCGACTATCCGGTGAAAGTGCGAAAACTGATCCGCCGCCTGCGGCGGATCCGCATTGACCGGCTGATCAGCCGTATTCTCTGACTATCAGCCCCGCCTCGACGGGGCTTTTTTCTGGAAGTGCTATGCGTACGATATTAGTGATTGCTTCGCTGCTGTTAACCGGCTGCAGCCACATGGCAAATGATGCATGGTCCGGTCAGGACAAAGCCCAGCATTTTCTGGCCTCAGCGATGCTCTCTGCCGCTGGCAATGAATATGCGCAACATCAGGGTTACAGCCGGGACCGCAGCGCCGCTATCGGCCTGATGTTTTCCGTCAGCCTTGGCGCCTCAAAAGAGCTTTGGGACAGCCGCCCGGCTGGGAGCGGCTGGAGCTGGAAGGATTTTGCCTGGGATGTCGCCGGCGCGACCACCGGCTACGCTGTATGGCAGTTGGCTCATCAGTAAGCGTTACAGACGCAACCCCTTCCCTTTGCGATGCAACATCAGGGAGACAAGGAAGGCAATGGCGGCCATCACCGTCACATACCAGTAGAACGCGTGCTCTATCCCTGCCGACTTAAGCGACAGCGCGACGTACTCCGCAGAGCCGCCGAACAATGCGTTCGCGACGGCATAGGACAACCCGACCCCAAGCGCGCGAACCTGAGCCGGGAACATCTCTGCTTTCAGGATGCCGCTGATCGAGGTATAGAAACTGACAATCAGTAAGGCGCAGATCACCAGGCCGAAGGCGGCATAGGGTGAGCTCACTTTTTGCAAGGCGCTGAGAATAGGCACGGTAAATAACGTCGCCAGCACGCCAAAGCACAGCATGGAGGTCCGGCGGCCAACTTTATCCGAGAAGGCGCCGAATAGCGGCTGAACCAGCATATAAACGAACAGCGCCGCGGTCATGATCACGCTGGCGGTGCTGGCCGTCATGCCCGCCGTGTTGACCAGATACTTTTGCATATAGGTGGTGAAGGTGTAGAAGGTCAGCGATCCGGCGGCGGTAAAGCCTAACACCATCGCAAAGGCCCGGCGATTGCGCCACAACCCTTTAAATGAGCCAGCCTCTTTCAGCGCCCGGGTCTCCTGCTTCGAGGTTTCGTCCAGCTGGCGACGCAGCCACAGCGCGACGATAGCCAGTACCGCCCCGAGGGCAAAAGGAATACGCCATCCCCAGGCATGGAGATCTTCATCGCTAAGCACCTGCTGGAGCGCCACAACCACTAATACAGCCAGCAGTTGACCACCAATCAGCGTAACGTACTGGAAGGAGGCATAGAAGCCTTTCTTACCCTCCACCGCGACTTCACTCATATAGGTCGCACTGGTGCCGTATTCTCCGCCAACAGACAGCCCCTGGAACAGACGCGCCAGCAGCAGCAGCGCCGGGGCCCAGGTGCCGATCACCGCATAACCCGGCAGACAGGCAATCACCAGTGAGCCAAAGCACATCATGCAGACCGAGATAAGCATGGACGTTTTACGTCCCCGGCGGTCAGCGATCCGACCAAACAGCCATCCACCGATAGGACGCATCAGAAATCCGGCGGCAAATACGCCTGCCGTTTGCAGCAGTTGGGTGGTGGTATTTCCGGATGGAAAGAAGATGTGCGCGAAATAGAGCGAGCAGAATGAGTAAACGTAAAAATCAAACCATTCAACCAGATTCCCCGAGGAAGCGCCAACAATTGCCCAAATACGACGACGGGTATCGGCCAGTTCCGGCGCGCCCCGTTCGGTAATGCTACTTTCTGTCATTGTTATATTGCTCCAGCAAAGACTGCAATCTGTCTTGTCGGGCGTACCACGTCACGCAGACAAATTAATTAGTAAACTAAATGTTATATAATTGTTATATTTTTATATGTGATTGGATTCACATTTTTTTTCGCAAGCACGGTTTTCGCGATCATCGCCAGCGCAGGGGCAGGGAAAAAGTGGATTATGGCGAAGGGATTGCCATGACGGGGTTTTATTTTGCGTTGAAAGGAGATAATGGAGCGAACATGGCGTAATTTTCGCCGGAGGCGGTGCTGCGCACTTTGTCCGGGGTACGCTTTTGTAGCCCCGGTAAGCGCAGCGCCACCGGGGGGAGATATACCCCACACAGCAAAAAACCCCGCGCCTTTCGGGACGGGGTTCTTTTTAAACGCAAAAACAAAAAGCCCGGTCTTTCGACCGGGCTTTCTGCTTTATTTGATGCCTGGCAGTTCCCTACTCTCACATGGGGAGACCCCACACTACCATCGGCGCTACGGCGTTTCACTTCTGAGTTCGGCATGGGGTCAGGTGGGACCACCGCGCTAGTGCCGCCAGGCAAATTCTGTTTTATCAACACGTCTCACCAACGTATCGATTAATCTGTATCAGAGCTGAAAATTCTCTCAATCCGCCAAAACATCTTCGGCGTTGTAAGGTTAAGCCTCACGGTTCATTAGTACCGGTTAGCTCAACGCATCGCTGCGCTTACACACCCGGCCTATCAACGTCGTCGTCTTCAACGTTCCTTCAGGAGACTTAAAGTCTCAGGGAGAACTCATCTCGGGGCAAGTTTCGTGCTTAGATGCTTTCAGCACTTATCTCTTCCGCATTTAGCTACCGGGCAGTGCCATTGGCATGACAACCCGAACACCAGTGATGCGTCCACTCCGGTCCTCTCGTACTAGGAGCAGCCCCCCTCAATTCTCCAGCGCCCACGGCAGATAGGGACCGAACTGTCTCACGACGTTCTAAACCCAGCTCGCGTACCACTTTAAATGGCGAACAGCCATACCCTTGGGACCTACTTCAGCCCCAGGATGTGATGAGCCGACATCGAGGTGCCAAACACCGCCGTCGATATGAACTCTTGGGCGGTATCAGCCTGTTATCCCCGGAGTACCTTTTATCCGTTGAGCGATGGCCCTTCCATTCAGAACCACCGGATCACTATGACCTGCTTTCGCACCTGCTCGCGCCGTCACGCTCGCAGTCAAGCTAGCTTATGCCATTGCACTAACCTCCTGATGTCCGACCAGGATTAGCTAACCTTCGTGCTCCTCCGTTACGCTTTGGGAGGAGACCGCCCCAGTCAAACTACCCACCAGACACTGTCCGCAACCCCGGTAAGGGGCCAACGTTAGAACATCAAACATTAAAGGGTGGTATTTCAAGGTTGGCTCCACGCAGACTGGCGTCCACGCTTCAAAGCCTCCCACCTATCCTACACATCAAGGCTCAATGTTCAGTGTCAAGCTATAGTAAAGGTTCACGGGGTCTTTCCGTCTTGCCGCGGGTACACTGCATCTTCACAGCGAGTTCAATTTCACTGAGTCTCGGGTGGAGACAGCCTGGCCATCATTACGCCATTCGTGCAGGTCGGAACTTACCCGACAAGGAATTTCGCTACCTTAGGACCGTTATAGTTACGGCCGCCGTTTACCGGGGCTTCGATCAAGAGCTTCTCCTTACGGATAACCCCATCAATTAACCTTCCGGCACCGGGCAGGCGTCACACCGTATACGTCCACTTTCGTGTTTGCACAGTGCTGTGTTTTTAATAAACAGTTGCAGCCAGCTGGTATCTTCGACTGGTCTCAGCTCCATCCGCAGGGACTTCACCTACACACCAGCGTGCCTTCTCCCGAAGTTACGGCACCATTTTGCCTAGTTCCTTCACCCGAGTTCTCTCAAGCGCCTTGGTATTCTCTACCTGACCACCTGTGTCGGTTTGGGGTACGATTTGATGTTACCTGATGCTTAGAGGCTTTTCCTGGAAGCAGGGCATTTGTTACTTCAGCACCGTAGTGCCTCGTCATCACACCTCAGCCTTGATTATCCGGATTTGCCTGGACAACCAGCCTACATGCTTAAACCGGGACAACCGTCGCCCGGCTAACATAGCCTTCTCCGTCCCCCCTTCGCAGTAACACCAAGTACAGGAATATTAACCTGTTTCCCATCGACTACGCCTTTCGGCCTCGCCTTAGGGGTCGACTCACCCTGCCCCGATTAACGTTGGACAGGAACCCTTGGTCTTCCGGCGAGCGGGCTTTTCACCCGCTTTATCGTTACTTATGTCAGCATTCGCACTTCTGATACCTCCAGCATGCCTCACAGCACACCTTCGCAGGCTTACAGAACGCTCCCCTACCCAACAACACATAGTGTCGCTGCCGCAGCTTCGGTGCATGGTTTAGCCCCGTTACATCTTCCGCGCAGGCCGACTCGACCAGTGAGCTATTACGCTTTCTTTAAATGATGGCTGCTTCTAAGCCAACATCCTGGCTGTCTGTGCCTTCCCACATCGTTTCCCACTTAACCATGACTTTGGGACCTTAGCTGGCGGTCTGGGTTGTTTCCCTCTTCACGACGGACGTTAGCACCCGCCGTGTGTCTCCCGTGATAACATTCTTCGGTATTCGTAGTTTGCATCGGGTTGGTAAGTCGGGATGACCCCCTAGCCGAAACAGTGCTCTACCCCCGAAGATGAATTCACGAGGCGCTACCTAAATAGCTTTCGGGGAGAACCAGCTATCTCCCGGTTTGATTGGCCTTTCACCCCCAGCCACAAGTCATCCGCTAATTTTTCAACATTAGTCGGTTCGGTCCTCCAGTTAGTGTTACCCAACCTTCAACCTGCCCATGGCTAGATCACCGGGTTTCGGGTCTATACCCTGCAACTTAACGCCCAGTTAAGACTCGGTTTCCCTGCGGCTCCCCTATACGGTTAACCTTGCTACAGAATATAAGTCGCTGACCCATTATACAAAAGGTACGCAGTCACACCCGAAGGTGCTCCCACTGCTTGTACGTACACGGTTTCAGGTTCTTTTTCACTCCCCTCGCCGGGGTTCTTTTCGCCTTTCCCTCACGGTACTGGTTCACTATCGGTCAGTCAGGAGTATTTAGCCTTGGAGGATGGTCCCCCCATATTCAGACAGGATACCACGTGTCCCGCCCTACTCTTCGAGTTCACAACCTGTGCATTTTGGTGTACGGGACTATCACCCTGTACCGTCGGACTTTCCAGACCGTTCCACTAACACACAAGCTGATTCAGACTCTGGGCTGCTCCCCGTTCGCTCGCCGCTACTGGGGGAATCTCGGTTGATTTCTTTTCCTCGGGGTACTTAGATGTTTCAGTTCCCCCGGTTCGCCTCGTTAACCTATGTATTCAGTTAACGATAGTGTGACGAATCACACTGGGTTTCCCCATTCGGACATCGCCGGTTATAACGGTTCATATCACCTTACCGACGCTTTTCGCAGATTAGCACGTCCTTCATCGCCTCTGACTGCCAGGGCATCCACCGTGTACGCTTAGTCGCTTAACCTCACAACCCGAAGATGTTTCGTAAAACATCATCGTGTCGCGAAAATTTGAGAGACTCGAACACACATTAACTGTGTGTCGTTTCAATTTTCAGCTTGATCCAGATTTTTAAAGAGCAAATATCTCAAACATCACCCGAAGATGAGTTTTGAGATAGTTCGGCACGCGTCTTTCACTCACGAACCAGCAAGTGGCGTCCCCTAGGGGATTCGAACCCCTGTTACCGCCGTGAAAGGGCGGTGTCCTGGGCCTCTAGACGAAGGGGACACTGAAGTCTCAATCGCAAGACGCCTTGCTTCTTTACTTTCATCAGACAATCTGTGTGAGCACTACAAAGGCAGGTTCTTTAAGGTAAGGAGGTGATCCAACCGCAGGTTCCCCTACGGTTACCTTGTTACGACTTCACCCCAGTCATGAATCACAAAGTGGTAAGCGCCCTCCCGAAGGTTAAGCTACCTACTTCTTTTGCAACCCACTCCCATGGTGTGACGGGCGGTGTGTACAAGGCCCGGGAACGTATTCACCGTAGCATTCTGATCTACGATTACTAGCGATTCCGACTTCATGGAGTCGAGTTGCAGACTCCAATCCGGACTACGACATACTTTATGAGGTCCGCTTGCTCTCGCGAGGTCGCTTCTCTTTGTATATGCCATTGTAGCACGTGTGTAGCCCTGGTCGTAAGGGCCATGATGACTTGACGTCATCCCCACCTTCCTCCAGTTTATCACTGGCAGTCTCCTTTGAGTTCCCGGCCTAACCGCTGGCAACAAAGGATAAGGGTTGCGCTCGTTGCGGGACTTAACCCAACATTTCACAACACGAGCTGACGACAGCCATGCAGCACCTGTCTCACAGTTCCCGAAGGCACCAATCCATCTCTGGAAAGTTCTGTGGATGTCAAGACCAGGTAAGGTTCTTCGCGTTGCATCGAATTAAACCACATGCTCCACCGCTTGTGCGGGCCCCCGTCAATTCATTTGAGTTTTAACCTTGCGGCCGTACTCCCCAGGCGGTCGATTTAACGCGTTAGCTCCGGAAGCCACGCCTCAAGGGCACAACCTCCAAATCGACATCGTTTACGGCGTGGACTACCAGGGTATCTAATCCTGTTTGCTCCCCACGCTTTCGCACCTGAGCGTCAGTCTTTGTCCAGGGGGCCGCCTTCGCCACCGGTATTCCTCCAGATCTCTACGCATTTCACCGCTACACCTGGAATTCTACCCCCCTCTACAAGACTCTAGCCTGCCAGTTTCGAATGCAGTTCCCAGGTTGAGCCCGGGGATTTCACATCCGACTTGACAGACCGCCTGCGTGCGCTTTACGCCCAGTAATTCCGATTAACGCTTGCACCCTCCGTATTACCGCGGCTGCTGGCACGGAGTTAGCCGGTGCTTCTTCTGCGGGTAACGTCAATCGCCAAGGTTATTAACCTTAACGCCTTCCTCCCCGCTGAAAGTGCTTTACAACCCGAAGGCCTTCTTCACACACGCGGCATGGCTGCATCAGGCTTGCGCCCATTGTGCAATATTCCCCACTGCTGCCTCCCGTAGGAGTCTGGACCGTGTCTCAGTTCCAGTGTGGCTGGTCATCCTCTCAGACCAGCTAGGGATCGTCGCCTAGGTGAGCCATTACCCCACCTACTAGCTAATCCCATCTGGGCACATCTGATGGCATGAGGCCCGAAGGTCCCCCACTTTGGTCTTGCGACGTTATGCGGTATTAGCTACCGTTTCCAGTAGTTATCCCCCTCCATCAGGCAGTTTCCCAGACATTACTCACCCGTCCGCCGCTCGTCACCCGAGAGCAAGCTCTCTGTGCTACCGCTCGACTTGCATGTGTTAGGCCTGCCGCCAGCGTTCAATCTGAGCCATGATCAAACTCTTCAATTTAAGTTTGATGCTCAAAGAATTAAACTTCGTAATGAATTACGTGTTCACTCTTGAGACTTGGTATTCATTTTTCGTCCGAGGACGTTAAGAATCCATGTCACTTTGAGTGCCCACACAGATTGTCTGATAAATTGTTAAAGAGCAGTTGCAACGCGGCTTTCAGCTCACCGTTGCGAGGTCCCGTATAATACGTTTTCCTCATTCAGAGTCAAGCCCTTATTTTGCTTTTCTCTGTCAGTTTTTAGCGCTGAACTTCACCGCTAAAACCCTCCTGGCCCGGCGGCTTGTTTGCCGTTGTTCCGTGTCAGTGGAGGCGCATTATAGGGGGTAATTCTGAAGTGACAAGGATAAATTCAAAAAAAGAATTCAACCGCTCACTTTTCAACCAAATCAGGTATTGAGTTTTAATTCTTGCCTGGTTTTTAAACAAAAACGAGCCCGCTGGGCTCGTTTTTGTCGTTTTGTGATTTACTGCACTGCCACAATGCGGTCGTCTTTTACTACCAGCTCGATGGTTTTACCCGGAACCAGCTCACCGGAAAGGATCTGCTGGGCTAACGGGTTCTCAATCTGCTGCTGAATAGCACGTTTCAATGGCCGCGCGCCGTATACCGGATCGTAACCGTTGGCGCTCAGCAGCTTCAGCGCCTCATCGGACATCTGCACTTCATATCCGCGCTCTTCCAGACGTTTATACAGACGCTGCAGCTGGATCTGGGCAATAGAGGCAATATGTTTCTCGCCCAGCGGATGGAAGACCACCACTTCGTCGATACGGTTGATGAACTCCGGACGGAAGTTCTGGCTGACTACCCCCAGCACCAGGTCCTTCATATGTCCGTAGTCCAGCTCGCCGAACCGTTCCTGAATCAGATCGGAACCGAGGTTCGAGGTCATGATGACTACCGTATTACGGAAGTCGACCGTTCTCCCCTGCCCGTCGGTGAGACGCCCGTCGTCGAGTACCTGCAGCAGAATGTTGAACACATCCGGGTGCGCTTTTTCCACTTCATCCAGCAGGATGACGGAATAAGGACGACGGCGCACCGCCTCGGTCAGGTAACCGCCCTCTTCATAGCCGACGTATCCCGGAGGCGCACCGACCAGACGCGAGACGGAGTGTTTCTCCATAAACTCGGACATATCGATACGCACCATTGCGTCGTCGCTGTCGAACATAAAGTTAGCCAGCGTTTTACACAGCTCGGTTTTACCGACCCCGGTTGGACCGAGGAACAGGAACGAACCAATCGGCCGGTTCGGATCGGACAGCCCGGCGCGGCTGCGGCGAATGGCGTTGGATACCGCTTCAACCGCCTCATCCTGGCCAATCACCCGATGATGCAGCTCCTGCTCCATACGCAGCAGTTTGTCGCGCTCGCTTTCCATCATGCGGGAGACCGGGATACCGGTCCAGCGGGCCAGCACTTCGGCGATTTCAGCATCCGTCACTTTATTACGCAGCAGACGCATGGTTTTCCCTTCGGACTGAGTGGCAGCCGCCAGCTGTTTCTCCAGTTCCGGAATTTTGCCATACTGCAGCTCGGACATCCGCGCCAGATCGCCGACGCGACGCGCCTGTTCGATGGCGATTTTCGCCTGCTCCAGCTCAGCTTTGATGGTCTGGGTGCCGGAGAGCGACGCTTTTTCCGCTTTCCACTCTTCTTCCAGCACCGAGTACTGCCGTTCTTTATCCGCCAGCTCCTCGTTGAGCATATCGAGACGCTTCAGGCTCGCCTCATCAGACTCTTTCTTCAGCGCCTGCTGTTCCAGTTTCAGCTGGATAATACGCCGATCGAGGCGGTCCAGCTCTTCCGGTTTGGAGTCAATCTGCATACGGATGCTGGATGCCGCCTCATCGATGAGGTCGATGGCTTTATCCGGCAGCTGACGGTCGGCAATATAGCGATGCGATAAGGTCGCCGCCGCCACGATAGCCGGGTCAGTGATCTGCACGTGGTGGTGCAGCTCATAACGTTCTTTCAGACCGCGCAGAATCGCGATGGTATCTTCTACCGAAGGCTCGGCAACGAACACTTTCTGGAAGCGACGTTCCAGCGCGGCGTCTTTTTCGATGTACTGACGGTATTCATCAAGCGTCGTCGCCCCGACGCAGTGCAGTTCACCACGCGCCAGCGCCGGCTTCAGCATGTTACCCGCATCCATCGCGCCGTCGGCTTTACCAGCGCCAACCATGGTATGCAGTTCGTCGATAAATAGAATGACGTTGCCTTCCTGTTTGGACAGGTCGGTCAGCACGCCTTTCAGACGCTCTTCAAACTCACCGCGGTATTTCGCCCCGGCCACCAGCGCCCCCATATCCAGCGCCAATACCCGACGGCCTTTCAGCCCTTCTGGTACTTCGCCGTTGACGATACGCTGCGCCAGGCCTTCGACGATTGCCGTTTTACCCACCCCGGGTTCACCGATCAGCACCGGGTTGTTTTTGGTACGACGCTGCAGTACCTGAATGGTACGGCGAATCTCTTCATCACGGCCGATCACCGGATCCAGCTTGCCCTGCTCGGCACGCTCGGTGAGATCGACGGTAAATTTCTTCAATGCCTGACGTTGGTCTTCGGCACCCTGATCGTTCACGCTTTCCCCTCCGCGCATTTGTTCAATCGCCTGAGTCACGTTGGCGGTTGTTGCTCCGGCGGATTTTAAAAGGTCGGTCAGCGTACCGCGTGATTCAAGCGCCGCCAGAACGAACAGTTCCGACGAAATAAAGTTGTCCTTTTTCTTTTGCGCCAGCTTGTCGCAAAGGTTGAGGATCCGCACTAAATCCTGAGAAGGTTGCACATCGCCGCCGGTGCCTTCCACCTGCGGTAAACGGCTCAAGGCCTGTTCGATGTCAGTGCGCAGTTTCCCGGCATTCACGCCCGCCGAGGTTAATAAAGGACGTACCGATCCCCCTTCCTGATTCAGCAAGGCGCTCATTAAATGAAGAGGTTCGATGAATTGGTTGTCGTGCCCGAGTGCGAGCGACTGGGCATCGGCAAGAGCAAGCTGGAATTTATTGGTAAGACGATCCAGACGCATAACTCCTCCCATAAACAGGTCAAATTTGCTACTGGAGATTAAATGAGGTCATCCCTCAATTATTCAAGGTTAAAGACCCGAACTATGTGAAAAATAAGTTTGCCTTCTGGATCGTCTTGATTCTCTAGGTTATATCAGCCAAATGAAACTTGCCATACGACCGGTGGTCTTGTCGCGCCGGTAAGAGAAAAAATCATCCTTTTCGCTTAGCGTGCAGCGATCGCCGCCGAAAATCTGCTCAACGCCGACGTTTGCCAGACGCTGCCGCGCCAGTTGGTAGATATCAGCAAAATATTTTTCGCCTGCCGAACGAAAAGCCCGGTGCGCATTCTCGTCCTTCGCCATAAAGGCATCCCGGACTTCCGGTCCCACCTCAAACGCCTGCGGACCGATGGCGGGCCCAAGCCACGCCATAATATTTTCGGCTTTATCGGCGAAACGAGCAACCGTCGCTTCCAGAACCCCTTCGCATAAGCCGCGCCATCCCGCGTGCGCCGCGGCGACTTCGGTGCCGTCGCGGTTACAGAACAGCACCGGCAGGCAGTCAGCGGTCATCACCGCGCAGACGGTCCCTGGCGTACGACTATAAGAGGCATCCGCGCGTTTCGACGGATAGGGTCCGCCGTCCAGCGTCAGAACCTCGGTGCCATGGACCTGCTCCAGCCAAACCGGGTAAGACGGCAAGCCGCCGGCGGCAAACATCCGCCGCCGGTTTTCTTCGACATGCTGCAGATTGTCGCCGCAATGGGCGCCCAGGTTGAGCGAGTCATAGGGCGGCAGACTCACGCCGCCGATGCGGGTAGAACTACAGGCCGCCACGCTGCCGGGCATTGGCCACTGCGGTACAATCAGTTTCGTCATAACCAGTCAATATCGTCCTTATGGGCTTCAAAATCGGCGCGCATCGCCTCGATGAGCTCGACCATATCCTGCGGGATGGGCGCGTGCCACTCCATTTCAATGCCGGAGATCGGGTGATACAGGCGCAGCATGGTGGCGTGCAGCGCCTGGCGGTCGAATTTACGCAGCGCGGTGATGAACTCCTCCGACGCGCCCTTCGGCGGACGCGGCCGGCCGCCATAGACCTGGTCACCCACCAGCGGATGGGTGATATGCGACATATGCACGCGGATCTGATGTGTACGACCGGTTTCCAGACGCAGACGCAGGCGGGTATGGATGCGGAAATGTTCCATAATGCGGTAGTGGGTCACCGCCGGTTTGCCCATCGGATGCACCGCCATATGGGTACGCTTGGTCGGGTGACGGCTGATCGGCTCTTCCACTGTGCCACCGGCGGTCATATGACCGATCGCCACCGCTTCGTATTCACGGGTGATCTCGCGCAGCTGCAGCGACTCCACCAGCCGGGTTTGCGCCGGAATGGTTTTCGCCACCACCATCAGACCGGTGGTGTCTTTATCCAGACGATGAACAATACCCGCGCGCGGCACATCGGCAATAGGCGGATAGTAGTGCAGCAGCGCATTCAGCACAGTACCGTCAGGGTTGCCCGCGCCAGGATGTACAACCAGATCGCGCGGTTTATTGATCACGATGATGTCATCATCTTCGTAAACGATATTGAGCGGAATATCCTGCGGCTGGAAGCGCGCCTCTTCTTCGATTTCCACATCGATAGCGATGCGTTCTCCCCCCAGCACTTTTTCTTTCGGTTTATCGCCAATGGTGCCATTGACTAATACGCGTTGGTCGAGGATCCATTCTTTTATCCGCGATCGCGAATAATCAGGGAACAATTCGGCCAAAGCCTGATCTAAGCGTTGACCGAGTTGATTTTCGGTCACCGTTGCGGTGAGTTGTACTCGTTGTGCCATATACAGCTTCTTCGTTTAACGTTGGGTTTTACGGCTTTGCCGTTTAATATAGTGTGCTATTGTAGCTGGTCTTAATCGGGAGCAGGAACAGAGATTCTCCCGCATAAACATTTTGAGGAAGTCAAAACGTCATGACGCGCATGAAATACCTGGTGGCAGCCGCCACACTGAGCCTGGCTTTGGTGGGTTGCTCCGGCTCTAAGGAAGAGGTGCCTGATAATCCGCCGAATGAAATCTACGCGACCGCCCAGCAAAAACTGCAGGACGGTAACTGGAAACAGGCGATAACGCAACTGGAAGCGTTGGATAATCGTTATCCATTCGGCCCTTATTCCCAACAGGTACAGCTGGATCTGATTTATGCGTATTATAAAAACGCCGATCTTCCTCTGGCTCAGGCGGCTATCGATCGCTTCATGCGTTTGAACCCCACCCATCCGAACATCGACTATGTCATCTATATGCGCGGCCTGACCAACATGGCCCTGGATGACAGCGCGCTGCAGGGCTTCTTCGGCGTTGATCGCTCCGACCGCGATCCGCAGCACGCGCGCGATGCCTTCAATGACTTCTCCAAACTGGTGCGTGGTTATCCGAACAGCCAGTACGCCACTGACGCCTATAAACGCATGGTGTTCCTGAAAGATCGTCTGGCCAAATATGAGCTGTCGGTCGTGGATTACTACACCGATCGTGGCGCATGGGTTGCCGTGGTTAACCGTGTGGAAGGGATGATGCGTAATTATCCGGATACCCAGGCCACCCGCGATGCCCTGCCGAAGATGGAAAACGCCTATCGTCAGATGCAAATGAACGCTCAGGCGGACAAAGTCGCGAAGATTATCGCCGCGAACAGCAAGAACACCTGAGCCTGACTCATCGATCGCAAACGGCAGCCACTGGCTGCTGTTTTTTTATACGTTTCCCGACGAGCTGAAGCGGTTTAGCGCCGGGTTAACTCATCAAATATGGCCTGCTTTATCGGGTTCGACAAGTAAAATCTCACTTCTTCCTGCCCTGTCTCACAAAATGAATTTGTTGACAAAAAGTGACAATAAAATGTGATTTAGATCACACATTTTGACATTGGGAAAGGTATGCTGGATTCACCAAGACGGGAAAGACAAGAGGTAAAATTTATGACAATGAACATTACCAGTAAACAAATGGAAATTACTCCGGCAATCCGCCAGCATGTCGCAGACCGTCTCGCCAAACTGGATAAGTGGCAAACTCATTTAATCAACCCGCACATCATTCTGTCTAAGGAGCCGCAGGGTTTTATCGCTGATGCAACCATCAACACGCCAAACGGCCATCTGGTTGCCAGTGCGCGTCATGAAGATATGTACGCCGCCATTAACGAATTGATCAACAAGCTGGAACGGCAGCTCAATAAAGTGCAACACAAAGGGGAAGCCCGCCGCGCCGCGACGTCGGTGAAAGAGGCAGGCTTTGTGGAAGAAGAAGAGTAATCCTTAACTTAAGTTGTGTCATGCCACGCGCCTTCGGGCGCGTTTTTTATTGACAGAGTGAAAACAGTACAGGTACTGTAATCCCCACTACCTAAAGGAATTTACCATGAAACTTGTCCCGTTCTTCTTCGCATTCTTTTTTACCTTCCCCTGACCGGGAGGCAATTCGTCGTATAAGAAAGAATGCGAAGACGAACAATAAGGCCTCCCACCCGGGAGGCCTTTTTTATTTGATAACAACAAAGGCAACATCTATGACCGAGGAAAACCCATTACTGGCGCTGCGCGATAAGATAAGCGCCCTGGACGAGAAGCTGCTTGCTCTGCTGGCGGAGCGCCGCGGACTGGCTGTTGAGGTTGGAAAAGCCAAACTGGCCTCCCATCGTCCGGTGCGTGATATTGACCGCGAACGCGATCTGCTGGAGCGCCTGATGACTATCGGCAAGCGCCATAATCTGGATGCGCACTATATCACCCGCCTGTTCCAGCTGATTATCGAAGACTCTGTTCTTACCCAGCAAACCCTGCTGCAGCAGCATCTGAATAAAATTAACCCGCATTCGGCCCGCGTGGCGTTCCTCGGTCCCAAGGGCTCTTACTCGCATCTGGCGGCGCGTCAGTACGCCGCTCGCCACTTTGAGCAGTTTATTGAGAGCGGCTGCGCGAAGTTCGCCGATATTTTTAATCAGGTAGAAACCGGCCAGGCCGATTACGCGGTGGTGCCGATTGAAAACACCAGCTCCGGCGGGATCAACGACGTCTACGATCTGCTGCAGCACACCAGCCTGTCGATCGTTGGCGAGCTGACGATCCCTATCGATCATTGCGTACTGGTGAGCACCTCGACGGATGCCGATAAAATTCAGACCGTTTACAGCCATCCGCAGCCGTTCCAGCAGTGCAGCCAGTACCTGAGCCGCTACCCGCACTGGAAGATTGAGTATACCGAGAGCACCTCGGCGGCAATGGAAAAAGTGGCGCAGGCGAACTCCCCGGCCGTCGCGGCCCTGGGTAGCGAAGCGGGCGGCGCTCTGTATGGTCTGCAGGTGCTGGAGCACTGCCAGGCCAACCAGACGCAGAACATCACGCGCTTCCTCGTCCTGGCGCGCAAAGCGGTGAACGTCTCCGATCAGGTGCCGGCCAAGACCACGCTGTTAATGGCGACCGGTCAGCAGGCGGGCGCCCTGGTGGAAGCCCTGCTGGTGTTGCGCAACCACAATCTGATCATGACCAAACTGGAATCCCGCCCGATCCACGGCAATCCCTGGGAAGAGATGTTTTATCTCGATATTCAGGCCAACCTGGATTCGCTGCCCATGCGCAAGGCGCTGAAGGAGCTGGCGGATATCACCCGCTCCATGAAGGTCCTCGGCTGCTACCCTAGCGAAAACGTGGTCCCGGTGGATCCGGTTTAACATTCGCGGAACGGTAATTTCTTCATCCCTGCCACCGCTACCGGCAGGGTGAAGATGGCGCCTGACAGCGGATACTGCGCCAGCTCGTCGTCCTCCATGTTTTCCCGGGTGGTGGTGATATAGAGCGTTTTCATATCCGCCCCGCCGAAGCAGACCATCGTCGGGCAACGAACCGGCATCGGGTAGGAGTCCAGCTCCTCGCCCTGCGGCGAGAAACGGGCGATCCGCCAGCCGTCAAACATTGCGCTCCAGTAACATCCCTCCACGTCGATCGCCGCCCCGTCAGGGATCCCTTCGCCAGGCTGAAAACGGCGAAAGACTTCGCGTCGGCCAGGCTCACCCTGCTCATCCAGCGGCGTACGGTAGATCACGGCGTTCGGCGTATCAGAGGTATACATCCAGCGCCGGTCGGCGCTAAAGGCCAGGCCATTGGCGCCATGGATGTCACACTGGATCACTTTCGGCTGCAGGTCGTTATCCACTCGCATCAGCAGCGCGCCGTTGTAATCCCCTGGCCCCCAGAAGGTACCGGCATAAAAGCGCCCATCGCGATCGGTCCCGCCGTCGTTAAACCGCGCCAGCTCCGGGTTGCTCGGGTTATCGCAGACTTTCCGCCGCAGCAGGCCGTGGGCGTCGGTCAGCCAGATGCCGCTGCGCAATGCCACGATAAACCCGCCCTTCTCGCGCAGGGCAAAACAGCCGACCTCCTCCGGAAACTGCAGCACCTGGTGTTCTCCGCTGCGGATATCGTAGCGGTGAATTTCACATTCCATGATATCAGCCCAGTAGAGGGCCTGTTCTGCCTCGCTCCAGGTCGGGCATTCCGGCAGGTATCCGGTGTAGTCAAACAGCGGTTGTGGTTCAGCCATCGTTGTCATCCCTATAAAAAAAGCCAGCGGTCGCTGGCTTTATTGTATACATCTTTTTCGCTTTACTGCCGATTATCGTTCGCCTGACGCAGCAGCGTGCGGCTCTCGCTCTGGAAACGCTGGGCGTAATCGCCAAACCAGTGTTCGACTTTACGGAAGCTGTCGATAAACGCCTGCTTATCGCCCTGCTCCAGCAGGCCGATCGCTTCGCCGAAACGCTGGTAGTAGCGCTTAATCAGCGCCAGGTTGTTTTCCGATGACATAATAATATCGGCGTACAGCTGCGGATCCTGGGCAAACAGACGGCCTACCATCGCCAGCTCCAGTCGGTAAATGGGTGACGAGAGCGCCAGCAGTTGCTCAAGACGTACATTCTCTTCCGCCAGGTGCAGGCCATAGGCGAAGGTGGCAAAGTGGCGCAGCGCCTGAATAAAGGCCATGTTCTGATCGTGCTCAACGGCGCTGATGCGGTGCAGCCGCGCGCCCCAAACCTGGATTTGTTCGAGGAACCACTGATAGGCCTCCGGCTGGCGGCCATCACAATAGACCACCACCTGCTTCGCCAGGCTGCCGCTGTCCGGACCGAACATCGGGTGCAGGCCAAGAACCGGGCCCTGATGCGCCGCCAGCATCGCCTGCAGCGGCTCCGCTTTCACCGAGGCAAGGTCAACCAGAATGCAATCCGCCGGAAGGGGCGGCAGCCTGCCGATCGTCTCCACGGTGGTGTGAATAGGTACGCTGACGATAACCATGCCGGCATCGGCGACGATATCCGCCGCCCGGGCCCAATCGTTTTTTTCCAGAATACGCACCTGGTAGCCGGACAGCGTTAACATCTTCTCAAACAGACGCCCCATCTGCCCACCGCCGCCGACGATGACCACCGGCCGCAGATTCGGCTGCAGGGTTTTGAAGCCTTTGTCGTTTTCGCTGGAATAGGATTCCCGCATCACGCGACGCAGAACGTCCTCGATCAGATCCGGTGGTACGCCGAGCGCAGCCGCCTCTTCACGTCGGGAGGCGAGCATCGCCGACTCGCGCTCCGGGACGTAAATCGGCAGGCCATACTGGCTCTTCACCTCGCCGACTTCGGCCACCAGCTCCAGACGCTTAGCCAGCAGGCTAAGCAACGCTTTATCCACTTCATCAATTTGATCGCGTAACGCGGTCAGTTCAGCAACCATACTTTCCTCTTAAACCAAACGGGCCGCCAGGTGGCCGCGGAGATCCTTATCCAGTTCACGCAGCAGCGCCTCGGTAGTCTCCCAGCTGATGCAGGCATCCGTCACCGAGACGCCGTATTTCATCGCCTCACGCGGCTGTTCAGAGGACTGATTGCCTTCGTGGATATTACTTTCGATCATCAGGCCGATAATGGAGCGGTTGCCATCTTTGATCTGCGCGACCACGGATTCAGCCACGGCCGGCTGGCGGCGGAAATCTTTATTGGAGTTCCCATGACTGCAATCTACCATCAGCGACGGCTTCAGTCCCGCCTGCGCCATCTCTTTTTCGCATTTCGCCACATCTTCCGGACCGTAGTTCGGCGCCTTGCCGCCACGGAGGATCACATGGCCGTTCGGATTACCCTGCGTTTGCAGCAGGCAGACCTGCCCGGCCTGGTTGATGCCGACGAAACGGTGCGGCATCGCCGCGGCGCGCATGGCGTTGATGGCCGTGGCCAGGCTACCGTCGGTACCGTTTTTAAAGCCGACCGGCATCGACAGGCCAGAGGCCATTTCGCGGTGCGTTTGTGATTCCGTGGTACGCGCGCCGATAGCGGACCAGCTGAACAGATCCCCGAGGTACTGCGGGCTGTTAGGATCCAGCGCTTCCGTCGCCAGCGGCAGTCCCATATTGACGAGCTCGACCAGCAGACGACGCGCAATCTTCAGGCCGCCTTCAACATCAAACGAACCATCCATGTGCGGATCGTTAATCAGCCCCTTCCAGCCGACGGTGGTACGGGGTTTTTCAAAATAGACGCGCATCACCAGGTAGAGGCTATCGCTGACCTCTGCGGCAAGGGCTTTAAACCGACGAGCATATTCAATCGCAGCTTCCGGATCGTGAATGGAGCAAGGACCACATACCACCAGCAGGCGCGGATCGCGACCGGCGATGATATCCGAAATGGTCTGACGGGCGTGCGCGATCTGCGCTTCCTGCTCGACGCTCAGCGGGAATTCCGCCTTCAGTTGCTCCGGGGTCATTAATACATGTTCGTCGGTAATATGTACGTTGTTCAGCGCGTCTTTTTGCATGATTGCGATCCTGTGTAGCTCGTTTGCGATTAGGGTTGCCTCAGAGGGCATGACGTAACGATACCACACAAAGTAAAGAATTCAATCCATATTCAGTAAATTTTAATTTACACCAGCGAATTAATTGCCACTCACAATGGCGCGATGCGTATAACAATATTTACACATAGGAAAAACAAGCCAAACTTGCGCACCCACGGTATCGGTACTACGAAAAATCCTGGTGAGAATTGTCCCAAAGCAAAGGGCGCATCTAATGACGGGTTTTATTAACAGTGGTATTCTTCGCCGGGCATCGGCAGCGGCTTTTCCCGCGCTATGGCGACTTTGACGGAAGCGTTAATGACAGTATTACACCGTCTTTTATTGACTGTATTTTTTCTCATCGCGGTATCTCCTGTTTTTGCTGCCGGACCTTCAGAACATGTTCGCGCTATTGTTTCCGGGATCGTGACCTACACCCGTTGGCCGTCATTAACAGGAGCGCCAAAGCTGTGCATTTTTGCCTCATCACGCTTCACCCATAGCCTGGCTCATGAAGATCCGGATGCATTACCCTATCAACCGGTGATAGTACGTAATCGTGAAGAAGCGTTAAAAACGACCTGCGATGGTTTTTATTTTGGCAGCGAATCGCCGACTGAACAGTCAGAACTCACTCGCCGCTATGGCCCGAGGCCGCTGTTACTCATCGCAGAACAAAATACGGATTGTTCAATTGGTAGCGCGTTTTGCCTGATCATCAATGACGACCGGGTCCGCTTCTCCGTTAATCTGGACGTTCTGACGCACAGCGGGGTTCGGGTTAACCCGGACGTCCTGATGCTTGCCCGGAAGAAACCACATGAATAAGGACTTTTCACAGACTCCGCGCCCGACTTTCAAACGCGCGCTCCGTCGCATTAGCGTGATAAGCGTGGTGATCTCCATGACGCTGGTCTGGCTGCTGCTGAGTACAGCCTCAATCTTCACGCTCAAGCAGTACGCGCAGAAAAATCTTGAGCTCACTGCCGCGACCATGGGGCGCAGCCTCGAAGCCGCCCTGGTATTTGGCGACAGCGCGGCGGCAGAGGAGACCCTCGCGTCGTTGGGCAAGCAAGGGCAGATCTCCCAGGCAATCGTGCTAAACGGCCAGATGCAGCACTTCGCCGCGTGGCGCCATGAACCGCTGGCCAATAAAGAGCAAGTGAGCGGGCTTATCAGTAAATGGCTGTTTCCGGAGCCCACGGTGCAGCCCATCTGGCACCAGGGCAAACAAATCGGCGAGCTGAGATTGACCGCGCTTGATGAACTGATTAGCCACTTTCTCGGTATCTCGATTCTGGTGCTGACCGGCAGCATTCTGCTCGCCTCGTTCATCGCCCTGCTGCTGACCCACTCCCTACACCGGGGGATCGTCGCCGCCCTGCAGAGCATCACTGAGGTCGTGCATGATATACGTGAAAACCGCCACTTCTCCCGGCGGGTGCCGGAGGAGCGTATCGAGGAGTTCCATCTTTTCGCCCAGGACTTTAACAGCCTGCTGGGGGAAATGGAGGACTGGCAGCGCCAGCTGCAGGCCAAAAACGCGCAGCTGTTGCGCAGTTCGTTACACGATCCGTTGACCGGCCTGGCTAACCGCGCCGCCTTTCGTAACGCGCTCGCCGAGCTGATGCAGAATGAAGTCGATCATCAAACCTCGGCATTGCTGTTTCTTGATGGCGATAATTTCAAACTGATTAACGACAACTGGGGGCATGCGGCGGGCGATAAAGTGCTGATGGAGGTCGCCAGCCGCCTGATGACTTTTGCCGGTAAACGCCATCTGGCGTGGCGTCTTGGCGGCGATGAGTTTGCCGTTCTGCTGCGCGAGGTGCGCTCGGAAGCAGAAGTGCAGGCCCTGTGCCAGGCGCTAACGGAAAAATTTCTTCCGCCATTCAACCTGCACAACGGTCATAGCGCCACGCTCTCGCTGAGCGTCGGTTATGCCCTGGCGTGGGAGCACGCCACCGCGGAATCACTGCAAGAACTTGCCGATCAGAATATGTATCGGATGAAAAACCAACGTATCCAGCAGACGCTGAAATAATAAAGGACTCATTATGATCAGAAAATATTTCGTCCCCGCCCTGATGGCGGCGGCGCTTTTGACAGGTTGCCAGGCTCCTCAGGGAAAATTTACCCCGGAGCAGGTGGCGGCGATGAAATCTTACGGCTTCACTGAAAGCAATGGCGATTGGTCCCTGGGCTTATCCGATAGCATCCTGTTTGACAAGAATGACTACCGACTACGTCCCGACAGCCGCCAGCAGATCACCACGATGGCCTCGCGGCTGGCGGCTACCGGGATCACCCATAGCCGCCTTGAAGGCCATACCGATAATTATGGTGAAGATAGCTACAATGAAGCCCTGTCGCTTAAGCGGGCCAACAGCGTGGCCGATGCCTGGGCGGAAGGCGCTCATGTCCCACGCAGTAATTTAGTCACCCGCGGCCTTGGCAAAAAATACCCGATCGCCAGCAACGACACGGCGGCCGGGCGCGCCGAAAACCGCCGGGTAACGGTGGTCATCAGCACGCCGTAAGTCTTCACTTAGTCGCTGGACTTCATCATCCTCATTGCCGTTGCCGCGCGCCAGCGCAGGTAGTCAACGGCAATGAACAGCAGCAGGCTGGCTCCCATTAACGGCATGGCCAATCCAAGGGCAAACGCCAGCCCAAGCACCAGGATTCGGGCAGGCCAGGCGAGCGACAGCCACGCCTGCAGCAGCGAATGCGCCGGATCCCAGGCCGCCTGAGGCGGACGGCGGATCCACCATAACCGGTACCCCACCCCGATGGTAACGCACAGCGCGCAGCCAAATCCCACCAGCAGCAGCTGATTCGCCAGACCAAAGAGGATCCCCATATGGAAATCGACGCCCCAGCGGGTGAGCTTCGCCATCAGCGGAAAGTCGGCAAAACGCGTGCGATCCACCACCTGCATCGTGGCGCCATCGATCGCCACCGCGTCCACCTGCGTCGGCCAGCGACGGTCGATCTCATTCACCGTCCAGGCGCGGTCGTCTGACACTGGCGGACGGATCTCCAGCCGGCTGGCGTTCAGCCCCGCCTGACGGGCCGCCGCCAGCGCCTGGTCAAACTGGGCCAGCTGCAGCGCCGGCTGATGCTGGGCCATGGCCATCGCATCCATATGATGTCCGGCGTGGGGATCGTGCGTCATCTGCATCTCGCCATGCAGCTGGGTATTGACCTGCGGCGTCAGCCAGCCGAACGCTGCCCGCATTTTGTCCACATTGCCGCCGGCCCATTGCGACCAGGTCAGGCCGGTGGCGGAGAAGAGCAGCATACCCACCAGTAAGCCCCAGCCCAGCGTCACGTGCAGCCGACGATGGTTCTGCAAGGCGTTATTCAGCCGCCGTTTTGGACGCGTCATCGCCCACAGGGCAATGCCTCCGAGCGCGGCCACCCACATCCAGGAGGCGGCCAGTTCGCTGTATAACCTCCCGCTGTCGCCCAGCAGCAGAGAGCGATGCGCATAATCAATCCACTGGCGCAGCGGCAGGATGCCGCTGGTGCCGTAGACCGTCATATCGCCCTTCACCCGCAGCGCGATCGGATCGACAAAAATAGCCCGGGATTCCGACTCTCCGAGACCCGGATCGGCAAACATAATGCGCGTGGTCTCGCCCAACGCAGACGCCGGACGCACCGCCAGCAGCCGCAGATTGCCCTGGGTCGCTTCTTCGGCCACCGCAATCTGGGCGCTGAGCGGCTGCGGAGTCCCGTCGGCAAGGCCATGCAGCGCGTCGTGATAGAGCCAGTTTTCCAGCTGCGGCGTCGCCACGTACAACGTACCGGTCAGGGCAGCGACAAAGATAAACGGTCCGATAAACAGACCAATATAGAAATGGAGGCGACGCAGCAGGTTCAGCCATGCCGCGCGCGAGGTGCAGGTTGTCATACTTTTCCTTTTTTAAAGCAAAAGAGGTCGTTGCGCGGTGCGCAGATTGATTTTTATTTAAGGGAAAAAGCAGACAACCGCGGCGGGGCGCGGGTTTCGGGGTAGAGCCAGGGAAAGTAGTGCCAGTGCTTTAATACCGGGCGAGAAACCGGCAGGCGAATGCGCCGCAGGAGCATGGCGACGAACAGCGCCAGCGCGAAAAGGAGCCCCGGGACATGGGCTAACAGCACGCAATAGCCACACGCTTCGGCATGGTCCAGCGGCATTTCGTGTCCGGTATGCGTAGCGCCGTCTGTGCTGTGCATCATTGCCATCTTGTGCCCGGGCATCTGCGCCATGCTCGCGGACGAGCTATCCATCATCATGGCGTGGTGCATGCCGGGCATGGCGCTCATGGGGTCTTTTTGCAGGGAGACGGAGATTAGCGGGGCCACCACGATCAGCAGGATCGCCAACAGCGCCAGCCAGGCGGCTCGCCGTTTAGGTGTCGTTTGCTGAAAACTGTTGCTGACCACCGCCCCTCCGTATAGAGGGCGTATTGTAAATGATTTACATCACGATGGTTACAACAAAGATAAAAAAAGGGCCGGCCCTGAGGCCAGCCCTTTTTGTCAGGATGTCGCGAAAGCGAATCTTAGTTAAGACGCTCTTTGATACGAGCAGACTTACCAGTGCGCTCACGCAGGTAGTACAGTTTAGCTTTACGTACAGCACCACGACGTTTAACAGCAATGCTGTCAACTACCGGAGAGTGAGTCTGGAAGACACGCTCAACGCCTTCGCCGTTGGAAATTTTGCGAACAGTGAATGCAGAGTGCAGACCGCGGTTACGAATAGCGATAACCACGCCCTCGAATGCCTGCAGACGTTTTTTGGAACCTTCAACAACCCATACTTTCACTTCCACGGTATCACCCGGACGGAAGGAAGGTACGTCCTGCTTCATCTGTTCTTGTTCAAGTTGCTTAATAATGTTGCTCATAATTTAATCTCTTATCCTGGGTAAACTGATATTGGGGGCTCACGCCTGCCCATCATGTTTATGCTGCTGTTGCGCGTGTTCAGTTTTGAACTCCGCCAGCAGCTTTGCTTGCTCTTCAGTCAGAGCCAGGTTTTCCAGAAGTTCAGGTCTTCTAAGCCAGGTGCGGCCCAGCGACTGCTTCAGACGCCAGCGACGTATCTCAGCATGGTTTCCCGACAGCAATACTGGCGGTACTTCCATCTCCTCTAACACTTCAGGACGGGTATAGTGGGGGCAATCCAGCAACCCATCAGCAAAGGAATCTTCCGTTGCCGATGCTTCATGGCCCAGTACTCCCGGAATGAACCGGGAAACGGAGTCAATCAGCGTCATTGCCGGTAACTCACCACCGCTGAGAACGTAATCGCCGATTGACCATTCTTCGTCAATTTCGGTTTGGATTACGCGCTCGTCTATCCCTTCGTAGCGACCGCACACCAGAATCAGTTTCTGATTCGTTGCCAGTTCGCTGACGCCCGCTTGATCAAGCTTGCGTCCCTGAGGTGACAGATAAATCACCTTCGCGCCTTCACCTGCCGCGGCTTTTGCTGCATGAATGGCATCCCGTAAGGGTTGCACCATCATTAGCATCCCCGGTCCGCCGCCGTAAGGACGATCGTCCACGGTACGGTGCCGGTCATGCGTGAAGTCGCGAGGACTCCAGCTTTCGATGCTCAGCAGGCCATTTTTTACTGCCCGGCCAGTTACCCCGTAATCGGTAATTGCGCGGAACATTTCAGGAAACAGGCTAATTATGCCAATCCACATAGCGCCGTCTTTTACCGTTTATCCGGAGAATTTAAAAACCAGGATCCCAATCTACTTCGATAGTACGCGTAGTGAGATCGACTTTCTTGATAACCTGCCCATCGAGGAACGGAACCAACCGCTCCTTGATACCAAATGCATCTTTCAGGTTTGCCTTGATGACGAGCACGTCATTCGACCCGGTTTCCATCATATCGATGACTTTACCGAGGCTATAGCCTTCCGTCGTAACTACCTGGCAGCCCATCAGGTCTTTCCAGTAGTAGTCACCCTCTTCCAGCTCCGGCAACTGCGATGAATCCACGATAATTTCGCAATTAGTCAGTAGATTCGCGGCATCACGATCGTCAACGCCTTTCAGCTTGATGATGATGTCCTGATTGTGGTGGCGCCAGCTTTCCAGCTCAACGACCTGCCACTGACCCGCCTTCTGGATTAACCAGGGCTGATAGTCAAAAATGCTTTCGGCGTCTTCGGTGGAGGAAAACACTCTGAGCCAACCACGGATACCGTAGGAAGAACCCATTTTCCCCAATACGATCGGATCAACAGGTGCTTGCGCGGTGTGTTGCTTGCTCATCATGACCACCGTGACAGATTAAGCTGCTTTGTTAGCGGCTTTGATCAGCGCGGCAACGCGATCGGAAACAGTAGCGCCCTGGCCAACCCAGTGAGCGATACGATCCAGATCCAGGCGAGTTTCTTCTTCCGCACCGTTAGCGATCGGGTTGAAGAAACCAACGCGCTCGATGAAGCGACCGTTGCGTGCATTACGGCTGTCGGTGACAACAACCTGGTAGAACGGACGCTTTTTAGCGCCGTGACGTGCTAAACGAATAGTTACCATAACATCCTCTTGTGTGAATAAAACAACCGGGCCCCATCGAGGAACGGAGCCCGGTGTCATATTAAAAGCCCGAAAATTTTACTGATTTCTGGGGAAAATGCAATCAGCAGTTGATAAGTCTGCTGTAAAAGGCCGTCGGCGGTGCAGCCAGTTTAGTACCAGCGTGTGCGCAACCACTGGAACGTACAGGTAGTACGTGAAGATGGCGAGCACACCCCGGCGCTAAAATGGCAAACAAGATAGCCTTATGCCCTTGTTTTTAACGACCCGGGAAGCCTGGCGGCATCATCCCTTTCATCCCGCGCATCATCTTCATCATGCCGCCTTTCGACTTCATCTTCTTCATCATGCGCTGCATGTCGTCGAACTGCTTGAGCAGACGGTTCACATCCTGCACCTGCATGCCGCAGCCGGCGGCGATACGGCGCTTACGCGAACCTTTGATGATTTCCGGCTTAGCGCGCTCTTTCAGGGTCATCGAGTTGATGATCGCTTCCATACGCACCAGCACTTTGTCGTCCATCTGCGCTTTCACGTTGTCCGGGATCTGCCCCATGCCCGGCAGCTTGCCCATCAGGCTGGCCATGCCGCCCATGTTTTTCATCTGGCGCAGCTGCTCAAGGAAGTCGGTGAGGTCGAAACCGTCGCCTTTCTTCAGCTTGGAGGCCAGCTTCTCGGCCTGCGCGCGGTCAACCTTGCTCTCGATATCTTCGATCAGCGACAGCACGTCGCCCATGCCGAGGATACGGGAAGCGACGCGGTCCGGATGGAACGGCTCCAGCGCTTCGGTTTTCTCGCCGACGCCGAGGAATTTAATCGGCTTGCCGGTAATATGGCGAATCGACAGCGCCGCGCCGCCGCGGGCGTCGCCGTCCACTTTGGTCAGCACCACGCCGGTCAGCGGCAGCGCTTCGTTAAAGGCCTTCGCGGTATTCGCCGCATCCTGACCGGTCATCGCATCGACGACGAACAGGGTTTCAACCGGGTTAATGGCGGCGTGGACGTGCTTGATTTCGTCCATCATCGCTTCGTCAACGTGCAGACGACCGGCGGTATCCACCAGCAGCACGTCGTAGAATTTGAGTTTCGCTTCTTTCAGCGCCGCGTTGACGATATCAACCGGCTTCTGCCCGACATCAGACGGGAAGAAATCGACGCCGACCTGCTCGGCCAGGGTTTCCAGCTGTTTGATCGCCGCCGGGCGGTAAACGTCCGCGGAAACGACCAGCACTTTCTTCTTGTGCTTCTCGCGCAGGAATTTCCCCAGCTTACCGACGCTGGTGGTTTTACCAGCACCTTGCAGGCCAGCCATCAGCACCACGGCCGGCGGCTGCGCGGCCAGGTCGAGCGTCTGGTTCTCTTCGCCCATCGCCGCCACCAGCTCGTTGCGGACGATTTTGACGAACTCCTGACCCGGGGTCAGGCTTTTATTGACTTCATGGCCGACCGCGCTCTCTTTGACGCGGCTGATGAAATCACGGACCACCGGAAGCGCAACGTCCGCTTCCAGCAGCGCCATGCGCACTTCGCGCAGGGTGTCTTTAATATTGTCTTCTGTAAGGCGTCCGCGGCCGCTAATGTTGCGCAGCGTACGCGACAAACGATCGGTTAAATTATCAAACATTGTCTCTCGCCTGAGGTGGAAACGGTCGGTCGCCGCAGCGACACACAAAACGAATGTGGCGGAGTATAACACGACATCAATCTGAATGTGCTGCAACGGTTGGAGCAGAGGCCTGCTAACGTTATACTGCTTCTCTTTCTTATTTAGCCAACAGCCGACACCTATGCCTGTTTTTGCTCTACTCGCCCTTGTCGCCTACTCCGTCAGCCTCGCGCTGATTATCCCCGGCTTGCTGCAAAAAAACAGCAGCTGGCGGCGAATGGCGATTTTATCTGCGACTATCGCCTTAATCTGCCATGCTTTTGCGCTGGAAGCACGGATATTCCCCGGCGGCGAGAGCGGGCAAAATCTCAGCTTACTGAACGTCGGGTCGCTGGTCAGCCTGATGATCTGTACGGTGATGACTATCGTGGCCTCGCGCAATCGCGGCTGGCTGCTGCTGCCTATCGTCTATGCCTTCGCGCTGATCAACCTGGCCTTCGCCACATTCGTGCCTAACGAATATATCACCCACCTGGAAACCACCCCGGGGATGCTGGTGCATATCGGCCTGTCGCTCTTCTCGTACGCCACGCTGATCATTGCCGCGCTGTATGCGTTGCAGCTGGCGTGGATCGACTACCAGCTCAAGAATAAAAAGCTGGCCTTCAGCAGCGAAATGCCGCCGCTGATGAGCATTGAGCGCAAAATGTTCCACATCACCCAGGTCGGCGTGGTGCTGCTGACCCTGACGCTGTGCAGCGGCCTGTTCTACATGCACAATCTGTTCAGCAGCGAAAATATCGATAAAGCGGTGCTGTCGATTATTGCGTGGTTCGTCTATATCGTCCTGCTGTGGGGGCACTATCATGAAGGGTGGCGCGGACGTCGTGTGGTCTGGTTCAGCGTCGCTGGCGCCGGTCTGCTGACGCTGGCCTATTTTGGTAGCCGCGTGCTGCAGCAGTTCGTGAGCTAAGTCTTTTAAGGAATCCTACGTGGAACATATCTCCACCACCACGCTGATCATAACGCTGATCGTCATGGTGATTATCTCTGCCTATTTCTCCGGTTCCGAAACCGGCATGATGACGCTGAACCGCTACCGGTTACGCCACATGGCGAAACAAGGCAACCGCCCCGCCAAGCGCGTGGAGAAGCTGCTGCGCAAGCCGGACCGCCTGATTAGCCTTGTGCTGATCGGCAATAACCTTGTCAACATTCTCGCCTCGGCGCTGGGCACCATCGTCGGCATGCGCCTGTACGGCGACGCCGGCGTCGCGATCGCCACCGGCGTACTTACCTTTGTGGTGCTGGTATTTGCCGAAGTGCTGCCGAAGACCATCGCCGCCCTCTATCCGGAAAAGGTTGCCTACCCCAGCAGCTTCCTGTTGGCGCCCCTGCAGGTGCTGATGATGCCGCTGGTGTGGCTGCTGAATACCATCACCCGCATATTGATGCGCATGATGGGCATCCGCACCGATACCGTCATCAGCAGCGCCCTGAGCAAAGATGAACTGCGCACGATTGTGAATGAATCCCGTTCACAAATCTCACGACGCAATCAGGATATGCTGCTGTCGGTGCTGGACCTGGAGAAGGTCAGCGTTAACGACATCATGGTGCCGCGCAATGAGATTGTCGGCATCGATATCAATGATGACTGGAAATCTATCGTCCGCCAGCTGACCCACTCCCCGCATGGCCGCATCGTGCTCTACCGCGATTCGCTGGACGATGCCATCAGCATGCTGCGCGTTCGCGAAGCCTACCGTCTGATGACGGAGAAGAAAGAGTTCACAAAAGAGATCATGCTGCGGGCGGCAGATGAGATCTACTTTGTGCCGGAAGGCACGCCGCTCAGCACCCAGCTGGTGAAATTTCAGCGCAATAAAAAGAAAGTCGGTCTGGTGGTCGATGAATACGGCGATATTCAGGGGCTGGTCACCGTCGAAGATATTCTTGAAGAGATTGTCGGCGACTTCACCACCTCCATGTCACCCACCCTGGCGGAGGAAGTGACCCCGCTTAACGACGGCACGGTGATTATCGACGGCAGCGCCAACGTTCGCGAAATCAACAAAGCGTTTAACTGGCACCTGCCGGAAGATGAAGCGCGAACCGTCAACGGTATTATCCTCGAAGCGCTGGAAGAGATCCCGGTCCCGGGCACCCGCGTGCGCATTGAGCAGTACGATATAGATATCCTCGACGTGCAGGACAACATGATCAAACAGGTGAAAGTGATGCCGGTGAAATCATTACGCGAGAGCGTCGCGGAGTAGCGCTAGCGAAGGAATTAATATCACGGTGGGCTGCGGCCCGCCGTTTTTTTATCTCGCGCCGGCAGCGATGACACAAAAAACGGCCGCCCGCAGGCAGCCGTTGAGCAAGGCAGCAAGCGTTATTTCGCTTTCGCTACCGTCACCATCGCGGCGCGAATAGTACGGCCGTTCAGGGTATAACCTTTCTGCATCACGGACAGCACGTTGCCCGCCGCCACATCTTCAGACTCGACCATCGCAATGGCCTGGTGGACGTTCGGATCCAGCGGAACGTTGGTGTCGGCGATCACTTCCACGCCGAACTTACGCACTACGTCCAGCATAGATTTCAGGGTCAGTTCGATCCCCTCCACCATCGGCGCCAGCTCCGGGTTAGCCTTGTCAGCCACTTCCAGCGCGCGGTCCAGGCTGTCGATTACCGGCAGCAGTTCATTGACGAATTTTTCCAGCGCGAATTTGTGCGCTTTCTCGATATCCTGCTCGGTACGACGACGCAGGTTATCTTCGTCGGCTTTGGCACGCAGCATCACTTCACGTTCACGTTTCTGCGCTTCAGCCAGCTGGGCTTCCAGATTCGCAATTTTTTCATCGCGCGGATCCACCTGCTCAGCCGAAACTTCAGGCTCTACCGCCTCAACGTCGTCGTGCTGCTCCGTGATAATTTCTTCCGGGGCTTGCCCCTCAGGCGTTTTCTGTTCTTTACTACTCATGAATTTCTCCGCGTTTTTTTCGCATTCATCTCGCTAACTTCGCTTATTATGGGGATCAGTTTCCGGGTTTCAAGGGAAGCGGACAGATTGTCACTATTTCATTTAACGCAAGGACATCCAGATCATGAAGAACCATTTCAAGTGTATCGGCATTGTGGGACATCCTCGTCACCCCACCGCCCTGACCACACATGAAATGCTCTGGCGCTGGCTGTGCAGCAAAGGGTATGAAGTGCTGGTTGAACAGCAGATCGCCCATGAACTTCAGCTCAGCAACGTGAAAACCGGCACGCTGGCGGAGATTGGCCAACAGGCCGACCTCGCGGTGGTGGTGGGCGGCGACGGCAATATGCTCGGCGCGGCGCGGACCCTGGCCCGTTACGACATTAACGTTATCGGCATTAACCGCGGCAACCTCGGCTTTCTCACCGACCTTGACCCGGACAACGCCCTGCAGCAGCTCGCCGACGTGCTGGAAGGCCACTACATCGCCGAGAAACGCTTTCTGCTGGAGGCCCAGGTGTGTCAGCAGGATTGCCAGAAACGTATCAGCACCGCCATCAACGAAGTGGTGCTGCACCCCGGCAAAGTGGCGCATATGATTGAGTTCGAAGTCTATATCGACGAAGTCTTTGCGTTCTCTCAGCGATCCGATGGCCTGATTATCTCCACTCCGACCGGCTCCACCGCCTACTCGCTGTCGGCTGGCGGCCCAATCCTTACGCCGTCGCTGGACGCCATCACCCTGGTGCCGATGTTCCCGCACACCCTTTCAGCGCGACCGCTGGTGATCAACGGCGACAGCAGCATCCGCCTGCGCTTCTCTCACCGCTGCAGCGATCTGGAGATCAGCTGCGACAGCCAGATTGCCCTGCCGATCCAGGATGGCGAAGATGTCCTCATTCGCCGCTGTGATTATCACCTCAATCTGATTCACCCTAAAGATTACAGCTATTTCAATACATTAAGCACCAAGCTCGGCTGGTCGAAAAAATTGTTCTGATTTTCACGGCTGCCTCTTTACTGGATAAAAAACCAGTCTATACTGTACGAAAACACAGTATTGGTTTTTCATACAGGAAGGCAGCTATGTTGGCGCAACTCACCATCAGTAATTTTGCTATCGTTCGTGAACTGGAAATTGATTTCCACAGCGGCATGACCGCCATCACCGGGGAAACCGGCGCCGGGAAATCCATTGCCATCGACGCGCTGGGGCTATGCCTCGGCGGCAGAGCGGAAGCCGACATGGTGCGTCGCGGCGCCACCCGTGCCGACCTGTGCGCGCGCTTCGCGCTGAAAGATACCCCGGCTGCCCAGCGCTGGCTGGAAGAGAATCAGCTGGAGAGCGGGCGTGAGTGTTTGCTTCGCCGGGTGATCAGCGCCGACGGCCGCTCGCGCGGCTTCATCAACGGCACCGCCGTCCCGCTCTCGCAGCTGCGCGAGCTGGGCCAGCTGCTGATCCAGATCCACGGCCAGCATGCCCACCAGCTGCTGACCAAACCCGAACACCAAAAAACGCTGCTCGACGGCTATACCGGTGAGTATGCGCTTACTCAGTGTATGGCCGAGCACTATCGCCAGTGGCACCAGAGCTGCCGCGAGTTGGCCCAGCATCAGCAGCAGAGCCAGGAGCGCGCCGCCCGCGCCGATCTGCTGCAGTATCAGCTTAAAGAGCTGAACGAATTTAACCCGCTGCCGGGAGAATTCGAGCAGATTGACGAAGAGTACAAGCGCCTGGCCAACAGCGGCCAGCTGCTCAGCACCTGTCAGCACGCCCTTACGGTACTGGCGGACGGCGAAGAGGCCAATCTGCAGAGCCAGCTTTATACCGCGAAGCAGCTGGTCAGCGAGCTGGTGGGCATGGACAGCAAGCTTTCCGGCGTCCTGGATATGCTGGAAGAGGCGGCCATTCAGCTCAGCGAGGCCAGCGACGAGTTGCGCCACTACCATGACCGTCTGGATCTCGATCCGAACCGTCTGTTTGAACTTGAGCAACGGATTTCCCGACAAATCGCGCTGGCGCGTAAACATCAGGTGATGCCGGAAGAGCTGCCGGCGGTTTATCAGGCGATGCTGGAAGAGCAGCGCCTGCTGGACGACAGCGCCGGCTCGCTGGAATCCCTCAGCCAGCAGGTGGTCGAACATCATCAGCTGGCGCTGGAGACCGCACGCCAGCTGCATGCCCTGCGCCAGGCCAGCGCCGACGAGCTGACCCAGCTTATCACTGAAAGTATGCACTCACTTTCGATGCCGCACGGGGTCTTCGCGATTGAGGTCGCGTTCGATGAACGCCATCTCACCGCCGACGGCGCCGACCATATTGAGTTCCGCGTCACCACTAACCCCGGTCAGCCGCTGCAGCCAATCGCCAAAGTGGCCTCCGGCGGCGAACTGTCGCGCATTGCGCTGGCGATTCAGGTGATCACCGCGCGTAAAATGGAAACCCCGGCGCTCATCTTCGACGAAGTGGACGTCGGCATCAGCGGCCCGACCGCCGCCGTGGTCGGCAAGCTGCTGCGCCAGCTGGGCGAGTCCACGCAGGTGATGTGCGTGACCCACCTGCCGCAGGTCGCAGGCTGCGGCCACCATCATTTCTTTGTCTGCAAAGAGACCGATGGCGAGATGACCGAAACCCATATGCAGCCGCTGGATAAACGTGCTCGCTTGCAGGAGCTGGCCCGTCTGCTGGGCGGCAGCGAAGTCACGCGCAACACCCTGGCGAACGCGAAAGAGTTGCTTGCGGCGTAAACTTTTTGATTTTCACAGGGTCATAGTGAACAGCAAATTGCCTGCTGACCTGCAGCCGGAGGTTTCCAACGGCGCGAAGGTCTATTATTATCGGCATATTACAGATGAGCCACGTACTGCTCGGGCCCAAAAAGGAATCAAATCACTATGCGCTGTAAAACGCTGACTGCTGCCGCAGCGGTTCTTCTTATGTTGACCGCAGGCTGTTCCACTCTGGAACGAGTGGTTTACCGTCCTGACATCAACCAGGGTAACTATCTGGCACCAAACGATGTAGCAAAAATTCGTGTCGGTATGACGCAACAGCAGGTAGCTTATGCTCTGGGGACGCCAATGATGACGGATCCGTTCGGCACCAATACCTGGTTCTATGTCTTCCGTCAGGAGCCGGGCCACCAGAAAGTGACTCAGCAGACCCTGACCCTGACCTTCAACAGCGGCGGTGTGTTGACTAACATTGATAACAAGCCTGCGCTGACCAGTCAGTAAGGCCCGGAAAAGCAAAAAGCGCTCGGTGAGCGCTTTTTTTATGGCTGATAGCCGGTCTGCTGCAGGTTACTTTGCGGCGCTTTTCTCTGCCCGCTGGCGACGCAGCTCTTTCGGGTCTGCGATCAGCGGTCGATAGATTTCGACCCGGTCGCCGTCGTGAACTTCGTCATGCAGCTTTACCGGACGACTGTAGATACCCACCTTGTTTTTCGCCAGATCGATGTCATCACGCAGCGCCAGCAGACCGCTGGCGATAATCGCCTGCTCGACCGTCGCCCCCTCGTCCAGGGTGACCCGCTGCAGATACTGCTTTTCAGGCAGCGCGTAGGCGACTTCAACACGAATATTAGCCGGCACTGTAAACCTCTTTGGCGCGCGAAGTGAACGCCTGCACCATGTTAGCGGCCAGCTCTTTGAAGATCCGGCCAAAAGCCATCTCAATCAGTTTATTGGTAAACTCGAAATCGAGATGGAATTCTATTTTGCAGGCCTCGGGGCTCAGCGGAATAAACTTCCAGCCGCCAATCAGCTTCTTGAACGGGCCATCCACCAGGCTCATCAAAATGCTCTGGTTGCTGGTCAGTGTATTGCGTGTGGTGAAGGTCTTACTGATGCCGGCTTTGGACACATCAACCGCCGCCGTCATTTGCGTCGGCCCCAATTCCAGCACGCGGCTACCGGTGCAGCCTGGCAGAAAATCAGGATAGGACTTCACATCGTTTACCAGTTGATACATCTGTTCCGCGCTGAAAGGCACCAGCGCAGTACGGCTAATCTGAGGCATAGCAGGTTCCACATTTAAACACAGTGCAAATAATATCATTTATCTGCTGCTAAAAAAAACGCTGTGCCGCAACTCGTGCTAAGATGCGCAGTACACCTCGCAGGATGCGATCGAGGTAACTGTGTATAAGACGATGACTTCAGGACATTATGACTAAGAAAAAAGCCCACAAACCTGGATCAGCCACCATTGCGCTGAATAAACGCGCCCGTCACGAATACTTTATCGAAGATGAATACGAGGCTGGTCTCGCCCTGCAGGGCTGGGAGGTCAAATCCCTGCGTGCAGGCAAAGCCAACATCGGCGATAGCTATGTCATCCTGAAGGATGGCGAGGCCTTCCTGTTCGGCGCCAACTTTACGCCCATGGCCGTGGCTTCCACCCACTATGTCTGCGACCCGACGCGCACCCGTAAGCTGCTGCTCAACCAGCGCGAACTCGACACGCTGTACGGCCGCATTAACCGCGAAGGTTACACCGTCGTCGCCCTGTCGCTGTACTGGAAGAACGCCTGGTGCAAAGTGAAAATCGGCGTCGCCAAAGGTAAGAAACAGCACGACAAGCGTACCGACCTGAAAGATCGTGAATGGGCGCTGGATAAGGCGCGTATTATGAAGCACGCCGGACGTTAATTTCCCCTCCCCGAGGGCCAGCTCTCGCTGGCCCTTACGCTATATCCTTGTTGATGCTGCTTTTTCGTCCACCCTGCTGAAATAATCCTGCGTGATGGGGCTGGTAACGACATTCACAAATCTGTTATACTTAACCTACACATTGGGGCTGATTCTGGATTCGACGGGATTTGCGAAACCCAAGGTGCATGCCGAGGGGCGGTTGGCCTCGTAAAAAGCCGCAAAAAATAGTCGCAAACGACGAAAACTACGCTTTAGCAGCTTAATAACCTGCTCTGAGCCCTCTCTCCCTAGCTTCCGCTCTTAAGACGGGGATCAAAGAGAGGTCAAACCCAAAAGAGATCGCGTGGATGCCCTGCCTGGGGTTGAAGCGTTAAATCTAATCAGGCTAGTTTGTTAGTGGCGTGTCTGTCCGCAGCTGGCAAGCGAATGTAAAGACTGACTAAGCATGTAGTGCCGAGGATGTAGGAATTTCGGACGCGGGTTCAACTCCCGCCAGCTCCACCAAATATTGATGTACTGAAGTTCAGTAAAGTCTACTAAGCCCGCACAGCACAAGCTCTGCGGGCTTTTTTACGTCTATTGTAGTCTAGCGAGAATTGCTGAGAACTACGAGTTATGGCACCCTGAATGGGACCCACTAAGAAGGGTCCAAAAACCGAGGGTCCCAAAATGGCAAAAATCGCTAAGAAGCTCACTGACACTGAAATCAAAAGCACCAAGCCAGCCGACAAAGAAATCAACTTGTTTGACGGTGATGGTTTGATCCTGCGAATCGCTCCTCTCGCAAAAGGAGGGAAGAAGAATTGGTATTTCAGATATGCGGTGCCAGTGAGTAAGAAAAGAACCAAAATGAGCCTTGGGACCTACCCTCACCTCACTCTGGCAAGAGCAAGAGCCTTGCGAGATGAATACCTTTCCTTGCTTGCCAATCGCATTGATCCTCAAGTCCATAACAACAATAAAGCTAATGCCTTAAAGAATGCTACTGAACACACTCTCCAAACCGTGGCAAGGAAATGGTTAGATGAGAAGGTAAAGACCTCAGGTATCTCACAAGACCATGCAGAAGACATCTGGCGAAGCCTGGAGAGAAATATCTTTCCCGGCTTGGGTAATGTTCCTATCAATGAGATCCGCCCCAAACTCTTAAAGCAACATCTCGATCCTATTGAGCAAAGAGGAGTCCTCGAAACTTTACGGCGAATCATTTCCCGATTAAATGAAATTTTTCGTTATGCTGCAACTGAGGAACTTATCGAGTTCAATCCTGCTGATAACCTTGGGCAACGGTTCAGTAAGCCGAAGAAACAGAACATGCCAGCATTACCCCCTTCCGAACTCCCCCGCTTCCTGGTTGCTCTAAACAATGCTTCTATCCGTTTAGAAACAAGGCTACTGATTGAGTGGCAACTTCTCACATGGGTTCGCCCTGGTGAAGCTGTTCGCACAAGATGGTCAGATATTGATATAGAAACCGGCATGTGGAACATACCATCCGATTTTATGAAAATGAAGAAGCCACATAAGGTCCCATTAAGTAAAGAAGCTTTGCGAATATTGGATTCAATGAAAGCCATCAGTGGGCACAGAGAGTGGGTTTTCCCCAGTATCAAAGCTCCACTCAATCATATGCATGAACAAACAGCGAATGCGGCCATAATCCGTATGGGCTTTGGTGGAGAGCTTGTAGCCCATGGAATGAGATCTATTGCACGAACGGCCGCAGAGGAGTCGGGTAAGTTCAGGACAGATGTCTTAGAAGCGGCCCTTGCTCACTCGAAGAAAGATGAAATAATTGCCGCATATAATCGCGCAGATTATCTCGCAGAACGAGTGGTTCTCATGCAATGGTGGAGCGGCTATGTGCAAGCTCAAAGGTTAAAAGCTTATGCTGCCTAAACAATTGACAAAGCAGAAAAGAAAATAAGTACTATATTTCCCCGTAGCAATAATACCAAAGTTATTGCTACCAAAGGGTACTTAAAGCTGTGGAGTGACCTGATATGGATAACCTTTTTGTGTCTTATGACCGCTTTCAGATATCAAATATAAATGTTTTTTTGCACGAGACCCTATGACATATAAGAGCCTGCGAGCCACATAATTTTGATGTGCAGGGCTACAATCTATAATGTCATTCCAATTTGGTATTTTTCCATTTAATAGCCCGGTGCAAATAATGACATCGTACTCATCTCCTTTTGTCGAATGACAAGTCGTAATTTTAACTCCGCTTTTAAAATTAAAAAAAGAATGAAGATCATTTGCCCTATAGTTCATACTATATTTAGCCATTCGTTTTTTAGTAGCATCTATCAAGCAGATCATTTCTTTATAAGCATAGCTTTGATTATTAACATCCAATCCTAATGAACTACAGAAGTTAGTTATAAGATTTTTTATCCAAATATCTATTTCACAATTATAATCCAATGCAAATTCTATTTTATTTATTTCTTTTATGATTTGCTTTGGAGATAAGAATTTTGTATATGACTCTAAATCATTTAATTCTTTGAGTAAATCTCGCAAAAGTTTTTGCCTAACAAGATAATTAGATGGATTCTTTTCAATTAAAGCAAGCTTTACAAGATTGAGCCACAAGTTTTCATTATTTTTAGGTATGGGAGAAACCATGATACCATCGATATCCAGATCAGAATTTAGTGATATAATTTCATTGGATAATTTTATTACATCAAACCAACTTGGGCATAGAACAGCAATTTCACCAGGAGAAATACCTTGTTCTAAGTGAGTTCTTATTATTCCTGAAACATAAACAGACAACTGGGTGATATCAACACTATTTTCCTTGAGTATCACAGAAGGAAATGTCTTCAGTTCTGACAATGAATTAATATAATAGGCATCATCTTTATATTTGCTATAAAAATCTATGATCGATTGACTACTACGGAAACAACCGGTTAACCTCATTTCTTCTAATTCTTCAAGGTTGAAGTAATCGAACAACTCTTCTCTATTTTTAACAACCGCTCCCAATCCAGTATATATTGCTTGTTCTTTATCACCAATAAAAGTAACCAAGGAATTTCTTTTACTTACTATCAGCCTTAGTATTTCATATTGAATATGAGAGGTATCTTGATATTCATCGACTAAAATATATCGCATAATTAAAGATAGTCTTTCACATAGCACATCATTCTTCAATAATAAATTGCACGTTAAATTCAAAATCAAATCAAAATCGATTAATCGATTCTCATACAAATAGGAGTGATAGGCTTTTACCACTGAATATTCAGCAGTATTTCGAGAATATACCGGAGTAAAACTTAAGTCTAAAAGCGTATCTATTTTATCGTAAGGAGATAAGTTATAACGTTCTCTCAGATCATTTAATATAAATTCTTTTTCATACTCATCAATTACATTAAAACCTTTGCTGAGCCTTGGAATTCTATCAATGTTAGGCTTTATAATCCAATTTAAACAAAAACTATGTATTGTTCCAATCCACAATGAATCGCTATTTATACCATATGAAATAATTCTTTCGAGAATAGTATCTGCTGCAACATTAGTGTATGTCAATGCCACAATTTTTTTCTTACCTATATCAAACAACTCCTTATTTTCAAGTATAAAACAAAGTTTGGAAACCAATGTTTTTGTTTTTCCTGAACCTGGACAAGCTGTAAGTAATAGATTGCCATCAAATTTTACAGCATCTAGTTGTTCAGATGTCAAATTTCTATATGGCATAATTACAACTCCCAAAATCTAGAAAAGCTATCATTGAAATGTTTCCTATACTCTTGCATCTTTTTATCAAAATCAGGTTCAGAATTAATCTTGTTGCATACATCATCCCAGTGAGTTCCCATTAAAGACATATTATAGGCAAGCATTTTAGTAAGCACAGCATTCAGTTCTCTATCTTTAAGTGCAAAATGAATCGCTTTTAATATATAGTCAGGAACACGATTCTCATTATGGAGATACTCTACCATTTCAGTAGCTAACCACCCTTTACCTATTTTATTGGCGAAAAAAAGAGCAGTTCTAAATCTTACCCGTAAATCATCGGAATTAATACCTGCAACAACTCGCTCAATATCACCTGATCTTTTATATGTTGTCCTAATGACACTGTTGAAAAGATCGGAATTTTCATCATACCGAACAAGCTCTGTTTCAAACGTATTCTCTGCATAAAAAACGGAGACAAATTGATTGCCTTCTACATACTCTGCCAACTCTCGTTCTCTGCGTAAACCGTCAGTCTCAGCGTTTTTCAAAGATTCAACGAAATCAGCATCAAATAGTTCATCCGGTTCTTGCACATATGCCAAATCTTTATCAGTTAAAATTGCGCAATAGCGTTTTAATCTATTACTATGAAAAAGATTTGAAATATGCTTAAATACAGTCCCATCCAATTTTATTAAGCTAATACCTAATTCATCCAAGCTAATACCTAAAGTGACCTTTATAAGTTCTGGGATTATTATTAATTCAGCATCACCCTCTACGAGAATTACACTTTTAGCAAACAACACATCACTACGGATTGCATCAAGATATCTTTCAATTGACGAAATTTCTTTTGGCTGTAGTCCGTTGGAAGGCTGATAGATATCTGTATATCCTCGTTGCCGAGCCAAAATATTCATCGACGAGATTTTAGAAACAGAGCTTATTTGGGTTGAATGAGTCGAAACGAAGACTTGAGTATTTTGAAAATTAAAATTGTCAAATAAAGTTTTCTGGATATGATTATGTATATGAGCCTCTGGTTCTTCAATCAATAGGAAATGAGTTATATGCTCTTCAGCATCTCTAATTTCTTCATACTCATATAATTTTAAAGCCAAATATATTAAATTTGCCCCCCCAAGACTTAAATCATCAATTCTTCCTGAACCGTCATAATCTAAAGAATCCTCGACTACTAATCCAAGTGATTGGATTAATTCAGTAAAATCTTCGGGTAGTTGTGATGAAACCAATATTTTTGGCGAATATGTTGAGCCAACCGTATTAAGTAAAGATGTTGATATTTTATTACTTAGTCGAGCAATTTCAGGAATTGCTGAAATTTGTTCATTAATGTTCTTAACATTCTCAGAAATATCTTTTCTATCATCAATTTGTTTGCTTTTTAAAGTGAGCAATTTATACAGTGGATTAGTTTTATAATACTTTAAATCAGCTACCACGTTGCGAAGAGCCTTGACATAAGTACAAGCAACTTCACTACCTAAGGCGAAGTATGGCGGTTTTTTTACACCAATGACTGTAGCATCATCTTCATTGGGATTTGAAAAAATGTAATTTTCAAAATCCCCAACTACTTGCTTATAAACTTCGTCATTATTAAAATCAACTTTTGTTCTAACAAAAGCGACAGCCTCGTAAGTCTCTTTGGATATTATACAAGTTGATTTCAACTCTGTAAAAGCCTCTAATCTTGATTCTAAATCTTTATTATCTACAGTTAACTCGTATAGCTTTTGCCTAATATGAAATCTTGGGCGATATATAAATGTATAATTTCCTTCTTTTAATGCCTCTTCGTTACCATTATTTATTGTATAGTTCGCAATAACCTGTTCTTCTTCAGATTCACTTAAATCATCAAAATACATTGTGATAATAATCCAGTGCCCGAAGGGGTCATTTAAGCCACGATAAAAATCTTCACCTGATAGAACTCTTGAATTCATTGGAAGTGAGTCATCAAGAATCAATCGCATAGCATTAAACAAATTTGTTTTACCTGAAGCATTCTCACCGATAATTGTATTCACTGAGTTTTTAACAAAGCAGAAATTTGAGCTTCGAAAGTTTTTATAATTTCTAATAGCTAATTTATTGATATACATAGTAATCGATTGGTTCCTTAGCATAGTTTTATTACACATTAGATTACTCCATAGCCACAAGAAGCACAAAGCTATCGAGTACAAAAGTCTGACTAAGTCAAGTAAAAGCAAGGTAATTTACAAGAAAGACTAAAAGAAATGATATAATACCATATGTAAATTACATTATGAAAACCAATGCGGTGATTAAACTACTTTTAAATCAATACCTTATATTCAATAAAAATTAATATTGACGATGAAACATAACTATCGGATATTAAGTAAACAAAAAAAATTCAGATACATCCTAACAATGATCTTGATACTTACTGACAGTAACGATGTTCATGCAGACATAGTTTCGATGAAACTCGGTGATAACTATTTCCGTTTGAATTTAGATATAGAAGCCCTTAAAGATACAAAAATTAGCTTTGATGGCTCTGAATGGACTATCTCCCAGAACGGAAAAACAATCAAAAATTCATCCGTAAAATGTGTTTGGCCAAGGCGGGTATCTGTTCAAGTCAATTCTGAACAACAGCAAGATCAAAGTAATGGTTTCAGATTATGGCGATCTGAATGGAATAAAAGCCTTTTTGGTCTATATAATGCATTATCTGAAAGTTGCTGGTTTAATCATGTAAGAGATGCAACTCTCGCTGATAACAAGTATTTTCAACACAAAATAGCTAATGAAGTTGGGCTAAATAATCCACTATTTATAACTTCAAACTCCAAAGAAGACCTCAAAAATTTCTTAACTACTTACCCTGATTCGGTTCTTAAATTCATGTCTCAAGATATGTATATCTCTGAATCAGGTGAGTTATTAGGTCTATATGTAAACAAAATAACTTTAGAACAATTAGAAAGTTTTGCAAACTATTCAGAAAATCCAATTACTCTTCAAAAATATGTTAATAAAAAATTTGAAGTTAGATACACAGTAATTGAAGATGAACATTTTGCTTGTGCTATAGACTCTCAGCATTCAAACAAGGCAAAAATAGATTGGCGTAGATACGATATACCTAATACACCGCACTGGAAAATTGATGCCCCCACTTCGGTGAAGGAAAAAATAAATTCCTTAATGTCTAAGTTAAACCTTCGATATGGGGCTTTAGATTTCATCGTTGATGAAAATAATGACTGGTGGTTCTTAGAGGTGAATTCTGCTGGTCAATGGTTGTGGATCGAAGATTTATCCGGCATGGATATTTCCGGGTCCATTGCAAATTGGTTAACTTCAAATAGCAGGTGAACTATGAATGTATTTGGTTTAAATTTTCTTGAAAAAATGGAATCGGAACAAAAAGTAGATGTTTCAAACTGGGCTTGGAAACCAGAAAATAGTGAAGCTCAGAAGATCTACGGCTCAGGGATGTCTACTAAGTCACGTGAATCTACTTATGCTGCTGAAAAAGATAGCAGAGAAGATTCAGATCGCCCCAATGAAGGTCTGGCAGCCTAACCACTAGAGCCAGCCACTGCTGGCTCAATTAAAAATGAATAAAATTATGAAAAAAATTCCAAAACCGCTGATAGACACGTACAAAAAAAGCATAAAATTATTATTTGTTCTCATAATATTATTTTTTTTCTTTGACCTTAGCTCACCATATTTATTAGTTTTTCCAATTTGTATTGTTATCCCTTTCTTTTATCGTTTGGTAGAATTAAAAAATAAAACTGAACGTGATCTGATTAAATCAGCAAATGATACTGTTTTATTTTCAGTAAGTGCTCTAACAACTGCCTTACTAACTTTAAAAACATTACCCAATACGTCTATAGACTTTTTTGATAAATTCATGATAAATAACATTGGTTATCTTGTCATTTGCCTCTATACCATATTACTAATAGTAAAAGCTATCGTTGCACGATTTGAATATAAAGAAAATATGTTAAAATATAAATCTGAAAAATGAAGAATTCTATTTTTCACTATTAATAGCATCCGATATCATAAATAATAATGGTGAAAAAAACAATGAAACCGCTACATAGGTAGTGATGACTTTTTCTTTTAAACCGGACAATTCGAAATACCTCATCGAGAAAGTGTCCGATAAGTTTAAATAAATTAAGGATGCTAAAATTGAGGCGATATAAATTATCACAATATACGTCATTATTTTTTTATTCATAAAACCCTCCTACAATTAATATATATTAACTAACATCCTTTTATGTTTTGTCAACTCAAGCAAGAGCTAACCAAAGGAAGCGGAGCTTCTTTTGGTCGCCTTGCTTTTCCTGCCCTTTGGTTGTAAAAGACTGACTATACAAAAGCCTACAAGTAATGTTATTTTAATCCACAGTACTAAGCATATAACGAAAGAGGTGACAAATATAATGAAAATCAGAGCAGCAAATGGTTCATATTCCCCATCGAACTTTTATATGCATATCGAATCCAACGAACAAATTGAGGAGTGTGTTCGGAATAACGAACAAACATTTGTTCATGAATATATACATTTTTTACAGGATCTAATCCTCCCATATTCCATACGAAACACACTAACCTCAAAAAGACGATTTCTTAGTGTCCTCCTTCATGCAAATAAAGTAAAGAAAATTATACGACCATTTTCTGAGTGGGATGACGATACCCAACTGACTGACAGACAATTCTCTTCAACATGGGGATGCGACGATTTCATCGATGAAAATGTTAAAATCAAATCTTTAAAGAATGAATTTTTCACAATTGATACTGGTGCTAGGGTTTTTAAATATATCTTAGTCTTAGAAAACAACTCGGAATACCATGTTGGGGCAAGAGATTTCCTTGAATATATTGCACATAAAATTGAAACTAAGCACTGGGAAACTTCTCATCCTCACTTTCCATATATGACTGTTGATTCGCTATTTGATTTTTTAGGCTTTGATTATGTTGCTGATGAAGTTAGAGTATGTTTCGTTGAATATTGTCTATATAATGACAACCCATTAAATATGTTTTTCAATATTATTGAAGAATTAAAAATCAATAATATGATTTCTGTTCTTGATACTTTCGATTCATGTAGTCACTACCTCATTAATCGCCCATGGGAAGCAAAGGGAGGCTTTAATGAAACTATATTTACCAAAACTCAGAGAAGACTATTTGATTTCAAAGAATCATTATCATTAACTTATTCTGGAAACAATTTCCCCAACATCCAAAGATGGATACAACTTGTTATTGATTTTGCAAAAACCGAATTATCTAATAAATTTATATTTGCCGAACTTTTCAGGTTAAATGGTGATGATTTTTTCATAAAAATAAACGGTTTCATTCAAGAAATAGGTATCCCCCTTGTTATGAATAATAATGGGGAATGTATTTCCTTACTTCCAGAAGACTTTGACCAGAATGAATTTATGCAACTTCTAACAGTTCTCGCCCTTATGATTTATGTCTCAGGCAGTGACAGAAATTGCGCACTGATAGATTTATGTAGAGTTTCAAATCCTAATGTCACTAATAGTCTCTGCACAACAAACCCTATATTAAGAGCTCATGATGATGAGTTGTGTCCTTTTGGACTACTCATAAAGAACTATGGTCTACATAAAATTGATTGGGAATATCATTCTTAATACATATTTATAAGTATTATATTAAATATTGCTCCTGCAAATATTGACTTATTTCAAGAGCATGTATAATAGTTAAAGACATCAACATTAAAAAAGGAGTTTATATGGAAATAAACCCATCAATGCCTCGCATTTCAAAAAGCATCGCACCTTTAATAAAGCAATCTTCAAATCTGCAAGAATTAATACCGCAAACTCTCAGAACTCATTGTGTCAGCGTTCGTCTGAATAACGCAGAACTTCAACACCTCAATACGAAACGCGGTTCTACGAGTAAAGGCGAATGGTTACGTATGGCTTTGTTACAGAAGCTGCCAACAATTGTGCCTCCTGTAAACATCGATACATGGAAAACTTTGGGTGAGATCAATCAGAAGTTAAACCGTATTGCTCTCCATATCGACAGTAAGAGTAAAGATAGCCAGCTTACTCACACCGAGCTTTTCGCTGTGAAGCGACAACTGAAAGAGCTTCGTCACAGCTTGTTAAGAACAGATTTTTGGAGTACCGCTCGTGAAGGGTATGCGGAAGATCAAGAGGGGTAAGAGCTTCGCAGGTGTTGTTCAATATGCATTGAAGCTGGGAGCACACCACAAAAGTGATCCAGTCGTCATTGGCGGGAACATGTTAGGTGATTCAGCCCTTGAACTGGTCGCTGAATTCGACAGCACCAAGCATCTTCGCCAGGATGTCGCAAAACCCGTTTGGCACAACTCTCTACGATTGCCTGACGGAGAAGCATTATCGAATGACCAATGGGTAAACATAGCTGACGGCTACATGAAGATGATGGGGTTCAGTGATACCCATCTCCGTTGCTATGTCTTACATGACGACGAAGGTCAGCACATACACATTATCGCAAGCAGAATCGACATGGCCGGTGGAAAGCTTTACTTAGGTAGGAATGAAAACCTCATCAGCACCCGGATTATCAGTGAACTTGAAATCGCTCATAACCTGACAATTACCAAGACAGCTTCTGCGATTACACCAAGGCAACCGAAGCGAAAAAGAATCTCTCGCAACGAACAAATGCTATCGGCCCGGACTGGTGTTCCCTCCCCTAAGGAAGCTCTCCAACAGATACTTGATAAAAGTTTGGCAGATACACCTGACCTTTTAACTTTGATCAAGAGGCTGGAAGAGGCAGAAGTCGGCTGGACGGCTAACATTGCCTCTACCGGTAAGATGAACGGCTTCTCATTCGAATACCGCGATATAGCTTTCAAGGCTTCACAGTTAGGCAAGGGTTACTCTTGGGCAAATCTTCAAAAGCAACTTAACTACAACCCCGACCACTTAGAATTTCTGCTAAAGGGTATACAGACGAAGGAAGCTCTTCCTGCTCCTGCTCCTGCTCCTGCTCCTGCTCCTGCTCCTGCTCCTGCTCCTGCTCCTGCTCCTGCT
>NZ_MJDM01000005.1:1868702-1907201 GCF_008452795.1 Klebsiella sp. AqSCr
CTTCCTGCTCCTGCTCCTGCTCCTGCTCCTGCTCCTGCTCCTGCTCCTGCTCCTGAAACAGTGTTGAAAACCACTGAGAGAAAGGAAAGTATCGTTGAAAAAATTGCAGAACTGGAATTACGGCTTAGAGAAGACAAACGAAACGAAATCGTAGGAAAGATTCTTCAAAAAAATGCAGTACAACGGCAAAAGCATCTCAGATTCGTAGAGTGGCTTGCCCACCAAAATTCTCCATCGGTGATTACCAGAGTCATCCGATGAAGTCCTGAAAGCCCGCACGGCGCAAGCCCTGCGGGCTTTTTTGTGCCTGCAATTTGTCCCGTGAAGTCCGAAGAGAACTCATTAAATCCGAACCTCTTAGGCCCATTGATAGGCCCAACGAAAAGCTCTGTTGTTTTCGCGCTACCAATTACCCGCCAACCCCCCCTCTCAGAACTAGACCTCCCACGACACTCGCACAACCCTTTCACCCTCCGGCCGCGTCCGCGGCCGGAGGGATAGATTTACCCCTTGTGAGAATACGCGTCCAGCATGGCAAGGACCGCCCGACGCGCCGCATCGTCTGCGATATTGTCAGGCAGCGCATCAGCCCGCAGGTTGACATAAGCGTCAGCAGCCCCTCGAATGGCAATCCCGACGGAGTGACGATCGTGTGTTGCCAGGGTGGAAGTCAGCAGGCCATCGGGTTCAATGCCGAGGGCTTCTATTCGACGAACGCCGCGTTGCGGTAGATTGGCGCGACGAAACAGCATCGGCCCCAGCACTTGTTCCCGGAAGAAAGACAGCATCCCCAGCGCTTCGAAGAGTTCCCCCCTGCCCAGTTTAACCACGGCATAATGCAGCCAGATCCAGGCCCGGGACTCAAACCACTCCGGCGTCATGTTCGGCCAGTGCGCGCTAAATTTTGCCAGCTGTCGCTTGAGAGCATCGTTATCACGGGTAAATAGCACGGCAGGCTCCTCAACGCGCTGAGTGAGCATGTCCAGGGTGATAAATTTCAGATCGACATGCAGAAGTTGCGGGCCAAACAGGCAGATCAGCAGGCGAGGCTCACCGACGTGTTCCCCGGTGAAAGCATGTAGCAGATGGCCGAGCGTTCCGGCGAACGCCATACGCTGAGCCATGATTTCGTCATAATAGAGAGGGTCGATCACCACCACGAAATCCAGATCGGAGTATTGATCAAACCCGCCATGGATAAACGAGCCGCCGGCGAGAAGGGAGTGGATCCGCGAATCAGACTGTAATTTAAGCTTCAGTTGCTCTGCAAAACTTCTGTGTAAATCGGGTAGCGTATTAAGCATACTTTTTCCTGTTCACAAAAAAGACAAAGCATTACAGAATATCGAGCGATTCATCAGCAGACCAGATATTTCTGCTGGAACCCTACCCTCCATCGCGAAGCGCTAAATGCAAGCAATACTCCCCTCAAACCACCTCGCTCATCCACTCAGCAAACGCCCGCACGGCGGGAGAGAGAAAGCGCTGGTGCGGATAGAGCAATGTGACGGGTACCGGGGGCGGCTGCCAGTCCGTCAGCACTTCCACCAGTCTCCCCTCCTGCAGGTGGTCAGCAACGATATTCTCCGCCAGCTGCGCCAGCCCAAATCCTGCCAGGCACATTTTTATATAGAGCCCCGTTTCATTCACCGCGGCGTTGCCGCTGACGGGTACAGAAAAGGTCTCGCCATGGCGAACGAAGCGGAACTCATCGGCCCGCCTCGCCTGACCGGAGAAATAATGCACAGCCCGGTGCTGAGAGAGCGCCTCCGGTGACGGCGGCACACCATATTCCCTGAGATAGTCCGGTGACGCGCAGGTGACCCAGCGAAAGCGGCCCAGAGGGCGGGCCACCAGGCTGGAGTTGTTCAGCTCTCCCGTTCGTATCACGCAGTCGACGCCTTCCTGAATGAGATCGACCTGGCGATCGCTGACGCCGATCATCAGGTAGATATCGGGATAGCGCCGGTAAAAGTCCGGCAGATGCGGCATGACGATGAAATGCGCGATGCCCGCGGGCATATCAACCCGCAGGCGCCCCTGAGGCCGCGCGACAGACTCGCTCAGGGTGGATTCACTATGTTCGATGAGGGCGAGAATTTCCCGGCACTGCGCCAGATACTGCATCCCTTCCGGGGTAAGGCTCACCCGCCTTGTGGTCCGGTTCAGCAGCCGTACCTTCAGGTATTTTTCAAGGTTTTTAATGGTACTGGTGACAGTGGAGGCCGGCAGGGAAAGGGTTTCCGCGGCACGCACGAAGCTTCCTGCCTCCGCGACGCGCATAAACATCTGCATAGCCTGAATACGATCCACCTTCTTTCTCTCCTGTAGCGAGCAGCTTACCGACAGACGGCATGATTATTCGTGGATTATGAATAATGAAAACAATTTACGCACCTTTTTACGCTTAATCGCCTGGCGTATCGTTGCACGGTGGATTACGAAAGGGGGCCCGAAAATGAACATGCCCTCAATAAATATCCAGATAATCATTACGTTAAATAGCATGCACAAAGGAAAAACCATGTCCGTTCAGCCTGTCGAAATAAGTAAGGCCTATCGTTTATTGCAGGTCGGGTCCACCACCATGATTTCCGCAAAATATGATGGCGTCGAAAATGTCATGTCAGCCGCCTGGGTTGGGCTGGCAGGCGAGCGAAAAGTGGTGGCCTATATTGGCACCCAGGCTTTCACTCGTCAGCTGGTGGAAAAGAGCGGCTATTTCGTGGTGCAGATCCCCGTAGTCAGCCAGATGGCAACCGTCCTCTACGCTGGCGGGCGCAGCTATGCCGACGCGCCGGATAAAAATGACACCATCCCCTTCTTTTATCAGCCGGAATTTGATCTTCCTCTTGTGGCAGGCTGTGCGGGCTGGCTGGTGTGCAAAGTGATGCCCTACCCGGACATTCAGCAGCAACACAATCTGTTTATGGGCGATATCGTCGCCGCCTGGAGCGATGACCGGGTATTCCGCAACGGACACTGGATTTTTGATGATGCGCCGGACGAGCTACGGACCGTTCACTATGTCGCAGGCGGGCAGTTCTATGCCATCGGCAAAGGCAGCAAATTCGATCATGGGCCGGGTCAGGACTGACCCTCCCCGGTCATGCGGATCGCTGACGAGATGTTTGCGCAGCAGAGCGGCTGATACTCCGGCGCCAGACGCCGGGCGCCTGGCCGTACTGGCGCTTGAAGCTGCGGTTGAAGGACTGCTGGGAGTCAAAGCCGAGGGCAATCGCCACGTTCAGGATCGGCTCGTTGCTGTGGGCCAAGCGTTCGATCGACTTTTGCAGCTTTTTCGCCCGAATATATTCTCCGAGGGGCTGCCCGGTATGTTCTTTGAAGATCCGCTGCAGGTGCCACTTCGAATAGCCGGCTCGTCGGGCAACGGTGTCAATATCCAGACGGCTATCAAGATGGTTGTCGATCCAGTCGATCAGATCCTGAATGATGGCGCCAGTGTTCATCATGTTACCCCCTCGCGGCCGGTTAAAAGCATCTTTGTCAGTTGCATTTAAAGGTGGCCTGTTTTTACACAAAATGCAAGTTTTATTGTTACATTTAAATCCACGCCGGGATCGCGGTTTTTTATCCCCCCCCTGGACCGCACATAAAGTGCAACAATTATTCTTGCACTTAGTTAAGCGCCTTCCTACAATCGCCGCGATAGTGTATTCGAAATTGTTACAGTTTTGTGGCGATGATCGACACAAATGGCCTTAAGCCAGCCCGGACAAAGGAAGTGGCGCGGCTTCTCACGCTGCGTCTTGCCCGGCGGCTACATTTACCGGAATAAAAATAATGAGCCTGCAAAAAACCTGGGGAAACATTCACCTGACCGCGCTCGGCGCGATGATGCTCTCCTTTCTGCTCGTCGGCTGCGACGACAGCGTCGCGCAGAATGCTGCGCCTCCCGCCCCGACGGTCAGCGCCGCTAAGGTGCTGGTGAAGTCGATCAGTCAGTGGGATAGTTTTAACGGTCGCATTGAAGCGGTGGAGAGCGTTCAGCTTCGCCCTCGCGTCTCGGGATACATTGATAAAGTGAATTACACTGACGGCCAGGAGGTGAAAAAGGGCCAGGTGCTGTTCACGATAGATGACAGAACCTATCGCGCCGCGCTGGAGCAGGCGCAGGCGGCGTTGGCAAGAGCCAAAACGCAGGCCAGCCTCGCGCAAAGCGAGGCGAACCGCACCGATAAATTAGTCCATACCAACCTCGTCTCCCGTGAAGAGTGGGAGCAGCGCCGGTCAGCCGCGGTTCAGGCGCAGGCCGACATTCGCGCCGCGCAGGCGGCGGTGGATGCCGCGCAGCTTAACCTCGACTTCACCAAAGTGACCGCCCCTATTGACGGCCGCGCCAGCCGGGCGCTGATCACCAGCGGTAACCTGGTCACCGCGGGCGACACCGCCAGCGTGCTCACCACCCTGGTCTCGCAAAAGACGGTGTACGTCTACTTTGACGTCGACGAGTCAACCTACCTCCACTATCAAAACCTCGCCCGCCGCGGGCAAGGCGCGTCCAGCGATAATCAGGCGCTCCCGGTGGAGATTGGCCTGGTGGGCGAGGAGGGTTACCCCCACCAGGGCAAAGTGGATTTTCTCGATAATCAGTTAACGCCGAGTACCGGCACCATCCGCATGCGTGCGCTGCTGGATAACTCGCAGCGTCTGTTCACGCCGGGGCTGTTTGCCCGCGTGCGTCTGCCGGGCAGCGCAGAGTTCAAAGCCACGCTGATCGACGACAAAGCGGTACTGACCGATCAGGATCGTAAATACGTCTATATCGTTGATAAAGATGGTAAAGCACAGCGCCGCGACATTACCCCAGGGCGGCTGGCAGACGGTTTACGCATCGTTCAGAAGGGGTTGAATCCTGGGGATAGCGTCATCGTCGACGGCTTACAAAAAGTGTTTATGCCGGGTATGCCGGTTAACGCCAAAACCGTTGCCATGACCTCCAGCGCCACCCTTAACTGATCCCTAATCAGAGAATCCAAGACATGGACTTTTCCCGCTTTTTTATCGACAGGCCGATTTTCGCCGCGGTGCTGTCGATTTTAATTTTTATCACCGGGTTAATCGCTATCCTACTGCTGCCGGTGAGCGAATATCCGGATGTCGTCCCGCCGAGCGTCCAGGTGCGCGCGGAGTATCCCGGCGCCAACCCGAAAGTGATTGCCGAGACCGTGGCGACGCCGCTGGAGGAAGCGATCAACGGCGTTGAAAACATGATGTACATGAAATCGGTCGCCGGCTCCGACGGCGTGCTGGTCACCACCGTCACCTTCCGCCCGGGTACCGACCCGGATCAGGCGCAGGTTCAGGTGCAGAACCGCGTCGCGCAGGCCGAAGCGCGTCTGCCGGAGGATGTACGCCGTCTGGGGATCACCACCCAGAAGCAGTCTCCGACGCTGACCCTGGTGGTGCATCTGTTCTCCCCCGGCGGGAAGTACGACTCGCTGTATATGCGCAACTACGCCACGCTGAAAGTGAAGGATGAGCTGGCGCGCCTGCCCGGCGTCGGCCAGATCCAGATTTTTGGCTCCGGTGAATATGCGATGCGCGTCTGGCTGGATCCCAATAAGGTCGCTGCCCGCGGTCTGACGGCCTCGGATGTGGTGACGGCGATGCAGGAGCAAAACGTCCAGGTGTCTGCCGGACAGCTTGGCGCCGAGCCGCTGCCGCAGGAGAGCGATTTCCTGATCTCCATTAACGCCCAGGGCCGTCTGCATACCGAAGAAGAGTTTGGCAATATCATTCTGAAAACGGCGCAGGATGGCTCGCTGGTCCGCCTGCGCGACGTGGCGCGCATCGAGATGGGTTCCGGTAGCTATGCGCTGCGCTCCCAGCTCAACAATAAGGATGCGGTCGGGATCGGTATCTTCCAGTCACCCGGCGCTAACGCCATCGATCTGTCGAACGCGGTACGCGCCAAAATGGCCGAGCTGGCCACCCGCTTCCCGGAAGATATGCAATGGGCGGCGCCGTACGACCCGACGGTTTTCGTCCGCGACTCCATCCGCGCGGTGGTGCAGACGCTGCTGGAGGCGGTAGTGCTGGTGGTGCTGGTAGTGATCCTGTTCCTGCAGACCTGGCGCGCGTCGATTATCCCGCTGATCGCGGTGCCGGTATCGGTGGTGGGTACCTTCAGCATTCTCTATCTGCTGGGCTTCTCGCTGAATACCCTGAGCCTGTTCGGGCTGGTACTGGCTATCGGTATCGTGGTGGACGACGCCATCGTGGTGGTGGAGAACGTCGAGCGTAATATCGAAGAGGGGCTTGCGCCGCTTGCCGCGGCGCATCAGGCGATGCGTGAGGTCTCCGGGCCGATTATCGCCATTGCGCTGGTGCTGTGTGCGGTGTTCGTGCCGATGGCGTTTCTCTCCGGGGTCACCGGCCAGTTCTACAAACAGTTCGCGGTGACCATCGCCATCTCGACGGTGATCTCGGCCATCAACTCGCTGACGCTCTCCCCGGCGCTGGCGGCCCTGCTGTTAAAGCCGCACGGCGCGAAGAAAGACCTCCCTACCCGGCTGATCGATCGTCTGTTTGGCTGGATTTTCCGTCCGTTTAACCGCTTTTTCCTGCGCAGCTCGAACGGCTATCAGGGGCTGGTGAGCAAAACCCTCGGACGCCGTGGCGCGGTGTTTGCGGTGTATCTGCTGCTGCTCTGCGCCGCTGGGGTGATGTTTAAAGCCGTCCCCGGCGGGTTTATTCCCACCCAGGATAAGCTGTATCTCATTGGCGGCGTGAAGATGCCGGAAGGGTCGTCGCTGGCGCGCACCGACGCGGTGATCCGCAAAATGAGCGAGATCGGGATGAATACCGAAGGGGTCGACTATGCGGTCGCTTTCCCGGGGCTTAACGCGCTGCAGTTCACCAACACGCCGAATACCGGGACGGTCTTTTTTGGCCTGAAACCGTTCGACCAGCGCAAACACACGGCGGCGGAAATTAACGCGGAGATCAACGCCAAAATCGCGCAAATCCAGCAGGGCTTTGGCTTCTCCATCCTGCCGCCGCCGATTTTAGGACTGGGTCAGGGTTCCGGCTACTCCCTGTACATCCAGGATCGCGGAGGGCTGGGCTATGGCGCGCTGCAAAGCGCGGTGAATGCGATGTCCGGGGCGATTATGCAGACGCCGGGGATGCACTTCCCGATCTCGACTTACCAGGCTAACGTGCCGCAGCTGGACGTGCAGGTCGATCGCGATAAGGCGAAAGCGCAGGGGGTATCGCTAACCGAGCTATTCGGTACGCTGCAGACCTATCTCGGCTCGTCTTATGTCAATGACTTTAACCAGTTCGGGCGTACCTGGCGCGTGATGGCCCAGGCTGACGGACCATACCGCGAAAGCGTGGAAGATATCGCCAATCTGCGCACCCGCAATAATCAGGGCGAAATGGTACCGATCGGCAGTATGGTGAATATCAGTACCACCTACGGGCCGGATCCGGTGATCCGCTACAACGGTTATCCGGCGGCGGACCTGATTGGCGATGCCGATCCGCGGGTCCTCTCTTCTTCACAGGCGATGACGCATCTGGAGGAGCTGTCGAAGCAGATCCTGCCGAATGGGATGAATATTGAGTGGACGGATCTCAGCTTCCAGCAGGCCACCCAGGGCAACACGGCGCTGATCGTCTTCCCGGTGGCGGTGCTGCTGGCGTTCCTCGTGCTGGCCGCGCTGTATGAAAGCTGGACCCTGCCGCTGGCAGTGATCCTTATCGTGCCGATGACGATGCTCTCCGCGCTGTTTGGTGTCTGGCTGACCGGGGGCGATAACAACGTCTTCGTGCAGGTGGGGCTGGTGGTCCTGATGGGTCTGGCCTGTAAAAACGCCATTCTGATCGTCGAGTTTGCCCGCGAGCTGGAGATCCAGGGGAAAGGCATCATGGAAGCCGCGCTGGAGGCATGCCGCCTGCGTCTGCGCCCGATCGTGATGACCTCCATCGCCTTTATCGCCGGGACCATTCCGCTGATCCTCGGCCACGGCGCGGGGGCGGAAGTCCGCGGCGTCACCGGGATCACGGTGTTCTCCGGGATGCTGGGCGTGACGCTCTTCGGTCTGTTCCTGACGCCGGTGTTTTACGTGACGCTGCGAAAACTGGTGACCCGCAGGAAGCCGGTCCAGGAGGATCTGCCCGCCTAGCCTGCAGCAGATAACAAAAAAACCGCCTTCACAAGTTGAAGGCGGTTTTTTTTCGTCACCAGAAAACGATTAATGCGCTTTTTTAAAGCGGGCGATCATTTCCGGCACCGGGTCGCAGCCGCTGGTATCGGCGTTTTTGACCGCCTCCAGCGCGCTGGCCACGGTATGGCGAGCGAGGACGTTTAACGAAGCCTGCTCTGCTTCGTCGGCAACCGATTTGAAGTACCAGCAGGCGTTGGCGCTGACCACGCAGCGGGCCGGGACGTCAGGACGCGACGCCCACAGTTTTTTATCTTCGATAACCGAAAGATAGATATCACGCAGGGTGATCTTGTCCGCCGGACGGCCAAGATGAATTGAGCCGTTGCGGCCAAGCGTGGAGACGATAATGCCGTCACGAGTTAGCGGAACCATTAGTTTACGGATAAAGCTCGGGTTCGCTTCCAGGCCGTAGGCCAGAATCGCACTCGTCGAACGTTCACCCATCTGCTCCGCCATTGCTACGCTGAGAACCATCTGCAAAGCTGTCGGGAAGCGGTAATCTAACATGGCTGTGTCCTGGGTTGCGGTGAATCTTGTTCTTTTTGGCACCGCAGAGGTGAATAATCAATGAACAACAATATAACAAATACGGGAATTTTTTTGAAGCAATCTGCGGTTAGCCTGCGAAGTAAATTTTCTGATTTCACGGGCAAAGGCGGGGCAAACACAGATTCCCCTTCGTACCGTTTTATTTAACGCAAACGCCATCCTTTGTTCCGCTAGCCGCGCCCTGTCGCCCCGCGACCTGTCCACACCAGCGGCGCCTAACCCTGTGGATAACCTGGAGGCAGTTGCCTGGCAGCCGCAGCCCGGGCGGGCTACCGGCCGCCGTTCGTTTTTTGAACAGGGGACATACCCCCGCCGGGCAGCGCGCTAAGCGCGAAAATCACCACCCCGGCACAGGGAAGCGCCCGCCCCGCTTAATAATTCCACTTCGGCCGCGCCACCGTGTTTTTCTTCAGCAGGTCGCGGAACGCTTTCAGGTAGGGCTCATTGCTGCGCCCGCGCTTACAGATGGCCGAGAACGGCGACTGAAAGCCAAACTCGTTGGGCAGCAGCACCCGCAGGCGGTTCTCTTTGATCCACGGCCAGGCGTAATGCTCCGGCAGATAGCCAATATATTTCCCCGAGAGGATCAGCAGCAGCTGGGCGTCGACGGTCTCGACGGTGGCGCTCCCTTTGCTGAAGCCCCGACGGCGGAGATCGCTGGTGTTCCAGTAGCTGCGGGTCACCAGCGGGCACTGGCTGATCTGCTCTTTATCGAGCTGGCGGCTGAAGAACATCGGGTGCAGATCGCTGCAGTAGAGCCAGTGCTGTTCACGGTACAGCGGCTCGCTGATGATGTTATGCACCTGCGAGTTGTAGCTGCCGATGGCCAGGTCGATATGGTTGTTCAGCACGCCGTTCAGTTGCTCCGCCGGGGTGCGGATAATCAGTTTGATATGCACATGGGGAAATTTGTCGCTGAAGCTGCGCAGAACCACCGGCAGCGAGAGCGCCGTTTCGGTCTCGATGGAGTCGAGCGTCGAGATGCACAGGGTGCCGCTGTGCTCCCCTTTGAGCAGCGCCGACTGCCGCTCCAGCTCATTGAGTTCACTCAGCACGCGGATCGCCTGCTGTAAAAACTGCTGGCCTTTCTCGGTCAGAGAAAAGCCGCCGCGCCCGCGCTGGCAGAGGGTGAAGCCGAGCTGTCCCTCCAGCTGCGACATCGCATTGCTGATGGCGGAGACCGAAATACCCAGCTCCTGCTGGGCCCGGCTGTAGCTCTCCAGGCGGGCCACCGCCTCGAAAACCTGCAGCTGGCGAATATTGAGGCTGGCGTCGTGATGCATCGTATTTAGTTCACCAATAAATGAACTGAGTATTTACGCCAGACGATGTAAAGTCCAGCGCGGGTTGCGCACTATCTCTCCTGTTACGTTTCATCCGTCAGATTCAGGAGCAGACATGGATAACCTCTTTCACCAACCGCAGGGTGGCAATGAGATGCCACGCTTCGCCGGACGCGCCACAATGATGCGCCTGCCGTTTATCGAAGATTTACAGGGACTTGACGCGGCATTTGTCGGCATTCCGCTGGATATCGGCACCTCGCAGCGCTCGGGCACGCGCTACGGACCACGCTATATTCGCGCCGAATCGGTGATGATCCGTCCGTACAATATGGCGACCGGCGCCGCGCCGTTCGACTCGCTGTCGGTGGCCGACATCGGCGATGTGCCGATCAATACCTACAGCCTGCTCAAATCGGTGCAAATTATCGAAGATTACTACACTGGTTTGAATAGTTATCCGCTGATCCCGCTGACCCTCGGCGGGGACCACACCATTACCCTGCCGATCCTGCGGGCGCTGACCAAAAAACATGGTCCGGTGGGGCTCATCCACGTCGACGCCCATACCGATACCAATGATGAGATGTTCGGAGAGAAAATCGCCCACGGCACCACCTTCCGCCGCGCCGTTGAGGAGGGACTGCTCGACCTCAAACGGGTGGTGCAGATTGGCCAGCGCGCCCAGGGCTATGCCGCCGGCGACTTCCAGTGGGGCGTTGACCAGGGCTTTCGCCTGGTGCAGGCGGAGCAGTGCTGGCATACCTCGCTGGCGCCGCTGATGGCCGAAGTCCGCCAGCAGATGGGCGACGGGCCGGTGTATCTCAGCTTTGATATCGACAGCCTCGATCCCATCTGGGCTCCGGGAACCGGGACGCCGGAAGTTGGCGGTCTGACCTCCATTCAGGCGCTGGAGATCGTCCGCGGCTGCCGCGGCCTGAACCTGATTGGCGCCGATCTGGTCGAGGTCTCGCCCCCCTACGACGTGAGCGGTAATACCTCCCAGCTGGCGGCCAACCTGCTGTACGAGATGCTCTGCGTCCTGCCCGGCGTGAAGTACGCCTGAGGAAGCCGCCATGGAGCTGAAATGCTTTCGCACCCTCTGGGGAGTGACGACCCCCTGGCCGCAAACGCTGGATGAACTGCAGCGCGTCGGCTGCTGCGGCATCGAAGCCCGCGTGCCGTTAACGGTGGCCGAGCGGCGGCAGCTCGCCGACCGCCTGCAGGCGTCGGGGCTGGAGTATATCGCCATTCTTTTCAGCGGCGGCGGGGTGCTCCCCGCCCAGCATGAAACGCCCGAGCAGCATCTGGCGCGCCTGCAGACCCGCTTCGCCGAGGCCAGCAGCCTCAACCCGCGCTTTGTCAATTTGCTGGCGGGCAACGATCGCTGGCCGCTGGCGCAGCAGGTCGATTTTCTCGGCAAGGCGCACGAGCTGGCCGCCGGGTTTGGTTTGACCTGCAGCTTTGAAACCCATCGCGCCACCTCGCTGTACAGCCCGTGGCTCACCCTGGAGATCATTCAGCAGCTCCCCCAGCTGCGCTTTACCGCCGACATCAGCCACTGGGTGGTGGTCAGCGAGCGCCTGCTGGATGACCCCAGCGATGACTTCAGCGCCTTTATCGACCGCGTGCATCACGTGCAGGCTCGGGTGGGCTACGACCAGGGGCCGCAGGTGCCGCACCCGGCGGCGCCTGAGTATCAGCCGGCGCTGGCTTTTGCCGAGCGCTTCTGGCAGCAAATCTGGCGTTCGCAGCGCCAGCGCGGCTACCCGCAGACCACGCTGACCCCGGAGTTTGGCGCCGACGGCTATCTGCACCATCTGCCGTTCACCAACGTTCCGGTGGCCGATCTCTGGTCGCTCAACGCCTGGATGGCCACGCGCCAGCAGGCCCACTTTCAGCAGTTTTTATCGCTCACTGAACAGGAACCGCAGCCATGACCGCCGTGAAGCACGCTTTTACTGAACTCCCGACCATCGATATCCGCGATCTGGCCGGCGATGACCTCGCCAGGCGTCAGGCGGTGGCCGACGCCATCGGCCGCGCGGCGCGCGAGGTGGGCTTTTTCTACATCACCGGCCACGGTATCGACCCGGCGCTGATCGCCGGCGTCCGCGAGGCGGCGAAGCAGATCTTCGCCCTGCCGATGGAGGAGAAGATGAACTATTACATCGGCCACTCCAAAAGCCATAAGGGCTACGTTCCGGAAGGAGAAGAGATCTACGGCTCCGGCAAGCCGGACCATAAAGAGGCTTTCGATATCGGCTTCCAGGCAGCGGATGACCATCCGCTGGTGCTCGCCGGTACGCCGCTGATCGGCGCCAACGAGTGGCCCGATCTGCCGGATTTCCGCGCGCGGGTGCTGGCCTACTACGACGCGGTTTTCGCCCTCGGCCACCGTCTGTTCGACGCTTTCGCCCTCGCGCTCGGCCTGCCGGAAGGGTATTTCAAACCGATGGTGACCTGCCCGCCGGCTAAGCTGCGGCTGATCCATTACCCGTTCGACGCCAGCGTCGAAGATGTTCCCGGAATTGGTGCACACACCGACTATGAGTGCTTCACCCTGCTGCTCGCCGACCAGCCCGGCCTTGAAGTTCTCAATGAAGAAAGCGTGTGGATCGATGCACCTCCCGTCAAGAACGCCGCCGGAGAAGAGGCGTTCGTGATCAATATCGGCGACATGCTGGAAGTGCTCAGCGCTGGCACATTTGTTGCTACAGCCCACCGGGTGCGCAAAGTGCCGCAGGAGCGGTACTCCTTCCCGCTGTTTTTCGCCTGCGATTACCACACGCTGATCCGTCCGCTGCCGACTTTTCTCGCCGCCGGCGAAGCCGGTGAATATCAGGAGCTCAGCATCGGGGAGCATATGTGGAGCCAGGCCCTGCAAACCTATCGCTACCTGCGCGAAAAGGTCAATCGCGGTGAACTTCAGCTACCGGAGCGCGCGCGCGGCACCAATACGTTTGGCCATTTGAAAAAACAGGCTCAGCAAAAAAACCCCTAACCACCCGTGAGGATCCATGATGACTAGCACCCTGAAAAAAATCTCGCGCCATGTCGCGCTTACCCTCGCCGTCAGCGCCTGTTTTTCCCCTGTCACCCAGGCGGCGGAACTGCTGACCGAGGGCGTCTTTAAGGTGGGGATGGAGGTCACCTACCCGCCGTTTGAGTCCTATGACAGCAATAACAATATCGTCGGTCTCGACCCGGAGTTTGCCGCGCTGATCGCCCAACATCTGCAGGCCAAACCGCAGCTGATCGACACCAAGTTCACCAGCCTGATCCTCGGCATCGGCAAGAAATATGACGCGGTGATCTCCGGGATGTACGTGACGCCGGAGCGCCAGAAACAGGCCGACGCCATCCCTTACGCCCTCTCCGGCGCGTCGATCATCGCCCTGAAGGGCGGCGCGGTGCAGCCGAAAACCGAAGATGAGCTGTGCGGTGTGAAGGTCGGTCTGCAGGCGGGCACCACCTGGGTGACCAGCCTGAAAAAACACTCCGATGAGTGGTGCCTGAAAAACGGCAAACCGGCCATCACCATTCAGGAGTTCCCGACGGCGCCGGAAGCCTCGCAGGCGCTGCTGTCGAAGAACATCGGCGCTCAGCTTGAGATTGCCCCGGCAGCGCAGATCATCGTCGACAAGAGCCGCGGCCGCCTGGCGATAAGCTCTACGCGCCTGGTCTACCCGCTGCCGCTGGGGATCTACGTCGCCAAAGGCAACACCGAGCTGGCGGAGGCGATCAAGGCCACCCTGGCCACGCTGAAAGCCAACGGCCAATATGCCGCGCTGATCAAAAAATACAACTTAGAAAGCATCGATTAAGACAATAAGCACTGCGCAACAGGAGTCAGTATGGCGTTCGATTGGGGATACTTTTTTTCATTGTTTAGCATTGGGGCATTCTGGCAGGCGTGCGTGACTGTCATCGTAATCAGCACCTTGTCCTGGGGGATCGGCCTGGTGGTCGGTTTTCTGTTAGCCTGCGCGAAGCTCTCGGCGCCGCGCTGGGTCAAGATCCCCGTCGAACTCTATATCTGGTTTTTTCGCAGCGTGCCGCTGATGGTGCTGCTGGTGTTTGTCTACAACCTGCCGCAGCTGTTTCCGGTGACCCAGCCGCTGCTCGGGGTGCCGTTTATCGCCGGGCTGGTGTCGATGACCGTCACCGAGGCGGCCTATATGGCGGAGATCCACCGCGGCGGGCTGCTGTCGGTGGCCAAGGGGCAGAGCGAGGCAGGCCATGCGCTGAGCTTCAGCTTTATCGGCATCCAGCGGCTGATCGTGATCCCTCAGGCGTTTCGCATCTCGCTACCGACGCTGATCAATGAATACATCACCATCATTAAGCTGAGCTCGATTCTGTCGGTGGTCTCCTTACCCGAGCTGCTGCTCACCGGCCAGCGCTTGTATGCGCAGAATTTCCTTGTGATGGAGACCCTGCTGGCGGTAGCGGTGTACTACGTGATGGTGGTTACCGTCTTCACCTGGCTGTACCGGGCGCTGGAAAATCGTCTCGATATTCAGCGTAAGCGTCCGCAAACCCTCAGCGAGGCGGAATGCCAGGCGCTGCGCCAGAGCCTGCCGGCGCTGAGCGAAGAGAGCAACACCCCGGCCGTCAACGGCGCGCCGCCGGCGCTCGATCTGCGGGGCATTCGCAAATCCTGGGGGCAGCATGAGGTGCTGAAAGGCATCGATCTGCAGGTGGAGAACGGGGAGGTGATCAGCATCATCGGCCCGTCCGGCTCCGGCAAAACCACCCTGATCCGCACCATCAACGCCCTCGAAAGCCTTGATGGCGGGGAGATCATTCTCTACGGCGAGGACTATCTTAAGGGCGGAGCCATCGTCGACAAACGCCAGATGCGCGCCGGGGTACGGCGCATCGGCATGGTCTTCCAGAGCTTCAACCTGTTCCCCCACCGCACGGTGCTCGACAACGTGATGCTGGCCCCGCGCTATCACCAGCTGCTGGACCAGCCGGTCGCCCGCGAGCAGGCCCTGGCGCTGCTCGACCGCGTCGGCCTGCTGGCCCATGCCCACAAGTACCCCGGACAGCTCTCCGGCGGCCAGCAGCAGCGCGTGGCGATCGCCCGGGCGCTGGCGCTGAAGCCGGACATCATGCTGTTTGACGAACCGACCTCGGCGCTGGATCCGGAGCTGGTAGGCGAAGTGCTGAAGGTCATTCAGTCGCTGGCCCGCGAAGGCATGACCATGCTGATTGTCACTCACGAGATGGACTTCGCCCTGTCGATTTCCGACCGCGTGGTGCTGATGGAGAACGGCGTGGTGCAGGCCGATATCGCCCCGCAGGTGATCCGCAGCCCGCTGGAGGCGCCTTCTCTGCAACGAATCCGTGAATTTATGGGAGTACGCTAAATGGCAACTGAGCAACACCTGCGCCAGCAGCTGGCCGCCGCCTACCGGCTGGCGGCGCTGTTCGGCTGGGAGGATACCCTCTACACCCACTTCTCCGTGCGCCTGCCCGGCGACGGCGAGCCGCGTTTTTTAATTAATCCCTTCGGCATGATGTTTGACGAAGTCACCGCCAGCAACCTGATCGTAGTGGATATGCAGGGCAAGGTCGTAGCGGGCGACGCGCCGGCTAACTCGGCGGGCTTTACCATCCACAGCGCGGTGCATATGGCCCGGGAAGACGCCCACTGCGTGATCCACACCCATACGCTGCCGGGGATGGCGGTGGCCGCCTGCGAGGATGGCCTGCTGCAGCTCAACCAGATCAGCACCGAGTTTTACCAGCGCGTCGGCTACCATCCCTATGAAGGGGTGGCCTTTGACCTCGACGAACGGGCGCGCATCCAGCGCTCGCTGGGGAATAATATCGCTATGATCCTGCAGAGCCACGGCCTGCTGTCGGTGGGCCGCACCGTGGCTGACGCCTTTTATATCATGTACTACCTGAACCGCGCCTGCGAGATCCAGATGGCCGCCGCCCAGCTGGCGGCCCTCAGCCCGATCCACACCATCGCCCCGCACCTTAGCCAGCACGCCTGCGAGCAGCTGATGGGCGTGGAGCATGAACGTCAACAGGTCTGGCAGGCGTGGCTGCGCCGTCTTGACCGTCTCGATACCTCTTACAAAGACTAACGCCTATGTCTGATATCACTATCGTGGTGGATTGTAACGACGCGGATTTCGCCCGCGATATCTGCGCCGCCCTGCAGCAGTTTCCCGACGTCACGGCGCTTCTGCCCCATCACCAGGCGGCGCGCGACGCCCAGTACGCCAGCTGCTGGTTCCCGGACCCGCAGCTGTTGACCCGTTCGCCGGGGCTGAAGCTGATCCAGGCCGCGTCCGCCGGGGTCGATCATCTGCCGCCCGCGCTGTTCGCCAGCGAGATCCCGCTGTGCCGGGTGATCGATGAAGATTTTCGCCACGGCATGTTCGAATATGCCCTGTGGAGCGTCCTGTGGTTTCAGCGCCATTTCGACCGGGCGCTGGCCCACCAGCGGACCCAAACCTGGAAGCTCTATCCCCAGCGCGCCGCCGCCGACTTCCATATCGGCATTATGGGGCTCGGCGAAATTGGCGGCTATATCGCCGACCAGCTGGCCCGCCTCGGCTATCGGGTCTCCGGCTGGTCGCGCAATGAAAAGCAGCTGGCTGGCGTCACCTGCTATCGCGGCGAGGAGGCGCTCGACCACTTTCTTGGGTCGCTTGACGGGCTGATTAACCTCCTGCCGCTCACCGCGCAGACCCGAGGTATCCTCGCCGCGCCGCTGTTCAACCGGCTACCCGCCGGGGCGGTGTTGATCAACTGCGGCCGCGGGGAGCATATGGTCAATGAGGATGTGCTGGCGGCGCTGGAGAGCGGCCAGCTCGCCGGGGCGGTGCTCGACGTCTTCCCGCAGGAGCCATTGCCGGCGGACGATCCGCTGTGGCGCCATCCGCAGGTGGTCATCACCCCGCATATGGCCTCTGCGGCCCCTGCCGAGGTGATCGCCCGCCAGCTGCTGGAGAACATTCAGCGCCAGCGCCGCGGGCTGCCGCTGAAGAACCTGGTCAATAAGCACGCCGGTTACTGATCCCCGGCTATATCGCCGCTGCTACGCTTAATAGGAGATCCACAACCAGAAGGCAGGAACATGAAGATTGATTTATCGGGGAAAGTCGCGCTGGTCACCGCCTCCACGGCGGGTATTGGCTTCGCCATCGCCAAAGGCCTGGCGGAGAGCGGCGCAGAGATCATCCTTAACGGGCGCAGTGAGCAGAGCGTGAACGCCGCCATCGCTCGTCTGCAAAATGAGGTGTCGGGCGCGAAGGCGCGACCCGCCATCGCCGACCTCAGCGACGCCGACGGCGCAGCCCAGCTGCTGCGGGCGGTGAACGGCGTCGATATTCTGGTCAATAACGCCGGGATCTATGGCCCGCAGGATTTCTACGCCACCGACGACGCGACATGGGACAACTACTGGCAGACCAACGTCATGTCCGGCGTACGCCTGTCACGGGGGCTGCTCCCGGCGATGGTCAGTAAAGGCTGGGGACGGGTGGTGTTTATCTCCTCAGAATCGGCGCGCAATATCCCGGCGGACATGATCCACTATGGCGTCACCAAGACCGCGCAGCTCTCGCTGGCCCGCGGCCTGGCGAAATATGTCGCCGGCAGCGGAGTGACCGTTAACAGCGTTCTGCCAGGGCCAACGATTTCCGACGGCTTTGCCGAAATGCTGAAAGACGAAGTGGCGAAAACCGGTCAGTCGCTGGAGGAACTGGCGAAAGCGTTTGTCATGACCCATCGTCCGAGCTCGGTGATCCAGCGGGCGGCCTCGGTGGCAGAGGTCGCCAATATGGTGGTCTACGTCTGCTCGCCGCAGGCGTCAGCCACCTCCGGCGCCGCGCTGCGCGTCGATGGCGGCGTGGTGGATGATATTCTCTGAATCCCCTTTATGCAGGGGAGCCCCCTCCCCTGCCGCCTTCTTGGGCGCTAAAAAGCGCAAAATGTTAAAAAACAGCCGCAAAGTCGCACAAAGTGAACAGGAACATGTATTCCCAGAACTTATGATATTTGTTTTAAGCATAAGTTGTGGTGTTAATGTCTCTGTTACGAAGCTTGCTTTTCTTTTTCGGCGCGGCGGTCGCGGCCGCCCTCGCGGTACTCTGCCTGTGGGTGGATATTCGGGTGTTTGGCAACGACATCCCGGAGGTGTCGCTCACCGAAGTGGTCCAGGAGAGCGTGCTGGCCGTTATCGTGCTGGTTCATCTGCTGCTGGCGCGGAAATATGCCCACTTGCGCTATAGCAATATCCTCATCGGCGGCTTCTTTCTTGCCATGCTGATCCGCGAACTGGATGGCCTGTTTGATTTACTCTCCCACGGCAGCTGGGTGTGGTTTGCCCTGCTGGCCACCGCGGGGTCGCTGCTGTTGCCGTTGCGCCATCTGCATCAGACCCTGTCGCAGCTGGCGGCGTATACCCGCACGCCCTATTACGGGATGATGATCAGCGGCCTGCTGGCGATTCTGGTCTTCTCGCGGCTGTTTGGCATGCACGGCCTGTGGTACGCCGTGCTGGAAGAGAACTACGCCCGGGTGGTAAAAAATACGGTCGAGGAAGGCAGCGAGTCGTTTGGCTATATGCTGTGTCTGACCGCCACCCTCGGCTACGCCTGCTACTTTCGCGGTCTGGCGCGACAGGCGCTGTCGCCGCAGCGCTAATCGTGGACGATAGCCACCGCCGGGCGTGTCTGCCGGCGGTGGCGCGCCGCCGCGGTTAACCGCGAATTTTCCACTTCCGTTTGAGAACCTCTTTGTCCTGGCTATCCAGCCACTGATTCACTTTCTTCAGCAGCGCCGGGTTATCTTTACTCATCATATACACCTTGTTGCTGGCGGTGCCGGCGAATGGCGTTTCGTTGGCAACGCAGAACACGCCGGGCTCTTTGCTCTGGTAATAGTCGCCTTCAATCAGATCGGTCACCATCATATCGGCCGTTTTCTGCCGCAGCGCCTGCAGGTTATCGACATTGTTCTGCACGCGGATAATTTGCGCCTGCTTGATGTGCTCATCGACAAAGCTCTGGTTTGTGCCGCCAGGGTTGACGACCACTTTCACGTCCGGGCGGTCAATTTTTTCCAGCGAACCGAGCCGCGGGGCGGCCTGGCAGTTGGCTAAGGCGATTTTTCCGTTCGCCACCACCGGATGGCTGAGGGCGAAGGCTTGCGCCCGCGCCGGGGTCTCGGTAACCCCACCCATCGCAATATCAAACTTGTCCGCCTGCAGATCGGCGGCGAGCGCGGGCCAGCTGGTGTAGACGAAGCTCACCTTCAGCCCGAGCGTGCGCCCGAGATCGCGGGCCATGTCCACGTCATAGCCCTGCAGTTCGCCGGCGGCATTGCGAAACGCCAGCGGCGCGTAATCGCCCGGCACGCCCACCTTCAGTTCACCGCTGTGCTCGATGGATTGCATATCGCGCGCCTGGGCGCCGCAGGTCATTATCGCCAGCGTCAGCGCCAGCCCCACCGTCAGTCTCATTTCGCCATCCTTAAAGTTATCGTTTTTCATGCCAGAGTGACCGGCCGCATCAGTCACAGTATCCGCCGCGCGAGCCAGGGCATTCATCCTATTTTTAAACACCGGGACATACAACCCGACGGCGCGGTTGCCAATCGCAAATCTGGCGATAAAACACAGCCCCATCCGGTGAATGATCCCTCATCCGCCGGGCATAGCCTTACGTGAACGATCGTATTTTACACAATGAAGCGGGTTCGTTCGCTTGGCAAAAAAGAGCAATAAGATACTTATAACACACTGATATAAAACAGAAAATTTTTTTATTGAGAGTTATTTGGCATTCAACTCGCGTCAATAACCGTCTTATTTACGCCGCAATTCCCCCGCGCTACTATCCTGACAAAAGCAGCCAATAAATAACAAGCCAGTTTATTTCCAGGCATTAATAAATTAGTCAGTTAAATGAATAAATAAAAAAACATACCTGGCGCAAATAAGACTCATCAAAATAACGGCCCTGGCGCCAGCTTTACGGGCAATAGAGAAGGAAAGAAAATGAAAATAATCACGCTGTGTCTGGCGACGGTCTTTGCCGGACTGGCCGCCGGCTCTGCACTCGCGGCAGAGGGCAAGCTGAATTTCATCGGCAAGGTCGTGAACGCCTCCTGCAAGCTCGAAGGGGTGAGCGACAGCGGGGTCATCGGCGTCAGTATGGGCGCTATTCCGCTGTCGAGACTGAAAAACAGTCAGTCTGGGACCGGGCCGGCGGTCGGCATCGACATTCGCGTTAAAGATTGTGAGAAAGGCACTTACTATATTGTGGTTGACGGCCCCTCGCCTGCCGGCACGCCTGAAAACCGCGTGCTGGCGCTCGACGGCAGCGGCAAGCCGGCCAGCAACGTAGGTATTCTGCTCACGGACCGCACGGGCACCCCACTCAGCCTCGATGAACGCCTTGATCCGCAACACGATCCTCGCATAGAGATCTCGGTGGACGGCGGCTCCGGAACCTTCAGGCTGAACGCCTTCTATTACACCTGGGACAAAGCCCACGCCGATCCCGGCGACGGCAATGCGACGGCCCGATTTACCATTATGCAGGAATAGCTTCCCGGTCAGGGATGAAACTTCAAGGGAGTCCTCATGAAAACACAGCTGGCGGTTCTGCTCTGCGCAGTGACCTTTCAGGCCTGCGCCGGGATCACCATTAATGCCACGCGGGTGGTCTATTCCGGGAAAGAAAAGGTCGCCAGCCTGAACATTCACAATCGCAGCAGCACGCCTTATAAAGTGCAGATCTGGCTGGACGCCGGACTCAATACCTCGCGCATTGGCCTGCCGATAGTGGCGACGCCGCCGCAGGTCTATTTATCGCCGCAACAATCCGCCCAGCTGCGCTTTATCTATCTCGGCGGCGGGCTGCCCGGCGATCGGGAAAGCGTGTACTGGGTCAATATCCAGGAGACGCCTCCCGCAGCCGTCGGCACGCATACGCTGCAATTTGTCGTCCGTACCCGCCTAAAGCTCTTTTATCGTCCGCCCGCCATAACCACCACCCTCGCCAGAGAGGTGCAAAAGCTGCAGTGGCAGCAGAGCGGGAATAACCTGCGCTTTACCAACTTAGGCCCACTGCATATCACCCTGGTCAACGGGGCGCTGATCGATAATAAAGGCCACCTCTCGCCGATAAGAAACGTGATGCTCCGGCCATATAGCAGCCATACCGTGATGACCACCGACAGCACTCGCCTGTACCAGTTGAACTATATCGACGACTACGGCGCGGTGGTGCCCATCCCCCTGCAGAATGCCCATGTGCCGCCCCAGGCTAGTTATACTCCAGGGCGAAAGTCACCATGCTGTTGGCCGTACCGGCTCCCACCGTGGCGTCAGTCTGCACATACTGGGCGTTGAAATTGATCGCCTCGGCGGTACCGGCGCTGGCGCCGGTCACCCTTTTCAGGATCGGCAAGTTGCTGGCCTCATTGATCTTAACGCTGGTGCCGTCGGGCACTGCCGCACCGGGGTTATTGCCGTAGGTCAGCTTCACGCCGACGCCGCTGGCGCTGTTGCTGGCCTGGCTCAGGGCCAGGGTATCGCTCTCCACGCTGACGCCGAAAAAGCCGATGCGCACGTCGGTCGGCGTCGGACAGAAGACCGGAATCGAAAAGCGCTTCGCCTGGCCGCCGGTAGTCCCTTTGCCATGAAACTCCCCCCGGTTAACCGTACCCAGACTGACCTGGATCGTCGATGTCGCTACCTGGCAGCTGCCGCTGCTGCCAATGTCCACATTCAGGGCGGCGATATCGATGCTGACCGGCGCGCTGGCGACAAAGCTGGCGCTTGCGCTGGTCTGCTGTTCAATGGTCATCTCCCCCACCTGCGGCAGCGGCGGCGAGTTGGTATGCGTCCCGTCCGCCAGTTGCACCGTTCCGGTTTTATAGAAGGTTACCGCAATCCTCACCGTGGTTTGCTGCTGCGTCATCAGCGCCGGGAGCGTCGCACTGTCGCATACCACCACCGACTCGCCGCCGGCGGAGTGGCTGCCATCGATGGCACGCATCGGGCCGCCGGCGCACTGGAAGCTGAGGGCGTAACCAATGCCGTCGATAGCGCTGGGGTAGACATGCTGTCCGTTAATCACCATCGGCGAGCCGCCGGTTTTCAGCTGCTTATAGACGATGCGTTTGGCGCTCGCCGTCGGCAGCTGCAGGTCGCAGGAAAAAGGGATCCCGCTGCCGTTATCCGCCATCGCGCTGGTCATCTGGGTATTGACCGGCAGCGTGGGTAAATACTTGATATTAGGAATATTGACCGTGGTCTGGCCGATATTTGCGCGGCAGGTTTCAGCCCGCACGCCGGGAAGATAGGCGCTCAGCCCCAGCAGAAAGAGGAAAGGAAGTAGACGAAAAACAGATTTCATAGCCGCCTCAGCGTGTCTGGCACAGTCCGGTGACGGTTTTCACCGTATTCAGACTCTGCTGTGGGTTATCCGGAAGATGAAAATGCAGCGTGCAGCTCTGCGACTGGTTGTTGACGATCCAACTCACCGTCAGGGTTCCCTCCTGCGGCACACCGCTGAGATACACCTGGCCGCCGTCGGCCACCATGCCGCCCGGCGGATTGCCGCTCTCCTCCTCCTTGACCAGCCGCGCACTGGCGCCAAACGGTAGCGGCCCCTGGGCATTGCGCAGGGTAAACAGCACCCGGTTGCCAATGTGGGTCTGGTAGTTGGCCATCACCACCGCGCCGCCGCCGGGGATCACGGTCTGCCCCTGCTGGTCGACGTCGGTGTCGTCGGCCATCGACTCCGTATCGAGGGTAATGACATTTTTCCGGTAGGCGGTCAGAGAGGGCACCACGGCATAGCCGCGCCAGTCGGTGTGCACATTGTTGCCGTTTTGCACCGCCACGCCGGCGGCCCCCGGCGCCCGGACGATGGCGAAGCTCTCACCCACCGTCTGGCCGAAGGTGACGCCGTGCGGATGCGCGACCACCGAGCCGGCGCCTCCCCAGGTCAACTGGTTGCTGGCGGCGTCATGGCGATAGCCGATCTGGGCGTTGCCGAAGCCGCCGTGGTAGTCCAGGGAGGCGCTGCTGTTGCTGCCTCGTCCCTGGTTGCCATAACCTTGCTGAACCGAGTAGAACAGATTTGGCCGCGTCGGCACCGCGCCATACAGCGACATCTGCTGCGAGGTATAGCCATTGCTGTCCGAGGTGGTGTTGTAGCTCACCGCGCTGTCGGACAGCGGACCACCCAGCGGAATATTGATATTGAATGACCAGGAGCGGTCATTTTTTTGCTGGCCGCTGGTGCGGGTGTAGTAATAGCCCACGCCCCAGGAGATCCCTTTCCAGGCGCTGTAGAACCCAAGGTGCACCGTCTCATCCCGACTCTGCCGATGCCAGTACTCCTGCGACCAGGCGGAAACCGCCAGACTGCCCAGGCCACCAAGGCTTTGCGACACCGACAGCTCTTCCCGGCGACGCCGGTTGTCTACTTGCCCCTGGGCGCTTTCAAGGGCGCTGGCTTCGGCAAAATCGTAATAGCCGCTTGACGAGTAGCGATAGCTGGCGAGGCTGAACGCAGTGCCCGAGCTGACAAAATTTTTCTGATACTGAGCGCGCAGCGAATGGCCCGTATAGCGCTTGCCCGACGGCGTACGGGTGACGGCCTGGGTGACATCCCCTCCCAGCGATCCGAACTCGCCAAAACCGCGGCCCAGGCCCAGCGCCCACGCCTGATAGTCCCGGGCCAGCTGCGTACCACCGTAGAGGGTGAATCCCGCCGTCAAACCGTAGAACAAAGTGCCCTGCAGAAATTCCGGCGAGCGCACCGACTCCCCCCCGGAGTGGTAGCGGCCGGCGCTGAGACTGAATTTGCCGCGCCCTTCGCGCAGCATATATGGCACCGCGGAATAGGGCTGGGTAAAGGTACGCACCACGCCATTGCTCTCGGTCACCTTCACCTCCAGATCGCCGCTCTGCGAGGTGGGGTAGAGATCGCTGATGGCGAATGCCCCCGGTGACACAAAGGTCTCGTAGATCACATACCCGTGCTGAGAGACGGTCACTTTGGCATTGCTGTGCGCCACGCCACGAATAGTGGGGGCAAAGCCGCGCTGGCTGTCCGGGAGCATTTCATCGTCAGACATCAGCTGGACGCCGCGAAACTGTATGCTGTCAAACACATCGCCGGTGGTGTAGGTATCGCCGATCCGCAGCAAGCTCTTCAGCGAGCGGACATCGCGCTGCAGCCAGGTGCTCTGGGTATCCCAGTGCCGGCGCTGCTGGTCATACTGCATTGAGGAGATGTTGCGCAGTCGCCAGGCGCCCAGGTTGAGGCCGCTGCGTAAATTGAGATAGTTTGAGCGGCTGCTCTCCCCTTCGTCGGCGTTCTTTATTTGCGCGCCGGAAAAATAGTAATCGACAAACGCGGCCGGCACGCCATCGTCCCAGCGCGACGGATCGACATAGCCGCGGCTTTGCACGTTCATCGCCGCCTGGGGAATACTCAGCGTCAGGCGCTGGTTAGCGAAGCTGAACCGACTGCTGGCGTCGGGAATAAACTTCTCGATCCGGGTGAAGGTTTCGCCTTCATGCAGCGCTTGAAAGGCGGGAAACGCGCTGACGTTGACGCCATACTCCGCCAGCTGACCGGGCGTCAGCACCGGGCGCAGCTGCCCGCCATCGTCAACAAACGTGATATCAGCCTGACCCAGCTCCTGGTCATTAACCACCACGGTGACAGGATAAGTCCCCGGCTGCTGGCCGCCGGGTTTGGCGAAGTAGTGCAGATCGGAGGTTTGCTGCTGCGGATCAGCAAACTCCAGCGCCGCCGGGTCAAAATAGTCGTCGGCCATCGCCCGGCCCAACGGACTGAGACAAAACATCATCGTCGGCACCGTCGCCAGCGCCACCGCCCGCCCGGCGGTAACGGGCAACAAGGCATACTCCCGCACCCTGGCTGTTGTTATTCTTTTCATGCTGGCGCCGTCCGGTAAGCTCATCAAAAAGGGGAATTACTGCTGGGCGAAATCGCTGACGCCGCCGTAGTCGTTAATCGCCCGCCATTTGACGGTGCCGTGCCCGCTCACTGGCCACGTTTTCTCGCCGAAGGGAGCCACCATGCCGGGATCGTCGATGCTTTGCCCGCCCACTTCGACGGCGTAAAAAGAGACGAAGTAGGGAGTGGGATTTATCACCGTCAGCCGACCGCCGGACTGGCTAAACTTCAGCTGCTGCCAGGCCTTTGCCGGGTCGCCCGCCAGGTCGTTGGGGCGATAGAAGATTTTGAATTTCGATTTAATATTCACCTGCAGCTTATTCACCTCGCCCTGAGGCGTCGGGGCGATACTTTTGACGTTCAGCCAGAAGACCGATTCACGGTCGCGGGGCAGCGAGGCGCCAATAAAGTTAATCCGCAGAACGTTATTTTGCTCCGGATCGAGACGGAACAAGGGCGGCGTTACAATGAAGGGCACCCTGGCCTTATCGTTTTCCGCGTAATTTTCCACCCACGACTGCACCAGATAGGGCGTATGGGTATCGGCATTGGTGACTGAAATAGCGGCTTCACGCTTCCCTTCCTGATAAATCACACGGGTTCCACCCATGACAATACCGGCCTGCGCTGCCGTGGTGCACAGCAGAAAAGCCGCAACGGCAATTATTTTCTTCATCATGACTTACCATCAGGTAAAAGTTGAACAGACAACAAAATAAAGCAGTGAATAACAGAGCCAGTACTCGACGGGATAATTAGCAAAAACAACTATACCGTCACGAATATATTTCGTGACTTCATGACAATTAACACATTAGCTATCTGTAATTAATCAAGACGCAGTGGGCTGACTCTGAATAACGCGCAATTAGATCAGTTATAAATCATATTGAAATTAGCTGTACCGTCGGCTTTACCTGCCGTCACGGTCGCCGCGGTGGAGATATAGTCGGCGTAAAACTCGAGGTCGGCAGAGCCGGTGCCGCCGCTGGTACCCGGTGTGACCGTCTGTTTGGCTGACGTTTTACCGAGGCTGACAGCCGTCGACCGATCGTGCTCATACAGCTTAATCGCTACGCCGCTGGCGCCGCCGTTGATGGCCAGCAGGGAGTTATCAGACTGATCGCGCGCGCCGTCAAACAGCACGGCGACCGTAGTCACGCTGGCCGGGCAATCTTTCACTTTGATATGGAAGGGGGTTTTGGTGGTTTCAAAACCAGTGCCGGTAAAATAGTTGCTGGCCCATTTGCCCAGATCAACCTTCTGGCCATTAGAACTACTATCGACGTTGCAAGAGCTGTCGGTGATTGACCCATTGAAGATGACCTGCCCGCCGGCGCCTTCCGAACTGGTGCCCGAGTCAGGATTGATAGTGTTGGCCGCGGTAGCCTGCAAGGCTACGCCAGAAAGCAGCGCTCCTATGAGGATGGTTATAAAGCGAGGTTGTTTTTTCATTATTTATCTCATCGTTAACGAACATATTTTCCATCATCGACAATAGCCCTAAAGCTATCACGAAACGGCTCGTCAGCTCCTCCCTGTAAATGTACGTTGCGTTCCTTCCGCAGGATATTAGGCACATCCCCCTCTACTCTGCCTTATTTCGCCAATAGATGGCCATGAATAACAAACAGAAGAAAAAAGAGTTATTTTGATGTGCGAAATAAATATATTACCCGAAGTATCAAAAGGCAACCCGGGAAGATGTTAACTATAAGTTAATAGCTATGCTCGCCATATATTTAATTTTTGAAATGGCTTTTCAATGTTAATTTACATATCTATACAAAAGAAATTCAAATACCTTTAAACAACAACAGATCAATTCAATTAACAAATTTAAAGACAATTGTTCAAAAATTCGTCTTGTTTTATTGTGCGCTCGTCAGAGCGTACACAAAAATTAGGAATTTTCCTGGTATTAATATTCATAATTTCTACACAAACGGCGCCAGGGTGCGCCACCTCCACCCGCTAATCCCTTATTATGGAAGTGTTTTTATTTTCAAGTGAAAGCCAATACATAAGTGACATAAATACATGGGCGCTGCCGCCGGCAAAATAACCACCCTCTTCGAATGGTTATTTTGAAGTTAAAAAAAATCCGCAACCCGAATGGATTGCGGACTGAGGATCGGTCAGAAATGAGATGGACTTCAGAACAGGCCCAGCGGCGCGGTGCCGTAGCTCACCAGCAGGTTTTTGGTTTGCTGATAGGCATCCAGCGCCATCTTGTGCGTTTCCCGCCCGACGCCGGACTGTTTATAGCCGCCGAACGCCGCATGCGCCGGGTAGACATGATAGCAGTTGGTCCACACGCGACCGGCTTTAATGCCGCGACCCATGCGATAGGCGAGGTTGGTATCCCGCGTCCACACCCCGGCGCCGAGACCAAACTGGGTCTCATTGGCGATAGCCAGCGCTTCCGCTTCGTCCTTAAAGGTGGTCACCCCGATCACCGGCCCAAAGATCTCCTCCTGGAAGGAGCGCATATCGTTGCGACCTTTAATCAGCGTAGGCTGAATATAAAAGCCATTATCCAGCGCCGGCGCGATAGCCGCCCGCTCGCCGCCGGTCAGAATTTGCCCACCCTCTTCCCGGGCAATCTGAATATAGGAGAGGATCTTGTCGAACTGCTGGCGGGAAGCCTGAGCGCCGATCATGGTGTCGGTATCTAACGGATCGCCGCGGCGGATCTGCGCCACCTTCTCCATTACCCGTGCCATAAAGGGCTCATAGATGGATTCATGGATCAGCGCCCGCGACGGGCAGGTACAGACCTCACCCTGGTTGAAGAAGCCGAGCACCAGCCCCTCCACCGCCTTCTCAATAAATTCCTCTTCTCCGTCCATCACGTCGGCGAAGTAGATGTTGGGCGATTTCCCCCCCAGCTCGACGGTGCAGGGGATAATATTTTCCGCCGCGCAGGCGAGAATATGCCGCCCGACCGGCGTGGAGCCGGTAAACGCCAGCTTGGCGATACGCTTGCTGGTGGCCAGCGCCTCGCCCGCCTCTTTGCCGAAACCCTGCACCACGTTAAGCACCCCGGCCGGGAACAGATCGCCGATCAGCTCCAGCAGCAGGGTAATGCTTAGCGGCGTCTGTTCCGCCGGTTTGAGCACCACGCAGTTCCCCGCCGCCAGGGCCGGGGCCAGCTTCCACGCGGCCATCAGCAGCGGGAAGTTCCACGGGATAATCTGCCCGACCACCCCCAGCGGTTCATGGAAATGATAGGCCACCGTGGTTTCGTCAATCTCGGCGGTGCTTCCCTCCTGAGCGCGCAGGCAGCCGGCGAAGTAGCGAAAATGATCCACCGCCAGCGGCAGGTCGGCATTCAGGGTTTCGCGGATCGGTTTCCCATTGTCCCAGCTCTCCGCCACCGCCAGATATTCCAGATGCTGTTCAATACGATCGGCGACCTGCAGCAGCAGCCTGGAGCGCTGTTGCACTGAGGTTTTACCCCACGCCGGCGCCGCGCGATGGGCGGCGTCGAGGGCGAAGTCAATGTCTCTGGCATCCGAGCGGGGAAACTGCGCAATGTTGCTGCCGTCGACCGGCGAAGTATTCATAAAGAATTCACCGCTCAGCGGCTCGACAAATCTACCGTCAATAAAGTTGCCGTAAGCCGATTTAAATGAAACCACGGCGCCGGGCTGGCCAGGATGTGCATAACGCATCGCAAATCTCCTTCTGTAGGGTTGAGACGCAGCGGCATATTGATTTTTTAAATTTGCCGCCGAACGCTTCTCACTGTGCAGGGGTTATGCCAGTTTTTTATTTTATTTAAATATTTTTATTTATTAATACGTTGCCTTCACTAACCGAGCAGATGGTCAGCCACTGTCGCACGGGTTTCCACTTATGTGTTGCAAATCGCAACACCAAATAAACCAAATGGCTACAATATTGCAACACAGCAACATCGACCCAGAGGTGCCCTGTGGCAGGCAATCCCTTTCTTCTCGCACCAGAGGTTAATGCGAATCCCCTGCTGAGCGATTCGTGGTCTCGCTGCCAGCGCTACGGGCTGGATCCCGCCACCGAGGATTTTCCCCGCCTCGGCGCCGGCGAGCTGGCGGACCGGCTCGCCGGCCACCGCGGCCTGCAGCAGCTGGCGCAGCCGGTGGTGGAAGCCCTGTCGCGCCAGGTCGCAGACCTGCAGTCGGTGGTGATCCTTTCCGACCCCGACGGCCTGGTGCTGCATACTCTCGGCGATACCCAGGCGCTGCAAAAGGCCCAGCGCGTGGCGCTGGCTCCCGGCAATCTGTGGAGTGAAAGCGGGCGCGGGACCAACGCCATCGGCACCGCGCTGGCGATTGACGATGGCTGCGAGATCGATGGCCGTCAGCACTTTCTTACCCGCAACCAGAATCTGTACTGCGCGGCGATGCCGCTCCAGCGACCGGACGGAAGCATCGCCGGGGTGCTGGATATCTCCGGCCCGGCGAATTTTCCCCACCAGCACACCTTTGGCTGGGTAAAAGCGGCGGCAAAGCAAATTGAATATCTGTGGGTGAAACAGAGTCTGCATCCTGAGCAGTGGCTGATGAGCCTGCACCGGCAGGTGGACAAACTCGACAGCGTCGAGGAGCTGCTGCTGGTCTTTTCCGACAACGTCCTCACCGCCGGCAACCGGCTGGCGATGCGCGAGTTCGGCCTGAGCGCGGCGCAGTTTGGCCAGCTCACCTTTGCCTCGCTTTTTCCGACGCTGACGCAAACGGCGGTCAGCGTCCCGCTGCCGCTGACCACGCCGCAGGGCCGCTACCATTATCGCCTGCGGGCGCCCACCCGCCGCCGGGTGGCGGTAAGCGCCCCGCCGGCCATGCATCTCCCCTTTACCAGTCCGCGCGAAGGCGAAAAGCTGCTGCGGCTGCTCAACGCCGGCATCGCCCTGTGCATTGAAGGAGAAACCGGCAGCGGCAAAGAGTATGTCAGCCGCACGTTGCACCGGCACAGCCGCTGGCGCAGCGGTAAATTTGTCGCCATTAACTGCGCCGCCATTCCGGAATCGCTGATCGAATCCGAGCTCTTCGGCTACCAGCCGGGGGCGTTTACCGGCGCCAGCAAAAATGGCTATATCGGTAAAATCCGCGAGGCTGACGGCGGGGTGCTGTTTCTTGATGAGATCGGCGATATGCCGCTGGCGCTGCAGACCCGCCTCCTGCGCGTCCTGCAGGAGAAAGAGGTCGCTCCGCTGGGCGCCAGCCGCAGCGTGCCGGTGAATTTCGCCTTGATCTGCGCCACCCACCGCAACCTGACCCAGCGGGTCAGCGCCGGAGAATTCCGTGAAGATCTGCTGTGGCGCCTGCGGGAATACGCCCTGGCGCTGCCTCCGCTGCGCGAGTGGCCGGCGCTGGAAACATTTATCGCCACCCTGTGGCACGACCTGGGCGGTGCTTCACGCCGGGTGACGCTTTCAAACGCGCTGCTGGTTCACCTCAGCCAGCTGCCGTGGCCGGGAAACGTACGCCAGCTGCAGAGCGTCCTGAAGGTAATGCTGGCTCTCGCCGATGAGGGCGACACGCTGACGCCCGACGCGCTGCCGGAGGCGTATCGCGCCGCGCCTGCGCCGTTGCCGCGCGGGGGATTGCAGGCCCATGATGAGCAGTTGATTGTCGATACCCTGGCCAGGGTCAACGGCAACGTCAGCCGGGCGGCGCAGATACTGGGTATCGCCCGCAGCACGTTGTACCGCCGTGCCGCCCGTGCCGGACGGCCTCGTCGCTGAGGCTACGGCGTAAAGCGCGCCGGTAGCTTGCACGCTGTCGGAAAACCTCCGCCGCCATAGATGGCGGTTATTTCTCTCTGCGCTAACCAAGTGTTGCGGTAAGAGGCAGCCCTTCCCGCAGGGCATCGATCGCCGCCCGCGTTTTTTGCGGCAGCCACGGCCCCTCCGGCCATACCGCGTGGATGGCGAAACGCACCTGAGCGCTGGGCGCCAACACCTGCTGCAATGTCCCATCGGCAAGCGCCTGCGCCACCAGCCAGTCCGGCAGCCAGGCGATGCCCATCCCCTGCTGCACTGCCGCCGCGATGGCGGCAAAATCATCCTGTATCAGCCACGTCTGCGGACTGAAGCGCACTTCGCCCTGCTGCGGGTCATACAGTTGCCATTTTTGCAGCTGGCCGTTGTGCAGATAGCCGAGGGTACGGTGCTCGTTCAACCCGGCAATAGTCTGCGGCGCTGGCTGCTGGCGCAGGTACTCCGCCGCCGCGCACAGCACCATACCGTGCTCTCCCAGCGCCCGGGCCCGCAGCGACCCGGTATCGGCCAGGCTCCCGATACGCACCGCAAGATCAAACCCCTCCTCCAGCAGATTGACCTGCCGGTCGCTGTAGTGGAGCTCGAGCTTCAGTAACGGATAGCGCTGGCTAAGGCGGAACAGCAGCGGTGCCACGCAGCGCTGGCCAAACAGCACCGGCAGCGACACCCGCAGCCGCCCCTGCACCTCATCTTTGCCGCGCTGCAGCGTCTCTTCGGCCTCGCGGATGCGCTCCAGCGCTTCCCGGCACTGGCGATAGAATTGCTCCCCCTCTTCCGTCAGCAGTTGCCGTCGGGTGGTACGCTGGAATAACGCCACGCCGAGACGCGCTTCCAGCCGGGCAATGGTTTTTCCCACCGCCGAACGCGTCACATGGAGGATCGCCGCCGCGCTGGCAAAGTTGCCGCTCTCGACCACGGTGACAAATACCGGGATCGCATTCAGATCGTCGCGCACAGATTGGTTCCTTACGGGATACAATAGGGAAAAATAATGTCACTCCTGAGACAAAAAAGACAGTGTTAGTCTTTGCTTCTATCTTTCATTTGAGGCACTCATCATGGCTAACGTTCTGGTTTTAAAATCCAGCATTAATGGCGAAACATCCCTGACCAATCAGTTGATTAACGAATTTCTCGCGGCGCGCCAGGCGGCGGGACACGACGATCGGCTCATCGAACACGATCTCAGCGCCATGGCGCTGCCAACGCTGGATCGCCCCCTGTTCGCCGCCCTGCGCGGGGCAGTGGATCCGCAGCCTGCTATCCGCAAGGCGGTCGCCCTCTCCGACCAGCTTATCGCCGAGTTAAAGGCCAGCGACCTGCTGGTGATCGGCGCGCCGATGTATAACCTCAACGTCCCGACCGATCTAAAAAAATGGTTCGACCTCGTGGCGCGGGCACGGGAAACCTTTCGCTACACCGAGAGCTGGCCGCAGGGGCTGGTGGAGGGCGTCCGGGCGGTGGTCGTCAGCAGCCGCGGCGGTATTCACCAGGGAGAAACTACCGACGCCGTCACGCCCTATCTGCGCGCGGTACTGGGGCTGATGGGGATCCAGGAGGTGGAATTTATCTATGCCGAAGGGCTGGACAATCGCCCGCATGGTCGCGACGCCGGGATCGCCAGCGCCCGGGCGCAGATTGCCCGGCTCGCCGTTCCGGCCTGAGTCGTGGAGAAATTGTGCTGGCGCTGGCGGCCTTTTTATTTTAGAGTTATCTAAATTTAGACAAAGCTAAAATAAATGACCACACCTGAAGACCTGCAGGCCCGCGCCGGAGAAGCCGCCGCGCTGATGAAAGCGATGAGTAATCCTCACCGATTGCTGATCCTGTGCATGCTGTGCGATGCGCCCAGGGCCAGCGCCGGCGAACTCGCCCGGGCTACAGGGCTGAGCCCCTCCGCCACCTCGCAACACCTCGCGCGGATGCGTGACGAGGGGCTGATCGACAGCGAGCGCGACGCCCAGCGTATCCACTATTTCATCACCCACCCTGCGGTACAGCAGGTGATCAATACGCTGAAAACGCTCTATTGCCCGTGAGGATCCTATGACCATCGCCACCTTAACTCCCGCCGAGGCCAAGGCGCAGATTGCCCAGGGCGCCAGACTGATTGATATCCGCGATGCGGATGAATATGCGCGCGAACATATCCCCGATGCCGAGCTGGTGCCGCTCGCCACTCTGACCAGCGGTGCGCCCCTGAATGCCCGGGCCGGAGAGACGGTCATCTTTCACTGCCAGGCGGGTTCCCGGACGCAGAATAATGCGATTCGTCTGGCCGCGGCCGCCGCGCCGGCGCAGGCCTGCCTGCTGGCAGGAGGAATTCAGGCGTGGAAAGCCGCGGGGTTGCCGGTAGTGGAAGATTCATCGCAGCCGCTGCCGCTGATGCGCCAGGTGCAAATTGCCGCTGGCGTCCTGGTTTTACTGGGGGTGTTGCTGGGCTATACCGTTAACGGCGGCTTTTTCCTGCTCAGCGGCGCGGTCGGCGCCGGGCTCACCTTCGCCGGCGTAACCGGCTTTTGCGGCATGGCGCGTCTGCTGGCGACCATGCCGTGGAACCGGCGCCAGGGGGTTAAAACGCGCTCCAGATAAGCCAGGCAATGCCGCCGAAGAGCAGCCATTTGACGATGTAATAGACCGTCTTATTCCATTTTTTCAACCGCTTACCAACAATACGGATCTGGTAAATATAGCGAAACGCCCGGTTAATCCCGCCGGTGCGATCGCCGATATCGTTGGGCGCCGAAGCGGCGCTCATCAGATGGCGTCCCAGCCAGTGGTTAACTTTCTGCGCCCAGCGGTAGCGCATCGGCCGTTCAATATCGCAGAACAGAATCAGGCGATTCTCACCACTGGTATTTTCCGCATAGTGGATATAGGTCTCATCAAACAGCACGCCTTCTCCATCGCGCCAGCTGTAACGCTGGCCATCCACCTCGATAAAGCAGCGGTCATCGTTCGGCGTTGCCAGGCCCAGATGAAAGCGTAGCGAGCCGGCGTAGGGGTCACGATGGCGCGGCAGACGGCTACCGTCCGGCAGAGTGGCAAACATGGCCGCTTTCACCGACGGGATATCGCGCAGCAGCGCGGTAGTTTGCGGACAGAGCTGGCTGGCGGAAGGATGGGCATCCTCATACCATTTCAGATAAAAGCGTTTCCAGCCGGTTTTGAAAAATGAGTTAAACCCGGCATCGTTATATTTATCGGCCGCTTTAATCTGCTCCAGTTGCTGAAGGTGGAGACCTTCGTCGCGAATAACCTGCCAGTTTTGCTGCAATATCGCCAGCTCGGGAAACATCTCCGGCCGCAGATAAGGCGTATTCGGCACGCGGGAAAATAAATACATAAATCCATTCAGCGGCGCGGTAAATGTGGAATGGTCGGAGAGCTGCCGCCAGAAACGATAGCGCACCCGTCCGCGGTAATGGACATACAGTACAGCAATAACAATGATCAACAGAATGATATACTTCATGGTGTCTTTCCTGACCTGATTGGTGGTAACCCTACCCTCGCCGTCCCCCTTTCTCAGCAGCGGTATGGCGCCAGCAAAACTTTAACAATGTTAATACATATAACTCCAAATTGTTTTAACAAAAAACAGCACGCCCGGTGTTCAGTGAGCGGGCGTTGAGCTATGGTTTAGGTTTATCCATGGTGTTAACAGTGAGGAGTGAATTATGTTTGCTGTCGGCGATCTGGTACAACCCCGAGCGGGCGGACCAAAACTGAAAGTGGTGGAAGTGCAAGGGGAGCAACTGGTGGTGGTTCAGGCCGCACAGGAGCAGGGAGAGCGCTATTCGCTGAAGTCGGACGAGGTCACGCCGTATCAGGAAGAGGGAGACTTCGGCGTCTGCTAAAGCCCCTCGCTTAAAGTCATAAGGCCAGGCCGGTGGGTCTCTCACCACCGGCCTGGCGCTGGCCCGAAGGCGTTAAATTAAAAAGCTATCCAGCGATTTACCCTGGGCGACAGCCTCGGCAATCGGCTTCGGCATTCTTCCCTGTCCGGTCCAGGTTTTCTCTGCGCCAGTATGATCGGTATAATGATATTTCGCCGGGCGCGGTTGACGCTTTTTGCCTCCCGCCTTTGGCGGCTGAATATCGGCCACCAGCTCGTCAGGAGAAATACCGTCGGCGCGCATCAGCTCAAGCCAGGTATTCACTTTCTCCTGATATTCAGCCTGCTGCTGAGCTGCCTGCTGCTGTTGCGTACGTTTTTCTTCAGTGACGATCCTGAGCTTTTCCAGCATCTCTTCAAGCACGTCAATGGAGAATTCACGGGACAGGGCACGCAGTGAACGGATATTATTCAGTTTGTGTAACATTGAAGACATAAAATTAAAAAATTCCAAATAGCAAATTAAAAGATACAACGCGGCAAGTGTAATAGAAACGTTTATTTATTTCCAGCCTTCGGTTGTCCAGATAAATATATAAGGTGGATATTAGCGGTTATCCCCTGGAACTATATTGGCAAATACCTGAGCCTTTTTCATAAGCACAGGCAAAAAAGAGAGTGAATAAATAAAAAAGGCAGAATGACGGGAAAAACCACCGTTCTCGCCAGGAATATTAGCTTTATGGTCAGCGGGTTACCTGCTGTTCATACGTGGCCGCACTGATACATACCTTTGGCTGCAGTGAATAGTTAATCAGACAATGGGAATAAAAAAACAATTCGCAATTCAGAATTTTTCACCATAAAAACGCGACTTACGGCATAAAAAATCCTAAAAGAGAGCGGAATCACACACTCGCGTGATGTTGCGCCATGGTTGGCTATCAGGCGCCGTTCCCTCGGCCAGTCTCGATTTCGCAATCAATAGTAACACATTGATAAATATTGATATTTTCAAAAACAGGAATAAAAGTAGCGTAACGAACAAAAAAAAACCAGCGCAGAGTATTTTATCGACAAAAAGGCGATAAATAAAAATTTATAGCTAGTTGCCACTTTTAATGCAGAGATATACTCTACACACATCAAAACAGGCAGCCCAAAAACGCTATACCAACGCGCATTTTTCGGCGTTAATGACTTCATTTTCGAGGAGCACTCCGATGTTCTCTGCGCACTCCCGCTTGCGGCATGCGGTTGCAGACACCTTTGCGATGGTGGTTTACTGCACCGTCGTCAACATGATGATCGAAATTTTTCTCTCTGGTATGACGTTTGAGCAGTCGTTATCGTCGCGTCTGGTGGCGATCCCGGTCAACATTATTATTGCCGTACCCTATGGGATTTATCGCGATTTCGCCATGCGTCAGGCCCGGCGCATCAGCCCGGCCAGGTGGATGAAAAATATGGCCGACGTGCTGGCCTACGTCACCTTCCAGTCGCCGGTGTATGTCGCTATTCTGTGGAGCGTGGGTGCTGACTGGCACCAGATTGTCGCCGCGGTGAGCTCGAACCTGGCGGTATCGATGATGATGGGCGCCGCCTACGGCTACTTCCTCGACTATTGCCGCCGCCTGTTCCGCGTGGCGCCCTATCAGCAGGCGAAGGCCTGACCAACGCGTTAGCAGCGACTGGCTCTGCCAGTCGCCTCTTCCCGCCAGCCCGCCTCGCCTGGATCCTTAAATGCCTATCGCCGTATTAATTCGTCGACATTGCCGGCTGGGCTTCGCCAAATAGCCCATTCAGAAAACGCTCAAGCGCCATGCGTGAGCTAAATCCATGCGGAATACCATAATGTTGTTGCGCATCCCCGGCTAAATACAGCGGAAACTGTTCATAATGATCACAGGTTTTGATATCTGAAGCCGGTTCGGCCAGCATATTGCTGCGCTCTTTTAACGCCGGATGAATAACTAACGCTGTTCGCCCCATGCGCGCTTCGCGGTTCACATAAACATAATTATCGCCGCGGCGATAGCCGTACGCTTTTTGCGTCACAACATCCATGGTGAAGCCGGCTTTTTCAAGAACACGCGCCACCTCATCGGGTCTTAAATACATACTGATTCCTCGTTATCTTTTACCGCACATTGACCTTACCTTATTCATTAAGGACAGTGCTTTCGGAAAATTCCAGAAACCACGACAGTAAGCATAATTCAAAATCTTGTCCTACACTTACTCACTCGATGGAATTAAGGGAGATAACGATGGCTAACCATGTGAACCGCAACAATTTTGACGAGAACGCCGAAGATATTCATAACGATGTCAGCCAATTAGCGGATACGCTGGAAGAGGTGCTGAAATCATGGGGCAGTGACGCCAAAGAGGAAGCGGAAGCGGCGCGTGTCAAAGCGCAGTCGCTGTTAAAAGAGACTCGTGCCCGCCTTAATGGCCACAACCGGGTGCAGCAGGCGGCGCTGGATGCGCGCCAGGCAGCGTGCGATGCGCTGGGCTGTGCCGATACCTACGTGCGCAATAAACCGTGGCACAGTGTGGGCGCCGCCGCCGCCGTCGGGGTATTTATTGGCGTATTGCTCAATTTACGTCGATAATAGCTTAAGCGTCGGCTGCCGCCGCGCGATTGGCGCGCGGTAGCCCGCGAGCTTTACGGAAGGCAATGAAGATAACAAATACGCGTCAGCCCCTGCGCGCCTCTGGCCGCAGGGGTTTTTCTGCTTCCCCGACTTAAGCGCCATCAAATCGCGATCGCCTCTCTCAGCCGTCGGGCAAGTCCGTCAGCCATCGCCGGCGAACGTATATTGGTAAAACTCATCAATAATCCCCCCTCGCCCGCGTGGCGAATCCGCCAGTCGCTCAGCGCCTGCACCGCCAGCCCGGCCACAACCGCCCGCCGCACGAGCAGCCGATCGTCGCCGCTGACCGACATAACCAGTTGAATTCCCCCCAGCTGCGGCGTGACCTGAAAGCCCTGCGCCTGCAGAGCCGACTCCAGCCACTGTCTACGCTGGCTATAGCTGGCACGCATTTTCTTCAAATGACGCCAAAAATGTCCCTGCTGGATAAAATCCGCCAGCGTCTGCTGCCACAGGGTGGGAACGGTGCAGGATTGGCGCTCCGCGGTCTGGTGAAAACGCGCCACCAGCGGGGTCGGCACCACCAGCCAGGCGGTGCGCAGCGCCGGGAACATCGACTTACTGAAGGTGCCCGCGTAGATGACCCTCTGCGGCGCATCAAGGCTTTTCAGCGGCGGCAGCGGTTTGCCGTGATAGCGAAACTCGCTATCGTAATCGTCCTCAATGATCCACGCGTCGCGCTCCGCGGCCCACGCCAGCAGCTGGCGGCGTCGGGGAAGCGACAGCGCGACCCCCAGCGGACTCTGATGGGCTGGTGTGAGCAGGGCAAATCGCGCCTGCGGGTGATGACGCTGGCCCCAGCCGACGTCCATCCCTTCGTCGTCCACCGGAATCGCATCCACCGCCAGCTGCCCAGCCTCGACGACCGGCCGGATAAAGGGATACCCCGGATCTTCCATCCACATATGCTGTCCAGGCTGCGCCAGGGTACGCAGGATAAGGTTCATGGAGGCGGCATAGCTGCCGGTGATCAACACCTGATCCGGCTGACAGTCGATACTGCGTGACAGGCGTAGATAATCGACGATAGCCTGGCGCAGAAGCGGATCGCCGCCGGGATCGCCGGGTGCAAGATCGAACCGCGACTGCGTCCGCAGCCGACGCCCCATCACCCGCGCCCACTGCCCGCGCGGAAAGAGATCCAGCGCCGGCAGCCCCATCTGAAACGGCAGCGGCTCCGTCGGCGCGGCCGCTGGCTATTATGCGCGCCGTGCCGGACTCAATGT
>NZ_MJDM01000005.1:1907240-1949512 GCF_008452795.1 Klebsiella sp. AqSCr
GGCGTGTTGCACGGGCGGTACCGGCGCCAGCTGGCGCGGGCTGAGCCGCTCGCTGACAAAGGTCCCCGCCTGCCCACGCCGCTCGAGCCATCCCTGGGCGACCAGCTCTCCCCAGGCGTTTTCGATGGTCGCCCGGGAGACGCCCTGCTCCTGAGCGTACACCCGGCTGGCGGGCAAACGGCTGCCCGGGGTCAGTTCGCCACGTTCAATCGCCGATTTCAACTGGCGGGCGATACGCTGATAAAGCGGGAGGTTAATCGCTTCCATTATGGTCTGCTTTTTTCATCACAATATGGCTATCTTTTGCAGTCCATTATAGTGCTATTTTGGCTGCCGTCTTAGAGAGGAGAACACCATGAACCAATTACGTCAGCCATTCAGTGAACTGAGCCCGGAAGTCTATAAAGGGCTGGTACAGGCCAGCATCGCGCTGGAGAAAAGCGAGCTGGGCAACGCCCTGGTAGAGCTGGTTTATTTACGCGTCTCGCAGATCAACGGCTGCGCCTTCTGTCTTGAGAAGCATAGCCAGGCGCTGCGCAAAGGCGGCATGGCGCAAAGCAAACTGGATGCCCTTGCGGGCTGGCGGGTAAGCGCCCACTTTACTCCGGCCGAACGCGCGGCGCTGGCTTGGGCCGAGTCGGTCACCGACATTGCCGCCAGCCATGCGGAAGATGAGGTTTACCAGCCGCTGCGCGAACATTTTACCCCGCGTCAGATAAGCGATCTGACCTTCGCCGTCAGTCTGATGAACGCCTTTAACCGCCTCGCCGTGGCCATGCGCCTGTAGTTCCGCACAGCCTCCCCCCTCCTCCGCCGATCTATCCCGGCGGGGGACTCGCTTGCCAAAAACGCTATATATTGAGTGGTTGAAGTTTTAAATAACTACATCTAGTATTTCCTTATCGAATGGCCCACTACGTTCGACGCTATGTTTAGCGCCGTGCTGTTATCTTAAATGGAAATACGAATCATGCGCATTATTATTTACACTCGAAATGACTGCGTGCAGTGCCATGCCACCCGGCGAGCCATGGAGAGCCGGGGACTGGCCTTTGAAATGGTCAACGTCGACCAGCAGCCGGATGCCGCCGACACCCTGCGCGAGCAGGGATTTCGCCAGCTGCCGGTGGTGATCGCCGGTGAGCTGCGCTGGAGCGGCTTCCGCCCGGATATGATCAATCGCCTGCGCCCCTCCTTTACGGCGGCCAGCGCATGAGCCTCATCGTCTACTTCTCCAGCCGTTCGGAGAATACCCATCGCTTTGTGCAGCGCCTGGGGCTGCCGGCGGTGCGCATCCCGCTGAACGAGCGTGAACATCTGCGGGTAGACGAGCCCTATATTCTCATCGTTCCCAGCTATGGCGGCGGCGGCACCGCCGGCGCGGTACCGCGTCAGGCGATCCGCTTTTTAAACGAAGTGCATAACCGCCAGCTGATCCGCGGAGTGATTGCCGCCGGCAATCGCAACTTTGGCGACGGCTGGGGGCGTGCCGGAGATGTCATCGCGCAAAAATGCGCCGTGCCCTATCTCTACCGCTTCGAGCTGATGGGAACCCCCGACGATATCAACACCGTGCGTAAAGGAGTCAGCGAATTTTGGCAACGACAACCGCAGAACGTATAACCGCCGCCGTGGATTTTCACGCCCTCAACGCGATGCTGAATTTGTACGACAGCGAGGGCCGCATCCCGTTTGAGAAAGATCGCCAGGCGGTTGAGGCCTTTATGGCGACCCAGGTTCAGCCCAACGCCCTCACCTTCCCCAGCCCGGAGGATAAGCTCAGCTGGCTCGTCAGCGAGGGCTATTACGATCCGCAGGTGCTGGCCGGCTATGACCGCGGGTTTGTGCTGGCGTTGTTCGCCCATGCCCGGCGCGCTCCGTTTCGCTTTCAGACCTTCCTCGGCGCCTGGAAGTTCTATACCAGCTATGCGCTGAAGACCTTTGACGGCAAGCACTACCTCGAGGATTTCGCCGAACGCAGCGTGATGGTGGCCCTGACGCTGGCCCGGGGCGATGAACAGCAGGCGCGGCAGCTGACGGAGGAGATACTCAGCGGCCGCTTTCAGCCCGCCACACCGACCTTCCTTAACGCTGGCAAACAGCAGCGCGGGGAGCTGATCTCCTGCTTCCTGCTGCGTATTGAGGATAATATGGAGTCCATCGGCCGGGCGGTGAACTCGGCGCTACAGCTGTCGAAGCGCGGCGGCGGGGTGGCCTTTTTACTCTCCAACCTGCGCGAGGCCGGGGCGCCGATCAAGCGCATCGAAAACCAGTCTTCTGGGGTGGTGCCGGTGATGAAGATGCTGGAGGACGCCTTCTCCTATGCCAATCAGCTCGGCGCCCGCCAGGGGGCGGGTGCGGTCTGGCTGCATGTTCACCATCCCGATATTTTACGCTTTCTTGATACCCGGCGTGAAAATGCCGATGAGAAAATCCGCATCAAAACCTTGTCGCTGGGGGTGGTGATCCCTGATATCACCTTCCAGCTGGCGAAAGAAGATGCGCAGATGGCCCTGTTCTCGCCTTATGACGTCGAACGGCTGTACGGCAAACCTTTCGCCGATTGCGCCATCGGCGACCTCTATCCGCAGCTGGTGGCCGACGAGCGGGTCCGCAAGCGCTGGATCCGCGCCCGCGACCTGTTCCAGCGCCTGGCGGAGATCCAGTTTGAATCCGGCTACCCGTACATCATGTTTGAAGACACCGTGAACCGCGCCAGTCCGGTGGCCGGGCGGGTCACCATGAGCAATCTGTGTTCGGAGATCCTGCAGGTCAGTACGCCGTCCGCCTATAATGAAGACCTCAGCTATGCCCATATCGGGGAAGATATCTCCTGCAACCTCGGCTCGCTGAACATCGCCCATACCATGGACTCGCCGGATTTCGGCCGCACAATCGCCACCGCGGTGCGCGCCCTGACCGCCGTGTCCGACATGAGCCACATTCAGTCGGTTCCCTCGGTGGCGGCCGGCAACGCGGCCTCCCACGCCATCGGCCTGGGGCAGATGAATCTGCACGGTTACCTGGCGCGGGAGGGCATTGCCTACGGCAGCCCGGAGGGGCTGGACTTCACCAATATCTACTTCTACACCGTGACCTGGCACGCGCTGCACACCTCGATGCAGCTGGCCCGCGAGCGCGGCCAGCGCTTCGCCGGCTTCGAGCAGTCGCGCTACGCCAGCGGGGCGTACTTCGACAAATATCTGCAGGAGGAGTGGCAGCCGAAAACCGAACGGGTGCGCACGCTGTTCGCCCGCGCCGGCATCTCTCTGCCCGACCGGGAAAGCTGGCGCCAGCTGCGCGACGATGTCATGCGCTATGGCATCTACAATCGCTATCTGCAGGCGGTGCCGCCCACCGGCTCGATCTCGTACATCAACCATGCCACCTCCAGCATTCATCCGATCGTCTCGAAGATTGAGATCCGCAAAGAGGGGAAAACCGGACGGGTGTACTACCCCGCGCCATTTATGAATAACGACAATCTGGCCCTCTACCAGGATGCGTATGAGATAGGGCCGGAGAAGATCATTGACACTTACGCCGAGGCGACGCGCCACGTCGACCAGGGGCTGTCGCTGACCCTGTTCTTCCCCGATACCGCCACCACCCGCGATATCAACAAGGCGCAAATTTACGCCTGGAAGAAAGGCATCAAGACGCTCTACTACATCCGTCTGCGCCAGCTGGCGCTGGAAGGCACTGAAATTGAAGGCTGCGTGTCCTGCGCGCTGTAAGGAGAACAGGATGACCCATTTAACGCGCGTCAGCGCAATCAACTGGAACCGCATTGATGACGATAAAGATCTTGAGGTCTGGAACCGTCTCACCAGCAACTTCTGGCTGCCGGAGAAAGTGCCGCTGTCGAACGACATTCCCGCCTGGCAAACCCTCAGCGCGGCGGAGCAGCAGTTGACCATTCGCGTCTTTACCGGATTGACCCTGCTTGACACCATTCAGAACACCGTCGGCGCCCCGGCGCTAATGGCGGACGCCTTAACCCCGCATGAGGAGGCGGTGCTGTCGAACATCAGCTTTATGGAGGCGGTTCATGCCCGCTCTTACAGCTCCATCTTTTCCACGCTGTGCCACAGCAAGGAAGTGGATGCCGCCTTCGCCTGGAGCGAAAGCTGCGATCCCCTGCAGCGCAAGGCGCAGCTGATGCTGGGTTACTATCAGGCCGACGAGCCGCTGAAGAAAAAAATCGCCAGCGTGTTCCTCGAATCCTTTCTCTTCTACTCCGGCTTCTGGCTGCCGATGTACTTCTCCAGCCGGGGAAAGCTGACCAACACTGCGGATCTGATCCGCCTGATCATTCGCGATGAAGCGGTGCATGGCTATTACATCGGCTACAAGTACCAGAAAGGACTGGAGATCGTCAGCCCCGGCAAGCGCGAAGAATTGAAAAATTTCGCCCTCGATCTGCTGATGGATCTTTACGACAACGAACTGGCCTACAGCCGGGAGTTGTACGGCGAGAGCGGCTGGTTCGACGACGTCAGCGCTTTCCTGTGCTACAACGCCAACAAAGCGCTGATGAACCTCGGCTACGAGGCGCTGTTCCCGGCGGAGATGGCGGCGGTCAATCCGGCAATCCTCGCAGCGCTGTCGCCCAACGCCGACGAAAACCATGACTTTTTCTCCGGTTCCGGCTCCTCCTACGTGATAGGAAAAATGGAAGAGACCGCCGACGACGATTGGGACTTTTAACCGTACTTTCACCAGGAATATCGCAGGCGGATTCCTGGTGATTAATTTCACAAAATAGCGTTTAATCCACCAAATATTCTCTCCATGACCTAACCGTCATCACTTCGTCATATTTAGCAGAAAACCGGTCCATTTCAGTCGAATTATCCAAAGATAATCAAAAAATATTACCAACAACAAATTACCGCCCAGCCCTTATATCACGGGGGCTTAGCCACAGTTGCCCCCATCTGATTTTGCCGAGAGTTTGCCATTGAGGGTTGTCACAGAATCTGAGTATGTTAGGGTGTAAAAAGATCATAATCACCATCGGGTATCATATCGCAATAAACAAATAACAGGAACTTCTCTATTGCATGGCAATTAAATTAGAAATCAAAAATCTTTATAAGATATTTGGCGAGCATCCACACCGTGCTTTCAAATATATTGAGAAAGGACTCAACAAAGCGCAAATACTGGAAAAAACGGGGCTGTCGCTTGGCGTCAAAGACGCCAGTCTGGCCATTGAAGAAGGCGAGATATTCGTCATCATGGGGCTCTCCGGCTCGGGGAAATCCACCATGGTTCGCCTTCTCAATCGCCTGATTGAACCCACCCGCGGCCAGGTGCTGATTGACGGGGTCGATATCGCCAAAATGTCGGATGCCGAGCTGCGCGAGGTGCGTCGCAAGAAAATTGCGATGGTTTTTCAGTCCTTTGCGCTGATGCCGCACATGAGCGTGCTCGACAACACGGCGTTTGGCATGGCGCTTGCCGGCGTTCCCGCCGCCGAACGAGAGCAAAAAGCCCGGGAGGCGCTGCGTCAGGTGGGGCTGGAGAATTATGCCCACGCCTGGCCGGATGAACTCTCCGGCGGCATGCGCCAGCGCGTCGGTTTAGCTCGCGCCCTGGCGATTAATCCCGATATTCTGTTAATGGATGAAGCCTTCTCTGCGCTCGATCCGCTCATTCGTACCGAAATGCAGGATGAGCTCATCAAATTACAGGCGAAGCATCAACGCACTATCGTCTTTATTTCCCATGACCTTGATGAAGCCATGCGAATTGGCGATCGTATCGCCATTATGCAAAATGGCGAAGTGGTCCAGGTCGGCACTCCGGATGAAATATTAAATAATCCGGCCAATGATTATGTGCGCACCTTCTTCCGCGGCGTGGATATTAGCCAGGTATTCAGCGCGAAAGATATTGCCCGCCGCAGCCCGGTTGGCCTGATTCGTAAAACGCCTGGTTTTGGCCCCCGTTCGGCGCTGAAATTATTACAGGATGAAGACCGGGAATATGGCTATGTCATAGAGCGCGGTAATCGCTTTGTCGGGATTGTCTCGATTGATTCTCTGAAAACAGCCCTCAGCGCCGGGCAGGGGATCGAGGCGGCGCTGATTGACGCCCCGCTGGCGGTGGAAGCGCAAACCCCGCTCAGCGATCTGCTCTCCCACGTCGGCCACGCTCCGTGCGCCGTGCCGGTAGTGGATGAAGAACAACAATATATTGGCATCATTTCCAAAAGGATGTTGCTCCAGGCTTTAGATCGCGAGGGGGTGAATCATGGCTGATCAGACCAACCCGTGGGGCAGCGCCCCGTCAACCGACAGCGCCGCGCAGGCTGCCGACGCCTGGGGTGGCGCCTCTACTGCCGCGCCGGCTAATGGCGGCGGCGCCGACTGGCTGCACAGCGCCCCTGCGCCGCAGCCGGAACAGTTCAATATCATGGATCCGTTCCATAAGACCCTGATCCCGCTCGACAGCTGGGTGACCCACGCCATCGACTGGATCGTGCTGCACTTCCGTCCGCTGTTCCAGGGGATCCGCGTGCCGATCGACTACATCCTCAGCGCCTTCCAGCAGCTGCTGTTGGGGATGCCGGCGCCGGTGGCGATTATCGTCTTCGCGCTAATCGCCTGGCAGATCTCCAGCCTCGGCATGGGGGTCGCCACTCTGGTATCGCTGATTGCCATCGGCGCCATCGGCGCGTGGTCTCAAGCCATGGTCACTCTGGCGCTGGTCCTCACCGCCCTGCTGTTCTGCATGGTTATCGGCTTGCCGCTGGGGATCTGGCTAGCGCGCAGCCCGCGGGCGGCGAAAATCATCCGCCCGCTATTAGATGCCATGCAGACCACGCCGGCGTTCGTCTATCTGGTGCCGATCGTGATGCTGTTCGGCATCGGCAACGTACCGGGCGTGGTGGTGACGATTATCTTCGCCCTGCCGCCGATCGTCCGTCTGACCATCCTCGGGATAAACCAGGTGCCTGCGGATCTGATCGAAGCGTCGCGCTCATTTGGCGCCAGCCCGCGCCAGCTGTTGTTTAAGGTGCAGCTGCCGCTGGCCATGCCCACCATTATGGCCGGGGTTAACCAGACCCTGATGCTGGCCCTGTCGATGGTAGTGATCGCCTCGATGATCGCCGTCGGCGGCCTCGGCCAGATGGTGCTGCGCGGTATCGGTCGCCTGGATATGGGCCTGGCGACCGTCGGCGGGGTGGGGATCGTGATCCTGGCGATTATTCTTGACCGCCTCACCCAGGCCGTCGGTCGCGACGCCCGCAGTCGCGGCAACCGCCGCTGGTACACCACCGGCCCGCTGGGGCTTATCACTCGCCCTTTCTGTCGATAAGTCGATAACAGCGCCGCTCCCCGACACCAGCCGATGCCCGGGAGCGGCCCTTCCCGTTAAACAATAAGAGGAACCACCATGCGACATAGTACGATGTTGGCCACCGCCGCCTTTGCCACCCTGCTCGCCACCAGCGCCTTCGCCGCCGACCTGCCGGGTAAAGGGATTACGGTGAAGCCCGCTCAGAGCACTATCTCCGAAGAGAGCTTCCAGACCCTGCTGGTCAGTCGCGCGCTGGAGAAGCTGGGCTACACCGTCGAGAAACCCAGCGAAGTGGACTATAACGTTGCCTATACGTCGATTGCCGCCGGAGATACCACCTTTATCGCCACCAACTGGCAACCGCTGCACGATGACATGTACGCCGCGGCGGGCGGTGATAACAAATTCTATCGCAAAGGAGTGTACGTCTCAGGCGCCGCCCAGGGCTATTTAATCGACAAAAAAACCGCTGAGCAGTACCACATCACCTCCATCGATCAGCTCAAAGATCCGCAGATCGCCAAACTGTTTGATACCAACAATGACGGTAAAGCGGATCTCACCGGCTGTACCCCAGGATGGGGCTGCGAAGCAGTGATTAACCATCAGATTGACGCCTATGGCCTGAGCAAAACCGTCACCCATAACCAGGGCAACTACGCGGCGATGATGGCCGACACCATTGCCCGGTATAAAGAAGGTAAACCGGTGCTCTACTATACCTGGACGCCGTACTGGGTTAGCGACGTGCTGAAGCCTGGCAAGGACGTCGTCTGGCTGCAGGTGCCGTTCTCCTCCCTGCCGGGCGAGCAGAAAAACATCGACACCAAACTGGCCAACGGCGCCAACTATGGCTTCCCGGTGAACACCATGCACATCGTCGCTAACAAAGCCTGGGCGGAGAAAAATCCGGCCGCCGCCACTCTGTTTAGCGTCATGAAGCTGCCGATCGCCGACATCAACGCCGAGAATGCGATGATGCACGAAGGCCATGCTTCCGAAGCCGACATTAACGGCCACGTTGATGGCTGGATCAAAGCCCACCAGCCGCTGTTCGACAGCTGGGTGAAAACCGCCCTCGCCGCGCAGCAGTAAACCCGCTCACGGATAAGGCCCAGCGCCTTATCCGGCCCCCTTGCCCCCTTTCTCGTGGCCAGGTCATAGAAACGCGATTCCAGGAATTTCCATAGTGTTAAGGCGCATCGCGCTCTGTTAAGGTGGAGACATCGGTCAAATTGCCATCTTCACATGGATCCAGCGATAAGTTATTCATATGGAAAACCCCGCGCCCTTAACCTGTGCCTTACCTGAACGCGTCGCCACCGTCGGCGAAGGCGTCAAAGACAGTCTCCCCATCGTCATCAGCTACCTTCCGGTGGCATTCGCCTTCGGACTCAATGCCACCCGGCTGGGCTTCACCCCGCTGGAAAGCCTGTTCTTCTCCTGCATTATTTACGCCGGCGCCAGCCAGTTTGTGATCACCGCCATGTTGGCCGCCGGCAGTTCGCTGTGGGTCGCCGCCCTGACGGTAATGGCGATGGATGTCCGCCACGTGCTGTATGGCCCCTCATTGCGCAGCCGCATTCGCTCAGCGCTGGATAAAAAGAAAACCGCCCTCTGGGCCTTCGGCCTCACCGATGAGGTTTTCGCCGCCGCTACCGCCAGGCTGGTTCGCGATAACCGCCGCTGGAGCGAAAACTGGATGCTCGGTCTCGCTTTTACCTCGTGGGCATCGTGGGTGTGCGGCACGCTGGCCGGCGCCTGGTCCGGCAACGGCCTGCTGGTGGATTATCCGGCGGTGGAAGCCGCCCTCGGCTTTATGCTGCCGGCGCTGTTTATGAGCTTCCTGCTGGCCTCTTTCCAGCGTCAGCAGTCACTCTGCGTCACGGCGGCGCTGGCGGGCGCGCTGGGCGGCATTCTGTTATTTTCCATTCCGGCGGCGATCCTCGCCGGAATTGTCTGCGGGTGTCTGACGGCGCTGCTTCAGGCCATGCTCAAGGGGATGCCGGATGAACAGTGAAGTCCTTCTGCTCGGGGTGATAGTCGGCGGCGTCAACTATCTCTTTCGCTATCTTCCTCTGCGTTTGCGCGCCGGCCACGCCCGTCCTGCCCGCCGCGGCCCGGTCAGCGTGCTGCTGGATACCATTGGCATCGCCTCGATTTGCGCGCTGTTGGTGGTCTCCAGCGTGCCGGAGATCCTCGCCGATGCCCATCGCCTGGCGCCGACGCTGACCGGCTTCCTGGTGCTGGGGGCCGCCTTCTGGAAAACCCGCAGCATCATTGTCCCGACCCTGCTGTCGGCGTTTGCCTATGGTCTGGCATGGAAAATCACCAACGGGCTCTAAGCTTTACGTATCAATTTTGGTCAATAATTCATTTGATTTATTTGTCACAATAGTTATTATATCGGCTGTAATTAATGAGGTCATACCCAAATGGATAGTTCGTTTACTCCCATTGAGCAAATGCTCAAGTTCCGCGCCAGCCGCCATGAAGATTTCCCGTTTCAGGAGATCCTGTTAACTCGTCTTTGCATGCATATGCAAGGTAAGCTGCTGGAAAATCGCAATAAAATGCTCAAAGCGCAGGGAATTAACGAGACATTATTTATGGCGCTGATTACGCTGGAGTCACAGGAAAACCACAGCATCCAGCCGTCCGAGCTGAGCTGTGCGCTGGGCTCGTCACGTACCAACGCCACCCGTATCGCTGATGAACTGGAAAAACGCGGCTGGATTGAGCGCCGCGAGAGCGATAACGATCGTCGCTGTTTGCATCTGCAACTGACCGAAAAGGGCCATCAGTTTTTGCGTGAAGTCCTGCCGCCGCAGCATAACTGCCTGCATCAGCTGTGGTCTTCACTTAGCACCAGCGAAAAAGATCAGCTCGAACACATCACCCGTAAACTCCTGAGCCGCCTTGATCAGATGGAAGAAGAAGGCGTGCTAGCGGACTCTCTACGCTAAGGGCGGCGTCGCTCAGCCCATTTTTACGTTGCAAGGAAAACAGCCAGGCCAGCAGATCTCTGCTGGCCTTTCTGATAAACAGGTCGGCTCAGCCGATGTGAAATAATAAGATCGTGGAGAATAACATGAGTGCAAATGCGGAGAGCCAAACCCCGCAGCAACCAGGCAGCAAAAAAGGAAAGCGTAAAGGCGCCCTTCTGTTGCTGACATTGCTCTTCATTATTATTGCCGTGGCATATGGGATTTACTGGTTTCTGGTACTGCGTCACTACGAAGAGACCGACGATGCCTACGTGGCAGGGAATCAGGTACAAATTATGGCTCAGGTCGCGGGCAGCGTGACCAAAGTCTGGGCTGACAACACGGACTACGTGCAGAAAGGCGATCCGCTGGTCACGCTCGATCGGACCGATGCCCAACAGGCGTTTGAAAAGGCTAAGACCCAACTGGCCGCCAGCGTGCGTCAGACCCGCCAGCAGATGATCAACAGCAAGCAGCTGCAGGCAAATATCGACGTCAAAAAAACCGCCCTCGCCCAGGCGCAGGCTGACCTGAACCGCCGCATCCCGCTGGGCGCCGCGAATCTCATTGGCCGCGAAGAGCTGCAGCACGCCCGCGATACCGTCGCCAGCGCACAGGCCGAACTCGACGTGGCAATCCAGCAGTACAACGCCAACCAGGCGATCGTGCTGGGCACCAGGCTGGAACAGCAGCCGGCGGTGCTCCAGGCGGCCACTGAAGTGCGTAACGCCTGGCTGGCCCTGCAGCGTACGCAGATCGTCAGCCCGATTAGCGGCTACGTTTCCCGTCGCTCGGTACAGCCTGGCGCGCAGATCGGCACCACCACGCCGCTGATGGCGGTGGTCCCGGCGACCAACCTGTGGATCGATGCTAACTTTAAAGAGACTCAGCTGGCGCATATGCGTATCGGCCAGCCGGCCACCGTGATCAGCGATATCTATGGCGATGACGTGAAATACACCGGTAAAGTGGTCGGTCTGGATATGGGCACCGGCAGCGCCTTCTCTCTGCTGCCGGCGCAGAATGCCACCGGCAACTGGATCAAAGTGGTACAGCGTCTGCCGGTTCGTATCGAGCTGGATGAAAAACAACTAGCGGAACACCCGCTGCGCATCGGCCTCTCGACGCTGGTGGAAGTCAACACCACCGATCGCGATGGTGAAATGCTGGCCAGCCAGGTGCGGAGCTCCCCGGTTTACGAGAGCAATGCCCGTGAAATCGCTCTCGATCCGGTTAATAAGCTGATAGACGAGATCATTCAGGCCAACGCCGGATAATTCGGGGTGAGTGTAATGCAACAGCAAAAACCGCTGGAAGGCGCGCAGCTGGTCATTATGACCATTGCGCTGTCGCTCGCGACGTTCATGCAGGTGCTGGATTCCACTATCGCCAACGTGGCGATCCCGACCATTGCCGGCAACCTTGGCTCGTCGCTGAGCCAGGGGACCTGGGTCATCACCTCGTTCGGGGTCGCTAACGCCATCTCCATCCCGATCACCGGCTGGCTGGCCAAGCGCGTCGGCGAGGTGAAGCTGTTCCTGTGGTCAACCACCGCCTTCGCCATTGCCTCCTGGGCCTGCGGCGTCTCCAACAGCCTGACGATGCTGATTTTCTTCCGCGTCATTCAGGGGATCGTCGCCGGACCGCTGATCCCGCTGTCGCAAAGTCTGCTGCTCAGCAACTATCCCCCGGCGAAGCGCTCTATCGCTCTGGCGCTGTGGTCGATGACGGTGATTGTCGCACCCATCTGCGGTCCGATCCTCGGCGGCTATATCAGCGATAACTATCACTGGGGCTGGATCTTCTTTATCAACGTGCCCATTGGCGTGGCGGTGGTGCTGATGACCCTGCAGACCCTGCGCAACCGGGAAACCAAAACCGAACAGCGGCGGATCGACGGCGTCGGTCTGGCGCTGCTGATCATCGGTATCGGTAGCCTGCAGGTGATGCTGGACCGGGGTAAAGAGCTGGACTGGTTCTCCTCCAATGAGATTATCATTCTGACCATCGTGGCGGTGGTGGCGATAAGCTTCCTGATCGTCTGGGAGCTAACCGACGATAACCCGATTGTCGATCTGTCGCTATTTAAGTCGCGCAACTTCACCATCGGCTGCCTCTGTATCAGTCTGGCCTATATGCTCTACTTCGGCGCCATCGTACTGCTGCCGCAGCTGTTGCAGGAGGTATACGGCTACACCGCGACCTGGGCCGGCCTGGCGTCGGCGCCGGTGGGGGTGATCCCGGTCATTCTGTCGCCGATTATCGGCCGCTTCGCGCATAAGCTCGACATGCGGCGGCTGGTCACCTTCAGCTTTATTATGTACGCGGTCTGCTTCTACTGGCGCGCCTGGACCTTCGAACCGGGGATGGACTTTGGCGCCTCGGCGTGGCCACAGTTTATCCAGGGCTTCGCGGTGGCCTGCTTCTTCATGCCGTTGACCACCATCACCCTCTCCGGCCTGCCGCCGGAGCGGCTGGCGGCGGCGTCGAGCCTGTCGAACTTCACCCGTACCCTTGCCGGCTCCATCGGGACCTCGATCACCACCACCCTGTGGACCAACCGCGAGGCGCTGCATCATGCGCAGCTCACCGAATCGGTGACCCCCTTTAACCCCAACGCGCAGCAGATATACGATCAGCTGCAGGGCATGGGAATGACGCAGCAGCAGGCGTCCGGCTGGATAGCGCAGCAGATAACCAACCAGGGGCTCATTATCTCCGCCAACGAAATCTTCTGGATTTCTGCGGCTATTTTCATCCTGCTGTTGGGGCTGGTGTGGTTCGCCAGACCACCGTTCAGCGCCGGCGGAGGCGGCGGCGGCGCGCACTAAGCCTCACATAAAGGGACCTCCGGGTCCCTTTTTTACGGCGTCAGGTTGTCCAGTTCTCGCTAGTTTCTGTCTCGTTTGCGAAAGCCCGTCACCCTGCGCTCGGGCAGGATAAAGGCTGACCATTAAGGAGAACACTATGCTGAGCCATCCTGCTGAAAAGTACCGTCCCTATCCGCCGATCGCCCTGCCTGACCGCCGCTGGCCAGACCGGCAAATCAGTCACGCCCCGCGCTGGCTGTCGACTGACCTGCGCGACGGCAACCAGGCGCTGGCGGAGCCCATGGACAGCGCCCGCAAACTGCAGTTCTGGGATCTGCTGCTGGAGTGCGGCTTTAAAGAGATTGAAGTCGCCTTCCCTTCCGCCTCACAAACCGATTTCAACTTTGTCCGCCAGCTGATTGACGAACAGCGCATCCCGGAGGATGTCACCATCCAGGTGCTGACCCAGGCGCGAGACCCGCTGATCCTGCGCACCTTTGAGGCGCTGCGCGGCGCCCGCCGGGCTACCGTCCACCTCTACAATGCCACCGCGCCGCTGTTCCGCGAGCTGGTTTTCGGCATGGACAAGGCCGAGGTGATCGCCCTCGCGACCCGCGCCACCCGGCTTATCCGTCAGCAGTGCGAACAGCAGCCGGAGACCCGCTGGCAATATGAATATTCGCCTGAAACCTTCTGCTTCACCGAGCCCGAGTTTGCGCTTGAGATTTGCGAAGCGGTGGCGGATGTCTGGCAGCCCTGCGCCGAGCGACCGATGATCGTCAATCTGCCGGCGACGGTGGAAGTCAACACCCCCAACGTCTATGCCGATCAGATCGAGTATTTTTGCCGCCACTTCTCCCGCCGCGGCGAGGTCTGCATCAGCGTACACCCGCATAACGATCGCGGCACCGGCGTCGCCAGCGCCGAGCTGGCGGTGATGGCCGGCGCCGATCGGGTAGAAGGCTGCCTGTTTGGCAACGGCGAACGCACCGGCAACGTCTGTCTGGTGACTTTGGCGATGAACCTCTACAGCCAGGGCATCGACCCTGAGCTTCGCTTCGAGCAGATGAACCGGGTGGTGGAGGTGGTGGAAAACTGCAACCAGATCCCCGTTCACCCGCGCCACCCGTGGGCGGGAAGTCTGGCTTACACCGCCTTCTCCGGCTCCCATCAGGATGCGATCAAAAAAGGGTTTGATGCCCGTCAGCCTGGCGATCCGTGGCAGATGCCCTACCTGCCCATTGACCCGCAGGATATTGGCTGCAGCTATGAGGCGGTGATCCGCGTCAACAGCCAGTCGGGGAAGAGCGGCAGCGCCTGGCTTATCGAACAAAATCATGGTCTGAAACTGCCCCGCGGGCTGCAGCAGGACTTCAGCCAGCACGTTCAGCAGGCCACCGATAGCGACGGCAAAGAGATGACCCACCATGCGCTGTGGCAGCTGTTCCGCACGCGCTACGGGCTGCAGGCGCAACCGGCGCTGACGCTGCTCGATTATCAGAGCGCCAGCCAGCAGGATGGCCAGCTTTCCCTGCAGGCAACGCTGCGTCACCACGGCGAAACCCGACGCCTGCAGGGCCAGGGCAACGGCCTGCTCTCCGCCGCAGCCAGCGGGCTCAGCGCGCTGTTTCGGCAGCCGTTTATGATCAAGGACTATCATGAGCATACCCTCGGCGCGCGCAGCGACAGCCGGTCGGTGGCCTATATCCGCTGCGTTTTTCCGCAAGGAGAAAGCTACTGGGGCGTGGGTATCGATAATGACGTGGCGCGCGCCTCGCTGCAGGCGCTGTGCAATGCGCTCAGCGCCGCCGATCAGGCCGGGGGACGAAAATAGTCGCTGGGGGCGACGCCCATCACCCGACGAAACATGGCGCTGAAGGCGCTGTGGCTACCGTAGCCCAGCTCCAGCGCCACCCGCAGCACGGAGTGGCCCTGCGCCAGGCGCACCAGCGCTTCCATTAGCTTCGCCCGGCGCACCCACTCGCTCCACGTCAGGCTAGTCTGCTGCTGAAAATGGCGGTTTAGGGTTCGCTCGCTCATGCTGCACGCCTTCGCCGCCTGGCCGCTGCTCCAGGCCTCGCCCGGCGCCTCGCGTACCTGCTGGCACAGCCGACGCAGCGTTTCGCTTTGCGGCTCCGGCAGGCCAAACGGCAGGATCGCCATCCCGCGGATCTCATCGAGGATCAGTTCATAAATTCTTTCGTCGCGGCTGGCGGGGGCATAGCGTTCCGCCAGCGCCAGGGATGACACGATCAGTTCCCGCAGCAGCGGCGTGATCTGTACGATCTGGCAGCCCGCCGGAAGATCGGCGCGCGCCAGCGGATCGATAAACAGGGTGCGCGCCGCCACGTTGCCGGTCATGCGTAGCGCGTGCGGCGTTCCCGCCGGCAGCCAGACGCCGCGCCCGGGCGGCACCACCCAGTAGCCTACCGGCGTCGCGACCCGCACCACGCCGCTTAGTATATGCAGCAGCTGGGCGCAGTCATGCTGATGCCAGTCTTCCTGGTCACCGTGGGCATAATCATGGGCAAAGGGCACCAAAGGGCGGTGCTGAAAGGAGAAGGAAAGCGTCGTCGTCATCGCGGCGTCAGAAGAGCGGCCCGGCGACAGGCGTCGGGCCGTGGCGGAAGCACTAGATGTGCAGTTCCTGCAGTTTTTCTTTCGGCAACGCCAGTTCGTCGTTGCTGTTGATGCGCACATCGCGCTCAATGATATGACGAGCGATGTCCTGGGCCTCTTCCAGCGAGTGCATGGTGTAAGTCCCGCACTGGTAGACGTTGAGCTCCGGGATCTGGTTCTGATCTTTCACCTTAAGCACATCGGCCATCGCCGCTTTCCAGGCGTCAGCGACGCGCTGCTCGTCCGGCGTACCAATCAGGCTCATATAGAAGCCGGTGCGGCAGCCCATTGGCGAAATGTCGATAATTTCCACGCCATTCCCGTTCAGATGATCGCGCATAAAGCCCGCGAACAGATGCTCCAGGGTGTGGATACCGCGTTCCGGCATCACTTCCTGGTTCGGTACGCAGAAGCGCAGATCGAAAACGGTGATTTCATCGCCATGCGGCGTGTTCATTTTCTTCGCGACACGCACCGCTGGGGCTTCCATTCGGGTATGGTCGACTGTGAAACTATCTAACAACGGCATTCGTCACCTCCAGGAGTGAATTTTTTTAAAATAAAATGAACTCTTTGTTCAGCCGCGAGTCTCAGTATATGAAAGACGCGCATTTATTATCATCATCATCCCTGAATCAGAGATGAAAGTTTGGCCACAGTGATGTGGCCTTTTTCTTTTCCAGCGCTACGCGTGCCGCGCCAGCAGCGCCTCAAACGGCTCGCTGTCTTCAGCTTCCACTTTCTTCTGTCGCGCCACCGACTCGTCGCGCTCGGCGATAAAATCGTCTTCGCTCAGGATCTCCAGCGGCTCTTCGCGCAGCTGCGTCCGGTAACGATCGGCAAGCGCACGGCCGGTACCGCCAATGCCTTCTTCAATCATAGAACGCAGAATGCGGGCTGAGAAGGTTAATTCCGGATCGTCAAAGCAGGCCAGCAGCTCGTCGCAGACCTGCTGATATGCCTGGCCACCGTGGATACTGTCCAGGGTCTGCGCCACGCGGCGTAAATCGCGGAACAGATCTTTGCCCACCTGAGCCAGCGGGAACTGCGCGCTTTCGCAGCCAATCCCCAGCGTTAAGCCCGGCTTACGCCCTTCCAGAATCACCCGATTCCAGTTGGTGCGGGTGCACAGCAGCTCATCGCTGCTCATCTCCGGCGCGTCGGCCAGCGCGCACCAGACCATAAACAGGTCGAGGAAACGCACCTGCTGGGCGTCAACGCCGATCGGCGAGAACGGATTGATATCCAGCGAACGCACTTCGATATACTCAATACCACCGCGCAACAGCGCATCGGACGGGGTTTCGCCCCGACGGGTGACGCGTTTCGGGCGGATCGGCGCATAAAGTTCATTTTCAATCTGCAGAATGTTGCTGTTGATCTGCAGATACTTGCCGTCTTTCTGCAGCCCGATTTTGGCGTACTCTTCCGACGGCGTTTTAATCGCCCGCTTCAATCCTGCCACATACTCGTGCAGATCGTTAAACGTAATTCCGAGATTGCTTTGCGACTTATTGGTATAACCAAGGTCGCTGAGGCGCAGCGAGGTGGCATACGGCAGGTAATACATGCCGTTGCCCGTTTCCTCAAAGGGCAGCGTTGTCGGTTTGCCTTGCAGGAATGAGGAGCAAATCGCCGGCGAGGCGCCAAACAGATAGGGGATCACCCAGCCAAAGCGATAGTAGTTACGAATTGAGCGGAAATAGCCCGCCGAAATGGCCTCTTTACCACTCTCGGCATCCTCCACACCACATTTTGCCTGCCAGAAGGCCATCGGTAGGGAGAAGTTATAGTGCACGCCGGAGATAGTCTGCATCAGCGCGCCATAGCGGTTCTTCAGCCCCTCGCGATATAGCGTTTTCAGGCGCCCCACGTTAGAGGTGCCGTACTGCGCCAGCTCAATATCCTGACCGGGGGCGATATAGCATGGCATACTCAGCGGCCACATCCGCTCGTCGCCAAGCTGACGCGCGGTATAGCGATGGACATCGCGCATAAAGGTCAGCATATGCTCAATATCGCCATCTACTGGCGTAATGAACTCAAGTAAAGCTTCGGCAAAATCGGTGGTAATCCATTTATGCGTTAGCGCTGAGCCTAACGCCGGAGGGTGACCGGTCGTTGCAAGGGTGCCGTCTGCGTTCACGCGCAGCGTTTCCCGCTCCAGACCACGTTGAATACCCTGCAGAGCCTGCGGATGTTTTTCCAGCCAGGCCAGCGCCTGTGATACGTCCGGGATCAATTTGACCTCCCGCCTGTCGAAATCGTTTGAATAAGCATAATTGTAATGGATGAACTGTCAGTCCAATTAGTGCCACCACGTCATGCCCTGAAGCGTCGCTGCCGCAATAGCGATATAGCGCAGCGCCTTACCAAGGCATAAGAAAAAGAGTACCGGTCCCCAGGAAATGCGCATCCATCCCGCCAGCAAACACAGTAAATCGCCGACAACCGGCGCCCAGCTCAGTAAGAGCGTGACCGCGCCGTAGCGCTTAAGCCAGCCGGCCGCCCGCTCCTGCCAGCGCGAGGTTTTGCGCAGCGGAAACAAGCGCCCCAGAATAACGTTAGTTACCCCTCCAAGGCTATTGCCGATTGTTGCTATTAATACTAACCACCACGGATGACTGACCCCCGCAAGTAGCATAGCCACCAGCACAACCTCCGAATTGCCGGGGAGCAGCGTGGCGCTTAAAAAGCTACTGGCAAACAGCGAGGTGAGTGACAGCGCGTCGCTCACAGCAAACGCACGTCAACTGCGTCCATTCCCGCGCGCTTCGCCGCCTGCAGACCAAAGTCGGCATCTTCGAAGACGACGCATTTTTCCGGCGCGACGCCCATGCGCTCGGCGCACAGCAGGAAGGTATCGGGCGCGGGTTTATGGTTGACCACATGATCGGCCGCCACCACCGCGGAGAAGTAATGACGCAGCCCCAGGTGCGCCAGCAGCGCTTCGGCGACGGCGCTCTCGCTGCCGGTTCCCACCGACATCGGGCGACGGCCGTGCCATGCCTTAACCACCTCAATCAGCGGCAACGGGCGTACGCTGTCCAGCAGCATCGCTTTGACGGCCTGGGTTTTTTCCTGCGCCAGGCGATGTGGATCGAGATCGGCCTGGTTGAGTTCGATAATCGCCTGGGCGATTCGCCAGGTTGGTGAGCCATTGAGCGCGACCATCGCCTGTTCGTCGAAACGCATACCGTAGCGGCCCAACACCTCGTTCCATGCCTGCCGATGGGTCGGCTCGGTATCGAGAATGGTGCCATCCATATCAAAGATCAGTCCTGCGTAACCTTCGTACATTGTCTTCTCACCAACCGGTTTGGGAATGATTACTGTAACGCAAAAGCCCGCCGTTGTCGCGGCCAGCGGCGCAGACGACAAAGGCGCCCTCAGGCGCCCCCAAACATTAGGCCGGATAACCAGCCTTATTTAATACGCAGATCGTTCTCGACCATTCGCACGCCCTGCACTCGGCGTGTGACTTCTACGGCTCGTTTAGCGCTCTCCGCGGAGGAGACAAATCCGCTCAGCTGGACGCGGCCTTTAAAGGTCTGGACGCTAATTTCTGAGGACTTAATGTCTTTATCGTTAAAGAGCGCCGTTTTCACCTTGGTGGTCACCACGGTATCGTCAATATAGCCGCCCGTACTCTCCTTTGTAGCCGATCCCGCACAGCCAGCGAGGGCCGTCGTTACCAGCAGCGTCGCGCAAAAAGCAGGTATTGCTTTGAACCATTTCATGGATTTCTCTCCTTGCATTTATCTCAGCCTGATAACGCTGATATACAAGGATAAATTATAGTGGAAAGCGCGTCTTGCCAATAAAAAAGTCAGGATGAAGCCAGTGATGGAAAACGAGGTAATCGGGATGGTGAGAGAAGAGTGAAGATTATGCATTCAGAACGGGTGCTGCGATAATTTCGCAGCCTACGCAACAACATCGTCGTTGTTACTGAGGAGAATATGGTGCATCCGGGAGGATGACTCGGCTACGCCTCGCCCTTTGGGCCGTTGCTTACGCAACGTTATCCCCCCTGGTGCTGGCGATGATTTCGCAGACCATAAAACAACGTCGTCACTGTTATTAAGGAGAATATGGTGCATCCGGGAGGATTCGAACCTCCGACCGCTCGGTTCGTAGCCGAGTACTCTATCCAGCTGAGCTACGGATGCAAAATGGCGGTGAGGCGGGGATTCGAACCCCGGATGCAGCTTTTGACCGCATACTCCCTTAGCAGGGGAGCGCCTTCAGCCTCTCGGCCACCTCACCACACACGCCTCTTTCGAGTGCTTCGAAGAACTTGTTTCTGCTCTTCGTCGCTGCGATGGCGCACATATTACTTTCTGGTACTTATAAGTCAAACACTTTTTCGAGACCTTTTTTCGTTTGCACACTTCGCACGCAATTCGCGTGCAAAAACGGCAAAAAGGGCAATTTATCAACAGGAAATCAGCCCTGACGCTGGCATAACGCCAAACGACCAAAGCGGCAAAGGGTAATGAAAAGCGTTATGGCGCAGGGGGAAAAAACAGAAAAAGGGAAAAAGCGGCGGTAAGTGATGCGCCTCACTGCACAGCGAGGCGCGGAAACCTTAGTAACTGGACTGCTGGGATTTTTCAGCCTGAATACGCTGGTAGATCTCTTCACGGTGAACAGACACTTCTTTAGGGGCGTTTACGCCAATACGAACCTGGTTACCCTTCACCCCTAAAACTGTCACAGTGACCTCATCTCCAATCATGAGGGTCTCACCAACTCGACGAGTCAGAATCAGCATTCTTTGCTCCTTGAAAGATTAAAAGAGTCGGGTCTCTCGTATCCCGGCATTATCCATCATATAACGCCAAAAAGTAAGCGATGACAAATACCTTAGGGTATAAGCAGTCATGGCATCACATTCTGTTAAACCTAAGTTTAGCCGATATACACAATTTCAACCCGACTTTATCGTTATCAGTGTTTCTGACGCAAGGTGCCATAACCCTCTGGTTATGGCACCTATACCCCTCATACTTCAAGTTGCATGCGTGTTGGCTTTCCTCGCTCACCCCAGTCACTTACTTGAGTAAGCTCCTGGGGATTCGCTGCGTCGCCGCCTTCCTGCAACTCGAATTATTTAGGGTAAATGCGTTTATAGTTATTACAGTTTTGCGCTGACCCAGCCTTTCACACTGGCTAACGCTGCAGGGAGAGCAGACGCATCGGTACCACCGGCCTGCGCCATATCCGGACGACCGCCCCCTTTACCGCCCACCTGCTGGGCGACCATACCAACCAGCTCCCCTGCTTTCACGCGGTCTGTCACATCCTTAGACACACCTGCAATCAGAGAAACCTTACCATCCGCTACCGTAGCTAATACAACGATCGTCGAACCGAGTTGGTTCTTCAGATCGTCAACCATGGTACGCAGCATTTTCGGCTCAACGCCGGTCAGTTCGCTGACCAGCAGCTTAACGCCGTTAATCTCTTCCGCTTTGCTGGAGAGGTTTGCGCTCTCCTGCGCCGCAGCCTGCTCTTTCAGCTGCTGCAGCTCTTTTTCCAGCTGACGGGTACGCTCCAGCGCGGCGCGAACCTTCTCGCCGAGATTGTGGCTGTCACCCTTCAGCAGCTGAGCGATATCATTAAGCTGATCGCTCTGCGCATGCAGGATGGCCATCGCGCCTTCGCCAGTCACCGCTTCGATACGGCGCACGCCAGCAGCGGTGCCAGACTCTGACGTGATGCGGAACAGGCCGATATCGCCGGTACGCGCCGCGTGAGTCCCGCCGCACAGCTCCGTGGAGAAGTCGCCCATCCGCAGAACGCGCACGCGATCGTCGTATTTCTCGCCAAACAGCGCCATGGCGCCGGATGCGCGCGCGGCATCGATATCCATAATGTTGGTTTCGATAGCCAGGTTACGACGGATCTGCGCGTTGACCAGGTCTTCCACCGCACGAATTTCTTCCGGCTTCATCGCTTCAAAATGCGAGAAGTCAAAGCGCAGCGCTTTATCATTGACCAGCGAACCTTTCTGCGCCACATGGGTGCCGAGCACCTGGCGCAGCGCCGCGTGCATCAGGTGCGTCGCGGAGTGGTTGAGACGGATACGCTGACGGCGAGCCTCATCTACGTCGGCCTGCACCGCGTCACCCACTTTCAGTGTGCCGCTGGCGACTTTACCGATATGACCAATAGCCTGGCCGTACTTCTGCGTGTCGCTGACTGCGAAAGAGAAGCCCGCGCCTTTTAATTCGCCTTTATCGCCCACCTGGCCGCCGGACTCCGCATAGAACGGGGTCTGGTCAAGGATCACCACCGCTTCCTGGCCAGCGCTAACGCTATCCACCGCTTTGCCGTCGATAAACAGGGCGGTAACCTTGCCGTTCAGCTCCAGATGATCGTAGCCTTTAAATTCAGAGGCGCCGTCAACGCGGATCATCGCATTATAGTCGGCGCCGAAACCGCTGGACTCGCGCGCGCGGCGGCGCTGCTCTTCCATTGCGGCTTCAAAACCAGCTTCATCAACCTTGATGTTGCGCTCGCGGCACACATCGGCGGTCAGGTCGACCGGGAAGCCGTAGGTGTCGTACAGACGGAAGGCGGTTTCGCCGTCCAGGGTGTCGCCTTTCAGCTTCGACAGCTCCTCATCCAGCAGCGCCAGGCCGCGCTCGAGGGTGCGGGCAAACTGCTCTTCTTCGGTTTTCAGCACCTGCTCAACCTGAGCCTGCTGCTGCTTCAGCTCGTCGCCGGCGGAGCCCATCACATCGATCAGCGGGGCAACCAGTTTCCAGAAGAAGGTGTCCTTCGCGCCCAGCATGTTGCCGTGACGGATCGCGCGGCGAATGATACGACGCAGCACGTAGCCGCGGTTTTCATTCGACGGGATCACGCCGTCGGCAACCAGGAAGGCGCAGGAGCGAATGTGGTCGGCGATAACGCGCAGCGACTTGTTCGTCAGATCGGTCGCGCCGGTGACTTTCGCCACGCTGGCGATCAGATCGCGGAACAGGTCGATGTCATAGTTGGAGTTAACGTGCTGCAGCACCGCGGCAATACGCTCCAGACCCATACCGGTGTCGACGGACGGCTTCGGCAGCGGCTCCATGGTACCGTCAGCCTGACGGTTGAACTGCATGAAGACGATGTTCCAAATCTCAATGTAACGGTCGCCATCTTCTTCCGGGCTTCCCGGAGGGCCGCCCCAGATGTGATCGCCGTGGTCAAAGAAGATTTCGGTGCACGGGCCGCACGGACCGGTGTCGCCCATCTGCCAGAAGTTGTCAGAAGCAAACGGCGCGCCTTTGTTGTCGCCGATGCGGATAATACGCTCGCGCGGAACGCCTACTTCATTGGCCCAGATGTCGAAAGCTTCGTCATCGGTCTCGTAAACGGTAACCCACAGTTTTTCTTTCGGCAGTGCGAACCAGTTCTCACCGGTCAGCAGTTCCCACGCGTATTTGATGGCATCCTGCTTGAAGTAATCGCCAAAGCTGAAGTTGCCCAGCATTTCAAAGAAGGTGTGGTGACGCGCGGTGTAACCGACGTTTTCCAGATCGTTGTGTTTACCACCCGCACGCACGCAACGCTGTGCGGTGGTCGCACGCGAATAATTACGTTTGTCGAGACCAAGGAAGACATCCTTGAACTGGTTCATCCCTGCATTGGTAAACAGCAGGGTCGGATCGTTGTGCGGCACCAGGGAGCTGCTGGCAACTACCTGATGTCCCTTGCTATGGAAAAAGTCGAGAAACGCCTGACGGATCTCAGCGGTGCTCTTGCTCATAATTATCCTGAAATCAAGCTACACGTCATCCTTCAAGTCGCCTCTGTCCTGGCTGCGCTTGCTCTTCCGGCACCGAACTGACGTACGTTGCGAAAGAGAGTCTCTCTTGCCGCCCTGATGCAGCTTGAATGATTTTGTGTAAAGGAATAATCGCCCAGGCCGCTGCCTGCACAGTCACAACCAGCGGCCCGACGGAATAAAGTGGGAATAAGATAAGTTTTCTTTACGGCGAAGTAAAATCCCGGATGGGTCAATCTGCAAAATTTCGCCAGATTTCCTGGATATCTTCCATCAGGTAGCCGCGGTAAAGCAGGAATCGCTGAACTTTCACTTTTTCAGTAAAGGCGGAAGGTAACGGTTCGCCGTATTTACGCTGTGCCTGCTCCCTGGCAAGACTCACCCAGTCGATATCGCATTCGCGCATCGCCTGTTCTACGGCCTGACGCGCGATCCCTTTCTGACTGAGTTCCTGGCGAATGCGCGCCGGACCATAGCCTTTGCGGCTCCGGCTGGCGATGAACTGGCCGACGAAGCGGTTGTCGTCAAGGTAGCGGTTTTCGATACACCAGGCGACAACCTGCTCCAGCTCGTCGGGGGTGACGTCCAGCGCCTCAGGACCGTTTTTGCTCATCACCGGAGCGACCAGCTTGCGTCGCAGCTCCTGCTCGCTGTGGTCGCGCATCGCCAGAATGCGGATAGCACGGTCCAGCAGGCGGGCGTAGCCGGAGCGGCGTGATGAAGGTTCAGTCACAGGCACCTCGATAATCTCACAAAGCAAAAGGGCTGCCTAAGCAGCCCTGTCAGTCTTGCAGACGATATCAGAAATCCTGTTCGGTTTCTTCTGCGTCGTTGCCGTCAACAACGAAGTCTGGCTTCGCATCCTGATTGTTGAGCAGCAGTTCGCGCACTTTCTTCTCAATCTCTTTTGCCGCCGCCGGGTTCTCTTTCAGCCAGGTGATCGCGTTCGCTTTACCCTGACCGATTTTGTCGCCGTTGTAGCTATACCAGGCACCCGCTTTCTCAATCAGCTTCTCTTTCACGCCGAGGTCTACCAGCTCGCCGTAGAAGTTGATGCCTTCGCCGTAGAGGATCTGGAATTCGGCCTGTTTAAACGGCGCGGCGATCTTGTTTTTCACCACTTTGACGCGGGTTTCGCTGCCGACGACGTTGTCGCCCTCTTTCACCGCGCCGATGCGGCGAATGTCCAGACGCACAGAGGCGTAGAACTTCAGCGCGTTACCACCGGTAGTGGTTTCCGGGTTACCGAACATCACGCCAATTTTCATACGGATCTGGTTGATAAAGATCAGCAGCGTGTTGGACTGCTTCAGGTTACCCGCCAGCTTACGCATCGCCTGGCTCATCATACGCGCCGCAAGGCCCATGTGAGAGTCGCCGATTTCGCCTTCGATTTCCGCTTTCGGCGTCAACGCCGCGACGGAGTCGACGACGATAACATCAACCGCACCAGAGCGCGCCAGCGCGTCACAGATCTCCAGCGCCTGCTCGCCGGTGTCCGGCTGAGAACACAGCAGGTTGTCGATATCGACGCCCAGTTTGCGTGCATAGACAGGATCCAGCGCATGTTCAGCATCGATGAACGCACAGGTTTTACCTTCACGCTGCGCTGCGGCGATAACCTGCAGCGTCAGGGTGGTTTTACCGGAGGATTCCGGACCGTAGATCTCGACGATACGGCCCATTGGCAGACCGCCGGCGCCCAGCGCGATATCCAGAGAAAGCGAGCCGGTGGAGATGGTTTCCACATCCATGGTGCGGTCTTCACCCAGGCGCATGATGGAGCCTTTACCGAATTGCTTTTCGATCTGGCCCAGTGCAGCCGCCAACGCTTTCTGTTTGTTTTCGTCGATCGCCATTGTTACTCCTAATCATGCAGGGTAAAGCGTGTTCGCTTCGCCGTTAATATTTGTTCAGTTGAGGCAATTATACTGTATGGTCATACAGTATCAAGTGTTTTGTAGAAATTGTTGCCAGAGCAGATTTAGCGCATAGGCCGTCGCCTGACGACGCACCGCTTCGCGGTCTCCGGCAAAGCATTCCCGCCGCGTCACCCCTTGCCCGCTCACGCTGGCGACGCCGAACCATACCGTGCCGACCGGCTTTTCGACGCTGCCGCCATCCGGCCCGGCGACGCCGCTAACGGAGATGGCATAATCCGCACGCGCCGCGCGCAGCGCGCCAATCGCCATCTCCACCACCACCGGTTCGCTTACCGCGCCGTTGTCGCGCAGCGTCGCTTCGCTGACGCCGATCATTTGCGATTTAGCTTCGTTGCTGTAGGTGACAAAGCCGCGTTCAAACCACGCCGAGCTGCCGGCAATATCGGTGATCGCTTTCGCAATCCAGCCGCCGGTACAGGATTCCGCCGTGGTCACCGTCGCCCCACGCGCCTTCAGCGCCCGGCCAATCTTCTCGCTTAGCTGCATTAATTCTGAATCGGTCATTATCGCCCCGCTTTGCTCTGGATAAAGAGGCCATCAGAGATAGCACTTTCGACAGAGATATGGGGATGAAGTGGCGATTTTACGAGGGGGGATCCAGAAATGGGTCGTCCTGTGATAACCAGGACGACCAGACAACCTGTTACTTCATGCTGTTAGCGATAAGCTCAACGTTGTGACGCATCATTTTGACGTAACTATCGGCGACGCCGCCCGGCTTAGATAGCGCTTCCGGATAGAGTTCGCCCCCCGGCTGCGCGCCGGTGGCGCTGGCAATCTGCTTCACCAGCCGCGGGTCAAGCTGGTTCTCCATAAACCAGGTATGGACGCCATCCGCTTTGATTTGCTTAATCAGCGCCGCCACCTGCGCCGCGCTGGCCTCGCTCTCTGAAGAGAGCCCCTGTGGCGCGAGGAAGGTCACGTGATAAGCCCGGCCAAAATAGCCGAAAGCGTCATGGCTGGTCAGGACCTTGCGCTTGGCCAGCGGAATGGCGCTGAACTGCGCTTTCGCCCAGCCGTCGAGAGACGTCAGCTGGTCGATATAGCGCTTGCCGCTGCTGGTCAACGCCGCTTTATCTTCCGGGTCGGCTTTCACCAGACCATCGAGGATATTCTGCGCATACAATGCGCCGTTCGCTGCGCTGTTCCAGGCGTGGGGATCGGTCACCGTTTTACCCTCTTCATCAAGGATATGGGTCTTGACGCCTTTCGATGCCACCACCAGCTCGCCCTTAAAACCAGAGGCCTTAATCAGGCGATCCAGCCACCCTTCCAGCCCCAGGCCGTTAACCACCACCACGTCGGCCTTGCTGAGCAGCGCGCTATCCTTCGGAGACGGTTCGAAGGTGTGCGGATCGCCGTCCGGGCCGACCAGGGTATCCACATGGACATGCTCCCCGCCGACCTGCTGCGCTATATCACCCAACACCGAAAAACTGCTTACCACATTCAGCGTTTTCGCCATGGCCCCCTGCGCCATCAGGCCGAGGGCCAGCGCGACCACTATTGCACTACGTTTCATCATTTCCTTACCCCATCAATGTGCGCCAACCGACCAGCAGCCGGCTGCGCGTGCCAAAAAATAGCGAAACAAAAAACAGTGCGCTGGCGGTCAGCACAATAGCGGGCCCGGCGGGAAGACTAATCGCCCAGGAGAGGCTTAATCCCAGCCAGGCGCAGAGCGCGCCCATTCCCGCCGCCAGCAGCAGAATGCCCGGCAGCGTGCGCGCCCAGCAGCGCGCGGCGACCGCCGGGAGCATCATTACCCCTACCGCCATCAGCGTGCCGAGCACCTGAAACCCGGCCACCAGATTAAGCACCAGCAGCGCCAGAAAAAGCCCATGCAGCAGCGCAGGCAGCCGCCGGTGATTCACCTGCAGCCAGGCGCTGTCGAACGCCTCGCAGACCAGACCGCGGTAGCACAGCGCAATGCACAATAGCGTCAGGCTGGCGACGCCGCTGACAAACAGCGCCGCATCGCGGTCGACCGCCAGAATGGAGCCAAACAGCAGATGCAGGAGGTCCACGCTGGAACCGCGCAGCGACACCAGGGTGACGCCCAGGGCCAGCGAGCCCAGATAAAATCCGGCAAAACTGGCGTCCTCTTTTAACGGTGTCCGCCGGCTCACCCACCCGGCCACCAAGGCAACCACGATACCGGCGATGAAGCCGCCGAGGGTCATGGCCAGCAGCGACATGCCGCTCAGCAGATACCCCACCGCCACGCCGGGGAGAATGGCGTGCGACAGCGCATCGCCCATCAGGCTCATGCGCCGCAGCAGCAGGAAGACGCCCAGCATGGTGGTGCTCAGCGACAGCGCCAGACACACCACGAGGGCCCGACGCATAAAGCCGAATTCAATGAAAGGCTGAAAGAAGGTGTGCCAGATCATGCCGACCTCACATGACTGAAGGCCGGGAGCACCGCCCGGGTAGCGCCCCAGCAGGCGCGCTGGGGAGTCAGCAGCAGCGTCTCGGGGAAAAAGTCGGCCACCCGCTGGTTATCATGCAGCACCGCCAGGATGGTCTGTCCCTGCCGGTGCATCTCGAGGATCAAATCCATTAGTTCGCGACTGGTCGCTTCGTCGATACCGGTGAAGGGCTCGTCGAGCATCACCAGCGGCGCCTGCTGCACCATCACCCGGGCAAATAGCATGCGCTGAAACTGGCCGCCGGAGAGCGCTTCGATCGGCGTTTTCGCCAGGCCCGCCAGCCCGACCCGCTCCAGCACCGCGCCGATGCGTCGCCGGGTGCCGCCCCCCAGACCGCGCAGCAGCGACACGCCGGGCCATGCGCCCTGGCTTACCACATCCTGCACGTTGAGAGGAAACTGCGACTCGAGGGCATGGCGCTGCGCCAGCCAGCCGATCACCGGCCGTTTTCCCTGCCAGCGCAGGCGGCCACTGACCGGCGGAAGAAACCCGGCGAGGGTTTTCAGCAGCGTTGATTTTCCGCAGCCATTGAGGCCAACAATTGCCGTCAGGCTGCCGGGGCATATCATCCCGCTCAGCGGAGGGGTGATCGCTACCCCGTCATAGCCGGCGACCAGCTGCTCCAGTTCAATCATGGCAGCGTCACCGCCCACCAGGTTGCTAACCATAGCGCCGCCAGCAGCACGCCTGCGATGGCCGCGCGCGTCGCGGCGGATGCCATAAAAATCGATGTGAACATACCCCTGCCTCAACTTGATGTTATAACATAACAATAACGAAGCGAAGAAAGAATGTAAATCAGCGTCAGTCAGCGGAAATGTAACAAAGGTCAACAAGAGGCATGGAGACGGGAAAAACGGGGGATAAGCGCGGCCTTACCGGCGTCATCCCCCGGTCGCGCTGCGCTTCCCGGGGCTAGCAACCGGATACCAGACCGTAGCCCGGATAAGGCGCTACGCGCCGCTATCCGGGGAGGCTGGGAAATTGTCAGCCGGATGAAAGGATTAATAACCGCCGCGGGCCTGCGCAACCGCCAGACCCAGCTGCCAGACAGCCATCGCGTAGTGGGTGCTGTGGTTGTAGCGGGTGATGGTGTAGAAGTTCGGCAGCCCGTACCAGTACTCATAGCCGGTGCCGACGTCCAGCCGCAGCAGGCTGGCCTGCTGATGGTTACCCAGCGGCTGGGTCGGGGTCAGCCCTGCGGCCGCCAGCTGCGAAACGCTGTATTTAGTCTTGAAACCATTCTCCAGCCGCGGGGCCTGCCCCAGCGCCTGCACCGCCACCAGATCGCCGCTCACCCAGCCATGCTGTTTGAAGTAGTTGGCCACGCTGCCGATAGCATCCACCGGGTCCCACAGGTTGATATGTCCGTCACCGTTAAAATCGACCGCATACTGCTTATAGGAGGACGGCATAAACTGACCGTAGCCCATCGCCCCGGCGAAAGAGCCTTTCAGATCCAGCGGGTCGTCGCTTTCGCTGCGCGCCATTAGCAGGAAAGTTTCCAGCTCCGACGAGAAGTATTCGGCGCGGCGCGGGTAGCTAAACGACAGCGTCGCCAGCGCGTCGAGGATCCGGGTTTTGCCCATCACCCGGCCCCAGCGAGTCTCCACGCCAATAATGCCGACGATGATTTCCGGCGGCACGCCGTAAACCTGATAAGCGCGGTTGAGCGCGTCCTGATACTGATTCCAGAACACCACGCCGTTCTGCACATTATCCGGGGTAATGAACTGTTTCTTGTAGCGCAGCCAGGCGCCGGTCGGCCCGGTTGGCGGCAGGCCGGTCGGCGCCTGACGATCCATCAGACGCAGGACGTAATCCAGGCGCTTTGCCTGCGACAGGATCTCCTGCAGCTGCTGCCTGTCGAAGCCGTGCTTCGCCACCATCTTATCGATGAACTGCGCCGCCGCCGGGTTGTTGGCGAAGTCGCCGCCCATCTGCATCACGTTATGCTGCGGTTCCAGCAAAAAGCCGCCGGTTCCACTCGCCATCTCTGTTTCCGCGGGGGTCTTGGGTTTGCTGCTGCAGGCAGCGAGGAGCACACAAAGGGGAAGTAAAGCCAGATAGCGACGCTTCAACATGGGAATTCCGTTTAACAAATTCAGCAAGGGATAATTATGGTAAAGCATGCGACGACCAACAAGAAAGCGACAATCTGTTTGTAGACAAAATAGTCCTTCAACTGCTCCTCCCCTGCGTGCTTTCATGCCCTGCAACATTTCATCTCGCCCGCATCATCTTTCAAAATAAAATATTTATCTTTCATTTTGCGATCCATTTAACACTTTTAAACCTTTCAAAATGATTAAAATCAACCTGCGATTAGCAAGAAAAATAACATGCTGAAGGAGAGAACAATGATTGACGTCGTGACCCACGGCGCGGAGTGGTTTATCGGCCTGTTTCAGAAAGGCGGCGAGGTATTTACCGGCATGGTGACCGGGATCCTCCCCTTGCTGATCAGCCTGCTGGTGATCATGAACGCGCTGATCAACTTTATCGGCCAGCAGCGGATCGAGAAGCTGGCGCAGCGCTGCGCCGGAAACCCAATCTCCCGTTACCTGCTGCTACCCTGCATCGGCACCTTCGTGTTTTGTAACCCAATGACGTTAAGCCTCGGCCGGTTTATGTCAGAGAAGTATAAGCCCAGCTATTACGCGGCGGCGTCGTATAGCTGCCACTCAATGAACGGGCTGTTTCCACATATCAACCCCGGCGAGCTGTTCGTCTATCTCGGCATCGCCAACGGCCTCACTACCCTCGGCCTACCGCTCGGTCCGCTGGCGGTGAGCTACCTGCTGGTCGGGCTGGTGACTAACTTCTTCCGCGGCTGGGTCACCGACCTGACCACCTCGATTTTCGAGAGAAAAATGGCGATTCAGCTTTCCCAGAAAGTGCATCTGTCAGGAGCGACATCATGACCCGTATTCGTATAGAGAAAGGCACCGGCGGCTGGGGCGGCCCGCTTGAGCTCGACGCCGTCGAAGGCAAAAAGATCGTCTATATCACCGCCGGCACCCGCCCGGCGATCGTTGACCGCATCGCCAGTCTGACCGGCTGGCAGCCGGTGGACGGGTTTAAAGAGGGAGAACCAGCGGAAAGCGACATCGGCGTGGCGATTATCGACTGCGGGGGCACCCTGCGCTGCGGGCTCTATCCTAAACGCCGCATCCCGACGGTGAATATCCATGCCACCGGCAAATCAGGGCCGCTGGCCCAGTACATCACGGAAGATATTTATGTCTCCGGCGTCAAAGAGGACAACATCCAGTGCATCGCTCCCGACAGCGCAGGGGTTTCCGAGCCGCCGGCGGAAAACAAGAGCGCGGGTCGCGATTACGACACCAGCAAGAAGATTACTGAACAGAGCGATGGCCTGCTGGCGAAGGTCGGGATGGGCATGGGTTCGGTGGTGGCGGTGCTGTTCCAGGCCGGGCGCGACACCATTGATACGGTGCTGAAAACCATTCTGCCGTTTATGGCTTTCGTCTCGGCGCTGATCGGCATCATCATGGCCTCCGGCATCGGCGACTGGATCGCCCACGGCCTGGCGCCGCTCGCCAGCCATCCGCTGGGGCTGGTAACCCTGGCGCTGATTTGCTCTTTCCCGCTGCTGTCGCCGTTTCTCGGCCCCGGCGCGGTGATAGCTCAGGTGATCGGCGTGCTGATCGGCGTTCAAATCGGCCTCGGCAACATTCCGCCGCACCTCGCCCTGCCCGCCCTATTCGCCATTAACGCCCAGGCCGCCTGCGATTTTATTCCGGTAGGCCTGTCGCTAGCCGAAGCCCGCCAGGATACCGTGCGCGTCGGCGTGCCGTCGGTGCTGGTCAGCCGCTTTCTGACCGGCGCACCAACGGTGCTGATCGCGTGGTTCGTTTCCGGATTTATTTACCAGTAAGAGGTTCCTGCAGATGACTGTGATTTACCAGACCACCATTACGCACATCGGCGCCTGCGCGACGATGGCGCTGGAAGAGCAAATGCTGATCACCTTCCGCGAGGGCGCCCCGGCGGATATCGAAGAGTACTGCTTTATTCACAACCACGGCGAGCTTGCTGGCACGCTGCAGCCGGGGGCAGAGCTGCAGCTTGGCGAACAGCGCTACCCGGTGACCGCCGTCGGCGAGGTCGCTGAACAAAACCTGCGCGAGCTGGGCCACATCACCCTGCGCTTTGACGGCCATCGTGAAGCGGAGTTCCCAGGTACCGTCCATGTGGCGGGCCCGGTGCCGGACGCCATCGCGCCCGGCTGCGTACTGAAGTTTGTTGCTTAAAAGGAGAGAGAGATGAATCAGGTTGCTGTTGTCATTGGCGGTGGACAAACCTTAGGAGAGTTTCTGTGCCGCGGGCTGGCCGCCGAGGGCTACCGCGTGGCGGTGGTCGATATTCAGAGCGAAAAAGCCAGCCGCGTCGCCCAGGAGATTAACGCTGAGTATGGCGAAGGTATGGCGTACGGCTTCGGCGCCGACGCCACCAGCGAGGCCAGCGTCACCGCCCTGGCCCACGGGGTGGATGAGATTTTTTCGCGCGTCGACCTGCTGGTGTACAGCGCCGGGATCGCCAAGGCGGCGTTTATTAGCGACTTCGCGCTGGGGGATTTCGACCGCTCGCTGCAGGTCAATCTGGTGGGCTATTTTCTCTGCGCCCGCGAGTTCTCGCGGTTGATGATCCGCGACGACATTAAGGGGCGGATCATTCAGATCAACTCGAAATCCGGCAAAGTCGGCAGTAAGCACAACTCCGGCTACAGCGCGGCGAAGTTCGGCGGCGTCGGGCTGACCCAGTCGCTGGCGCTGGATCTGGCGGAATATGGCATTACCGTGCATTCGCTGATGCTCGGCAATCTGCTGAAGTCGCCGATGTTCCAGTCGCTGCTGCCGCAGTATGCCACCAAGCTCGGTATCGATGAGAGCGAAGTCGAGCAGTACTACATCGACAAGGTGCCGCTGAAGCGCGGCTGCGAATATCAGGATGTGCTGAACGTATTGATGTTTTACGCTAGCCCACAGGCGTCGTACTGCACCGGGCAGTCGATCAACGTCACCGGCGGCCAGGTGATGTTTTAACAGGTTCCCGGATGGCGCTGCGCTTATCCGGGCTACAAAACTGTAGGTCGGGTAAGGCGTTAGCCGCCACCCGACAAAAAAACGGCACCGCGGGTCGCTCGGGTTAGGCGCTCGCGCCGTGACCTGGGCTGTTCCCGCCCCCCTTAAGGAGAGACCTATGGTTACTGCATTAATCATCGTCGCCGCCATCGCCTGGCTTACCCAGCTGGCCTTTGGCGGCTGGCAGATCCGCCGCTTCAATCGCGCCTTTGATAGCCTGTGCCAGCAGGGGCGGGTGGGCGTCGGCCGCTCCGCCGGGCGCTTTCAACCGCGCGCCATCGTCGCCATTGCCGTCGATGATAACGACCGCATTAGCGACACGCTGCTGATGAAAGGCTTCACCATTTTCGCCAGTCCGCAAAAGATCCCGGCTCTGGCAGGCAAACATATTGCGGAATTGCAGCCTGATGTGATCTTTCCCCATGATCCGCGCTGTCAGAATGCACTATCATTAGCGCTTAATCCGAAACATGGATAATTTCGTTGTAAAAGTAAATATCTTGCGAAATTATCACTTCGAAACTTAAACGCAGGATAGACGCCTATGAAACCACGTCAGCGCCAGGCAGCCATTCTCGAGTTCCTGCAGTCGCAGGGAAAATGCTCGGTCGAAGAGCTGGCGCAACACTTCGATACCACTGGCACCACCATCCGCAAGGATCTGGTCACGCTGGAAAACGCCGGCACCGTCATTCGCACCTACGGTGGCGTGGTACTCAACAAGGATGAAGCCGATCCGCCGATTGACCATAAAACGCTGATCAACACCCATAAAAAAGCCCAGATTGCCGAGGCCGCCGTGCGATACATCCACGATGGCGATTCAATTATCCTCGACGCCGGCAGCACCGTGCTGCAGATGGTGCCATTGCTGAGTCACTTTAATAACATCACGGTGATGACCAACAGCCTGCATATCGTCAACGCGCTATCAGAGTTCGATAACGAGCAGACCATCCTGATGCCGGGCGGCACCTTCCGTAAAAAATCGGCCTCTTTTCACGGCCAGCTGGCGGAAAACGCCTTCGAACAGTTCAGCTTCGACAAGCTGTTTATGGGCACCGACGGTATCGATCTGAACGCCGGAGTCACTACCTTTAATGAGGTCTATACCGTCAGCAAAGCGATGTGCAACGCCGCCCGCGAAGTGATCCTGATGGCCGACTCATCCAAGTTTGGTCGTAAAAGCCCCAATATTGTCTGCGGCCTTGAACGCGTGGATAAATTGATTACCGATGCCGATATTGACCCGGAATTCCAGCGGGCGCTGGAAGCCAAAGGCATTGAAGTCATTATTACTGGAGAACATCATGAATAACTTTTTGTTAGAGGCCGGACGCCAGACCCTGATGCTTGAGCTGCAGGAGGCGAGCCGCCTGCCGGAGCGCCTGGGCGACGACTTCATCCGCGCGGCGGAAACCATTATCCACTGCGAGGGCAAACTGATTGTCTCCGGTATCGGTAAATCCGGCCACATCGGTAAAAAGCTGGCGGCAACCTTCGCCAGCACCGGCACCCCGGCCTTTTTCGTCCATCCGGCGGAAGCCCTGCACGGCGATCTCGGCATGCTCGATAGCCGCGACGTGATGCTGTTTATCTCCTACTCCGGTAGCGCGAAAGAGCTGGATCTCATCGTGCCGCGGCTGGAAGAAAAAGGCATTCCGCTGCTGGCGATGACCGGCAAATCCACCTCGCCGCTGGCGCTGGCGGCGAAAGCGGTGCTGGATATCGCCGTGGAGCGCGAGGCCTGCCCGATGCATCTGGCGCCAACCTCCAGCACCGTCAACACGCTGATGCTGGGCGACGCGTTGGCGATGGCGGTGATGCAGGCGCGCGGTTTCAATGAAGAGGATTTCGCCCGTTCCCACCCGGCGGGCGCCCTCGGCGCGCGGCTGCTGAACAAAGTGCATCACCTGATGCGCCGCGACGAAGAAGTGCCGCGGGTCAATGCCGAGGCCAACGTCATGGACGCCATGCTTGAACTAAGCCGAACCGGGCTCGGCCTGGTGGCGGTCTGCGATGAAGCCAACCGCGTGCAGGGCGTTTTCACCGACGGCGACCTGCGCCGCTGGCTGGTTGCTGGCGGTACGCTCAACGATGGCGTCACTCGGGCGATGACCCGCAACGGCGTAACGCTGCAGGCGGATAGCCGCGCGGTGGAAGCCAAAGAGCGGCTGATGAAACACAAAATCAGCGCCGCGCCGGTAGTGGATGAGAACGGCCAACTGGTCGGCGCCATTAACCTGCAGAACTTTTACCAGGCGGGGATCCTTTAAGCCCCAGACGTTTCGCCAGCCGATGCAGGTTGGCGACGTCCAGTTCCAGCGCTCGGGCGGTCGCCGCCCAGTTGCCCTGGTTCGCCTCCAGCGCGCGGCTAATGGCTTCTCGCTGAAAAGAGTCGGTCGCCTCGCGCAGATTGATGTTTCCCGTCGCGGGCGCCGCTGCCGCCGTCTCAGTCGGCAACATCGGCGCCGCCACCGCAAACTGGAAATGCTGCGGCTCCAGGACCACTTCATCACCGGCCTGGGTGGCCCGCGCCAGCACCACCGCCCGATGGATAGCATGCTCCAGTTCGCGCACGTTGCCCGGCCAGGACCACTGCTGCAGCCGGTTTCGCGCCGCCTCAGCCAAAATGACCCGCGCCAGCCCCATCCGCAGGCGGCACTGCTCGCAGAAATAGCCCGCCAGCACCACCACGTCACTTTCCCGCTCGCGTAGCGGCGGAACCGACAGCGGGAAGACGCTCAGCCGATGGTACAGATCGGCGCGAAAGCGCCCTTCCACCACCTCCTGGCGCAGATCGCGGTTCGTCGCCGCCAGCACCCGCACATCGACCCGCAGGCTGCGGTCATCGCCGACGCGCTGAATATCGCCATACTGCAGCACGCGCAGCAGTTTGGCCTGCAGCGCCAGCGACAGTTCGCCGATTTCGTCAAGAAACAGGGTGCCGTTATCCGCCATCTCAAATTTACCGCTGCGGTTGCTGATAGCCCCGGTAAATGCCCCTTTCACATGGCCGAACAGCTCGCTCTCCGCTACGCTTTCCGGCAGCGCCGCGCAGTTGAGGTACACCAGAGGGTTGGCGGCTCGCAGCGACCCCTGATGCACCGCCTTCGCCACCAGCTCTTTGCCGGTGCCGGTTTCGCCGCTGATCAGCACGTTTAAATCCGAGGCGGCGACGATATCGATCTCTTTTTTCAGCTGCAGCATGGGCCCCGACAGGCCGATGATCTCCTGGCGCTCCGGCAGCGGGTAATTCACCGCCTGCGCCGGCAGGACGTTTTGCGCTTCAAGGCGGGCGATAAGCAGCGCATTATTCAGCGCCCCGGCCACCAGCGCGGCAATCAGCCGCAGCTCTTCATCGCTGAAGCTATCGAAACGATCGGCATCCATGCCGTCCAGGGTCAGCGCGCCAATCAGCGTCTGCCCGGCAAACAGCGGCAGTCCCACGCAGGCATGGACTTTGAGGCTCTCATGACCGGGGATCAGCCCGTCATAGGGGTCGGGCAGGTCGCTATCCGCCGGGAAGCGCACCACATCCCCGGCGCGCGCAATCGCCTCCAGCCGCGGGTGTCCTTCCAGGGCAAAGCGCCGACCGAGCACATCCTGCGCCAGGCCATCGATCGCCAGCGGCACAAACTGATGCGCCTCATAGCGCAGCAGCGCCGAGGCATCGCAGCCAAGAATTTGCCGCAGGGTAGTAATCAGGCGCGAAAAGCGGTCGGTGTGACCAATATCACTTTGTAAATCTATGGCGATTCTCGCCAGCTCGTCGACGGAAAAACTCATTGCCGCTCCATTGTCATTTTGACAATACGCATTGTCATATCGACTATTTTAACCATTGTCATTTTGACAACAACCAAAATCAGAAAAAATTAAAAAAAGATAATTATCAATGAATTAAAAAGTTGGCACGCAACTTGATATAAGCCAGTCAACTGAGTTTAAACACACTGTATTGATTGAGGTTGCTATGTCTATTGTGGTGAAAAATAACATTCTTTGGGTTGGCCAACGTGACTGGGAAGTGCGTGATTTCCACGGCACCGAATATAAAACGCTGCGCGGCAGCAGCTACAACAGCTATCTCATCCGCGAAGAGAAAAACGTGCTGATCGATACCGTCGATCATAAATTCAGCCGCGAGTTCGTACAGAACCTGCGCCGCGAAATCGACCTCGCCGACCTCGACTATATCGTCATTAACCACGCCGAAGAGGACCATGCCGGCGCGCTGACCGAACTGATGATGCAGATCCCGGATACGCCGATCTACTGCACTGCCAACGCCATCGACTCGATCAACGGCCACCATCATCATCCGGAGTGGAACTTCCACGTGGTGAAAACCGGCGATACTCTCGACATCGGTAACGGTAAACAGCTGATCTTCGTGGAAACGCCGATGCTGCACTGGCCGGACAGCATGATGACCTACCTGACCGGCGACGCGGTGCTGTTCAGCAACGACGCCTTCGGTCAGCACTATTGCGACGAACATCTGTTCAACGACGAAGTGGACCAGACTGAACTGTACGAACAGTGCCAGCGCTACTACGCCAACATTCTGACGCCCTTTAGCCGCCTGGTAACGCCGAAAATTACTGAAATCCTCGGCTTCAACCTGCCGGTGGAGATGATTGCCACCTCCCACGGCGTGGTCTGGCGCGATAACCCGACGCAAATCGTCGAGAAATACCTCGAGTGGGCGGCAGATTATCAGGAAGATCGCATCACCATCTTCTACGACACCATGTCCAATAATACCCGCATGATGGCGGACGCCATTGCCCAGGGGATCACCGAGGTTGACCCACGGGTAGCGGTGAAAATCTTTAACGTCGCCCGCAGCGACAAAAACGACATCCTCACCAATGTTTTCCGCTCGAAAGGCGTACTTGTCGGCACGTCCACCATGAACAACGTGATGATGCCGAAAATCGCCGGGCTGGTGGAAGAGATGACCGGGCTGCGTTTTCGCAATAAACGCGCCAGCGCCTTTGGCTCGCACGGCTGGAGCGGCGGCGCGGTAGACCGCCTGTCCACCCGCCTGCAGGATGCCGGCTTTGAGATGTCGCTGAGCCTGAAAGCCAAATGGCGCCCGGATATCGACGCGCTGGAGCTGTGCCGCCAACACGGTCGCGACATCGCCCGCCAATGGGCCCTCTCGCCGCTGCCGGTTGCTGAAGCAGCGACAACGCCGGAACCACAGGACTGCGCCTGTGCCGCGGCCGCGGCCGCCGATCTCGGTCCCATGATGCAGTGCAGCGTGTGCCAGTGGGTCTATGACCCGGCGAAAGGCGAACCTAATCAGGATGTACAGCCGGGTACGCCGTGGAGCGAAGTGCCGGACAATTTCCTCTGCCCTGAGTGTTCTCTTGGCAAAGATGTCTTTGACGTACTGGCGACGGAGGCAAAATGAGTGATGGCATCGTCATCATCGGCTCGGGCTTCGCGGCCCGCCAGCTGGTGAAAAATATTCGTAAGCAGGATGCGCAAATCCCGCTGACCCTCATCGCCGCCGATAGCATGGATGAATACAACAAACCGGACCTCAGCCATGTCATCAGCCGCGGACAGAAGGCCGACGATCTGACCCTGCAAAGTGCCGGCGAGTTCGCCGAGCAGTACACTCTGCGTCTGTTTCCCCATACCTGGGTAAGCGATATCGACGCCGAAAACCGGTTAGTGAAGAGCCACGATAACCAGTGGCGCTACGACAAACTGGTGCTGGCCACCGGCGCGACGCCGTTTATCCCGTCGGTGCCGGGGCGCGAGCTGATGCTAACGCTCAATAGCCAGCGCGAATATGGCGCGGCGCAGAGCCGGCTGCACGACGCGAAGCGCGTGCTGATCGTCGGCGGCGGCCTGATTGGCTGCGAACTGGCGATGGATTTCTGCCGCGCCGGTAAAGCGGTAACGGTAGTCGATAACTCCGCCAGCGTGCTGGCGGCGCTGATGCCGCCGGAGGCCAGCAGCCGCCTGCAGCATCGGCTCACCGAGATGGGCGTACATCTGATGCTGAAAACGCAGCTGGAGGGGCTGGAGCAAACCGCCGACGGCATTCGCGTCAGTCTCGATCGCCAGCGCGCGATAACCGTCGATGCGGTGGTGGCCGCCGCCGGCCTGCGCCCGGAAACGTCGCTGGCGCGCCACGCCGGACTGCAGATTAACCGCGGTATTGTGGTCAATAGCCAGCTGCAAACCAGCGACCCGGCGATTTATGCGCTCGGCGACTGTGCGGAAATCAACGGCGTGGTACTGCCGTTCCTGCAGCCGATTTTACTCAGCGCCATGTGCCTGAGTAAAAATCTGCTGGCGCAGGCGGGAGAACTCAAGCTGCCGCCAATGCTGGTGAAGGTGAAAACCCCGGATCTGCCGCTGCATCTGGCCGGCGACACCCGCCGCGACGATCTGACGTGGAACATCGTAGCCGCCAAAGAGGGGCTGATGGCGAAAGGCGTGGATGCCGAAAACCAGCTGCGCGCCTTTGTGGTCAGCGAAGACAAAATGAAGGAAGCCTTTGCGCTGCTCAAACAACTGGTAAGTTGATGGTTTTCCCGGCTTGCGGCGTAAACGCCTTAGCCGGGCTACGGTATTGTCCTGGTAGCCCGGCTAAGCGCAGCGCAAGCCGGGAACATATCCAGCCTAGCGCGCCAGATTGTCGTAGCCGCGCCAGCGATAGTTAAGCACCGATAGCGCCCAACAGGCGACAAACAACCCGACCACCACAAATCCGGCGTCGCCGAGGTTGTCGTTTAACGCCCCTACCCAGCGCCATATTCCGCCGCTGAGCGCAAACTTATCCATCAGCAAACCCAGCGCTTCCAGGCCGCCGATAAACAGCGCCGCCACCACCGAGGTGCCGGTGATGGTCATATTGTAATAGAGCTTGCGCTGCGGTTTGCTGAACGCCCAGCCGTAGGCGCCGACCATCAGCACGTTATCGAGGGTATCCACCAGCGCCATACCACTGGCGAACAGCGCCGGGAAGACCATAATCGACCAGACGGAAATCCCGCTCGACGCACCGGCGGCGGAGATACCCAGTACGCCGATTTCGGTGGCGGTATCAAAACCGAGACCAAACAGGAAACCGACCAGGTACATCTGCCAGCTGCGGCTTATCAGACGGAAGGTCTTGCCAAACAGCCAGCTCATCACCCCGCCGCCGCTGACGATTTCGTCGCTCACCGGCTCTCCGCGCTTCCATGCCCGAAAGCTGCGCCACACGCTGCGTAAAATCACCAGGTTGATAAAGGCCATCGCCAGTAAAAACAGGGCCGACACGGCGGTGCCGATAACGCTACCGGTATCATGCAGCCAGCTCATCTGCGTGCTGAAGGCGGTGGCGGTCGCGGCAATCGCCGCCGAGGCCAGCACCACAATCGATGAGTGGCCCAGCGAAAACCACGCCCCGACGGCGAAAGGCCGCCGCCCCTGCTGCATCATCTTGCGGGTCACGTTATCAATCGCCGCAATATGGTCGGCGTCCACCGCGTGGCGCAGGCCGTAGCCCCAGGCCAGCAGGCTGGCGGCCATCAGCGCGCCGCTGTCGCCAAAGGCCTGCAGCGCCCAGCACCAGGCCAGAAAATTCGCCGCGATCAACCCCAGCACCAGACCCGCGGCGCGCGGCTGCTGGCGTAAAACTGTCATTATCATGGTTGTATTCCTTGAGCCTGCCCGCGGGCGGCGGCGATCACCGCCTGACCATAGGCGATTGCGCCGTCGCCGGCCGGCAACTGCTGTGCAAACAGCAGAGTAAAATCCGCCAGATAAAAGGTCAATCGCGCCGCCAGCAGGCGGTTATGCAGCACCCCGCCGCTGCAGACCATCGTGTCGATGCCGCGGACGGTGGCGCAGTCGCGGGCCATCGCCGCCAGTCCACAGGCCAGGGCGTCGTGGAATGCCCAGGCTTTCTGCGCCGGAGTCGCCTGCCAGCTCAGCCATTGCCGCCAGAAGGTCGCTAAATCCAGCGCGTCGTCGCGCCACGGCAGCGTAACCGGGTGGCTGACGCCGGGGCAACTGGCGGCCAGCGCCTCCAGCCGACAGGCCGCTTCGCCTTCATAGCTCAGGCTCTCCGGCGCGCAATCCAGGGCGCAGGCAACGGCATCAAACAGCCGTCCGCAGGATGAAGCGCGCGGCGCGTTAATCCCGCGCTCGATGGCCTGCGCCAGCAGCGGCCAGTTGCGCTGGCGCAGGGTGGCGGCCTGCGGATAATCCTGCCAGTCAGGGACAAAGGCCAGACAGTGGGCCAGCAAATTTCGCCACGGCTGGCGTGCCGCCAGGTCCCCCCCTGGCAGCGCGACGGCCGGCAGCCCGCCAAGATGTTCGCATTCGCGATAGTTGACCCGCAGGCACTCCCCGCCCCACAGCGCGCCGTTCTCCCCCATACCAATACCGTCGAGTGTCAGGGCGATAACGTCCCCGCCGTCAAGCGGCCAGCGGTGCTCCGCCAGGCACGCCGCGGCGTGGGCATGGTGATGCAGCACTGTCTCCAGCGGCAGGGGCAGGGAGGCCGCCCACTGCGTTGAGCGATAGCCGGGATGGGCATCAACCACCACCCGCTGCGGCACAAACGCGTAAATGCTCTGCATCAGCTGCAGGGCGCTGCGCCACTGCTGTTCAACACCTTCCTCGCCAAGATCGCCAAAGTGCTGGCTCAGCACCGCTTCGCTGCCGCGCGCCAGGCAGAAGGTATTTTTCATATCCGCGCCGAGAGCCAGCAGCGGCGGGATGTCTCCTAGCCCTGGCGGCAGCGGCAGCGCGTCCGGGACGTAGCCCCGGGCGCGGCGCAGCATTTCACCGCTTGAGCGCACCAGTGAATCATCCATCCGCTGTACGATGTCGCGATTATGCAAGAGAAAGCCGTCGGCAATGTCGGCTAACTCATTGAGCGCCTGAGCATTACTTAACGTCGGCGGACGGCCGCTAAGGTTGCCGGAGGTCATTACGATGGGGCGCGCCAGGCCCTGCAGAAGCAAATGCTGCAGCGGATTAGACGGCAGCATCACCCCAACTTCCGCAAGCCCTGGCGCTATTTCGTCGCACAGGCCGGAGACCTGCGCTTTGGCAATCAGTACGATGGGCGCCGCCGAGGAGCCCATCAGCGCCGCAGCGGCGGCGGGTAAGCCCGTTGCCGTCGGCAGCATTACCGCCAGCGGTTTTGCCGGGCGGTGTTTTCGCGCCCGCAGCGTGGCAACGGCAGCGGGGTTACCGGCATCGCAGGCCAGATGAAAGCCGCCGATGCCTTTTATCGCCACGATGTCGCCC
>NZ_MJDM01000005.1:1949551-1997761 GCF_008452795.1 Klebsiella sp. AqSCr
CCACGATGTCGCCCGCCGCCAGCCGGGCGATAGCCGCCTGCAGCGCCGCCTCGCCGTCCAGCGTTTCCCCCTCAGCCCGCCATTCCAGTCGCGGCCCGCAGTCGGGGCAGGCCACCGGCTGGGCGTGAAAACGGCGATCGGCAGGATCGCGGAATTCCGCCTCACAAGGGGAACAGAGCGGGAACGGCGCCATTGCGGTGAAGGGCCGGTCGTAGGGCATGGCGCGAATAATGGTCAACCGCGGGCCGCAGTGGGTGCAGTTGATAAAGGGGTAGCGGTAGCGGCGTGCCCGGGGATCGTTCATCTCCTCGAGGCACGCCGGGCAGGTCGCGGCATCGGGCACAATCTGAGTGCGCATCCGTCCCGCCCCGCTCTCGCGGATGGTGAAATCCTGCGGCGTGGCCGCCCAGCGATAGGGAATGCAGGCGGTACTGTCGATCCGCGCCAGCGGCGGGCAGTGGTCAGCCAGAGCGGCAGTAAAACCGTCGTCGCCCCCGACCAGCCGCACCAGTACGCCGTCGCCGTCGTTACAGACATCGCCGCAGCGGGCCTGCGCCCGGGCCAGCTGCCAGACAAAGGGGCGGAACCCCACCCCCTGCACTTTACCGCGAATGCGGATTTGCACCCCGTTCATGCCTTGACTTACCAGGCCAGCGCCGTACGGCGACGTTTCTCGATATTCATCTGCTCAAGTTTGTTGCGGTCAACGCACACGAGGGCATGCGTCGGGCAGACTTCCATGCAGGCCGGGCCGCTCTCGCGGTGGAAGCAGAGATCGCACTTGTTGGCTTCGGCTTTTTCCGCCACGACGTTCAGTCCGGCGCCGCTATGGCGGATCACCGGGCGCACCACCACCTCCATCGCCCCGTACGGGCAGGCGACGACGCAGGTTTTGCAGCCGATGCAACGCTCCTGCATCACATGGACAAAGCCTTTATCGCGGCTGATGGCGCCGTTCGGGCAGACATTGGCGCAGGGGGCGTCTTCACACTGACGGCAGGCGGTCGCCGTGGAAACATTGACCCCTTTGATCACGTGAATACGCGGCTGAAAGGTGTGAGGCGTCAGGGAGGCGCAGTCCTGATGTTCCTGATGGGATACCACGCAGGCCACTTCGCAAGTGCGACAGCCGATACATTTGCTCGCATCGGCGATAATGAAACGGTTCATCCATTTCTCCAGCAGTAAGAAGGTTACGCGCCGAAGTATGCATAATACGTTCCAAGTTTTTAATATATTGATTATAAAGACTATTATAGCTGGGCTTTGCTGTCATCGTCAGTAGTGACGATGACAGCTGACGACGTCAGGCACAGGGGCCCGCCACCAGCGACTCGCGTTCAATCAGCGCTCCGGGAAAGCTTTGCTGAAAGTTGAATTCCCCGCCATCCAGCATAAAGATCAGCCGATTGATGCTCTCTTTAATCATCTCCGTCACCGGCACCCGGACGCTGGCGAGCGACGGCACCATATACGGCGCAAGAGCAATATCGTCAAACCCCACCACCGAGACCTGTTCTGGCACCTTAACGCCCAGCTGGTGAAGCTGCTTCATCGCCCCGATGGCCATATCGTCATTGCTCGCCACCAGCGCGCTGTAGGTAACCCCGCGCTGACGCAGGCTCTCCACCCCCGCCGCCCCGGTTTCCGGCGTCCAGCGCCCTTCGGCGATAAGCGCCTCGTTCAGGGCGATGCCGTGGCCAGCCAGCGCGTCTTTGTAGCCGGCGAGGCGTTCGACGCCGGTGGGAGAGTCAAGGGAGCCGGTAATAAAGGCGATATCGCGATGGCCAAGCGCAATCAGCCGCTCCACTACCCGCATCGCCGAGGCTTTTTGATCGGACCAGACGCAGTGGCTGGCGTGGCGGCGCAGGCGGCGATTAAGCACCATGATCGGCTGCGAGTGGTTCTCAACGATCTCGTCCATCTCATCGACGGTGAGAAAGCGCGGGTAGATGATGATCGCATCGCAGCGCAGATCCAGCAGGTACTGGATCGCCTCCCGCTCCTCTTGCGCGCTGTGCTTGCCGTCGGCCAGGATCAGCTGCCGCCCTTTATCCTCCGTCATCCGCGCCACGTGATACAGCAGTTCGCTAAAATAGACGCCGTGGTACAGGGTATTGGTCACCACCAGGCCGAGGGTTTGCGTGGTTTTGGTCGCCAGGTTGCGCGCCAGCAGATTAGGCCGGTAGCCGCTCTCCGCCACCGCCTTAAACACCCGGTCTTTGGTCTCCTGGCTGACATAGCCGTTGCCCGACAGCACCCGCGAAACGGTCGCCTTCGATACCCCCGCGCGCTTTGCGACCTCCAGCATCGTTGCCATGTGATTCTTCCTGTTGCAAAAGTTGCAGGCAGTGTACTGCACGTTTCCCGCTTTTACAGCACCCCCCTGTTCATCACCGCGATCCTGCTCACGGCGACGCTTAGCGATCAAAATCACAAAATTGAGATCATATTTTTTTATTTCTTGTGCAATTAAATAAAACTCACCATGATTTTGTGGAACCGGTTTCCTATAAAAACATGGTATCGCCCAGCGATGCGGGGCGGTGGCAGATCAGTACCCTATTGATAAACAGGATAAAATCCGATGTCGAAAAATTATGCAGCCCTGGCGCAACAGATAGTCGCGGCAATCGGCGGGGTCGACAACGTCGCCGCCGTTACCCACTGCATGACCCGTCTGCGCTTCGTGGTTAAAGACGACGAACAGGTCGATAGCTCTACCCTGAAAGGCCTGGCCGGGGTGCTCGGCGTCGTGCGCAGCGATAACCAGTGCCAGGTGATCATCGGCAACACTGTCTCCCAGGCCTACCGCGAGGTGGTGAATCTGCTGCCTGGCGACCTGCGCCCGGCTGAGCCGCAGGGCAAAGCGCCGCTGACCCTGAAACGCATCGGCGCCGGGATCCTCGACGCGCTGATCGGCACCATGTCACCGCTGATCCCGGCGATTATCGGCGGATCGATGGTCAAGCTGCTGGCGATGATCCTCGAGATGAGCGGCGCGTTGCCGAAAGGCTCGCCGACGCTGACCCTGCTGGCGCTTATCGGCGACGGCGCATTTTTCTTCCTGCCGCTGATGGTGGCCGCCTCCGCGGCGGTGAAATTCAAAACTAATATGTCGCTGGCTATCGCCATCGCCGGGGTGCTGGTGCATCCTGGGTTTATCGAATTGATGGCCAAAGCCGCCCAAGGAGAACACGTTGAATTCGCCTTTATTCCGGTTACCGCGGTGAAATACACCTATACGGTGATCCCGGCGCTGGTGATGACCTGGTGCCTGTCGTATATCGAGCGCTGGGTGGATCGCATTACCCCGGCGGTGACGAAAAACTTTCTGAAGCCGATGCTGATCGTGCTGATCGCCGCCCCGCTGGCGATCCTGCTGATTGGCCCGCTGGGCATCTGGATCGGCAGCGCCATTTCCGCGCTGGTGTATACGATCCACAGCTATCTCGGCTGGCTGTCGGTGGCGATCATGGGCGGGCTGTGGCCGCTGTTGGTGATGACCGGTATGCACCGCGTCTTTACGCCGACCATCATTCAGACCATCGCCGAAACCGGCAAAGAGGGTATGGTGATGCCATCGGAGATCGGCGCCAACCTGTCGCTCGGCGGCTCTTCGCTGGCGGTAGCGTGGAAAACCAAAAACCCGGAGCTGCGCCAGACGGCGCTGGCCGCCGCGGCATCGGCGATTCTGGCCGGGATTTCCGAACCGGCGCTGTATGGCGTGGCGGTGCGCCTGAAGCGCCCGCTGATCGCCAGCTTAATCAGCGGCTTTATCTGCGGCGCGGTGGCAGGTATTGCCGGACTGGCCAGCCATTCGATGGCGGCGCCGGGGCTGTTTACCAGCGTGCAGTTTTTCGATCCGGCCAATCCAATGACCATCGTCTGGGTGTTTGGCGTGATGGCGCTGTCGGTGGTGCTGTCGTTTGCCCTGACGCTGATCCTTGGCTTTGAGGACATTCCCGTTGAGCAGGCCGCTGCCGACGCCAGAGCGCGCCAGGCCCGGGCCCAGGCATCCCACGCCTGAATACACTATTGATAATGAGGTAATGCATGGCGAGTTTCCCACAGGGATTTTTATGGGGCGGCGCACTGGCCGCCAACCAGTCTGAAGGCGCTTATCTTGAAGGCGGTAAGGGGCTGACCACCGTGGATACCCTTCCCCACGGCGCCCATCGCCTGCCGGTAAAATTAGGCCTGGAGAAGCGCTTTACGCTGCGTGAAGACGAATTTTACCCCAGCCACCAGGCGATCGATTTTTACCATCGCTATAAAGAAGATATCGCCCTGATGGCCGAGATGGGGTTCAGCGTCTTTCGCACCTCCATCGCCTGGAGCCGCCTGTTCCCACGCGGCGACGAACAGCAGCCGAATCCGCAGGGCATCGCCTTCTATCGCTCACTGTTCGAGGAGTGCAAAAAGCACGGTATCGAGCCGCTGGTCACCCTGTGCCATTTTGACGTGCCGATGCATCTGGTGATGGAGTACGGCTCCTGGCGCAACCGCAAAATGGTGGATTTTTTCAGCCACTACGCCCGCACCTGCTTTGAAGCTTTTGACGGCCTGGTGAAATACTGGCTCACCTTTAATGAAATCAACATCATGCTGCACAGCCCCTACTCCGGCGCCGGGCTGGTGTTTGAAGAGGGTGAAAACCAGGAGCAGGTGAAGTATCAGGCCGCGCATCACGAGCTGGTGGCCAGCGCGCTGGCGACGAAAATCGCCCATGAGATTAACCCGCAAAATCAGGTCGGCTGTATGCTGGCCGGCGGTAATTTCTACCCTTACTCCTGCAAGCCGGAAGATGTATGGATGGCGCTGGAGAAGGACCGCGAAAACCTGTTCTTTATCGATGTCCAGGCCCGCGGCGCCTATCCGGTGTGGGCCGCGCGAGTGTTCCGGGAAAAAGGGGTCACGATTGCGAAACAGCCGGGCGATGACGAGATCCTAAAAAACACCGTCGATTTCGTCTCCTTTAGCTACTACGCGTCGCGCTGCGCCTCGGCGGAGATGAACGCCAGCAACACCAATGCCGCCAACATCGTCAAGTCGCTGAAGAACCCGCACATTCCGGCCAGCGAATGGGGCTGGGGCATCGACCCGCTGGGCCTGCGCATCACCATGAACATGATGTACGACCGCTATCAGAAACCGCTGTTCCTGGTGGAAAACGGGCTTGGCGCCCGCGATGAGATCGATGCCAATGGGGACATCAATGACGACTATCGCATCAGCTACCTGCGCGAGCACATCAGGGCGATGCGCGATGCTATCGGCGACGGCATTCCGGTAATGGGCTACACCAGCTGGGGCTGCATCGATCTGGTCTCGGCGTCCACCGGCGAGATGAGCAAGCGCTACGGCTTTGTCTATGTCGATCGCGACGATGCCGGCAACGGCACCCTGGCGCGTAAGCGTAAAAAGTCATTCTTCTGGTACCAGAAGGTGATAGCCAGTAACGGCGCCGATCTCGACTAAGCACCCTCGCCCACGCGCGCCCGTTCCCCGCGATAACCGGGGGACGGACGTCGGCTATCTGTTGCATCCATTACATGCTTTTTTCTCGAGTCTGATTCCAGTTTCTGGTTTGCCACCTGTTTACAATAACTGGTATTTTATCCAGTACTTTTACCGGGTATCTTCAGCAAGGAGCACATCATGAGCGCACAGCACCCTACCGCAGCCAGAGGGATAGCCAGGGCCATTCGCCAGTTAACCGTGGGATATGTCAGAAAACGCCATGAGGACCGCAAAACGCGGGAGACGCGGCGCTACACCCGCCACGCGGCATTAAGCTTAAACGGCGACTGGCTGGAGCAGGCGGGGTTTCCGGTCGGCACGCAGGTCAGAGTCTCGGTGTCGCCCGGTAAATTAGTGATAGAGAATCTTGAGCTGGCAGCGCCGGGAACGGGGCTCCCTTCCGGCCAGTCGTGCGCCGGCGGAGAGCCCGGTTCGCCGCAGGGCTAGTCGTCCGCGGCCTCCAGCTGAGTAAAGCCGCCCTTGCCCTGCCAGCCTGCCAGCTGCTGATACACCCGGGCAACGGCCTCTTTCACCGGCTGGGTCATCGGATAATAAAAACCGACGATATCCGGCTGAATGCCGAGGAAAATCACCTCGCCGACGTCTTCTTTCAGCTGATCGACCAGATAGTTGAGCGGCATGTTATGGGTGGTCATCATAAACATCTCGGCGATGTCGTCGGGATCGATGATGCGAATGTCGCCGGGGTTTAGGCCCATATCGGTGGCATCGACAATCAGCAGGCGTTCGGGGCGTAATTCGCGGATCGCCACGATGTCGTTTTCCGGCGCGCTGCCGCCGTCGATGACCACCCACTGGCCGGCCGGGTTCGCCGCGCACATCTCCGCCAGCAGCGGGCCGGCGCCGTCGTCGCCCATCATGCTGTTGCCGACACAGAGTAAAACGTCAGTCACGTAATCTCCTCACCATCAGGTAGATGGCGCTCTCCTGGTGAATATCATGCAGCATGCTGAGCAGGGTTTTGCTCCACGCCTGCTGCTGCGGGGTCTGCGCGGACTGCGCTTTATCAAAGGCGTTGGCCAGCATCGCCACATGACTGCTGTCGATGACGATTTCGCCATACTTCGGCACGCCCTCCATTTTGCGCCGCGCGGCGCTTCCGGCCTCAAGGGTGGCGATCCATGCCAGATACGCGTCCCACGGGCAGCTCAGCGCCGCCTCCAGACAGTCGATGACGCCGAGGTGGTGGCCAATCGCCAGGCTGTAATAGACCACCTGCTGCGCCTGATCCGGCGTGGCGTCGTTCTCATCAATAAATTTACGGCTCAGCTGACTGAACACCACCGTCTCGCTCATCGGATACGCGCCCCCTCGACCACCTGGTTGAGATGGGTGACGATCTCGGTCAGACGCGGATCTTTCTCCGCCTCCAGCCAGCGCAGCACCTGGCTGTCGCCCTGGCCAAGCAGACGCATATAGTCATCGGCAATCTGCCGTCCATAGCGATAGCCCGCCAGACGCCGCGCTTCGCGATCGATGCGCACCCGCAGAGGCTGCACCATATCGGCATGCAGCAGCTCGGTCGGCTGTTCGTCGAGCTCACCCGGCAGACGGGCATGAATTTTCTGCTCCAGCAGGCCAAGCGCCATGGCGAAGCCGTACAGCGTGGCGGCTGGCGTCGGCGGGCAGCCCGGAATATAGACGTCGACCGGTACGATTTTATCGGTACCGCCCCAGACGCAGTACAGGTCGTGGAAGATGCCGCCGCTGTTGCCGCAGGCGCCGTAGGAGATACAGATCTTCGGATCCGGCGCCGACTGCCAGGCGCGCAGCGCCGGGGAGCGCATCGCGCGAGTCACTGCCCCGGTAAACAACAGAATATCGGCATGGCGCGGCGAAGGCACCACCTTAATCCCGAAGCGTTCAGCGTCGAACAGCGGCGAAAGGGTGGCGAAAATTTCGATTTCGCAGCCGTTGCAGCCGCCACAGTCGACGCGGTAGACGTAGGCCGAACGTTTAATCTTCTTCAGTAGCGAGGCCTTCATGCTGGCGATGGATTCATCCACCGTCATCGGCACGGGAATGCCGTTTTCATCGCGCGGGCCAAGTAAAGTACTCATCAGCTGGCCTCCCTCATATGGCGGGTCAGTTCAATACGATCGGACGGCACCAGGCATTTCTGGCGCTTGCATTCCGGGCAGGTTTCGAAGCTTTCGCGGTGCAGCTCGGCGCGGGTATCGCCGTTATGCTTGAGCAGCGCGATGGCGTAGTCGATCTCCTTCTGCACCGCGAACGGACGCTGGCACTCCCGGCAGTGGCAGATAGCGAAGCGCGACTGCTGGAGGAAATCCTCTTTCTTCCACACCGCCAGCTCATACTCCGGCGACAGCTTAATCGCCGCCGTCGGGCACACCTCTTCACAGCGACCGCAGAAGATGCAGCGCCCGAGGTTAAACTGCCACGCCAGCTGGTTAGTGGCCAGATCGATCTCGACCGTCAGGGCGTTCGACGGGCAGGCGTTCACGCAGGCCGCGCAGCCGATACACTGCTGTGGCGTATGCTCCGGCTTGCCGCGAAAGTTTTTGTCTACCGGCATCGGCTCCAGCGGGTAGGCGTGCGTCGCGGTGCCGGTCTTAATAACTTTTTTAATAAAGGTAAACATGGCGATTCCTTATTTCAGCGGCGAGTTTTTACGCTCGATGCTGTAGCGCTCCAGCTCTTTGTATGGCACCACTTTGCTCTTCTTCTTGCGTACATCGACCACGGTCATGCGGTCAGTACAGGAGTAGCACGGGTCGAGGCTGCCGATGATCAGCGGCGCATCGGAAACGGTGTTGCCGCGCAGCATATAGCGCAGGGTCGGCCAGTTGGCGTAAGTCGCCGCCCGGCAGCGCCAGCGGTACAGTTTCTGGTTGTCGCCGGTCATGCTCCAGTGGATATCGTCGCCGCGCGGCGCCTCGGAGAAGCCCAGCGCGAAGCGGTGCGGAATATAGGTGAACCCCTCCACCATCAGCGGGCCGCCCGGCAGGTTATCGAGACCGAAATCAATCATATTCAGCGCGGTGTAAACCTCGTTGATCCGCACCTTGAGGCGAGATATCACGTCGCAGCCCTGTTCGCTGTGAACTTCCATCGGCAGCAGGCCGTAACCGACAAACGGGTGGTCGGCGCGGGTGTCGCGGGCGTGGCCGCTGGCGCGCACCATCGGGCCGACGTTGCTGAAGTCGCGGGCGATTTCCGGGTCGAGACGGCCAATACCGACGGTACGCTGTTCCATATTCGGCGTGCTGAGCAGCATATCCACCAGCTCCTGCACGTCGCGACGCATCTGCTGCGCCAGCTGACGGGTCTGGATCATGTCCTCTTTCAGCAGGTCGCGGCGGATCCCGCCGATCAGGTTCAGGCCGTAGGTTTTACGCGCGCCGGTAAGGATCTCTGCCATCTTCATCGAGGTTTCGCGCACGCGGAAGAACTGCATAAAGCCGGAGTCAAAGCCGGTAAAGTGGCAGGCCAGACCGAGGTTCAGCAGGTGCGAGTGCAGGCGTTCCACCTCCAGCAGAATGGCGCGGATCATCTGCGCCCGCTCCGGCACCACAATGCCCATCGCATTCTCCACCGAGGTGGTGTAAGCGGTGCTGTGGGCGAAGCCGCAGATGCCGCACACCCGGTCCGACAGGAAGGTCACTTCGTTATAACCCATGCGGGTTTCCGCCAGCTTTTCCATCCCGCGATGGACGTAGAACAGGCGGTAGTCGGCGTCGATAATGTTCTCGCCGTCAACGAACAGGCGGAAGTGGCCAGGTTCATCAGAGGTGACGTGCAGCGGGCCAATCGGCACCACGTTGTTTTTCTTGCTGCCGAGCTCGTTAATAAACTCGTAGGTTTCGGCGTCGGTGGTCGGCGCCGGACGCTGGCGATAATCCATGCTGTCTTTGCGCAGCGGATAGAGTTCGTCCGGCCAGTCGTCCGGCAGCACCAGCCGGCGTTCGTCCGGCAGGCCGACCGGCACCAGGCCGTACATATCACGCACTTCGCGCTCGCCCCATACCGCCGCCGGGACGCGCGGCGTCACCGACGGGTATTCCGGTTTGTTGGCGTCCACTTCCACGCGCACGGTGATCCAGCATTTGGTGCCCTGCTCCATCGACAGCACGTAATAGACCGCGTAGTGGCCGTTGAGCTTACGTTCATCGTTGCCGAACAGCACCGACAGCCAGCCGCCCTGCTGGTAGTAGAGAAACTCCACCACTTCCGGCAGGTAGTTGACCTTCACGGTGATGGTTAACTGGTCTTTAGTCTGCCAGGCTTCGTCCAGCACCACGCCGGGAAAGGCCTGGTGCAGCGCCGCAAGGTAGTGTTGACCGATTTTTTCTTCAGACATGCTCAAACTCTCTTAATCACGCCACCAGCAAGGAGACGAAAGCTAAAAAGGCGAAACCAAACCCGGCCCAGGTGACGCGGGAGGTGGCACAAAAACGCAGACGCGCCATGCTGTTTTCAAACAGCGCGATAATTAGCACCCCAACCACCAGCTTAACGATGGCGACCACCAGCGCCAGCAGCAGGCCGCCGACGCTGAAGCTGGTCATCTGGCCCCACGGAAAGAAGACCCCGACAAACATCTGCAGCACCACCAGCTGTTTGAGGCTGATGCCCCACTTCAGGATGCCAAAGCCGCTGCCGCTGTATTCCGACAGCGGCCCTTCCTGCAGCTCCTGCTCCGCTTCCGCCAGATCGAACGGCAGTTTGCCCATCTCGATAAAGGTGGCGAAGGCGCAGGCGCATAACGCCAGAATCAGTGGAATGCTGCGCGCCGCCGGCCAGTGGTAAAGGGTATCGGTGATGGCGCTGATATGGGTCGAGCCGGCGACCTGCGCCGCCACCCACAGGCCCAACAGCAGGATCGGCTCCACCAGCACGCCGAGCATCGCTTCGCGACTGCTGCCCAGCGCGGTAAACGGGCTGCCGGTGTCCAGACCGGAAATGGCAAAGAAGAAACGGGCGATGGCGAACAGGTAGATCAGGGTGATGAGATCCCCCAGCACCGGCAGCGGGGAGTCTACCGTCACCACCGGCAGCGCGGTGGCGATGGTCAGCATCACGCCCACCATGACGTACGGCGTCAGGCGAAACACCCAGCCCGAGGCGTCAGGACCGACGCTCTGGCGGCCCAGCAGTTTCAGGATATCGCGATACTCCTGCAGTACCCCCGGTCCACGGCGGTTATGCAGCCGCGCGCGGGCGACGCGAACGATCCCGGACAACAGCGGCGCGACGGCAAACAGCACCAGCGCCTGTAGCAATGCAATTAACAGACTCATTCTCAGGCTCCTCGCGAAATGACAATCACCACCAGCACCGCCAGCTCAACCAGCGCGATCCCGCGCAGCAGCGCCGGCGCCGAGGCCGATTGCCAGCCCGGCACCAGACGCACCGGGTTCAGCCAGTGACGCAGCTTCAGCAACGGCGCAAAGGCCTCTTTCACCGGCATGGCAAAGCCGTGGGCCGTTACCACCATCGACTGCTCGTGGTCGTAACCGCAGACCCACGCCGCGCCGCGCGAGCGCGCCGCCAGGCGATCGCCTTTAAAGAAGATCATCAGCAGGAACGGCAGCAGCGGGCAGGCGATAAGCAGCAGCGCGATCATCGGCTGCGACACCACGCTCGATACCTGAGCCTGCACCGGGAAGGCGCCGCTCACCAGCGGCAGCAGCCACGGCGCGGCGATGCCGCCAACGAGGCAGAAAACCGCCGCCAGCACCACGCTCAGGGTCATCAGCCAGGGGGCGCAGGTGGCGTTTTCCGCCTCTTTCGTCCGCGGCGCGCCGAGGAAGGTCACGCCATAGACTTTCGCCATACACATCACCGCCAGTGCGCCAGTGATCGCCAGGCCAACGGCCAGTAGCGGCCCCAGCAGACGGCCAATAAACAGGTCGCCAGTGCTCATTTTGAAGAAGGATTGATAGATAACCCATTCGCCGGCGAAGCCGTTCAGCGGCGGCAGGGCCGCCATTGCCATCAGCCCCACCAGCATGGCGAGGGAGATCAGCGGCATTTTTTTACCGATGCCGCCCAGCTTCTCGATATCGCGATGGCCGGTGCGGAACCACACCGCTCCGGCACCGAGGAACAGCGTGGTTTTGAACAGGCTGTGGTTAATCAGGTGATACATGCCGCCGATAAAGCCCAGCACCATCAGCGTGCTGTTGCGGGTCGCCACGCCGGTGACGAAGGCGCCCAGCCCCAGCAGGATAATGCCGATATTCTCCAGGGTGTGATAGGCCAGCAGGCGCTGAATGTTATGCTCCATCAGCGCATACAGTCCGCCGATAAAGGCGGTGATCATCCCCAGCGCCAGCAGCATCACGCCCCACCACAGCGGCGGCACGCCGCCGGCCAGCGAAACGGTCAGCATGCCGTACAGACCGACTTTCATCACTACCGTGGAAAACAGCGCGGCGGCCGGCGCGCTGGCCCCGGCGTGGGCCTGCGGCGCCCAGCCGTGCAGCGGGATCGCCCCGGCCAGCAGGGCGAACCCCACCAGACCCGGCAGCCAGAGCAGCGGGTTCTGCATCATATCCACCGCCTGAAGGTTGATCTGCGCCAGCTCGAGGGTGCCGTAGGTTGACCACACCAGCCAGCAGGTCCAGGCCATCAGCAAAGTACCGAGACGCCCCAGCGCAAACCACAGCTTACCGGAGGCGGCGCAGCCGGTGAGAAACGCCGCGCAGAGCGCCATGATCTCCGCCATCACCACCAGTGAACCGATATTGGTCACCACCACCGCGCAGGTCGCGGCGGCCAGCAGCAGGTTGACCAGCGGGCCGTTGGCCTTCACCTGCGGGTGGCGATGCCAGCTAATATTGAACAATGACACCGGCAGCGCCGACAGGCCGATGGCCAGCAGCCACAGCGCGTTGACGCCCCCCACCCGTATCGTCAGGTGGAGAAACTGCAGCATGCCGCCGTGGATCCGCTCCGGCATCAGCAGCGCGGCGCCGCCGGCGACCACCAGCATGGCGCTGGCCACCGCGCCGCCGATCCCGGCAATGGCGCCGCTGAGCGGTTTGCGCATGGCAAACAGAAAGGCCAGTACGGCGCTGGCGGCATACCACGCCACCGCCTGATTCACTAATCCAATTACACTCATTCCCTCTCCCCCTGTTGCGCCTGGAACAGCGACAAGTCGCCAAGGTCGGTATTAAAGGTCAGCTGGCGTTTACGCTTGCTGGCCTGGGCGATATCACGGCTATCCACCAGCATCAGCGCGTTGGTCGGACAGGTCCGCACGCAGGCCGGGCCCTGGTCATCGAAGTGGCAGAGGTCGCATTTCACGGCAATAGCGCGCACGCCCGGTACCCAGTCGAGCAGCGAGCTGACGCGCGCCGGCGCCGGCGGCGCGGGGGGCGCCAGCCGGGTATTGGCATTCGCCGGGATATCCAGCGGGCGGCTGCCGGAAAATTCAATGGCGCCGAACGGGCAGGCAATGCCGCACAGTTTACAGCTTACGCACAGGCTCTCGTTGAGCTGGACCGCGCCATCGACGCGCTGGATGGCGTTAACCGGGCAGACGGTGGCGCAGGGAGCATCTTCACAGTGGTGGCACATCTGCGGTGCCGATTCTTTTTCATTACGCATCACCTGCAGCCGCGGCATAGCCTGCAGGCCGTGCTGGCGATGCGTCTCAGAGCAGGCGGCTTCGCAGGTGCGGCAGCCGATACAGACAGTGGAGTCAGCAATTACAAAACGGTTCACCGGGTCATCCTCGGGTGAAAGTCATTTTTGACGAAATCAGGTTGCGCAGGTGTCATTTTCGACACGTGTCGACACCTTACGATCAGTGGGTCAGCGCCAGATGGCTTAAATCCACCGGTTGGTCTTGTTCCATGGCGTCATACAGACGGTCATAGACGGTGGCGATAATCGCCAGATAGTGCTCCAGCACCTGGTCGCGGGAGCGGTTGCTGATGCGGCCGTCCACCGTGCCATCCATTGCGAGGGTGGCCTGAGCAATCAGATACTTATCACCGCCGTTTTTGTTTTCGACGTAGTACTCGATGGTGTGGCTGTTGAAGCCTTCCGCGAGGGCGACGAACACCTGAAAATGGCCGAACAGCACGAAGCACAGCTCTTTGTCCGGCGCGCAGCTCATCGCGTGATGCAGGCGGGCCTTCGACAAGGTGATCCCCTGAACCAGCGAGTTACAGTAGATGTGCCACTGCTCCTGCTGCTGCCGGTGACGGTCGGCGATGTAATCCGCCTTTTCACTTATTTCCCAAATAGTCATATCGGTTTCTCCGTAGCATGAGATGCACCCTCTAAGCATTTTTCATGCCAGGTTTTATTTAATTGATTTAACTATGTTTTTTTATCGACCTCTGCCGATGCGACATGTCGATGACAGCCCCGGGGCGTCGACATCGACATTGACTGCCACGACGATTTCATTCTGGCATCGTTATTGCATAGAAGGCGCATCGCGATACGGAGGCGACTATGCACGAAATCACCCTCAGCCAGCGGGCGCTGGAAATTATTGAACAACAGGCGCAGCAGGCCGGCGCGCGGCGGGTTACCGGCGTGTGGCTTAAGGTCGGCGCATTTTCCTGCGTGGAAGCCAGCGCCCTGACCTTCTGCTTTGAGCTGGTCTGCCGCGGCACGCTGGCGGAGGGGTGTGAATTGCATATCACCGAACAACAGGCTGAATGCTGGTGCGATCGCTGTCAGCAGTACGTCCATCTTGTCTCGCAGCACGTTCGCCGCTGCCCGCACTGCAATAACGACCAGCTGCAGATCGTGGCGGATGATGGCTTACAGATTCAGCGTTTAGAATTGGAGTAAATTATGTGTACAACATGCGGCTGTGGCGAAGGCAACCTCTATATTGAAGGAGACGAACGAAACCCGCATTCCGCGTTCCGCAGCGCCCCCTTCGCGCCCGCCCCACGCCAGACGATGACCATCACCGGTGTCAAAACCGACCACTTCGCCCCCACCCGCACGCCAGAGGGCGACCTGCATTACGGCCACGGCGAAGCGGGTACCCACGCCCCGGGGCAGAGCCAGCGGCGGATGCTGGAAGTGGAGATCGACGTGCTGGATAAAAACAACCGCCTGGCGGCACGCAACCGCGCACGCTTCGCAGCAAAACAGCAGCTGGTGCTGAATCTGGTTTCCAGCCCCGGCTCCGGCAAAACCACCCTGCTCACCGAAACCCTCACCCGGCTGAAAGGACGCGCCGACTGCGCGGTGATTGAAGGCGATCAGCAAACGGTCAATGACGCCGCCCGCATTCGCGCCACCGGCACCCCGGCGATTCAGGTCAATACCGGGAAAGGCTGCCATCTCGACGCCCAGATGATCGCCGACGCCGCCCCGCGCCTGCCGCTGGCTGACCGCGGCATTCTGTTTATCGAAAACGTCGGCAACCTGGTCTGCCCGGCCAGCTTTGATCTCGGCGAGCGCCATAAGGTGGCGGTGCTGTCGGTCACCGAAGGCGAAGACAAACCGCTGAAGTATCCGCATATGTTCGCCGCCGCCAGCCTGATGCTGCTCAACAAAGTCGACCTGCTGCCGTATCTCAATTTCGACGTTGAGCGGTGCCTGGCCTGCGCCCGCGAGGTCAATCCGCATATTGAAATTATTCTTGTCTCCGCCACCAGCGGCGAAGGCATGGAGCAATGGCTCACCTGGCTGGAGACGCAGCGATGTGCATAGGCATTCCGGGACAAATTTGCGCCATCGACGGCGTGCTGGCGAAGGTGGAAGTTTGCGGTATTCAGCGCGACGTCGACCTGACGCTGGTCGGCGCCGTAGATGAGCAGGGCCAGCCGCGGCTCGGCCAGTGGGTGCTGGTGCACGTCGGCTTCGCCATGAGCGTCATTAATGAAGCCGAAGCCCGCGACACCCTCGAGGCGCTGCAAAATATGTTTGACGTGGAGCCGGACGTCGGCGCGCTGCTGTACGGCGAGGAGCGATAATGCGTTACGTAGATGAATACCGCGCCCCCGAACAGGTGATGCAGCTGGTGGCCCATCTTCAGCAGCGTGCTCGTCTGCTGCCGCACACCGCCGCGCGACCGCTGCGCATCATGGAGGTCTGCGGCGGCCATACCCATGCCATTTTTAAATTCGGGCTCGACCAGCTGTTGCCGGAGAACATCGAATTTATTCATGGGCCCGGCTGCCCGGTGTGCGTCCTGCCGATGGGGCGCATCGACGCCTGCATTGAGATTGCCAGCCGCCCGGGAGTGATCTTCTGCACCTTCGGCGACGCCATGCGCGTGCCGGGTAAAAACGGCTCGCTTCTGCAGGCGAAAGCCCGTGGCGCCGATGTCCGCATCGTTTACTCGCCGATGGACGCTCTGCGGCTGGCGCAGCAAAATCCGCAGCGCGAGGTGGTTTTTTTTGGTCTTGGTTTCGAAACCACCATGCCCGCTACCGCCCTGACCCTGCGTCAGGCGCGAGAGCGCAACGTCGATAACTTCTACTTTTTCTGCCAGCACATCACCCTGCTGCCGACCCTGCGCAGCCTGCTGGACCAGCCGGACAACAGTATCGACGCCTTTCTCGCCCCGGGCCACGTCAGTATGGTGATCGGCACTGAGGCCTACGGCTTTATCGCCAGCGACTATCACCGTCCTTTAGTGGTCGCCGGTTTCGAACCGCTTGATCTACTGCAAGGCGCGGTGATGCTGGTTGAGCAGACAATAGCGCAGCGCAGCGATGTGGAAAATCAGTACCGTCGCGTGGTGCCGGATGAGGGTAACCCGCTGGCGCAGGCGGCGATGGCCGACGTCTTCCGCCTGGATGGCGACAGCGAATGGCGCGGCCTGGGGGTCATCAGCGACTCCGGCGTGCAGCTTACGCCAGCCTATCAGCGCTTCGATGCCGAGGCGCATTTTCGCCCGGCGCCGCAGCGCGTGTGCGACGACCCGCGCGCCCGCTGCGGCGAGGTGCTGACCGGCCGCTGTAAACCGCACCAGTGCCCGCTCTTCGCCAGCACCTGCAATCCGCAAAGCGCCTTTGGCGCGCTAATGGTCTCCTCTGAAGGGGCCTGCGCCGCCTGGTATCAATATCGCAGTCAGGAAAATGAAGTATGAAAAGCGTCCAGTTAGCCCACGGTAGCGGGGGACAGGCAATGCAGCAGCTGATCGGCGACCTGTTTATGCAGGCCTTCGCCAACCCCTGGCTGGCGGAGCAGGAGGATCAGGCGCGCCTCGATCTGGCGGCGCTCGCCGCCCAGGGGGACCGCCTCGCCTTCTCCACCGACAGCTACGTGATTGACCCGCTGTTCTTTCCCGGCGGCAATATCGGCAAGCTTGCCGTCTGCGGTACCGCCAACGATGTGGCGGTCAGCGGCGCCATCCCGCGCTATCTTTCCTGCGGCTTTATTCTCGAAGAGGGGCTGGAGATGGCCACCCTGGAAGCGGTGGTCGCCAGCATGGCCGACACCGCCCGGGCGGCAGGGATCGCCATCGTCACCGGCGACACTAAAGTGGTGCCGCGCGGCGCGGCGGATAAGCTGTTTATTAACACCGCCGGCATCGGCGCCATCCCGGCGGACGTTCACTGGGGGACGCAGCAGATTAGCGCCGGTGATGTGCTGCTGGTCAGCGGCACGCTGGGGGATCATGGCGCCACCATCCTTAACCTGCGCGAGCAGATGGGGCTGGACGGCGCGCTGTCCAGCGACTGCACGGTGCTGACGCCGCTTATCCAGACCCTGCGCCCGCTGAGCGGAGTGAAAGCCCTGCGCGACGCCACCCGCGGCGGGGTTAACGCGGTCGCCCATGAGTTCGCCGCCGCCAGCGGCTGCGGCATCGAACTGCAGGAGGCAACGCTGCCGGTCAACGACACGGTGCGCGGCGTCTGCGAGCTGCTTGGTCTGGACGCCCTGAACTTCGCCAATGAAGGCAAGCTGGTGCTCGCCGTCGCCCGCGACGAGGCGGAAAACGCGCTGGCGCATTTGCGGTCTCACGCGTTAGGACGCGATGCGGCGATAATCGGCGAAGTGGTCGCCCGCCCGGGCGTACGTTCCGTTGGGCTGTACGGCGTGAAGCGGACGCTCGATCTTCCCCACGCCGAACCGCTGCCGAGAATTTGTTAACGACGGCGTCGGGTCCCGGATAGCGGCTGGCGCCTTATCCGGGCTACAAAACTGCGCGCACATGTAGCCCGGCTAAGCGCAGCGCGAGCCGGGAAAAAGCCAGCGTAATTATTTTGCCCAAACCAGCGGGCGCCCATGGATGGGTTAAAGCGGCAATAACCGCTTTATTAACATACTATTATTTGTACCATCATTTTCTTATGCGCCGCGTTGTCGGCGCGTTTTGGACGTAAGCAATGTCGTATACACCGATGAGCGATCTCGGCCAGCAGGGGCTGTTCGATATCACCCGGCTTTTATTACAGCAGCCCGACCTGGCCGCGCTAAGCGAAACTCTGACCCGTCTGGTGCAACAGTCCGCGCTGGCCGATGAGGCGGCCATCATCCTGTGGAACGCGGGTAATCACCGCGCGGCCAGGTACGCCTGCGATGAGGCCGGCCATCCGGTAAGCTACGAGGATGAAACCGTCCTGGCCCACGGTCCGGTGCGTCGCTTACTCTCCCGGCCGGATGCCCTGCATTGCGATCATGAAACCTTTGCCGATACCTGGCCGCAGCTTATCCGCAGCGGACTGTATCGTCCGTTCGGTTACTACTCGCTGCTGCCGCTGGCGGCGGACGGGCGGATCTTTGGCGGTTGCGAATTCCTCCGCCGTGACAACCGGCCGTGGAGCGAGAAAGAGTTCCAGCGGCTGCATACCTTCGCGCAGATCGTCGCCGTCGTCACCGAACAGATTCAGAACCGGGTCAGCAATAACGTCGATTACGATCTGCTGTGCCACGAGCGCGACAATTTTCGCATCCTGGTGGCGATCACTAACGCGGTGCTCTCGCGACTGGATATCGACGAGCTGGTCAGCGAGGTGGCGAAAGAGATCCATCGCTACTTCCGGATCGACGCCATCAGCGTGGTGCTGCGCAGCGACCGCAAGGGGAAGCTCAACATCTATTCCACGCATTATCTTGACGCCAGCCACCCGGTTCACGACCAGAGCGAGGTGGATGAAGCCGGCACCCTCACCGAGCGCGTGTTCAAAAGCAAAGAGATGCTGCTGCTTAATCTGCACGAACATGACACTCTCGCGCCGTATGAGAAAATGCTCTTCGAGATGTGGGGCAATAAGATCCAGACCCTGTGCCTGCTGCCGCTGATGTCCGGCAATACCCTGCTCGGGGTGCTTAAGCTGGCGCAGTGCGACGAACAGGTCTTCACCACCACCAATCTCAAGCTGCTGCGGCAGATCGCCGAGCGGGTGTCGATCGCTATCGATAACGCCCTCGCCTACCGCGAAATTCAGCGCCTGAAAGAGCGGCTGGTGGATGAGAACCTCGCGCTCACCGAGCAGCTCAATAATGTCGAGAGCGAATTCGGGGAGATTATCGGCCGCAGCGAGGCGATGAACAATGTGCTCAAGCAGGTAGAGATGGTGGCGCAGAGCGACAGCACCGTGCTGATCCTCGGCGAAACCGGCACCGGCAAAGAGCTTATCGCCCGCGCTATCCACAACCTCAGCGGACGCAACGGTCGGCGGATGGTGAAGATGAACTGCGCGGCTATGCCCGCCGGGCTGCTGGAGAGCGATCTGTTCGGCCACGAACGCGGCGCGTTCACCGGGGCCAGCGCCCAGCGTATCGGCCGCTTCGAACTGGCGGACAAAAGCTCCCTGTTCCTCGATGAAGTGGGCGATATGCCGCTGGAACTGCAGCCCAAACTGCTGCGCGTCCTCCAGGAGCAGGAGTTCGAACGTCTGGGGAGCAACAAGCTGATTCAGACCGACGTTCGATTGATCGCCGCCACCAACCGCGATCTCAAGCAGATGGTTATCGACAGGGAATTCCGCAGCGATCTCTACTACCGGCTCAACGTGTTCCCGATCCACCTGCCGCCGCTGCGCGAACGTCCCGACGATATTCCGCTGCTGGTGAAGGCGTTTACCTTTAAAATCGCCCGCCGCATGGGGCGCAATATCGACAGCATTCCGGCGGAAACCCTGCGCACTCTGACGCGTATGGAGTGGCCGGGCAACGTGCGCGAGCTGGAAAACGTTATCGAACGGGCGGTATTGCTCACCCGCGGCAATGTACTGCAGCTCTCCCTGCCGGAGCGGGATATCGTGGAAGCCCCGCGGACGCCGGCGGTCCTGCCTGAGGAAGGTGAGGATGAATATCAGCTGATCGTCCGGGTGCTGAAGGAGAGCAACGGCGTGGTGGCCGGGCCGAAAGGCGCCGCCCAGCGGCTGGGGCTCAAGCGCACCACGCTCCTGTCACGCATGAAGCGGCTGGGTATTAATAAAGACGAACTGGTGTAACCTCGCGCGCTCCCCCTTTCCGCGCCGGTGAGAGGGAGCGCTGGCGCAGCGCGCTATTTATCGCTGGTAAAACCGTTGCTGGTCGCCAGTTCGGCAAACCACAGCGCATTGCGTTTTATCTGTCGCTCGCCGGTCTCCAGATCCAGTCGCCAGAAGCCGTAGCGCCGTTTGAAGGCATTGATCCACGACCAGTTGTCGATAAACGTCCACTGGTGCACGCCAAAGCAGTTCGCGCCGTCGGCTATCGCCCGATGCAGCTGCACCAGATGCTCCTCCATCAGCTGGATGCGGAAAGTATCGTCTATCACCCCGTCCGCCCCGGGCTCGCCCTCTGATTGTCGATCCATCGCGATGCCGATTTCCGCGAGATACCACTTAATATTGCCGTAGTTATCGCGAATATTGGCGGCAATGTCATAGATCGCCTGCGGCAGGATCTCGTTGTTATCACGATAAGGATTAAAGCGGCCCTGCGGGTTCACCGCGTTTTCGAAATAGTATTCCGGAGTGAAATAATCGAGGTCATATTCGCTCTCACGCGCTTTTACCCGCCGCGGCACGTAATAGTTTACCCCAAGAAAATCGATATCCGCGCTGAGGATCAACGCCGCGTCGTCTTTGCTGGTCGTCGGCAGGCAGTCGTGGGCGGCAAGGATCTCGCACAGCGCTTTGGGGAACTCATGTTTTACCAGCGGGTCAAGGAAGCTGCGGTTAAAAAACAGGTCGGCATACCCGGCGGCTTTTTTATCCGCGTCGCTGTCGGTGAGGGTATAGCTCGGGGTCAGGTTGAGCACCACGCCGATCTCGCCCGCCAGCGCCAGTTCACGATAAGCCGTTACCGCTTTGGCGTGCGCCAGCATAATGTTAAACGCCACCTGCGCCGCCAGCCGGCCATCTTTCTTACATGGATAGTGGAAGTCGTACAGGTAGCCTCCCTCAACCGGCACAATCGGCTCGTTGAAGGTTATCCAGTATTTAACCTTATGGCCAAACAGGCTAAAGGCGGTGCGGGCAAAGCGGGCAAACAGCTCGGCTACGTACGCCGATTCAAAGCCGCCGTACTGTTTCTGCAGCGCTTCCGGCATATCAAAGTGGTAGAGATTGATCATCGGCTCAATGCCGTTAGCGATCATCTCATCCAGATAGGCGTGATAAAAACGCACCGCGTCCGGGTCCGGCGCGCCGGTTTCCAAATCAGCGATCAGTCGTGACCACTGTATCGAGGTACGAAATGAGTTGAAGCCGGTCTGTTTCATCAGCGCCACGTCCTGCGGATACTGATGATAAGTATCACACACGGTCTGCGGCCCTACCTGCTGATAAAATCGCTCCGGCTGTTCGGCAAACCAACTGTCCCAGATGGAACGATGGCGCTTATTGGTGACCCCTTCCGTTTGCGGGCCGGACGCCGCCGCCCCCCACAGGAACCCTTGCGGAAACTGATACTGCTGCATAACCTCTCCTTCGAAAAAAGGCTGCGCCCGTCTGGCGCAGCCTGAACGTACTACTCAGCGACCACTTCGATCGATTTAATGAACATATAGCCCCAGTCGCCGGCGAAGCGGCCGAAGTCAATCTGATTGCTCCCGGCTTTAAGCGTCACCGGTATCCGCAGCTGCTGGCCCTGCTCATCCGTCTGCGGGAAGGCCACCGCCTGCGGAGCGCCCCCGTTGACGACAAATGAGTTCTGCTTACCGCCCCATTTGCCGTTGAAGGTTACATTGAGCAGGAACTGACCGCTCCACGGCGCCTGCACCTGCCAGCTGACCTTATCCCCCTCGTTGGCAAATGGGCCGAGGAAGCCGTCCTCGCCAACTGCCAGCGCGTCTTTATCACTCTTCATCACCGTCAGCCGCCCCTCAGCCACGCCATAAACTTCGCCGTGATAACGACAGAAATCCGCTGGCGCTTTCCCCGCCGCCTCGCCCACCGTCACGGTCACGGTTTTGCTGCTTTTCAACAGCCCATCGTCCGCCGTGAACGTCAGCGCATAGGTACCTGGCGCCGTAAACCAGGCCCGGGTTTGAGCCCGATCGGCATGGCAGAAATGCACCTGGCCATCGCCGGCGTGCTGCCAGCCCACCTTAACCTCTCGCGACGGCAGGCCATCGTCCTGCCAGCTGGCCGTAAGCTCGACGCCCTGGTCCTGCGTGGTGGTTAGGGCCGGTTCCAGCGTGACAACCGGTGGCTGATTCTCCTCGCTATGCTGCACGCTAATCACATTGGAAGGGGCCGAACGACCACTCTCGTTTTTCGCCGTCACCCGGTAGTAATACGTGTGCCCGAGCTGAAGCTGACGATAATCGTCGCGGAACAGAACCATGGTTTCCGGATTCCATTCGTTAACGCCATCGGAGATATCCCGGCCCACCACCGTCCACGGCCCGGTCGGTGAGGCGGCGCGTTCGACATCGTAGCTGCGTCCCACCGCAGCGCCCATCCAGTTGATCGCGAAGGGCGAGGTGGTTTCGCGCAGCAAAGGCGCGTCCGGCTTCGGCAGCGGCGCCATCGTCTGCTGCCCGGCCATCTGCGCCGCGGCGGTGCGCACCAGACCGACCACCGCCTGCTCCTGGTTCGCTTCGCCTTCTTTGGCAAACCCCGGCAGGTGGTAGCTATAGTGCCCGGTCGACTCCTTATGCCAGTAGAAGCCGCCGTCGTGACGATGGCCGCGGAAGCCCCAGATAAGCCCGCCGGCGGCTTGCGCCCCGTTGACCTCGCTGTGAACAATCGACTGCATAATGGCGTTCAGTTGATCCGCCGGCAGCAGGCCAAACTCGCCGACGAGATAGACTTTTTGTCCGCCGACGGCGCGCAGATCCTGCGTCACCTGCCCGGGATGGTTATTATCGGCATTGGTGTAATAGTGATTGCTGACGATATCCACATTGGGGTCGGTCAACGCAAACGGATTAATTTTCTTATAGGTGCCATCCACCACCAGCTGATGAGGGGCCCACTTTTTAATCCACGCCGCGGTCTGATGCAGGAAATCGGCGTTGGTATCCTCCAGCTCGTTACCGGTTTCCCAGGCCATGATCGCCTTTTCATCATAATAGGCGCGGCCGGTGACGGTATTTGTCCGGGTGATAACCTGGCGGATCACATCCAGATAGGCTTTGAAGGTCTTGCTATCGGTCCGATAAAAGTCTTCCGCTTTTTCATGATAGAACGCCGCCAGCTGCTCGCGCCCGCCCCACCACCACCAGTGGTCGATAAACGGCAGGATCAGACGCAATCCCTGTTTATCCGCTTCGGCAATCATGTTGTCATACACCCGCATGGCTTTCTCATTCAGCCGCGGCATGCCGTCCGCCGTTTCCGGCGCCAGAATATGGGTCTCGCGCCCGCAGGCCTTATCAAATTCCTGCTGCACCGACAGCACGTAGACGCGCTGGGCTTTCGCCCCGGTTTGCACCATCGCCTGGATCCAGTTTTGTTGCTCCTGGGCCGTTGGCCATTTAAAGTATTGTCCCCAGCCGCGCGGGTCTGCCCTGCAGGGGCCGCGGGCGTCGTCTTCAATGCGGTGCAGCTCCGGCGCGTGGATCCCGGCGAAACGAAACACCTTGTCGCCGTCCTTGAGGGTGGCGCCGTCGCGAGTGATAAAGTGCGTAAAGTGCGAGCGCTCGGCGGCCAGCGCCCCGCCGGCCCCCAGCGCGGACAGCAGCCCCATCAGCAGCAGGTTTTTCATCGGCTTCATCGTTCTCTCTCCTTAGAACCAGACCTCGGCCTGTACGCCGAAGTTAACGGTATCGGTAGAGCCACTGCGGGAATACCCGCCGGCGGTGATGGTATTGGTGTCCCAGTTGTAGTTACCGTCTAATGCATCGGAGACACCTTTATCCCACTTCGCGTAGGTGACGAAGAAGCGCAGCTGCGGACGCGCCCAGAAACCGGAGTCAAAGGTCAGCGTTGGCGCAACGGTGACTTTGGTCAGGCCGCCTTTGCCTTTGCCGTTTACCCCTTTGTAGTTTTTGTCATCCAGGTATTCGTAGCCCAGCTCGTACTGCATGGCAAAGTTGCGGGTGATCTGATGATAAGGGCGGATACCAGCGACCCACATCGAGCGTCCCCAGCCATTTTCATCTTCCGTCCACCAGCGGTAGTTTTTATCTTTCTGCCAGAAAGCGAAGGTCGAGATCTCCAGGTCGCCCATCGAGGCCACGCTATCCAGCACCACTCGCCAGGACTGGGTGTTTTCCAGATTGGCCCAGCCCCAGCCGTTTTTACCCAGCGAGTCACCCGCCGCCAGCCCTTTCCCGTACTGCAATGCGAGGCGGGAATATCCTCCGGTCAGACCATAGAAGCCGTCAAAGTTATAAATACCGGTCACGCCATAGCCCTTCTCGGCGGAAGTCGGATGGTTTTCGTTACGGTTCATGTGGTGGCCGATCAGCTCCAGATCGAAGCCTGTCCCCGCGATCTTTTTCAGCCACAGGTTGAGGGAATAGTCATCCGGGTAGCCCTGATCTCCCTTATCCACCGGGTATGCTTTGGTTTCATCGGTGGGTGAAAAGGCGTACACCCCGGCGTCGAAGCGGGCGAAGCCGAGATCCATGTTGTCGAAGCCGCCGCCGGTGCCGTTGTACTGAATGTACTCCCAGTCGAACTGATGGCTGGAGGTGTTGGAGCTGCTATAGCGCTTACCGGCCCAGAAGGTCATCTCCGGCGCAAAATCCAGATTGCTCAGCTCGGCGAACCCTTCACGAAACTGTACGTCATGGCCATCGTCATCCTGACAGTTCCAGTCGGAGGTGCATTTCGACTGGTGAGTGAGGTTGGCCTGCACTTTCGCCACCACGCCGCTGTCCGCCGTCAGCGTCACGGTGGGGATCAGTTCGATCTTGGTGTCTTCTTCGTTGCCCAGTCGCCACTTACCGTCCGGCATCAGGCCGACGGAGTCCGCGCGGTTGCCATCGGAGTTCGCCAGGATCCCGGAGCGGATATAGCCATGCAGCGCAAAATCATACTTCGGATCGGCGCAGGCCGGGCTGCTGGCCCCTGCCAGCGAGAGGAGAGCCAGAGGTATTGAGTGTTTCAGCTTTATCATTATTTTTTTCCCACGTTATGTTTGTTAACACGAACCGATAACGGAGGGGAAATTTACGGATCAAAAACGGAAATGTACATCCACTTACGGAAAGCGCTTTCCATAATTGCCTATCTGGTTCACAAAATTAGCTCTGCGGCGAATATATTCGTGAGACTGATCACATAAAATTACAAGAATGCCGCCGGGCGCCGGCAGTGGAGCGGAAGGAGGAGGAGATGAGCAGGTGCCGCCGGAGGATAAGCCGCCGACGGCGAGAGGATCAGCGTTCGGTTTCCGCGAGCTGACGTTCGTACACTTTGAAGAAGGGGCGATAGAGCATCCAGGCGTTAAACATCGCGAACAGGCTCATGCACAAATTTTTCCAGCTGCCGTTCGCCGACCATGCTGCCCCCAGCGGGGAAGGCATCGACCATGGCAGCATCGCCACCGCGCGGTCGAGGATACCCAGCTGAGTTAAATACCATGCGATACAGGCATTTATCAGCGGAACAAAGAGAAACGGCAGTAAAAAAACCGGGTTCATGATCACCGGAAAACCAAACAGTATTGGCTCGTTGATATTAAACAGCGACGGCAGCAGGCCAATCTTGGCCACGCTTTTCAGCTGCCGCGAGCGGCTGCGCATCGCCATCAGCACCAGCGGCAAAGTGGAGCCAATACCGCCGATCAGCAGGTAAAAATCCCAGAACCCCTGCAGATAAATATGCGGCAGCGTTGGCGAACCCGCCGCCAGCGCCTGCTGATTTTCAAACAAATAGGTCATCCAGAAGGGGTTCATGATCCCGGTGATGATCAGCGCGCCGTGGATACCGATAAACCAGAGTAAGTTACAGATAAATAAAGAGATAAGTACCGCCATCAGCGTGTCGGACGCCAGCACCAGCGGCCGCACCGCTTCGCTGATCAACTCCGGTACGATGCGTCCGGTGGTCTGCAGCAGTATGGCATTCATCACGCTTATCGACAGCATCACCACCAGCAGCGGGATCAGCAGTTGAAAGCCATTGCGGGTCATCAGCGGCACTTCATCAGGCAAGCGAATGCACCAGCCTTTTTTGTAGAAAAAGCGAATTATCTCAATGGAATAGGTGCTGGATATCAGGGCGGTAAATATCCCCATACCGCCGAGATAAACATTGCTCACCGCAGTCTCGCGAAAGCCGATAAACAGCAGAAAAGCCAGACACCCGGTTAAACCGCAGAGCCGTTCCGGCAGACGGTACTGCTTGGCGAGACTGGCGCTGGCGCCGAAGGCGACAATCAGCGCCACCAGGCCAATAGTTAGCTGAAAGGTCGGCTGCAGGATAGGCCGCAGCAGCAAATAGACCTGGCCGAAACGCGAGGCGCCGTCGATGGAAACGGGCGGAAACAAAATGGGAACTAACAGGCTGCCAACAATCACAAAGGGCATAGCCAGCGCAAAGCTATCGCGCATCGCCGTAATGTGGTTGTTGCGCGTCAGAACATTCGCCAGCGGCGCCAGCCGCTGCTCGATGATGTCCACGGCCACATTCATTAACTGAATGTTCATACTCCTACCTTTGCGAATGGTTGTCTCGCCGGGATGATCGCCCACAACACCGGAAAGTGAAAGCCTGCCATAGGTGATCATGGTCACAATTAATAAATCCACAAACGGAAAGCGCTTTCCGTAATGCATCCATTTTGACTATAGTCCGCTCATCCAACCTCATCAGGAGCGGTAATTATGAAAAAAATTATGTTGTGTTGTTCAGCAGGCATGTCCACCAGCCTGCTGATGAAAAAAATGATTGCGGAAGCCGAACAGCGGGGCCTGCCGGTAGAGATCAACGCCTATGGCGTAGCGGAGTTCGCCGAACAGGTCGGCCATTATCAGGTGGTGCTGTTGGGGCCGCAGGTGAAATACATGCAGCAGGATCTGCAAAAACAGGCGGATAAATACGGTATCCGCGTCGAACCCATCAATATGATGGACTACGGCATGCAAAAAGGCGCCGCGGTCCTTGATTTCGCCCTTTCCCTTATCGAAAACAAGAACTAAGGAAAGATCATGAGCTCTCTGTACGCTAAACTGATCGACGTGATCGAACGGCAGATCACGCCTATGGCCGGCGCGATCGGCCAGCAAAAATATGTCACATCGATCCGCGATGGCTTTATCACTGCCCTGCCCTTTATGATCGTCGGCTCGTTCCTGTTGGTGTTTATCTTCCCGCCGTTTTCTCCGGATACGACGTGGGGGTTTGCACGCGCCTGGCTGCAATTTTCGCTCGATCATCGCGATGCGCTGATGCTGCCGTTCAACTTCAGCATGGGGGTGATGACCCTGTTTATCGCCGTCGGGATCGCCGCCAGCCTCGCCAAACACCATCATCTGGACTCGCTGACCGCCGGGATGCTGTCGCTGATGTCGTTTCTGCTGGTAGCCGCGCCGCTGAAAGATGGCCAGATCTCTACTGCCTACTTCTCCGGTCAGGGGATCTTTACCGCCATTCTGGTGGCCATCTATTCCACCGAGCTGTACGCCTTCCTCAAACGGCATAACATCACCATTCGCCTGCCGCCGGAAGTGCCTGCCGGGGTGGCGCGCTCGTTTGAAATCCTGATCCCGGTGCTGGCGATCATTCTGACGCTGCATCCGCTGAACCTGTTTATCGAAGCCCAGCTGGGGATGATCATTCCGGAAGCGATCATGTCGCTGGTGAAGCCGCTGGTCGCGGCTTCCGATACGCTGCCGGCGATCCTGCTGTCGGTGCTGGTCTGTCAGGTGCTGTGGTTCGCCGGGATCCACGGCGCGCTGATCGTCACCGGGATCATGAACCCGTTCTGGATGGCCAACCTGTCGGTCAATCAGGCGGCCATGGCCGCTGGCACCGCTATCCCGCACATCTATGTCCAGGGCTTCTGGGATCACTATCTGCTGATCGGCGGCGTCGGCTCCACCCTGCCGCTGGCGCTGATGCTGCTGCGCAGCAAGGCCGTGCATCTGCGGACGATCGGCCGGATGGGGGTCGTGCCTGGGGTATTCAATATTAACGAACCGATCCTCTTCGGCGCGCCGATCATCATGAACCCGCTGTTTTTCCTGCCGTTCGTGCTGGTGCCGATGGTGAACGCGACCCTGGCGTACTTCGCGCTGAAGCTGGACCTGGTCAGCCGCGTAGTGTCGATGACGCCATGGACAACGCCGGCGCCTATCGGCGCCTCGTGGGCGGCGAACTGGAGCTTTAGCCCGGTGATCCTGTGCCTCATTTGTATGGCCACCGCCATGGTGATGTACCTGCCATTTCTCAAAGCTTACGAAAAACAGCTGCTGGCCCAGGAGCGTGAAAACGCCGTCGGCCAGGCTGACAACGCGGCGCAAACCGCTTAACGCTAACGATTCAGAGGATAATCATGGAATTAGAAGAACAGGTGATGGGGATCATCATCAATGCCGGCCAGTCACGTAGCCTGTGCTACGAAGCGCTGCACGCCGCTAAAGCGGGTGATTTCGCCACCGCCGACGCCAAAATGCAGGAAGCGGCGCACTATTCCCGCGAAGCTCACCTTGTACAGACCCAGCTTATCGAAGCTGACGAAGGCGAGGGAAAAACCAAAATGACGCTGGTAATGGTCCATGCTCAGGATCACCTGATGACATCCATTCTGGCGAAAGAGCTTATTGCCGAACTGATTGCGATTTACCGCGCGCAGCCGCTTCACGCCTAGCGCCTTGCCCGGCCAGACGCGCTGGCCGGGCCTGATTCCCCGAGGTCACTATGTTACATCTTGGAATAGATATTGGCGGCACCAAAATGGAAGCCGTACTGCTGGACCCGGCGGGCGAATGCGTCCAGCGCCTGCGCCGGCCGACCCACAAAGAGAGCTATGACGCCTTTATGCGTCAGCTGCTGACCCTGATTGCCGATATTCGCGCGGTCAGCCCGCAGCCGTTCACCCTGGGGATCGGCCTGCCCGGGGCTATCGATCCGCAAAGCGGACGCATTAAAAACTGCAACTGCCTGGTGCTCAACGGTCACGATCTGCGCCGGGATATCATGCAGCAGCTTGGCCAGCCGGTGTGGATGGCAAACGATGCCGACTGCTTCACCCTTTCGGAGGCGGTGGATGGCGCCGGCGCCGGAGCTACCACCGTCTTCGGGGTGATTATCGGTACCGGCTGCGGCGGCGGGATCGCCGTTCATCAACAGCTGCTCAGCGGCCCCAACGCTATCGCCGGGGAGTGGGGGCATAATCCGCTGCCGGGCTATACTCCTGAGCGCGATGGCCCGCCGCAGCCCTGCTACTGCGGCAAAACGAACTGCATCGAAAGCTTTCTCTCCGGTACCGGCTTCGCCCGCCGCTATGGGGAACAAGCCCGTGCGGAAGCCATTGTCGCCGCGGCGCAAAACGGCGATCCGCACGCGCTGGCCCACTGGCGACACTTTATCGATGCCTTTGCCCGCAGCCTGGCGTCGGTGATCAATATTCTCGACCCGCAGGTGATTGTGCTGGGCGGCGGTCTGTCCAACGTCAGCCAGATCTATCGCGATCTGCCTGCCGCCATCGTGCCGTGGATCTTCTCCGACACCTGCCGCACGCAGATCAAACCGGCCCGTTTCGGCGACGCCAGCGGCGTGCGCGGCGCGGCCTGGCTGCCCCGGCTTCCCGGCGCCGCGCAAGGGCAGCGGTAGACACTTTTTTCAGCAGGTATGTTAAGCTAGGCGAAAATGTTCAGACAGAAAAAGCCATGCCAACGATTGATGATGTTTCAAGATTAGCGAATGTCTCAAGAGCGACGGTATCCCGCGTGCTGACCGGCACCCGGGGCGTGCGCGAAGAGAGCCGGGAAGCTGTGCTGCGGGCCGTTGAAGAACTCAACTATCGCCCGAGCTTTGCCGCGCAAAACCTCGCCAGTCAGACATCCAGCCACGTTGGTCTGGTGATTTCCGCGCAGGACGAAAGCCACGGCGCACGTCTGCTGCCGCTGCTCTCTCAGGCGCTGAAAGGGCTGAATAAAAGCCTGCTGGTCCAGTACGTCAGCGACCCGGTAGAGCAGGCGGCGGTAATCGACGATCTGCAGCGCCAGTGCGTGGCGGTGGTGGTGCTGGGCGCCGTTGCCGCCGACGCGCCGCGCAACGTTATCGCCTTTGACCGCTTCGGCGTCGCCGGGAGCAACAGCCAGGGCTATGACTTCGCCTTTGCCACCGAAAGCGCCTGCCGCTATGTGATTGGCAAGGGACACCGCAACATCGCCCTGCTGGTGGACAGCGATAGCGACGATGCCAGCCGTCAGATGCTGGAAGGCTACCGCAACGTCCTGCAGAACTACTCCATTCCTTTTAACCGTCAGCTGGTGCTGACGGCCAACGATGACGTCGAGCAGGCGCTGCTGACCTTAATTAACAGCTTCAGTAAATACTCAGTCATTATCGTTAAACGCGACCGCTACGCGGCTGAGGCGATGCGTCTGCTGCGCGAATTCACCATCGCCGTCCCGCAGGAGGTCTCCCTGCTGAGCCTTGAGGATTCCCCGCTCGCCTCGCTGCTCTACCCGCCGCTGACCTGCATCTCCTGGCCACTGGAGGCGCTGCTGGATAACTGTATTCAGCGTATTCGCAGCCTGATTGACGACCGGCCAACCTTCACCGCCGAGGGCCGCTCGCTGGCTGGCCGCCTGATCCCGCGCCAGTCGGTCGCCGATATCTCTTGATCTTCGCCCGGTTGGCGCCGGGCCAGACTTACCTCCCCTTTTCGCGCTTTCGTTTCCCGGCTCATTATTACCCACGCATGCAAATAAGAATTATTTTCATTTATAAATAGCTTGTGCTATATAACATAGCAATGGCTATAAACGCTGGGAAATTAACCACACCATTGCGAGGGATCCTATGCTACACCTGACACCGCTGAAATCATTGCTGCTGGCCAGCGCGCTGGCTCTGCTGGCCGCGACGCCGGCCACCGCGCAGGAGAAATTCAGGGTTATCACCACCTTCACGGTTATCGCCGATATGGCGCAGAACGTGGCCGGCGACGCCGCCGACGTGAGCTCCATTACTAAACCGGGCGCGGAGATCCATGATTACCAGCCCACGCCCGGCGATATCAAACGCGCGCAGGGGGCGCAGCTGATCCTCAGCAATGGGCTTAATCTCGAACGGTGGTTTGCCCGTTTTTATCAGCACTTACAGGGCGTTCCGGAGGTGGTGGTCAGCGAGGGGATCCAGCCGATGGGCATCAGCGCGGGCCCCTATAGCGGGAAGCCCAATCCCCATGCCTGGATGTCGGCAGATAACGCCCTGATCTATGTCGATAACATTCGCGATGCGCTGGTGAAGTACGATCCGCCTCACGCCGACACCTATCGCCGTAACGCCGAGGCCTACAAAGAGAAGATCCGTCAGACGATGGCGCCGCTGCAGGCCAGACTGGCGCAGCTGCCGGCGGATAAGCGCTGGCTGGTCACCAGCGAGGGAGCCTTCTCCTATCTGGCCCGCGACTATGGCCTGCGCGAACTGTATCTGTGGCCGATCAATGCCGACCAGCAGGGCACCCCGCAGCAGGTGCGCAAGGTTATCGACACCATGAAGAAAGAACGCATCCCGACCATCTTCAGCGAAAGCACCATCTCCGATAAACCGGCGCGTCAGGTGGCGCGGGAAGCCGGGGCCCACTACGGCGGCGTGCTGTATGTCGATTCGCTGAGCGCCGCCGACGGCCCGGTGCCGACCTGGCTCGACCTGCTGCGCGTCACCACCGAAACCATCGTCAACGGTATCCAGGACGGGATGAGGAAGCAGCCATGAATGCAGCGCAAGCGGGACTGTATGTCGACCAGCTCACCGTCACCTGGCGCAACGGCCACACTGCCCTGCGCGACGCCTCGTTCAGCGTGCCGCGCGGCTCCATTGCCGCGCTGGTGGGGGTTAACGGCTCGGGTAAATCCACGCTGTTTAAAGCGCTGATGGGCTTTGTGCGTGTCGGCCACGGCGAGATCGCCATACTCGGCCAGCCGGTCAACCGCGCGCTGCGCCAGAACCTGGTCGCCTATGTCCCGCAGTCGGAAGAGGTGGACTGGTCCTTCCCGGTGCTGGTGGAGGATGTGGTGATGATGGGCCGCTACGGCCATATGGGCTGGCTGCGGCGGGCAAAGCCGCGCGATCGCGAGATTGTCGATACCGCACTGGCCCGCGTGGGCATGAGCGAGTACCGCCATCGGCAGATTGGCGAGCTCTCCGGCGGGCAGAAAAAGCGCGTCTTTCTTGCCCGCGCCATCGCTCAGCAGGGTCAGGTGATCCTGCTGGATGAGCCTTTCACCGGCGTCGATGTGCAGACCGAAGCGCGGATCATCAGCCTGCTGCGCGAGCTCCGCGATGAGGGCTGTACCATGCTGGTCTCCACCCATAACCTCGGGTCAGTGAGTGAATTTTGTGATTATACGGTGATGGTGAAAGGCACCGTGCTGGCCAGCGGCCCGACAGAAACCACCTTCACCGCCGAGAATCTGGAGCGGGCTTTCAGCGGCGTGCTGCGCCACGTCGCGCTGACCGGCGGGGAAGCGCAGGTTATCACCGATGACGAGTGGCCGTTTATCAGCCGGCGCGCGGCGGGAGGCCCACGATGAGCTGGCTGCTGGAGCCGTTTGGCTATCACTATATGCTCAATGCGATGTGGGTGTCGGCGCTGGTGGGCGGCGTCTGCGCGTTTCTCTCCTGCTACCTGATGCTCAAAGGCTGGTCGCTGATTGGCGACGCCCTCTCCCACTCGATTGTGCCCGGCGTCGCCGGGGCCTATATGCTCGGCCTGCCTTTCGCGCTCGGCGCGTTTCTCTCCGGCGGCCTGGCGGCGGGCAGCATGCTGTTTTTGCAACAGCGCTCGCGGCTAAAAGAGGATGCCATTATCGGGCTGATCTTCTCCTCCTTCTTCGGGATCGGGCTGTTTATGGTGTCGCTGAATCCGACGTCGGTGAATATTCAGACCATCATCCTCGGCAATATTCTGGCCATCGCCCCGGAGGATATTATCCAGCTGGCGGCGATCGGCTTTATCTCAATGGCGATTCTGCTGCTGAAGTGGAAAGACCTGATGGTGACCTTCTTTGATGAACACCACGCCCGCTCGATTGGCCTGAACACCCGCGGCCTGAAGCTGCTGTTCTTTACCCTGCTGGCCGCCTGCACCGTGGCGGCGCTGCAGACCGTCGGCGCCTTTCTGGTCATCTGCCTGGTGGTCACTCCCGGGGCCACCGCGTGGCTGTTAACCGATCGCTTCCCGCGCCTGCTGGCCATCGCCGTGGCTATCGGCAGCCTGACCAGTTTCTTCGGCGCCTGGCTCAGCTACTATCTCGACGGCGCCACCGGCGGCATTATCGTGGTCGCGCAAACGCTGCTGTTCCTCATCACCTTTATCTTCGCGCCGAAGCACGGCCTGCTGGCCAGCCGCCGCCGCGCCAGGGAGGCCGCATGCTGAACCTGTTCCTGGCCCCGTTCCAGTTTCCTTTTATGGTCAATGCGATAGCGATATCGATCGTCGTCGCCATTCCCTGCGCGCTGCTGTCGGTGTTTCTGGTGCTCAAAGGCTGGGCGCTGATGGGCGACGCCATGAGCCACGCGGTCTTTCCGGGCGTGGTGCTGGCCTACATTATCGGCATCCCCTTCGCCATCGGCGCGTTTATCGCCGGTCTGCTGTGCGCCGTGACGACCGGTTTTCTCGACGATAACAGCCGACTCAAGCGCGATACCATCATGGGGATTGTCTTCTCCGGCATGTTTGGCGCCGGACTGGTGCTGTACGTAGCGATCCAGTCCGATGTTCATCTCGACCATATCCTGTTCGGCGATATGCTGGGGATCTCCCTCAGCGATATTGGGCAAACGACGGCGATCGCACTGGTGATTGCGTTGATTATCGGTCTCAAATGGCGGGATTTTTTGCTGCACGCCTTCGATCCAACGCAGGCTAAAGCCAGCGGCCTGCGCGGCGGACTGCTGCACTACGGCCTGCTGTGCATGATCGCCCTGACCATCGTCGCGACGCTGCAGTCGGTGGGGATTATTCTGTCGATTTCGCTGCTGATTGCCCCCGGGGCGATCGCGCTTCTGCTGGTGAGACGCTTTATCCACGCCCTGCTGCTGGCGGTAGCGGTGGCCATCGGCTGCTCGGCGGGAGGGGTGTGGCTGGCGTTTTATCTCGACAGCGCGCCAGCGCCGACTATCGTGGTGCTGTTTACCGCGCTGTTTGTAGTCGCCTTTGTCGCAAGCACGATCCGCGATAGTCAGAAACAGAAAACTTCAGCAATTATCCCCGGTGGCGGCTAACGCCTTGCCGGGGCTACAAGAGCACGACTTGTCGCCCGGCTGCGCAGCGCTGACCAGGGAAAGCCGCTACTTTTTCGGTCGATATTTTTCCGGCAGCGGCGGCACCGGGCGCCTGTCGTCCAGCAGATGGCGAATAGTGAGGATCGGGTGGCGCCAGAGCATCCGCGGCCCGGCCCAGCGCATAATCTGCTTCATCTCCTTGCGCTTCGCCGGCTGGTAGCAGTGCACCGGACACTGCTTGCAGGCCGGTTTATTCTCGCCAAACACGCACTTATCAAGGCGCTTGTCAGCGTAGGCGTTCAGCGCCTGATAGTGCGCATCATCGGCCTGCGCCTCGGGACTGCGCCGCTGGTAGAGGGCAATCATCCGCTGAATCGTCATTTTTTCCCGTTCGATACGCTTCCCCATCTCCCCGCCTTTCGTCTGCTCTTAAGGTGTATTTATCATACACCTTAATATCCATACCCGACCAGACTCACTGCTTCAGATGCTGAATCAACTGCAGGGCTGCCCCGGACAGAACCCCGAAATGGCTGTAGGCATAGAAATCCCGGATAAAAACGCTGCCCTCGAGCTCAAACGGGCGCAGCAGGCCAAGCGCTTCTTCGTGTCGGTAAACCGGGGCCGGCATTGACGTTAACAGATCGCTCTCGCACAGAAAGGCCTTAATGGCCGAGGATGAGGCGCACTCAATAACCGGTTGCGGACAGGGCAACTGCCGGGCGCGAAAGATATCCGCCAGGATGTTCATTGGCGTACTAGACGGCGGCGGCATAATCCACGGATAGTCCAGCATCGCCTCCAGGGTGACGTCCGCCGCCTGATGCAGCGGGTGGTGCTGCCTGGCGACGATGCAGATCCGGTCCTGCCAGTTAATTTTGCCCCGCACCACGATTTTCTCATCATGCGGTAAGGGACCGCAGAGGGCGATATCGATGTCGTGCATCAGCAACAGCTTATACAGCTCGGAGTCAATGCGGTCGACGATCCGCAGATGGATCTGGGGATGGTGCTGATGGAAAGCCGCCAGCTTATCGATGAAATGGCTGGTCAGCAGACTGGAAACGCAGCCAATCCGCAGAATGCCTTTCCCGGCGCCGCGGATGAGCTCAATTTCCTCGCGCGCCTTTTGTTCGGTATTCAGCATCGTCAGCGCGTAGGGTAAAAAGGCGCTGCCATATTCGCTCAACGCCATGCCGTGCTTATGTCGTTCGAATAAGGATGCGCTCAGGTCCGCTTCCAGGCTCAATAGCAGTCGGCTCAGTCCCGACTGGGTGATCCCCATTTTCTCTGCGGCCAGGGTCATATTGCCTTCGCGGGCGACGGTAATAAATGCCTGAATCTGCTTAAATTTCATTGGCATGATATTTACTCATTGAATAAACGGTTTTTGCATTTCCCCTGCGCCCTTTTTTAGCGAATAAATATCGCTATCAATACGCTCAAAAATCACCGGAACGCATACTTCAAAAGGATTTATTTATCTCACCACCCACGGCAAAACACATTTCTGAACCGAAGATAATTTATAATGAGAATATATCACCATGACACAGAACAATATTCTATTAATTTCAGGCGCTATATTACCGGTCATCATTACCGTCATCATCGGCTATATTAGCGGTAAACGAAAAGACTTTAACTGGCAGCAGGCGGGAGACATCAATAAAATTGTGATGCTCTACGCATTGCCGCTAAGTATTTTCAGCAATATGGTGATGACGCCGCGACACATCGTCATGACCATGGGCCCGGTCGCCGTGGCTATCATCCTGGCGCTGATTCTCAGCTTCGTCATTCCCTTACTGGTCGCCCGCTATCTGTTTCGACGCGACCTCGCCCTCAGTACGCTGCAGGCGCTGGCCATCGGCTCGCCGGCAGTCCCGTTTATCGGCACCTCAGTGCTGGCCTTTTTATTTGGCACCGTCAGCGCGTCGCTGATCACCGTGTCCAGCATCACGCAAAACGTCTTCCAGCTGCCGCTGGTGATGATACTGATGTCGGTCGCCACCGGCGATAAGAGCCAGCATATTTCCTTTGGCGCACGGGTGGTGAACGCCATTAAACAACCCGTGGTCTGGTCGCCGGTGATCGCCCTGATCATCGTGCTGGCGGATATCCATATTCCGCAGACTATCTCGATGTCGCTGGGTCTGCTGGGCAAAGCCTCTGGCGGGCTGGCGCTGTTTGCCGCCGGGATCGTGCTCTATACGCGCAGCATTGTTATCACCACCGCTACCATTATCACCGTTATCGCCCGCAATATTCTGGTCCCCGGCGCCTGCTATCTCATTTTATTAAAAATGGGCTTCAGCATGGAGCAAATAAAGGAAGTCGTATTGACGATGGCTATCCCGGTAGGCTCCATCGCGATAATTATTGCTATGCAGTATAAAACCGGCGAGCAGGAAATGGCCTCGACGATGGCGCTGAGTATTATTGCCTCCATCATTACGATGGGCGGATTTATTTTCTTAACCTTTTAATTACCGCGATTACACCGCGTGAATACGGAGAGAATATGGCCTCTATCACATTATCGGCTGCTGAACTGTTACTGCATCGGCTACAGGCGCTGGACGTGGCGTATATTTTTATCAACTCGGGCACCGATTATCCTCCAGTCATTGAAGCCTGGGCAAAGGCCCGGGCGACCGGGCAAAAGGTACCGGAGTTAGTGATCTGCCCGCATGAAAACGCCGCCATCGGCATGGCCCATGGCTATTACCTCGGCACCGGCAAGGTGCAGGCGGTGATGGTTCACACCAACGTCGGGCTAGCCAACGCCGCCTGCGGCGTCATCAATCTGGCGAACAGCAATATTCCGGTGCTGATTTTTGGCGGCCGCACGCCGATAAGCGAACATTCCCACTTCGGCTGCCGTAATACGCCGATTGGCTACGGCCAGGAGATGCGCGACCAGGCGGCGCTGATCCGTGAATCCGTGAAGTGGGATTTTGAACTGCGGCTGGCCGATCAGATCGGCGAGCATGTTGACCGGGCCTGGGCGATCGCCAGCTCCCTGCCGAAAGGGCCGGTCTACCTGAGCTTACCGCGTGAGCCACTGTGCGAAACCTTTGCCGTCGATGAGGCCGCGCTGCAGGCTGGCCCTTCGCAGCAGCCGGTCCGCTATGCGCCAGTCCGGGAAGATATCGCCCGCGCAGCCGAGGCAATCGCCTGCGCCAGACACCCGGTCATCTTCGCCCAGCGCGGCGCCCGAACGGCGGAAGGCTTTGCGCGCCTCGATAGTCTGGTGCGCGAATGGGCGATCCCTCTGGTGGAATACTGGGGCACCGAGGTGACCCTGAGCGCCGATAATCCCCTGCTCGCCGGGGCTGATCCCAGCGTCTGGCTCGCTGACGCCGATGTGATTCTGGTGGTCGACTCGCAGGCGCCATGGATGATCGCCGAGGGCGACTGTCGCCAGGACTGCACCGTGATCCAGATGGGCCCCGATCCGCTCTTCTCCCGCTACCCGGTGCGCGGCTATCGCGCGGACATCAACCTGGCGGGCGAGACCGATGAAGTCTTCAGCCTGCTGGAAGAGGCGCTGCGCCCGCTGCAGGCCGCCCGCCAGCAGCATGTGGCGGAGCGGGCGGCATATACGCAGAGCCGCATCCAGCAACAGAAAAACCAGCGCGACGCGCTTCTCCATGCCAGCCAGACCGGGGCCATTACCAAACCCTGGCTCAGCTACTGCCTCGGCCATCTGGCTAATCAACACCGCGGCCGGATCGTTTCTGAACTGACCACGCTGCCGCAGTTTGCCGGACTGACCCATGCCGAGAGCTATTACCAGGAAGCGCTGGCCGGCGGCCTGGGCGAAGCCCTGCCCATCGCGCTGGGGCTGCAGCTTGCGCGCCGGGAAGAGCTGATTATTGCCGCCGTCGGCGACGGGTCGTACCTTTTCGCCAACCCTGCGGTCTGCCACCATATTGCGGAGGTAATGAAGCTTCCTGTCCTCGTCGTGGTCGGAAATAACGGCGGATGGGGCGCCGTCGCGGGCGGCACCAAAGCGCTCTACCCGGACGGCTACGCGGCCCGCGCGGAAACCATTCCGGCCACCGCCTTTACCACCTCGCCGGATTTCGCCGCGATCGCCGCCTCCAGCCGCGCGGCGGCCCTGTCGGTTTCCCGGGCCGAAGATCTCCCCGGCGTGCTGGAAGAAGCGGTATCCCTCATACACACTCGCCGACAAAGCGTGCTGGTTGACGTGCAGTTAGCCCACTAACGGCTTCTCCTCCGGGCGCTTGTCGTCCGGAGGGGGTTGTCACCCCTTCTGGTCACCTTTATCCACATGGCCCAGCGGCTTCTCCGGGAAGCAGACATCGCGCACCCGGCGTTTCAGCTCGGCCGCATCCGGAAAACCGCCATCCTGCTTGCGCTCCCAGATCTGCTGACCGTCGACATTGATCGTGAAGATCCCGCCGGTCCCCGGCACCAGCGTCACCGAGGCGATGTCGGTGCTGAAGGTATGTAACAGCTCCTGCGCCATCCAGCTGGCGCGCAGCATCCAGTTGCACTGGGAACAGTAGGTGATGGTGATGGCCGCTTTTGAGTTCATCGTCGTCTCGCTAAGTCTGAAAGGGCAAATTGTAAACAAAGTGCAGTTTAAATGAAGAACACATGATTATTTTGTTGCAAACGATAATACATATCATTACCATTCGCAATCAACAAATGGAGTAAGACCCTATCCGCAACGGAAAAGACGGAGCAACCTGCAACTCTGGAAGTAACGCGTGAGCCGATACTAATAACGATCAAGGCGTGGCGACTATGTACAAATCGACTCCGTCAGCAGCATGGTGTAAAAAACGCCTGCTGGTGACCTCTTTGTTTGCAGCAATTTATCAGACTTCTGCCATCGCAGCAGATACTTCCGCCGTTAGCGGCGAGGCGGTGGATGACACCTCGGAACAAATGACCGTCACCGCCCCCGCGCCGGTGCAGAAAGCCGGTAGCGAACACAGCATCAGCGCTCGGGAGCTGGAGAATAAAGGCGCTAACGATTTCGGCTCAATCATGCGCTATGAGCCGCTCATCAGCGCCACCGGGGCCAGCGGCGGCTCCGGCAACGGCAAAAGCGGCTTCGACCGCGGAGGTTACACCGGCTACAACATTCGCGGTATGGAGAGCAACCGCGTAGGCATCGACGTGGACGGTATCGCGCAACCCAACGCCACCGGCCGCGGCTACGTCGGCCGCGCCGGGCTCAACACCTTCGGCATCGGCCGCGATTATATCGACCCGTATATGTACGGCAGCGTGGATATCCAGTCCGGCGCCACCTCGACGGAAACGGCCAACAGCGCTATCGGGGGGAATGTCTCCTTCCGCCCGAAATCAGCGGATGATTACCTGCGCCCGGGCAAGACCAGCGCCTTCGGCTACCGCAGCGGTTACGACTCTGCGGATCGCAGCTGGCACAACGGGGTGACCGTCGCCGGCGGCGATGAGTTCCTGCGCGGGATTTTGGTCTATAGCCGCCGTGACGGCCAGGAAACCGAAAACAACAGCGGCACCGTCGACGCCTACCCGGCGAACTGGCACTCCGATGCTTTTCTGGCCTCCGGGATCTGGCAGCCTAACGATGAGCACAAGCTGACCAGCACCTTCGACTATTACCATAAAACCAACCACACCCACTACGATACCTGGGACTCCAGCGGCAACAGCACCATCGGCACCGCCAACCAGACCAGCCAGACCCGGCGCTGGGGCCTGAGCCTGAAGGATGACTGGACGCCGATGAACGACTACCTCGACAGCGTCTCCACAAAAATCTACTACCAGCATACCGAAGCCCATGACTGGACTTATATGCCGGACAGCGTCACCCGCAGAATGCAGAAGGTGAACTCTAACTACGATACCGACACCTGGGGCCTGCAGACCGCGCTGGCGAAAACCCTGGGCCGCCACGATCTGAGCGCCGGTTTCAACGCCAGCACCAGCAAAACCCAGCGGCCGTTCAGCCAGTCGCCGATCCCCAGCGTTTACAGCGAGATCATGCAGCCGGAGGCAGACAGCCGCAGCTACACCCTCGGCGGCTTTGTCCAGGATAAGATCAACTTCGATCTCGACAGCCACAACTTCGCCGTTATTCCCGGCGTGCGCGTGGTGCATCAATCGACTAAGCCGGAAAATCTGTCCGATCTCGCCGCCAACAGCAGCGTGCTGAGCGAATCGTCGGTGGCGAATCTGTACGGCAAAAACAGCGATACCCAGGTTCTGCCGTCGTTGACCTTCCAGTACGACCTCACCCCGCGCCTGATGACCTACCTGCAGTACCAGCGCGGGGCGCAGTTCCCCAACGCCAGCCAGCTGTATGGCTCCTGGAACCTCGGCTCCAGCTACGCCGGCAGCCAGCAGTATGCCCTGATCGGCAATACCGATCTGAAGACGGAAACCAGCGATAATCTCGAGTGGGGGCTGAAAGGGGAAGTTACCGAAGGCATCACCCTGCGCACGGCGCTGTTCTACAACAGCTATAAGAACTTTATCGCCTATACCCGCTATACCCGCGCCAACAATCCGGGCCAGTTCACGAATGTGCCGTCGAACATCTACACCATTTATCAGGCGGAAAACCGCGATAAAGCCTATATCTACGGCGGTGAGATCAGCACTAAATTTAACTTTGGCACCTGGTTTGAGCAGGTGGACGGCCTGAGCGCCACCCTCGCCCTCGGCTATAGCGAAGGGAAATCGAAATCCAGCTACAGCGGCGATAAATACGTCGACCTCGACAGCGTGGCGCCGATGAAAGCCATCGTCGGCGTGGCGTGGGACGATCCGGCGAAACGCTACGGCACCGCCCTGACGGCGACCTTTGTCAAAGGGAAACAGGCGACCGCCACCAACCGCGAAAGCTACAGCAACAGCGGATCCGCCATCACCGATGCCAGCAGCGACTATATGCGCGTGCCGGGCTACGGCATGCTGGACTGGACCGCGTACTGGCAGGTGGCGAAAAACGTGCGCCTCAATGGCGGGGTCTACAACCTCACCGATCGTAAATACTGGGATTACCTGAGCAGCCGCAATATCGAGACCGGCACCAACCAGGACGCCAACGATAAAGCGCTGGCGGTGATGCCGGGCCGCACCTGGCAGCTGGGCGTCAACGTCGACTTCTGATTGCCCGAATAATAACGCACCTGCCCCCGGCCCGCCGGCCGGGGATATTCATTGTCGAGAAGGATATGATTATGCCAAATGCACACCCTGACCTGTGTCAGCGCTACCAGGCCACCAAAGCGGCCAGTACCGCGAAATATGCCCGCGATATCGCCGCGGAAATGGGGATCAGCGAAGCCGAGCTGACCGCCGCCCGCCTCGGCCATGATGCCGTGCGCCTGAGCGATGACGCCCGGGCGCTGATTGCCGCCCTGGAGCGCGTCGGCGAAACCAAATGCATCTGCCGCAACGAGTATGCCGTGCATGAGCAGGTGGGCCAGTTCACGCACCAGCACCTCAGCGGCCACGCCGGGCTGGTGCTGAACCCGCGTGCGCTCGACCTGCGTCTGTTCCTCAGCCAGTGGGCCAGCGCCTTCCATCTGAACGATAATGGCCGTCAGAGCATCCAGTTTTTCGACCACCACGGCGACGCCCTGCTGAAAGTCTATGCGACCACGCAGACCGACATGGCGGCCTGGGAGACCCTGATCGCGGAATATCGGGTGGCGGCGCCGGCACCGCTGACCCTGCGCCCGCTGGAGCCGGTGAAATATGCCGATACCGCCGACGGCGCCGCCCTGGAGAACGACTGGCGCGCGATGACCGACGTTCACCAGTTCTTCGGTCTGCTGCGTAAATATCAGCTTTCCCGCCAGCAGGCCTTCCGTCTGGTGAGCGACGACCTCGCCTGCCGCGTGGATCGCCATGCGCTTCCGTCGCTGCTGGAGACGGTGCGCCAGGAGGGCAATGAAATCATGATTTTCGTCGGCAATCGCGGCTGCGTGCAGATCTTTACCGGCGCCCTGGAAAAGCTGGCCCCCATGCGCGGCTGGCTGAATATCTTCAATACTACTTTTACCCTGCATCTGCGCGAAGAGAGCCTCGATGAAGTGTGGGTGACCCGCAAGCCGACTTCGGACGGACACGTCACCAGCGTCGAACTGTTCGCTAAAGACGGCACCCAGATTGCCCAGCTCTACGGCCAGCGCAGCGAGGGGCACCCCGAGCAGACGCAATGGCGCCAGCAGGTAGACCGCCTGACCCGTGAAGGGCAGCCCGCATGATGCGCTGGTTACTGCTCTTGATCGCTTTCCCGCTGCTGAGTCACGCCGCCGTTGAGCGGCTCGTCACACTCGGCGGAGATGTCACTGAGATCGTTTATGCCCTTCACGCGGAGGAGAGCCTGGTGGCGCGGGACAGCACCAGCAGCTGGCCCCCGGCGGCGCAAAAGTTGCCGGACGTCGGCTACCTGCGACAGCTGAACGCCGAGGGGATCCTCGCGTTACGCCCGCAGCTGGTGTTAGCGAGCGCCCAGGCGCAGCCCTCGCTGGTCTTACACAAAGTGCAGGCGAGCGGGGTGAAGGTGGTTAACGTGCCGGGCGGCGAAAGTCTGTCCGCGATCGATAACAAAGTTGCTGTCATTGCCGAAGCGTTAGGCAAAACGGCGGCAGGCGACGCGCTGCGCCAGCAGCTTCAGCAGCAGATCGCCGCCATTCCCACGCAGCCGGTTGCTAAGCGGGTGCTGTTTATTCTCAGCCACGGCGGAATGAATACCCTGGTGGCCGGACAGCATACCGCGGCCGATGGCGCCATTCGCGCCGCCGGATTGCAGAACGCGATGCAGGGCTTCGACCACTATCGCGCCATGTCGCAGGAAGGGGTCGCCGCCAGCCAGGCGGATCTGGTGGTGATCTCCGCCGATGGTCTCAAAGGGATGGGCGGCGAAGCCGGGCTGTGGAAACTGCCCGGCCTGGCGCAGACCCCGGCGGGGCGTCATAAACAGCTGCTGACGATCGACGATATGGCCCTGCTGGGCTTCGGGCCGCGCACACCGCAGGCGATAATCGCGCTGCGAAACAAAGCGGAGCAGTTGCCCTGATGCGCCCTGCCCTCGCTCGCCGTTTGCTGCTGATGACGCTGCTGCTGGTCTCCCTGACGTTGTTTGCCACCACCCTCGGCGCCATGCGCTTGCCGCTGGTCAACCTGCTGCCTTCCGGGGATGACATGCTGCGCCATATCTGGCTGACCATCCGTCTGCCGCGGGTGCTGCTGGCCCTGCTGGTGGGCGCGGCGCTGGCCCTCTCCGGCTGCGTGATGCAGGGGCTGTTTCGCAACCCGCTTGCCGACCCGGGCCTGCTGGGCATCAGCAGCGGCGCCGCGCTGGCGGTGGCCAGCTGGCTAGTGCTCCCGTTCTCCGCTGCGGGGCTGATCGCTCTGTATATGCCGATGCTGGCGGCGTTTATTGGCAGCCTGGCGGTGATGGTGGTGATTTTCATCCTCAGTCGGGCGGAGGAGGGTTCGCTGTCGCGCCTGCTGCTGGTGGGGATCGCCATCAACGCGCTGTGCGGCGCGCTGGTCGGCGTCCTGTCCTGGCTGAGCAATGACGCCCAGCTGCGCCAGCTGTCGCTGTGGGGAATGGGCAGTCTGGGCCAGGCCGAATGGCCGACGCTGCTGGTGGCCGCGACCTTGATTATCCCGGCTGCGCTGGCGGTGTGGTGGATGGCGTCCCGCCTCAATCTGCTGCAGCTTGGCGATGAAGAGGCGCACTATCTCGGGGTCAACGTGCAGGCGCTGCAGCGCTGGCTGCTGCTGTGCAGCGCGGTGCTGGTGGCCGCCGCGGTGGCCATCAGCGGAGTCATCGGCTTTATCGGCCTGGTGGTGCCGCACCTGATGCGCCTGTGGCTGGGACCGGACCATCGCGGACTGATCCCCGGCTCGCTGCTGGCCGGCGCGATCCTGCTTCTGCTGGCCGACACCCTGGCCCGCACCGTGGCGGCGCCGGCGGAGATACCGGTCGGTCTGCTCACCAGCCTGCTGGGCGCCCCCTGGTTTCTGTGGCTGGTCTTTCGTCGGGAGAACTCCAGACATGGTTAATGAATACTGCGCCCAGGGGCTGTCACTTCACCTTGGTAAACGACAGATTATCGACAACGTCTCCGTCGCGCTGCGCGGCGGCGAGATGACGGCGCTTATCGGGCCGAACGGCGCCGGGAAATCCACTCTGCTGCGCCTGTTGACCGGCTATCTGACTCCGGACAGCGGCACCCGCCATCTTGCAGGCAAGCCGCTGGAGGCCTGGTCCCCCGAGGCGCTGTCGCGCCGGCGGGCGGTCATGCTGCAGCGAACGGCCCTGCAGGCCGACTGGACGGTGGAAACGGTCATTGCCATGGGACGCTCACCGTGGGGCGCGACGGCGGATCCGGCGGTGCTGGCGGCGGTGATGGCCGTCACCGGCTGCGATGGCCTTGCCGGTCGCCGCTATCCCGGCCTCTCCGGCGGCGAGCAGCAGCGGGTACAGCTGGCCCGCTGTCTGGCGCAGCTATGGCGCGACGGCGCGCCGCAGGGCTGGCTGTTTCTCGATGAGCCCACCTCGGCGCTGGACCTTTACTATCAGCAGCACCTGCTGCGTTTGCTCAAACGGCTCACCGCCGGCGGGCAACTGCATGTCTGCGTGGTGCTGCATGACCTTAACCTCGCCGCCCTGTGGGCCGACCGCATCCTGCTGCTCCACCAGGGCCATCTGGTCGCCCAGGGCACGCCGCAGGAGGTGATCCAGCAGCCGGTTATCCATCGCTGGTACGGGGCGGATGTCCGCCTCGTCCAGCACCCGGACAACGCGGTCCCCCAGGTTTATCTGGCGCCGTAACCCCCGCGCGGCGCAACTGGAATCCGGATCGCGCCGCGCTTACGCTTTCTGGCAATAATTGCCTGCATTATATTATTGAGGGTCATTTATATTTAAAATCTATACCAATGGCGTAATAACCCAATGAAATATTTACGACAGCTATTTTTAAATATAAACCATCATTACAGAGAAGATATTTCCCGTATTAATCCAAAAACGACACATTGATTATTTACTGCGCTTAATCAACTCGATACACTGTTTTCTTACTAATGATAATAGAGGGAAGAAGAAGCATGGCTATTCCAGGTAATATGTGGATATACGACGACGGTGGGGCACTAATCAAAGGTGGTTGTGATGTTGCAGACAGGGAGTTCAGCATCGAATTTAAAGGGTTTCATCACAATCTCTCCATTCCCACTGATAATGCCACTGGCAAGCCTACCGGCACTCGTCAGCACTCACCAATGATCATCGTTAAAGAATTCGACTATTCCAGTCAATACCTCTACAAAGCAGTAGCTACTGGTCAGAACCTGAAATCTGCTGAAATCAAATGGTATAAAATCAGCGATGCTGGTCAAGAAGTGGAATACTTCAATATGCTACTTGAAGGCGTCCGAATCGTATCAATATCTCCTACAATGGCTTCCCCAGAAGACAAGAACAACAACCATCTTGAATCTGTCGAACTTAGATATGAGAAGATCACCTGGAAACATTGTGACGGAAATATAATTTTCACCGATGCCTGGAATGAAAGACAAACAGCATAATAGATGAGCAAATGGATACGACAGAAGAACTAAATGGAACCTATTTCTATCACGGACAATCCAATCTTTCGGCTGGTGAACTTTTTGATGTCATTTTTCTTGAACAATTTTGTGACGAACTTGGCATTGGTATTGAATCTGGTGCCGCTATCCTCGCCGGGCAACCTTGGCTAAAAACCAGAACAAAGCCAGGAGAGGCAATAAAAGGAACAAGTGTTGTTTCTAAATATGGAAGGATGCTTCTGAGAAATGCAAAAACTCCATTTGGTATTAGGGTTCCTACACCCGTTGGTGTAAGAATGAGAAAAACGAATAGTCTTGCTGCTGTTATCGCCCGTTATGTTCCGTGGTTAGGTTGGATAGGACTTGTAAACTCAATTTATCAAGTTTCAAGAAAAACTCAGGAAAAATACAACCTAATAGCTCGCCCCAAAGACCGTATACAATGGACATCCTTTTAATGAAAAGCATTCAAGATCAGGTTTTAGACTTGTTTAAAGATGAGATCTCAACCCGTTTAGATAAAAATTGGAAAGAAATCCCATTGGAACTTGATTATGACTTATTTGATGCTCCCGGCGACGATCTGCATGACGCTTTAAATAAATTTGAACAAAAATTTAATGTTGATCTTTCCAGTGTTAAATGGTCGTGTTATTTCCCTTGGGAGAATACTCCAATGCTAACTCGGTGGTTTAAAGTAAAACGAGAAGATGTAGAAAAAACGCGTAAACCTTTAACTATCAAAATGTTTGCCGAATCAGCAAAAGCAGGTAAATGGCTTTACGACTAGCAACCACAAGCCGTTGTCGTAACGAGGTCTACGGCCAGAAGGCAGAACAACATCGACGGCGAACGTAATGTATGAAGACGATCGCGTGGCGGCGGTTCAATTACTGTGACGGTACCCCGCCCCCTCTGCAACTGGAATCCGGATCGCGCCGCGTGCTTTCGTCGGTTTCCCTCACCTGCCCATCTCCGTTATTATGTCTCATCCATGTGATAACGACGACAACTACAAAATCGCAGCCATTTCAAATCAGGGATCTGGATAACACCCCATGAGCACAATTGACAATCTCGACGCCCACACGCCGATGATGCAGCAGTATCTCAAGCTGAAGGCGCAACATCCTGACATTCTACTGTTTTACCGGATGGGGGATTTTTACGAGCTATTTTATGACGATGCGAAACGCGCGTCGCAGCTGCTCGATATCTCGCTGACCAAGCGCGGCGCCTCCGCGGGCGAACCCATCCCGATGGCCGGCATCCCCCACCACGCGGTGGAGAACTACCTCGCCAAACTGGTCAACCAGGGCGAGTCGGTGGCCATTTGCGAGCAGATTGGCGACCCGGCCACCACCAAGGGACCGGTCGAGCGTAAAGTGGTGCGTATCGTCACCCCGGGCACCATTAGCGATGAAGCGCTGCTGCAGGAGCGCCAGGACAACCTGCTGGCCGCCATCTGGCAGGACAGCAAAGGCTTCGGCTACGCGACGCTGGATATCAGCTCCGGGCGCTTTCGTCTGAGCGAACCGGCCGACCGCGAAACCATGGCGGCAGAGCTGCAGCGCACCAACCCGGCGGAACTGCTGTATGCGGAAGATTTTGCCGAATCGTCGCTGATCGAGGGCCGCCGCGGTCTGCGCCGTCGCCCGCTGTGGGAATTTGAAATCGACACCGCGCGCCAGCAGCTAAACCTGCAGTTCGGCACCCGCGATCTGGTCGGCTTCGGCGTCGAAAACGCCCCGCGCGGCCTGTCCGCCGCCGGCTGCCTGCTGCAGTATGTCAAAGACACCCAGCGTACCTCGCTGCCGCACATCCGCTCCATCACCATGGAACGCCAGCAGGACAGCATCATTATGGATGCCGCCACCCGCCGTAACCTCGAGATCACCCAGAATCTGGCCGGCGGCACCGACAACACCCTGGCCTCGGTACTCGACTGTACGGTGACGCCGATGGGTAGCCGGATGCTCAAGCGCTGGCTGCATATGCCGGTCCGCGATACCGCCGTGCTGGTGGAGCGCCAGCAGACCATCGGCGCGCTGCAGGAGCGCTATACCGAGCTGCAGCCGGTGCTGCGCCAGGTCGGCGATCTGGAGCGTATTCTGGCGCGTCTGGCGCTGCGTACCGCCCGGCCGCGCGATCTTGCCCGCATGCGTCATGCCCTGCAGCAACTGCCTCTGCTGCGTGAGCTGCTGGCCGACGTTGACAGTCAGCCGGTGCAAAAATTGCGCGAGAAAATGGGCGAGTTCACCGAACTGCGCGAACTGCTGGAGCGCGCGGTGATCGACGCCCCGCCGGTGCTGGTCCGCGACGGCGGGGTCATCGCCCCGGGCTATAGCGAAGAGCTGGACGAGTGGCGGGCGCTGGCCGA
>NZ_MJDM01000005.1:1997800-2088561 GCF_008452795.1 Klebsiella sp. AqSCr
GGACGAGTGGCGGGCGCTGGCCGATGGCGCCACCGATTATCTCGATAAACTGGAGATCCGCGAGCGCGAGCGGCTGGGCCTCGATACCCTGAAAGTCGGCTACAACGCCGTCCACGGCTACTACATCCAGATCAGCCGCGGCCAGAGCCACCTCGCGCCGATCCACTACGTGCGCCGCCAGACGCTGAAGAACGCCGAACGCTACATTATTCCTGAGCTGAAGGAATACGAAGATAAGGTGCTGACCTCCAAGGGCAAAGCGCTGGCGCTGGAAAAACAGCTTTATGACGAACTGTTCGACCTGCTGCTGCCGCATCTCGCCGACCTGCAAACCAGCGCCAGCGCGCTGGCCGAGCTGGACGTGCTGGTCAACCTGGCGGAACGCGCGGAAACCCTGAACTACTGCTGCCCGACCTTTAGCGATAAGCCGGGCATTCGCATCAGCGAAGGCCGCCATCCGGTGGTCGAGCAGGTGCTGAAAGAGCCGTTTATCGCCAACCCGCTGCAGCTGGCGCCGCAGCGGCGGATGCTGATTATCACCGGGCCGAATATGGGCGGTAAAAGTACCTATATGCGCCAGACCGCGCTGATTGCGCTGCTGGCCTATATCGGCAGTTACGTCCCGGCGCAGAAGGTGGAGATCGGGCCCATCGATCGCATCTTTACCCGCGTCGGCGCGGCGGATGACCTGGCCAGCGGCCGCTCGACCTTTATGGTGGAGATGACTGAAACCGCCAATATCCTGCACAACGCTACCGAACACAGCCTGGTGCTGATGGATGAGATTGGCCGCGGCACGTCCACCTACGACGGGCTATCGCTGGCGTGGGCCTGTGCGGAAAATCTGGCCAACAAAATCAAGGCGCTGACGCTGTTCGCCACCCACTACTTCGAGCTCACTCAGCTGCCGGAGAAAATGGAAGGCGTTGCCAACGTCCACCTCGACGCGCTGGAGCACGGCGATACCATCGCCTTTATGCACAGCGTGCAGGACGGCGCGGCCAGCAAGAGCTATGGCCTGGCGGTCGCCGCGCTGGCGGGGGTGCCGAAAGAGGTGATCAAGCGCGCGCGGCAGAAACTGCGCGAGCTGGAGAGTATCTCGCCCAACGCGGCGGCGACCCAGGTCGACGGCACGCAGATGTCGCTACTCGCCGCCCCGGAAGAGACCTCGCCTGCGGTTGAGGCGCTGGAGAATCTTGATCCGGACTCCCTGACCCCGCGTCAGGCGCTGGAGTGGATCTACCGTCTGAAAAGACTGGTCTAGCCACCCATTAAGGTGAAAAACGGCAGCGCTGTGAAGCGCTGCCGTTTTAGTAAACAAAAAAATGGGTGCTAGAGGATGCGTCCTGACAACCCATACGCGGGGTTGCCCCCGCGCGGATGCTACTTCTTCGATTCGTAAGCGAGAACAGCTTTAAACTCAATATTACGCTCTTTAATACTCAGCTCGCATAGTGAGCTGTGCACCAACAGCGTAAATCCCAGTACCGTAATACAGAGTACGATGATTGCCACAAGGGCATATTTTGTCAGCATATCTTGCCTCCCTGCAAAGAAGAGACTAACATCTGAATTGTCTATGTTCATTCGCTAGCCTCAGTTGATAGAAATATCTCCTGGGGCTTTCGTCTGTCTGGGGTCCTGGTAATGCTCAAGGCCAGACAGCCTCAAGCACCCGCCGCAATTCTACACTCGTCAGGGCGTGAAATTTATCTGCAAGGAATTAATCAGACGAATTTTATATTAATCTGGATGCAGGCTCGCAAAGTCATCCCGGTATATTAACCCTTCACGTAATTTTTTAATTTAATGAAAAAATAATTTCCATAATTGTACTAAATATAAAAAAGGCCCGACTTAGCGGGCCCCTTTCATTAACGCTTATCTTCCGGCAATAGCGGCGGTACGTGCGGCACCTGCGGCGCCTCATCGATATCTTTCTGCGTCATGCGGAACGCTTCCGGATAGTGTTCGCGGCTGGTGCGGCGCAGCGGCTCGGTATCTCGCCAGGTGTAAAGACAGTGCTGGCACTGATACACGGTCCAGACCCCTTTCACCGGCGAGGTCGCCATGACTTCAATCTTTTCATCGGCGCAACGTGGACAAATCATCTTCTTCTCCTTATTTACGGTTGGCCAGCATAGCGGTCAGTTTTTCAGCCCAGGCTTTGGTTTCCGGCAGATCCTGCACCGGCTGGCTGTAGTGACCGCGAAGGTCCGGCGCAACCGGGGTGGTGGCGTCGATAATCAGTTTGTCGGTAATGCCTGCCGGGCTGGAGCCTGGGTCAAGTTCAAGGACCGACATGTTCGGCAACTGCACCAGGTCTCCCGCCGGGTTAACCTTCGAGGAGAGCGCCCACATCACCTGCGGCAGGTTGAACGGGTCGACGTCTTCATCAACCATGATCACCATCTTCACATAGCCGAGGCCGTGGGGAGTGGTCATCGCCCGCAGGCCCACCGCGCGGGCAAAACCGCCGTAGCGTTTTTTGGTGGAGATGATCGCCAGCAGACCATGGGTGTACATGGCGTTGACCGCCTGCACTTCCGGAAATTCGGCCTTCAGCTGCTGATACAGCGGTACGCAGGTCGCCGGGCCCATCAGATAGTCAATCTCGGTCCACGGCATACCGAGGTAGAGCGATTCAAAAATCGGTTTGCTGCGATAAGAGACTTTGTCGATACGCACTACCGTCATGTTACGACCGCCGGAGTAGTGACCGGTAAATTCACCGAACGGCCCCTCGATCTCACGCTTACGCCCTTCAATGACCCCTTCGAGGATCACTTCCGAACCCCAGGGCACGTCAAAGCCGGTCAGCGGCGCGGTAGCGATGGGATACGGGCTCTCGCGCAGCGCGCCAGCCATCTCATATTCAGACTGATCGTATTTCAGCGGCGTGGCGCCCATCAGGGTAATAATCGGGTCATTACCGAGGGTAATGGCGATTGGCAGATCTTCCCCACGCTCTTCCGCTTTGTGCAAATGCAGCGCGATATCGTGCATCGGTACCGGCTGCAGGCCGAGCTTGCGCTTGCCTTTCACTTCCATGCGGTAGATACCGACGTTTTGCTTACCGAAGTTATCTTTATCCAGCGGATCGCGTGAAACGACACAGGCTTTATCGAGGTAGAAACCGCCGTCACCATCGTTGAGGCGGAACAGCGGCAGAATATCGAACAGGTTGATATCATCGCCATCAACAGTATTTTCTGCCCACGCCGGGTTGGCGCGGCGCTCTGGCGTCACCGGGAAGTTATCCCAGCGGCGAATGAACTCATCAATCTGCTTTTTCACCGGCGTGTTAGGCGGCAGGCCCAGCGAGATGGCATGGTTCTGCCACGAGCCGATGGTGTTCATCGTCACGCGAGCGTCGTTAAAGCCGCGAATATTATCGAACCACAGCGCCGGGGCACCGTCGCCGATGCGTCCGGTCGCATTGGCGGCCGCCGCCAGATCGGGCTCAGCGTTCACCTCTTCACTGATTTTCAGCAGTTGTCCCTGGTCATCCAGCGCCTGCAAAAAGCTGCGCAAATCATCAAAAGCCATTATTCGATCTCCTGTGCAAATTGTTCTGCCGTGCGCAAGCCGTTCCAGCGGCGCGCTTTGTGATAGTCGAGGCCAAACTGATCCAGCACCCGGGTGACGATATGATTGGTGATATCGTCAACCGTCTCCGGGTGGTTGTAGTAAGCTGGCATGGGCGGGACCATCGCCACGCCCATGCGGGACAGCGCCAGCATGTTCTCCAGATGGATCGTGCTGAGCGGCATTTCCCGCGGGACCAACACCAGCTTGCGCCCCTCTTTGAGCACCACGTCCGCCGCGCGGCCCACCAGCCCTTCGGCATAACCCGCGCGAATGCCTGCAAGCGTTTTCATACTGCAGGGAATAACGATCATGCCGTCGGTACGAAATGAACCGGATGAGATGGTGGCGGCCTGGTCTGCCGGGCTGTGGGAAAAGTCCGCCAGCGCGGCCACTTCGCGCGCCGTCCAGGGCGTTTCCAGCTCGATGGTGGTTTTGGCCCATTTCGACATCACCAGATGGGTTTCCACCTCCGGCATATCGCGCAGCGCCTGCAGCAATGCCACCCCAAGCGGTGCCCCGGTGGCCCCCGTCATCCCAATAATCAGTTTCATTCCAGACCTCATTACTTTTGTTCGTGTACGAACTTTATATTTAAACTACCCCCTCCAGCCCTTATTGGCAAGATCGTTCGTATACGTGCGCATTTTTAATCAAAACGCAGAAAGGGTATAAAAAGGCGTACGAACGGCTATCATAGAGGTGACAGTTTTGTTACGGAGTATTCATGGAGTTACGAAACGAAGCATTCCACCTGCTGCGCCAGCTTTTTCAACAGCATACCGCCCGCTGGCAGCAGGCGTTGCCGGACCTGACTAAACCTCAGTATGCGGTGATGCGCTCGGTAGCGGAGCACCCCGGGATCGAACAGGTGGCGCTGATTGAAGCGGCGGTCAGCACCAAGGCTACGCTGGCGGAGATGCTCAGCCGAATGGAAGCGCGCGGCCTGGTGCGCCGGGAGCACGATCCGGCCGATAAACGCCGCCGTTTTGTCTATCTGACCGACGAAGGCGAGGCGTTGCTTAACCGTTCCATTCCGCAGGGCAATGAGGTCGATGACGAGTTTCTCGGCCGCCTGAGCGATGACGAGCGCGAGCAGTTCTCCCGGCTGGTGCACAAAATGATGGCGCCCTGAACGGGCGCTTAACCGACCTTCTCGCGCAGGAAGTCAATAAATGCCCGCACCCGGGTCGGCAAATGCTGCGAGTCGGGATAAAGGGCATACACGCCCTGCTGTGGGAAATGGTATTCCGGCAGGAGCGGCACCAGCTCCCGCTGCGCCACCTTTTTGGCTACCAGCCATGCGGGCAGCAAGGCGACGCCGCATCCCGCCAGAGCAAAGCTCATCAGCGCCGTAGCGCTATCAGCAGAAAACCGCGGCGCGCTGGCTATCGCGAAATCCACCTCTGTCTGGTGATCCGTGCGCAGCTGCCAGCGCAGTGGCGTCGGCAGGCGCTCGTGAATAATCCACTCAGCTTGCGCCAGATCGGACAGCGTCTGCACCGGATGGCTCGCCAGCCAGGCCGGAGAGGCGACGGGCAGGATCGCGAAACTGGCTATCCGCGTCGCCCGATAGCGGGAATCGGCCAGCGTACCGAGGCGTATCGCCACGTCAAATCGTTCTGAAATGAGGTCGGCATGATGGGAGGAGGAGACGTGGCGCACCCGCAGCGCCGGATGACGACGGGCGAACGCGGCCAGCGCTGGAATGATAACCTGCTCGCCATACTCCGGCGTGGTGGTGATCCGTAGCTCCCCGCTTAAGCCGCTATGGCTGGCCCGCACCTCATCCTGGAGATTTTCCGCCGCGTTCAGGAGCGCTACCCCGCGCTGATAGAACAGCACCCCGGCGTCAGTGAGCCGCAAACGCCGCGTCGAACGCAGCAGCAGCGTCACCCCCAGCTCATTTTCCAGCTGCCGTACGTTAAAGCTGACCACCGCCTTGGTCTGCCCCAGCGCCGCTGCGGCCAGGGTGAAACTGCCGGCATCTACCACGGCGATAAACATGGTCACGCGCTGAAGATTAAGCATCGTCGTCCGGATGATTGTCAAAAATATTCAGACAGTATATCCCGATTAGTCCCGTTTATCCCTCGCTGCGGCAGGTTTACAGTAGCCGCCTGTCTGAGGGAGTGAACCATGACCTACCGCCACCGCGTTGCCACCGTTTTTCTGTTCGGTTTTTTTCTCGATTTGATCAATATGTTTATCGCCAGCATCGCCTTTCCGGCAATCAGCCGCGCGCTGGCGGTTTCCGTCTCGCAGCTGGCGTGGGTCAGTAATGCCTATATTCTCGGTCTGACGGTCGTTGTGCCGTTCAGCGCCTGGCTCAGCGAGCGCTGGGGGGCGAAACGGCTGTTTTTACTCTCGCTGGGGCTGTTCAGCCTCGGCGCGCTGGCGGCAGGGCTTGCCAACAGCCTGAGCGAACTGATTTTATGGCGGACGCTGCAGGGGATGGGCGGCGGGCTGTTAATCCCCCTCGGCCAGGCGCTGACGTGGCCGCTGTTTCAGCCGCATGAGCGGGCGAAGCTGTCGGCGGCGGTGATGCTGGTCGGCCTGCTGGCCCCCGCCTGCTCGCCGGCGATCGGCGGCCTGTTAGTCGAGGCGTTCAGCTGGCGCTGGGTCTTTTTCGCCAGCCTGCCTGTCGCTCTGCTAACCTTTGTGCTGGCGGTGCGATGGCTGAACGACACCCCCGGTCCGGTTCGCCCGACTCGCTTTCTTCCACTGTCGCTGCTGGCCGATCCCCTGCTGCGCTTCGCGATGCTGATCTACCTCTGCGTGCCGGGGATGTTTATTGGCGTCAACGTGGTGGGGATGTACTACCTGCAACGCGTCACCGGGTTGGCGCCGGGGGCAATCGGTGCCCTGATGGTGCCCTGGTCGCTGGCCTCGTTTGCCGCCATCACCTTTACCGGCAGATATTTCAACCGCTTCGGGCCCCGGCCGCTGGTCGTCATCGGCTGCCTGCTTCAGGCGATGGGGATCATGCTGCTGCTGAAGATCGATGCGGACAGCCCGCTGGCGCTGTTGATTCTGGCCTTTACGCTGATGGGCGGCGGAGGCAGCTTATGCAGCAGCACCGCGCAAAGCAGCGCTTTCCTGCATACGCCTGCCGAAGAGATGCCTGACGCCAGCGCGCTATGGAATCTTAACCGCCAGCTCAGCTTCTTTGCCGGCAGCGCCCTGCTCGCCCTGCTGCTGAGGGTATTCCCGCCGGCCTACGCCTGGCAGGGGGTATTTATTAGCGCCGCCGTCATTACCCTGTTGCCGCTGCTGTTTTGCCTGCGGCTGAATAATCGGGCGATTATCCATCGCCTGCACACCACTCTGGAGAAGTCATGAATCCTTATCTGCAGGAAGTCCTCGATGCCCATGTCCTTATCGAACGCTGGTTAAGCCATGGCGAAGGAAGCGCTGAGGCGCTGATGAAGCGTTTTGCCGCCGATTTTACCATGATCCCCTTGAGCGGTGAGAAGATGGACTACCCAACGGTGAGCCGTTTTTTCCACCACGCCGGCGGCAGCCGTCCGGGGTTAGATATCGTAGTGGATCAGATGGAAATCATCAGCGAGTGGCACGACGGCGCCGCAGTGCTATATCGTGAAAGCCAAACGCTGGCGGATAGCAGCCAGAACGTTCGCTGGTCGACGGCGATTTTTCAGCAAGCGGAAGGGAAAATTGTCTGGCGCCATCTACAGGAAACCCGCCTCGGCTAGCCCAAAGAAAAAGGCCCCGACTTTCGAGGGGGCCTTTTTGACAGAAAACGTCTTATTCGCGGAAGAGCGCTTCGATATTCAGCCCCTGTCCCTGCAGAATTTCCCGCAGGCGACGCAGACCTTCCACCTGGATCTGCCGCACGCGTTCGCGGGTCAGGCCAATTTCACGGCCCACATCCTCCAGCGTGGCAGCTTCATAACCCAGCAGACCAAAACGACGTGCCAGAACTTCACGCTGCTTGGCGTTCAGTTCGAACAGCCATTTGACGATACTTTGCTTCATATCATCGTCCTGCGTGGTGTCTTCCGGGCCGTTCTCTTTCTCATCGGCCAGAATATCCAGCAGCGCTTTTTCTGAATCGCCACCCAGCGGGGTATCCACGGAGGTGATGCGCTCGTTCAGACGCAGCATACGGCTGACGTCATCGACCGGTTTGTCCAGCTGTTCGGCGATCTCTTCCGCGCTAGGCTCGTGGTCCAGCTTATGGGACAACTCGCGCGCGGTACGCAGATAGACGTTCAGCTCTTTAACAATATGGATCGGCAAACGGATCGTACGGGTTTGGTTCATGATCGCCCGTTCAATAGTCTGGCGGATCCACCAGGTCGCGTAGGTCGAAAAACGGAACCCACGTTCCGGGTCAAACTTCTCAACGGCGCGGATCAGGCCGAGGTTACCTTCTTCAATCAGATCCAGCAGCGCCAGACCACGATTGCTGTAACGACGGGCAATCTTCACCACCAGACGCAAGTTACTTTCAATCATGCGACGGCGTGAAGCGACATCACCACGCAGTGCGCGACGCGCGAAATAGACTTCCTCTTCCGCGGTCAGCAGTGGGGAATAACCAATCTCTCCAAGATAAAGCTGAGTGGCGTCAAGTACGCGCTGGGTTGCGCCTTGCGACAGCAGCTCTTCCTCAGCCAGATCGCTATCACTGGGTTCCTCTTCTACTAAGGCTTTCTCGTCGAAAACCTCAATTCCGTTCTCATCAAATTCCGCGTCTTCATTTAAATCATGAACTTTCAGCGTATTCTGACTCATAAAGGTGGCTCCTACCCGTGATCCCTGAGCAAAGCACCTTCCACGGCACATCAACAAACGACGCCTGGACGATTTCCCCTGCCCTCTCTGCGAGAGGAACGTAGACACCGCCCTGGCGCCTGTTAGCTGATGCTTCGCTTATCCGTACTTTGCCAAATTATCGCTGCGGTAAGTACTGCAGCGGGTTGACGGATTTCCCCTTGTAACGAATTTCAAAATGTAATCTTGTTGAGCTGGTTCCGGTGCTACCCATGGTAGCGATTTTCTGCCCCGCTTTGACTTCCTGTTGCTCCCGAACCAGCATGGTATCGTTATGAGCGTAGGCACTCAGGTAATCATCGTTGTGTTTGATGATAATAAGATTACCGTAGCCGCGCAGTGCGTTACCGGCATAGACGACGCGCCCATCGGCGGTCGCGACAATAGCCTGTCCCTTACTGCCTGCAATATCGATACCTTTATTGCCGCCTTCCGCGCCGCTAAAGTTCTCGATAACCTTGCCATCAGTCGGCCAGCGCCATGCTGAGATCGGCGAACTGGTTGACGTACTGCTTGCAGTCGGCTGGGTTGTGCTCACCGTTGTTGGTGCCGTCACCGGCGCGACAACCGTTGTGGTTGTGGTCGCTGGTTTATTATTAGGCAACATCTTGGTAGCACTCTGTTCACCTGAAGATTCAGAATACGTAATAGTCGGTTGTGAAGCAACCACCGCGGTCGATTTTTGTGCAGAAGTTGTGCTGGTCGTCGCACCGCCGCTCGCTCTTGCGCTGGCCTGAGAAACGGCGTTTTCGCCGGTGATCGGCTGGCCTGAGGCGTTACCGACCTGCAGTACCTGCCCCACGTTCAGCGCGTACGGGGCCGGGATGTTGTTGCGTTGCGCCAGGTCGCGGAAATCGTTGCCGGTGACCCAGGCGATATAGAATAGCGTGTCGCCGCGTTTTACCGTATAGGTACTGCCGCCGGTATAGCTACCTTTCGGAATATCGCCATATTTGCGGTTGTAAACGATCCGGCCATTTACCGTCTGTACCGGCTCCTGCGCCACCGGCGCCGGCTGCGGCTGAATGGTCTGGGTCTGCATCGGCTGAATCGGCTGCGCCTGAGGAGCGGACTTGACGCCGGAGGGTGGCGGCGTAATCAGCATGCCGGAGTTGGTGCTGGAAGAGGCGGCGCCGCCGGCAGAGCTAACCGGCGCAGGCGGATTATTGGTGTTGGTACACCCGGCCAGCCAGAGTGAAACCAGTGAAAGAGCCGCAATACGGCTGACGGTAAATTTGGTGCTTCCCGCGCTCATTTATCCCCCAGGAATATGTTAACTGCCAATATCTTGCTTACCGGGCGGCGCCCGGCCAGGACACTGAAAAATGTGTCCACCCTACGCCTAAAGTCAGGCAAAAAAAACCTGGAATAATCCGGGTCTCAGGCCAGCTCCCCCTTCACCAGGGGAACAAAGCGAACGGCCTCGACGGTATCAATGATAAATTCGTTGCCCCGACGACGGATCCGTTTGAGAAACTGATGCTCTTCGCCGACCGGCAGCACCAGCACGCCGTCATCATCCAGCTGCGCCAGCAGCGCGGTCGGTATTTCCGGTGGCGCCGCCGTCACAATAATGGCATCAAACGGCGCCCGCGCCTGCCAACCTTGCCACCCATCGCCATGACGGGTTGAAACATTATGTAAATCAAGTTGTTTCAGGCGACGACGCGCCTGCCACTGTAAACTCTTAATTCGCTCTACCGAGCATACGTGATGCACCAGATGCGCCAGGATGGCCGTCTGGTAGCCGGAACCGGTGCCGATCTCCAGCACCCGCGACTCCGGCGTCAGCGTCAGCAGCTCGGTCATCCGCGCCACCATATACGGCTGGGAGATGGTCTGCCCCTGGCCAATCGGCAGCGCGGTGTTTTCCCACGCTTTATGTTCAAAGGCTTCATCAACAAACTTTTCGCGCGGGACCAGCGCGATCGCCTCGAGGACACGTTCATCGACGATGCCCTGCGTGCGCAGTTGATTCAACAAACTTTCAACACGTTTACTTACCATTGCCTGTCAACCCCGACACGTTCCAGCCAATCGGTGACCACCTCATGCGCCTGATGGGCGGTTAAATCGACGTGCAATGGCGTCACGGAAACATAGCCTTCATCCACTGCCGCAAAATCGGTGCCCGGCCCGGCATCGCGCTTATCGCCCGGCGGACCAATCCAGTACAGGGTGTTGCCGCGCGGATCTTTTTGCGGGATCACCTGGTCGGCCGGATGGCGGTTGCCGCAGCGGGTCACGCGAATACCCTTGATTTGATCGAGCGGGAGATCCGGCACGTTGATGTTAAGGATCCGCCCGGTACGCAGCGGCTCGCGGCTTAGGGCGCGCAGAATGGTGCAGGTTACCGCCGCGGCGGTATCGTAATGCTGATAGCCGTTCAGCGACACGGCCAGCGCGGGGAACCCCAGATGACGGCCTTCCATCGCCGCGGCCACGGTGCCGGAATAGATGACGTCGTCGCCCAGGTTGGGGCCGGCATTAATACCGGAAACCACGATGTCCGGACGCGGGCGCATCAGCGCGTTCACGCCGAGATAGACACAGTCGGTCGGGGTGCCCATCTGGACGGCGATGTCGCCATTTTCAAAGGTAAACGTACGCAGGGACGATTCCAGCGTCAGCGAATTTGAGGCCCCGCTGCGGTTACGATCGGGTGCAACCACCTGGACCTCGGCAAACTCCCTTAAGGCCTTCGCCAGGGTCTGTATCCCCGGCGCATGGATCCCGTCATCGTTACTCAGCAATATTCGCATAGTCACCCGTTGTATTGATAAGCTCCCTGACCACGCTGGTGGCGAAGCTGCCCGCCGGCAGCCAGAAACGCAGTTCAACGGTTACGTCATCCCACCAGTTCCAGCTGAGCTGCTGTGGATAGAGAAGCATCGCCCGGCGCGCCGCCTCGACTTTCTCCCGTACCAGCAGCGCCTGCAACGCGGTTTCCTCGGCGATCGCGGCCTGCTCGAAAGCCAGGGCGTCGCGCTGGCTTCCCCAGTCGCCGCTGCCCGGCAGCGTGGCCGTAATCATCAGTTCGCGGTTATGCACCCGCGCCTGCGAAACCTCGAGTTCTTCCGGTGTGACGACAAACCAGCTCCCGCGCCCCGCTAATTGTAGCGCATCGCCATCAACGACCTGATTAAATTCCGTTTTTTTTAATCTAATACTCACTTGCTGATTAAACAACGCGCTGCGGGCTGCCGACAACCAAAAACTGCGCTTATTGCGATCGCGCACTGGCGCGCCGCTCTCCGCCCAGCGCAGGGCGCCCTGCAGGTTACTGCCGCCAATGCCAAAGCGCTGCGCGCCGAAATAGTTCGGCACTCCCCGTTCAGCGATGGCCTGCAGACGCGTCTCCACGTCCTGGCGATCGCTAATCTCGCGCAGGATCACGGTAAACTGGTTGCCTTTCAGCGCGCCTAAACGCAGCTTACGCTTATGGCGAGCATATTCCAGTACCTGGCAGCCCTCGAGCTGAAATTTGCTCAGGTCCGGCATCTCTTTGCCGGGCACCCGGGCGCACAGCCACTGCTCGGTGACCGCGTGCTTATCCTTTTGCCCGGCGAAGCTCACTTCACGGGCGTGGATCTTAAGGAATTTTGCCAGCGCGTCGGCGACAAAGCGCGTATTGCAGCCGTTTTTCAGGATCCGCACCAGCACGTGTTCGCCGTCGCCGTCCGGGGCAAAGCCCAGATCTTCCACCACCAGAAAATCTTCCGGATTGGCTTTCAGCAGCCCACTGCTCTGCGGCTTGCCGTGCAGCCAGGTCAGTTGGTCAAAGGCGATCATTTGTCGGCCTTACGCAGCAGCGCAACCGCTTCGCAGGCGATCCCTTCCCCGCGGCCGGTGAAGCCGAGCTTCTCGGTGGTGGTCGCTTTCACGTTGACGTCGTCCATATGGCAGCCGAGATCCTCAGCGATAAAGACGCGCATCTGCGGAATATGCGGCAGCATTTTCGGCGCCTGGGCAATAATCGTGACGTCGACGTTGCCGAGCGTATAGCCCTTGGCCTGAATGCGGCGCCATGCTTCGCGCAGCAGTTCGCGGCTATCGGCGCCTTTAAACGCCGGATCGGTATCGGGGAACAGCTTGCCGATATCGCCCAGCGCCGCGGCGCCAAGCAGCGCGTCGGTCAGCGCATGCAGCGCGACGTCGCCGTCGGAGTGGGCCAGCAGCCCTTTTTCATAAGGAATGCGTACCCCGCCAATGATGATTGGGCCTTCACCGCCAAAAGCGTGTACGTCAAAACCATGTCCAATTCGCATTAAGCTTTCTCCTGGTGTCGGGAACGGGTGAGGTAAAATTCAGCCAGCGCCAGGTCTTCCGGGCGCGTCACTTTAATATTATCCGCGCGTCCGGCGACCAGCTGCGGATGGAAGCCGCAGTACTCCAGCGCCGAAGCTTCATCGGTGATAGTGGCTCCCTCGTTTAGCGCGCGAGTGAGGCAATCCACCAGCAGCTCGCGAGGGAAAAATTGCGGGGTGAGCGCATGCCACAGGTCATTGCGGTCGACGGTATGGGCGATAGCGGTTTTGCCCGGCTCGGCGCGCTTCATGGTGTCGCGCACTGGCGCCGCAAGGATCCCGCCGACGCGGCTGGTTTCGCACAGCGACAGCAGGCGGCTGAGGTCGTCCTGATGCAGGCAGGGGCGCGCGGCGTCATGCACCAGCACCCACTGTGCCTCCGGCAACGCCTGCAGGCCGGCGAGTACCGAATCGGCGCGCTCGGCGCCGCCATCCACCACGGTAATTTGCGGATGCTGCGCCAGCGGCAGCTGGCTGAAGCGGCGATCGCCGGGGCTGACGGCAATCACCACCCGCTGGACGCGCGCATCCGCCAGCAGCGCGGCGACCGCGTGTTCGAGAATCGTTTTGTTACCGATTGAGAGATATTGTTTCGGGCATTCCGTTTGCATGCGGCGGCCGAAACCGGCTGCCGGCACCACGGCGCAAACGCCCGGAAAAGTGGCTGCCATGTTGTAATCCTGGGCCTGGTTATCGATTGTTCTGCTGTTGCCCCGATGCCTGATTGCGTTTAGACGCATCCGGTACCAGACGATAGAAGGTTTCGCCCGGGCGGGTCATGCTGAGTTCATTGCGCGCACGCTCCTCAATCGCTTCCTGCCCGCCGTTGAGGTCGTCAATTTCGGCAAACAGCTGATCGTTGCGTGCTTTTAATTTGGCGTTAGTCGCCTGCTGGGCGGTGACGTCGTCGTTAACCCGCGTGTAGTCGTGCAGGCCGTTTTTACCGAACCACAGCGAATACTGTAGCCAGACCAGCAAAGCTAATAATAGCAGCGTTAGTTTACCCATCCTGCCCCCTGAAAAACGGCATCATCATCCCAAAACTCGCCCGGGTACGCTACCGGGGCGCGCGGACGATGCCGCGTAACGCGGGGACTGTACCATATTTTTGCTGTCGATACCCATGCTTGATTCATACCAGCAACGGGTTATCCCAACAGCCAGAGGAAGAGTAGCGCAAACATCAGCCCAACGGTCAGGATGGTCGCGCTGACGCTATAGAGCAGTTTGCCATTGAGCAGAGAGTGCAGCGCAATACCGACCACCACCGCCACCGGCATCAACGCAAGGAAGAATGGCCAGGTGTAGAGGAGAAAGAAGAGTGTATTACTGCCATAGAGAAGGAAGGGAATACCCAGCGCCAGCAGCCACGAAATAAAGCCCACGGCAGCGCCCGACAAAGACCAGGTGGTCTCGTCGCCGATCGCCGGAGGCGGTTCTGAACGAATAATACTGAGGTTCTGGGTATTGCGCATATCGAATCCTGTAGACCGGGCAACCGGCACCCCTCGATGCCGCTGCCGTTTCAGGATCTGATAATATCGCTCTGTTGCAGCAGGTCTAATAGTTGGTGCACCAAATTTGTTACCAATTGTTCACCATCCAGATGAATTTCCGCCTTTTCCGGTGCCTCATAGACCGAGTCTATACCGGTGAAATTGCGTAATTCCCCTGCCCGCGCTTTCTTATACAATCCTTTCGGATCCCGCGCCTCGCAGATGGCCAGCGGGGTATCGACGAACACTTCGATAAAGCGTCCTTCCCCGAGGCGCTCGCGCACCATCTGCCGTTCCGCACGGTGCGGAGATATAAATGCCGTCAATACCACCAGCCCGGCATCGACCATCAGCCTGGCCACTTCCCCGACGCGGCGAATGTTCTCTTTGCGATCCTCATCGCTGAATCCCAGGTCGCTGCACAGGCCATGGCGCACGTTATCGCCGTCCAGCAGATAGGTGCTGACGCCGCGCTCATGCAGGGCCTCCTCCAGCGCCCCGGCGACGGTGGATTTACCCGACCCCGAAAGGCCGGTAAACCACAGCACCACGCCGCGATGGCCGTGATGCTGTTCCCGCTGCTGTTGGGTCACAGGGTGGGCATGCCAGACGACGTTTTCGTCATGCTGGGCCATTATTTGCCTCCCAGCAGGTCGCGGGCGTCCCAGTGCGGGAAATGTTTACGGATCAGCTGGTTCAGCTCCAGCTCGAAGGCGCTGTACTGTGATGCCGACGTCGATGCCTGCAGGTGCGGCTCGTTGACCATCCCGGCGCCGACGGTGACGTTGGTCAGGCGATCGATAAAGATAAGCCCGCCGGTCACCGGGTTTTGCTGATACGGATCCAGCACTAAAGGTTCGTCAAAGGTCAGCTCCACCAGGCCGATGCCGTTCAGCGGCAGAGACTCGACTTCACGCTGGGTCAGGTTGTTAATATCGACCTGGTAGCGGATAGCGTCGACGCGAGCGCGGGTCTTCTTGCCGGCGATTTTGATGTCGTAGCTCTGGCCCGGGGTCAGCGGCTGTTCGGCCATCCACACCACGTCGATGCTGGCGCTCTGTACCGCCGGCAGCGAGGCTTGCGCGTCAACCAGCAGGTCGCCGCGACTGATGTCGATTTCATCTTTCAGCACAAGGGTAATGGCTTCGCCGGCGGCGGCTTCCTGCAGGTCTCCGTCGAAGGTGACGATACGCGCTACGCTCGATTCGACGCCCGACGGCAGCACCTTCAGACGCTGGCCAACCTGCACGGTACCGGAGGCGACCGTGCCGGAGAAGCCGCGGAAATCAAGGTTCGGACGGTTAACATACTGCACCGGGAAGCGCAGCGGCTGGCTCTCGACCACCCGCTGGATCTCCACGGTTTCGAGGACTTCCAGCAGCGTCGGGCCACTGTACCACGGCATATTCGCGCTCTGGCTGGCGACATTATCGCCTTCCAGCGCTGACAACGGCACAAAGCGGATATCAAGGTTGCCCGGCAGCTGCTCGGCAAAGGTCAGATAATCTTCCCGGATCTCGTTGAAGCGCGCTTCGCTAAACTCGACGAGATCCATTTTGTTGACCGCCACTACCAGGTGTTTAATGCCCAGCAGCGTCGAGATGAAGCTGTGACGGCGGGTCTGGTCGAGCACGCCCTTGCGCGCATCGATCAGCAGGATCGCCAGGTCGCAGGTGGACGCGCCGGTGGCCATATTGCGCGTGTACTGCTCGTGCCCCGGGGTGTCGGCGATGATAAATTTGCGTTTTTCGGTTGAGAAGTAGCGATAGGCCACGTCGATGGTGATGCCCTGCTCGCGCTCGGCCTGCAGGCCGTCCACCAGCAGCGCCAGGTCCAGCTTTTCGCCCTGGGTGCCGTGACGCTTGCTGTCGTTGTGCAGCGAAGAGAGCTGGTCTTCATAGATCTGGCGCGTATCGTGCAGCAGGCGGCCAATTAAGGTGCTTTTGCCGTCATCGACGCTGCCGCAGGTCAAAAAACGCAGCAGGCTCTTGTGCTGTTGCGCGTGCAGGTAAGCTTCTACGCCGCCTTCGTTGGCAATTTGTTGGGCAATGGTCGTGTTCATGGCGGCTCCTTAGAAATACCCCTGACGTTTCTTCAGCTCCATCGAGCCGGCCTGGTCGCGGTCAATGACGCGCCCCTGACGTTCGCTGGTGGTCGATACCAGCATCTCTTCAATAATTTCGGGTAGCGTCTGCGCTTCAGACTCCACCGCGCCGGTCAGCGGCCAGCAGCCGAGGGTACGGAAACGCACCATCCGTTTTTCAATCACCTCGCCCGGCTGCAGATCGATACGGTCGTCATCGATCATCATCAGCATACCGTCGCGCTCCAGCACCGGACGCTCAGCGGCCAGATACAGCGGCACGATTTCAATATTTTCCAGATAGATGTACTGCCAGATATCCAGCTCGGTCCAGTTGGAGAGCGGGAAGACGCGGATGCTTTCGCCTTTGTTAATCTGGCCGTTGTAGTTGTGCCACAGCTCCGGACGCTGATTTTTCGGGTCCCAGCGGTGGAAGCGGTCGCGGAAGGAGTAGATGCGCTCTTTCGCGCGGGATTTCTCTTCGTCGCGACGCGCGCCGCCGAACGCGGCGTCAAAGCCGTATTTGTTCAGCGCCTGCTTCAGCCCTTCGGTTTTCATGATATCGGTATGCTTGGCGCTGCCGTGGACAAACGGGTTGATGCCCATCGCCACCCCTTCCGGGTTTTTATGCACCAGCAGTTCACAGCCGTAGGCTTTAGCGGTCCGGTCGCGGAACTCATACATCTCACGGAATTTCCAGCCGGTATCGACGTGCAGCAGCGGGAACGGCAGGGTTCCCGGATAAAACGCTTTGCGCGCCAGATGCAGCATTACGCTGGAATCTTTCCCGATGGAGTACATCATTACCGGGTTAGAAAATTCGGCGGCCACCTCACGAATAATATGGATGCTTTCCGCCTCCAGTTGCCGCAGGTGAGTGAGTCGTTTTTGGTCCATAACCGTTCCTTAAGCCAGATTGACCACCGAAGCGTTAAACCCCTCGGCGGATGATGTATGTTGAAACCAGGCGAGCTGCTGATGCAGCTGCACCACTTCGCCTACCACCAGCAGGGCGGGCATCGGGGCGTCTTTCGCCAGGTGTTCGAGTTGTTGCAATGTGCCGGTTATCGTCTGCTGATCGTCACGGGTGCCGCGGGAAATTACCGCCACCGGCGTGTCGCTGTCGCGACCGTGGGCGATCAGCTGCGCGCTGATTTCCGCTGCCTTCATGGTGCCCATGTAGATCGCCAACGTCTGTTGGCTCTTCGCCAGCAGCGACCAGTCGAAGGGGGCGCTGTCCGGCTTATAGTGGCCGGTGACAAAGACGGCGCTTTGCGCATAATCGCGATGGGTCAGCGGAATACCGGCGTAGGCCGTCGCCCCGGCGGCTGCGGTGACGCCCGGCACCACCTGGAACGGGATCCCCGCCTCGGCGGCAGCCTGCAGCTCTTCTGCGCCGCGGCCAAAAATAAACGGATCGCCGCCCTTCAGGCGCACGACGGTTTTCCCCGCCTTCGCCGCCTCCACCAGCAGCTGATTGGTTTCATGCTGCGGCACCGAGTGCTCGCCGGCGCGTTTGCCAACGCAGATCAGCTCGGCATCGCGGCGCACCAGCTCGAGAACCGGCTGAGTCACCAGATGGTCGTGGAAAACCACGTCCGCCTGCTGGATCGCCTGCAGACCGCGAAGGGTCAGCAGCCCGGCATCGCCCGGCCCGGCGCCGACCAGAATAATTTCTCCCGTCTCTCGTTCGGGCTTATCCAGCTCATCCTGCAGCGCCTTTTCCGCCTCCGCAGAGTTGCCCGCCACCATCAGGCTGGCGAAGCGGCCGGTAAAGACGCGCTCCCAGAAGCGGCGACGCGCTTCGGTAGTCGTCAGGCGGGTTTTCAGATGGTTGCGCCAGTAGCTTGCTGATTCCGCCAGCCGACCGAGATTCGTCGGCAGCAGCGCTTCGATTTTTTCACGCAGAATGCGCGACAGCACCGGCGCTTTACCGCTGGAGGAGATCGCCACCAGCAGCGGCGAACGGTCGACGATAGAAGGGAAAACAAACGAGCACAGCGCCTGGTTATCCACCACGTTGACCAACCGGTAGCGCGCGTTAGCTGCCGCAAATACCCGCTGGTTAAGCGCCTCATCCTCGGTGGCCGCAATCACCAGAAAGACATCATCCACCAGCGAGTCGCTGAATTCCGTCGCCCGCCAGCTGAGTGCCTGGCGCGCAGCCAGATCGGCCAGCGCCGGTGACAGCGTTTCAGCGACCACCTGCACCTGCGCCTGGGCGCGCAGCAGGAACTTGATCTTACGTTCAGCAATCTCGCCGCCGCCGATCACCAGCACGGGCCTTTGTTTCAGTTCGGCAAAAAGGGGCAAGTAATCCACGGTGCAACAACTCTCTTACATTCAGCGATACTGCGACTATAGGGTGCGCCTTAGAGCAAATGAAATTACGAAATGGAATGAGTTGTGACACAAAGGAATAACGCGGCGGAAATACAAATATCAAAAAGTGCTTAACGCGCTATTTTTCCGCTATTTAAGAGCAATTGAAATTGTTTAACCGCGGTCACAGTTTCATACTGTACGCGTCAAATTGTCTTGTTCGTGTAAGGACCCCTTATGTTTTCCGCGTTGTGCCGCCGTCTGCTTCCGCTGGCGCTCGGCACCGGTTTTGTTTTTGCCGCCGCCCCCGCATTCAGCGCGCTGGGCGACACCGCCAGTAGCCAGGCCCGCCATATCGCCACCGTCTTCCCGGGACGAATGACCGGAACGCCGCCGGAAATGCTCTCAGCTGACTATCTGCGCCAGCAGTTCGCCCTGATGGGATATCAGAGCGACGTGCGAAGCTTCAATACCCGCTATATCTATACCGACAGCAATCAGCGCAAGAACTGGCATAACGCCACCGGCAGTACGGTGATCGCCGCCCATGAAGGTAAAGTGCGCCAGCAGATTATTATCATGGCACACCTCGACACCTATGCGCCGCAGAGCGATAAAGACGTGGAGAACAACCTCGGCGGCCTGACGCTGCAGGGCATCGACGACAACGCGATGGGACTTGGCGTATTGCTGGAGCTGGCGGAGCATTTAAAGAACGTCCCTACCCGCTATGGCATCCGCTTTATCGCCACCAGCGGTGAAGAGGAAGGCCGTCTCGGCGCGCAAAACCTGCTGCAGCGGATGAGCGAAGCGGAAAAGAAAAATACCCTGCTGGTGATCAATCTCGATAATCTGGTGGTGGGCGATAAGCTTTATTTCAACAGCGGCCGCAGCACGCCGGCCTCGGTGCGCAAGCTGACCCGCGACCGCGCGCTGGCTATCGCTCGCAGCAAGGGCATCGCCGCCTACACCAACCCGGGACTCAACCCGGCTTATCCGAAAGGCACCAGCTGCTGCAATGACGCCAGCGTCTTCGACAACGCCGGGATCCCGGTGCTGTCGGTCGAGGCGACTAACTGGTCACTCGGCAAAAAAGATGGCTATCAGCAGCGGAGCAAATCGGCCAGTTTCCCGCAGGGAACCAGTTGGCATGACGTCCAGCTGGATAATCAGCAGTATATCGACCACGCGCTGCCGGGGCGCATCGAACACCGCGGACGCGAGGTAGTGAAAGTCATGCTGCCGCTGGTGAAAGAGCTGGCGAAGGTGGAGAAGAAAAGCTAATACGCACAAAAGAACGCGCGGTATCGCCCGCGTGTTCTTTTTGAATTATCACTCAGAGGAAGAGCTAACAGCTTAACCCTCGTGCAATCCGCACTCGCGTTTAAGCCCGAAGAACCGGGTCTCTTCTTCTGCCATGCCCGGCTCCCATTTGCGGGTGGTGTGGGTATCGCCTACCGAGAGATAGCCCTGATCCCACAGCGGGTGGTACTTCAGCCCGTGCTTTTGCAGGTACTGATACACCGTGCGGTTATCCCAGTCGATAATCGGTAGCACCTTGAACACCCCGCGCTGGACCGCCAGCACCGGAAGCGTAGCCCGGCTGCCCGACTGCTCGCGGCGCAGACCGGCAAACCACGTCTGCGCGTTGAGCTCTTTCAGCGCCCGGTTCATCGGCTCAACCTTGTTGATCTCATTGTATTTCTCAATGCCCTCAACGCCCTGCTCCCACAGCTTGCCGTAGCGCGCCTCCTGCCAGGCTGCGCTTTCAGCCGCGCGGTACACCTTCAGGTTCAGCTTGAGCTTGTCCGTCAGCTCGTCAATAAACTGATAGGTTTCCGGGAACAGGTAGCCGGTATCGGTGAGGATCACCGGAATATCCGGGCGGATCTGATTCACCAGATGCAAACTGACTGCCGCCTGAATGCCAAAGCTCGACGACAGCACATAGTTTCCCGGCAGATTTTCCAGCGCCCACGCCACACGCCCTTCGGCGTCAAGCTTTTCCAGTTGGGCGTTGGTTTCCGCGAGTGCCAGAATGCGTTCCACTTTCGGCAATGCATTAAGCGCGTTTAGATCGAGTACGGACATATGAACCTCGTTTGCCTGTTTTGCCGGACGACACTGCGTTCGTCCGGCCTACGGGTTTCGCTGGCCCGGATCGCTACGCGCCACCGGGCACCAGGATGTTATTCCCAGAAATCGCGGGCTGGGTCGAGCACCGGGCGAATGATGCCCGCACGCACCGTAAAATCGCCGAAGCCTTCACCCGCTTCGCGCTCTTTCGCCCAGCGCCCTACCAGTTCGTCTAGCGAGTCGAGAATTTCCGACTCGGTAATATTCTCCCGATACATCCGCGGGATGCGGGTGCCGTTGCGGTTACCGCCGATGTGCAGGTTATAGCGGCCCGGCGCTTTGCCCACCAGTCCCACTTCCGCCAGCATCGCGCGGCCGCAGCCGTTCGGGCAGCCGGTGACGCGGGTGACGATATGCTCATCGCTCACGCCGTGCTTGCTCATCACCCCTTCCACCTTGTCGATAAACGACGGCAGGAAACGCTCGGCTTCCGCCATCGCCAGCGGACAGGTCGGGAAGGAGACGCAGGCCATCGAGTTTTCGCGCTGCGGGGTGACGGCATTCATCAGGCCATGATCCCGCGCGAGCTTCTCGATCCGCGCCTTCTGATCTTCCGGTACGCTGGCGACAATCAGGTTCTGGTTAGCGGTGATGCGGAATTCGCCTTGATGGACCTTAGCAATCTCCAGCAGGCCAGTCTTCAGCGGACGACCCGGATAATCGAGAATGCGGCCGTTTTCAATAAACAGCGTCAGGTGCCACTTATCATCAATCCCCTTCACCCAGCCGATGCGATCGCCGCGGCCGGTAAATTCGTACGGGCGGATCGGCTCAAACTTAATGCCTGCCCGGCGCTCCACTTCCGCTTTGAAGGTTTCGACACCGACGCGCTCAAGGGTGTACTTGGTTTTCGCATTCTTACGGTCGGTACGGTTGCCCCAGTCGCGCTGGGTGGTCACAACCGCTTCCGCCACCGCCAGAGTATGCTCCAGCGGCAGATAACCGAATTCGCTCGCCGTGCGGGCGTAGGTTTTTTTGTTACCATGTTCGATAGAGAGACCGCCGCCCACCAGCAGGTTAAAGCCCACCAGCTTGCCGTTTTCGGCGATCGCCACGAAGTTCATGTCGTTGGCGTGCAGATCGATATCGTTCTGCGGCGGGATCACCACCGTGGTTTTAAACTTACGCGGCAGATAGGTCTGGCCGAGGATCGGCTCTTCGTCGGTAGTGGCGACCTTTTTCTGATCCAGCCAGATCTCGGCATAAGCGCGGGTACGCGGCAGCAGATGCTCGGAGATCTTTTTCGCCCACTCGTAGGCCTCAGCGTGCAGCTGCGACTCGTAGGGGTTGGAGGTGCACAGCACGTTACGGTTCATATCGTTGGCGGTGGCCAGCGCGTCCAGCCCCACCGAGTGCAGCATCTGATGCACCGGCTTGACGTTCTTTTTCAGAATGCCGTGGAACTGAAAGGTCTGCCGGTTGGTCAGGCGAATACTGCCGTAAATGGTGTTGTCCGCGGCAAACTTATCGATCGCCTTCCACTGGGTGGTGGTGATCACTCCGCCCGGCAGACGGCAGCGGAGCAGCATCGCATGGCGCGGCTCCAGCTTCTGGGCGGCGCGTTCCGCGCGGATATCGCGATCGTCCTGCTGGTACATGCCGTGGAAACGGATCAGCAGGAAGTTATCGCCTTTAAAACCGCCGGTCAGACCGTCGTTTAAATCTTCCGCAATGGTGCCGCGCAGGTAATTGCTCTCAAGCTTCATGCGCTCGGCATCGCTCAGTTTACCTTCGACCACTAAAGGCCCCGGATGTTTTTCGCTCATTAGTAGACATCTCGCTGATAACGGCGCTCAACGCGCAGCTCACTTAAAAATTCGTCCGCCGCTTCGGCGTCCATCGCGCCGTATTCGGCAATCACTTCCAGTAAGGTGTTTTCCACGTCCTTCGCCATACGATTGGCGTCGCCGCAGACATAAATGTGGGCGCCGTCATTGATCCAGCGCCACAGCTCGGCCCCCTGCTCGCGCAGTTTGTCCTGCACATAGATTTTTTGTTGTTGATCGCGGGACCAGGCCAGATCGATACGGGTCAGCAGACCTTCCTTCACATAGCTCTGCCACTCCACCTGATAGAGGAAATCTTCGGTGAAGTGCGGGTTGCCGAAGAACAACCAGTTCTTGCCTTGCGCTCCGTCCGCAGCGCGCTGCTGCATAAAGGCGCGGAACGGCGCAATACCGGTGCCCGGGCCAATCATGATCACCGGGGTCTCCGGGTTGGCTGGCAGACGGAAGTTGTCGTTGTGTTCGATAAAGACACGGACTTCGCCATCCTCTTCCACGCGGTCGGCGAGGAAGCTGGAGGCGCCGCCAGCCCGGGCGCGGCCTTCAATTTCATAGCGCACCACGCCCACGGTGACATGCACCTCGCTCTCCACTTCCGCCTGTGAGGAAGCAATAGAATACAGGCGCGGCGTCAGCGGACGCAGCAGACCGATTAACGCCTCAGCGTCCAGCTGCGCCGGAGAGAAACGGACCATATCGACGATCGGCGTCGCGGCGGCATACTGCTGCAACTGAGCTTTATCGCCCACCAGCGGCAGCAGCGATTCGCTGCGCGTCAGGGTGGCGTAGTTTTCAACGATAGTCGCGGTGTTAACCGTCAGCTCAAAGTGCCACTGCAGGGCTTCCGACAACGGCAGAGTTTTACCCTCAACGGTCACCGGCTCGTCGCCTTTCAGCCACAGCAGCTCCACCAGCTCTTTCACCAGCTGAGGATCGTTCTGGTACCAGACGCCCAGGGCGTCGCCCGGCTGATAGCGCAGACCGGAATCACCGAGGTCTATTTCGATATGGCGCACATCTTTTTCTGAATTGCGGCCGGTGATTTTCTGATTGACCGACAGGGTCGCCGTCAGGGGCGCTTCTTTGGTATATGGGCTGGTGTGAATATCGTTCACCGCGCCGCTGGTGGCCAGCTGAGCGGGCGCAGCGACCGGCGCACGGGCCTTCAGCGCCTCAACCACTCGCGCGCGCCATTCAGCGGCCGCGGCCTGATATTCAACGTCGGCGTCGACGCGATCGAGCAGACGTTCCGCGCCGAGCTCGGCCAGCTTGTTGTCGAAATCTTTGCCGGACTGGCAGAAAAATTCATAAGAGGTATCGCCGAGACCAAAGACGGCGAACGCGGTCCCGTCCAGCTTCGGCGCTTTCTTAGAGAACAGGAACTTATGCAATGCGACCGCTTCTTCCGGCGGCTCTCCTTCCCCCTGGGTGGACGTTACAACCACCAGCAGTTTTTCCGCAGCAATTTGTTTGAATTTATAATCGCCTGCATTCACCAGCTTCACGTTCAGCTTCGCCGCCAGCAGATCGTCACGCAGCGCTTCGGCGACGCGGCGGGCGTTGCCGGTTTGCGAGGCGGAAATCAGCGTGATCGTCGGTACCTCGGCGGCCGGGGCGGGGGCGGCTACCGCCGTGCCGGACTGCTGATTCAGCACGCCCCAGAAATAGCCAGATACCCAGGCGAGCTGAGTGGGCGTGAAGTCAGTGGTGGCCGCCTGAAGGCGCGCCAGTTGCTCCGGGTTGAGCGGCAGCAAGTTGGAAGGTGGGGCCTGTGTCGTCATGCGTCGTTTGTTCCAGTAAGCAAAGCTGTTATTCGCACCCTGTCAGCGCGACAAAAACAGAAGAGAATAGAAGGTTAACGGCGGGCATAGTAACAATTAAAGAAGGGATGGAAATAATAAATAACCAAATGGACTAACCTGTTTTAGTTGTAGTTATTAACAACAAAATCGATTAAATAAGAGATTGAAATATAAGAGATTAAATCAAATAAAGCAGATAAACATGTCCATTTTCTGTTCACGGCCGTTTTAGTTAATGCGAAAAAATGTACTTTCCGGTACCCTACGGCGGTTTTTTTCGTCCTGTTGAGAGTCAATGATGTCCACCACGCTGTTTAAAGATTTCACCTTCGAAGCCGCCCACCACCTGCCGCACGTCCCGGAAGGACACAAATGCGGTCGCCTGCATGGCCACTCCTTTATGGTGCGTCTGGAGATCACCGGTGAAGTCGATCCCCATACCGGGTGGATCATGGATTTTGCCGAGCTGAAGGCCGCCTTTAAGCCGACATACGATCGCCTCGACCACTATTATCTGAACGATATTCCTGGTCTGGAAAACCCCACCAGCGAAGTGCTGGCCAAATGGATCTGGGATGAGATGAAACCGCGGGTGCCGCTGCTGAGCGCCGTGATGGTCAAAGAGACCTGCACCGCCGGCTGCGTCTATCGCGGCGAGTAAGCGATAAAAAGCCCGGTCAGTACGCTGCCGGGCTTTTTTATCAGGCAATATTCAGATACTTGTGCGTCTGCATGGACAGGCGCCAGTTGCGGGCGATGCAGGTGTCGATACACAGGCGCGTCGCATCTTCTTTCTGACTGATCGGCTGCAGGGCGATGATCCGCGGTTTGTCATCGCTCAGCGTTTCCAGCAGTTCGTCCAGCGCTTCTATGTCGCGGACGCGCCCTACCGGATGCTTGATCTCATCCGCCCGCTGCAGGGCCTGAGACAGCACGTCATAGCCACCGCGCATGTTGACCTTCGGGGAAACCGTCACCCAGGTATTGGGGCTGCAGCGTACTTCATGGGTGCCGCTGGTTTCAATCTGACAGCTAAAGCCGTTTTGTTCCAGAAGCGAGGTTAACTGCGTTAAATCATGAATGCAGGGCTCACCGCCGGTAATGACCACGTGGCGGGCAGTCCACCCCTGCCGCCCAATAATCGCCAGCAGATCCTCGCTGCTTGCCGGGCCCCACTTGTCGCTCTCTTTGGTTTTCGCCAGGATGCTGAACAACGACACTTCCCGATCGGCCAGCTTGTCCCAGGTATGCTTGGTGTCACACCACGCGCATCCTACCGGGCATCCCTGCAGACGAATAAAGATGGCAGGCACGCCGGTGAAGTAACCCTCGCCTTGCAGGGTCTGGAACATCTCGTTAATCGGGTACTGCATAGTCATCTCTGTTTAGGGTGATAAACGTTCATTATCGCAGATTTCGCTGCCCAGGTCTTGTCCTGCGCTGCGATCGCTTTTTTACCCCTCCGTCAATATCCGTGTCGGGAATAATATTATTGATTAAAAAGGCAATCTTTTCTTTTGGCTTAGTTTATTAGCATGATAAGAATTAAAATAAATAGCATTCTGACGCGCGGGGGGAAATATGTAACAAAAAATGTTATTCCTGTCATTCAGGATAAAATAAAAGGTCCAAGAACCAAAATAAAAAACCTTAAAATACAGTAATGTACAAACTGATACATGAAAGAGTGAATTATCTGGCCGATCTGCGAGTCCAATTCTATCCCCCGGTAATAATAACCTTAAACTGGTCTTAATAAAGCCCTGATCGGGCCCCTTTTTTATTTAATTGTCGTTTACTTTTGCCCGCCTAGAATCCCGCAGACCAACCATAATGAGATAGCGTTTATGACCACATTATTAATTACCGGCGTTACGGGGTTTCTGGGCGGTGCCGCGTTAGAGAAAATACTCCATCAGGAAACCCGGTTAGATCTGCTGCTGCTGGTACGTGCTGATAGCCCCGAGGCTGGCCTCGAACGGGTTAAAGAGAACATGCGTAAGTTCAACATCGCCGAGGAGAAGCTGGCGATGTTGCGCCAGCAGCATATCCTGCTGGGCGATCTCGCCTCTCCGGAGCATTTTCTTAACGATCCGCGCCTTGAGCAGGTCACCCATGTCCTCAACTGCGCCGCTGTCGCCTCATTTGGCAGCAACCCGCTTATCTGGAAGGTTAACGTTGAGGGCACGCTGCGCCTGGCGCAACGTATGGCGCAGGTGACGGGTCTGCAGCGCTTTCTGCACGTCGGTACGGCGATGTCATGTTCGCCTGAACCGGATTCACTGGTCGCCGAAAGCGCGGAGTTTCGGGAACGCGCTGAGCACCTGGTGGAATATACCCACTCGAAGTCGACCATCGAGCAGCTGATGCAGCAGCAGTGCCCTACGCTACCGCTGGTAATTGCCCGCCCCTCTATCGTGGTGGGTCATACCCATCACGGCTGCCGGCCTTCCAGCAGTATTTTCTGGGTGTTCAGCATGGGGCTGATGCTGCAGAAATTCATGTGCTCCATGGAGGACCGAATTGACGTTATCCCGGTGGACTACTGCGCCGACGCCCTGCTAATGCTGCTTAACCAGCCTCTGGCTCACGGCGAGGTGGTGCATATCTCTGCTGGCGAAGAGAACAGCGTGAAGTTTGCCGAAATCGACCGGGCGATGGCTCAGGCCCTGGAGCAGGCGCCGGTGGGGGATAAGTACGCCCAGGTCAGCTATGACACGCTGGTCAAAATGAGACGCGAACTGAAAGGGATATTTGGGCCATGCAATGAGCGGCTGATGCTGAAAGCCATGCGCTTATACGGCGCATTCGCCACCCTGAACGTGCGCTTTAGTAACGACAAGCTGCTGAGCATGGGGATGCCAAAACCGCCGCGCTTTACCGATTACATCGACCGCTGCGTGGAAACCACCCGCGGGTTGTCGATCCCTCAGCAAATGGCCGTCGACTTTAAATAATGGCCGCAGGCGTAAAAAAAATGCCAGCCCGAAGGCTGGCATGATTATTTCACAAGGACAGGATTAAGCCTGACCTTTGATCTCTTTACGACCGTTGAACGGCGCTTGCTCACCCAGCGCTTCTTCGATACGAATCAGCTGGTTGTATTTAGCAACGCGGTCAGAACGGCTCATAGAACCAGTTTTGATCTGGCCTGCAGCGGTACCAACAGCCAGGTCGGCAATGGTAGCGTCTTCAGTTTCGCCAGAACGGTGAGAGATAACAGCGGTGTAGCCAGCGTCTTTCGCCATCTTGATAGCAGCCAGAGTTTCGGTCAGAGAACCGATCTGGTTGAACTTGATCAGGATGGAGTTAGCGATGCCTTTTTCGATGCCTTCTTTCAGGATCTTGGTGTTGGTTACGAACAGGTCGTCACCAACCAGCTGGATTTTGTCGCCCAGTACTTTGGTCTGGTAAGCGAAACCTTCCCAGTCAGATTCGTCCAGACCATCTTCGATGGAGACGATCGGGTACTGTTTGGTCAGCTCTTCCAGGAAGTGAGTGAACTCTTCAGAGGTGAACGCTTTGTTGCCTTCGCCAGCCAGAACGTATTTACCATCTTTGTAGAATTCAGACGCCGCGCAGTCCATCGCCAGGGTGATGTCTTTGCCCAGCTCGTAGCCTGCAGCTTTAACCGCTTCAGCGATAACAGCCAGCGCTTCGGCGTTGGAACCCAGGTTCGGCGCGTAGCCGCCTTCGTCACCAACGGCAGTGTTCATGCCTTTGGACTTCAGCACTTTCGCCAGGTGATGGAACACTTCAGAACCCATGCGTACTGCTTCTTTCAGGGTCGGCGCGCCAACCGGCTGAATCATGAATTCCTGGATGTCGACGTTGTTGTCAGCGTGCTCACCGCCGTTGATGATGTTCATCATCGGAACCGGCATGGAGTATTTGCCCGGAGTGCCGTTCAGTTCAGCGATGTGCGCGTACAGCGGCAGGCCTTTGGACGCAGCAGCTGCTTTGGCGTTCGCCAGAGAAACGGCCAGGATAGCGTTCGCACCGAAGTTAGATTTGTTTTCAGTACCGTCCAGGTCGATCATGATCTTGTCGATGCCAGCCTGATCTTTAGCATCTTTGCCCAGGATTGCCTGAGCGATCGGGCCGTTTACCGCAGCAACAGCTTTGGTTACGCCTTTACCCAGGAAACGGGATTTGTCGCCATCGCGCAGTTCCAGCGCTTCGCGGGAACCAGTAGAAGCACCTGACGGAGCAGCTGCCATACCGACGAAACCACCTTCCAGGTGTACTTCGGCTTCAACAGTCGGGTTACCACGGGAGTCGATGATTTCACGACCGATGACTTTAACGATTTTGGACATTAGGTTTTCCTCAGTACAAGTTAAACTAAAACTCCAGACAAACAATGCACCCGGATGGGTGCATTGCCGTTCAAACTCTTTTTACTTCGCCTGGCGTTTCTGGTACTCGCTCGCGGCTTTCACAAAGCCGGCAAACAGCGGGTGTCCATCACGCGGCGTCGAAGTAAACTCCGGGTGGAACTGGCAGGCCACAAACCACGGATGGTTCGGCACTTCGATGATCTCGACCAACTGATCATCCCCGGAACGGCCCGCAACGCGCAGACCGGCAGCTTCAATCGGTTTCAACAACATGTTGTTGACTTCGTAGCGGTGACGATGACGCTCGGTGATGGTCGGCTCGCCGTAAAGCTGGCGTACCAGAGAATCATCACTCAGCTGGCACTGCTGCGCGCCCAGGCGCATGGTGCCGCCCAGATCGCTCTTCTCAGAGCGGACTTCAACGTTGCCATCTTCGTCACGCCATTCGGTAATCAGGGCCACGACCGGGTATTTACAGTCTGGCACAAATTCCGTCGAGTTGGCGTTTTCCATACCCGCTACGTTACGCGCGAACTCAATCAGCGCAACCTGCATACCCAGGCAGATGCCCAGATAAGGAATATTGTTTTCACGCGCATAGCGCGCGGTGGCGATCTTGCCTTCAACGCCGCGGTAGCCGAAGCCGCCCGGGATCAGGATAGCGTCTAAATCCTTGAGGATTTCGACGCCGCGCGTTTCCACATCCTGCGAATCGATCAGCTTGATGTTGACGGTAACGCGATTTTTCAGACCGCCGTGTTTCAGCGCTTCAATCACCGACTTGTAGGCATCCGGCAGTTCAATGTACTTACCGACCATACCGATGGTGACTTCGCCTGCCGGATTAGCTTCTTCATAGATTACCTGTTCCCATTCGGCCAGGTTTGCTTCCGGACAAGTTAAGCTGAATCGTTTACAAATATAATCGTCCAGCCCCTGAGATTTCAACAGGCCCGGAATTTTATAAATGGAATCGACGTCTTTCAGAGAAATCACAGCCTTTTCCGGAACGTTACAGAACAAAGCAATTTTGGCTCGTTCGTTGGCCGGAACCGCGCGATCGGAGCGGCAGATCAGAATATCAGGCTGAATACCGATGGAGAGCAGCTCTTTTACGGAGTGCTGGGTCGGCTTGGTTTTGACTTCGCCCGCGGCGGCCATGTACGGCACCAGAGTCAGGTGCATGAACAGGGTATGCTCGCGGCCGATCTCTACCGCCATCTGACGAATCGCTTCGAGGAACGGCAGGGATTCGATATCGCCTACGGTACCGCCGATTTCCACCAGCACGACGTCATGGCCTTCGCCGCCCGCCAGTACGCGCTCTTTGATAGCGTTGGTGATGTGCGGGATAACCTGAACGGTCGCGCCCAGGTAGTCGCCACGGCGCTCTTTGCGCAGCACGTCGGAGTAGATACGGCCGGTGGTGAAGTTATTGCGGCGCGTCATCTTGGTGCGGATAAAACGCTCATAGTGGCCCAGGTCCAGATCGGTTTCTGCGCCGTCTTCAGTAACGAACACTTCCCCATGCTGGATTGGGCTCATGGTGCCCGGATCGACGTTGATATACGGATCCAGTTTCATGATGGTCACGTTGAGACCACGGGCTTCAAGAATGGCTGCCAGGGAGGCTGCGGCAATGCCTTTACCCAGAGAGGATACGACCCCGCCGGTCACAAAAATATAGTTCGTTGTCATGCTGAACCTGAGAAGTTAGGGTAAAACGATGGAATAACCAGGACGGGAAAGTAGTATACCCGAACATGCGTGACGCCACAAACTTTCATTCTTCCCCTCCCCTTCGTTCTTCAAGTTGCACCTGTGTTGCGACTCGAACAACTCGAAGAGGCAGGCTACATGGTGTTTCAACGACATAACGGAAAGAGAAAATAGACGCTTTTGGCGAAATGTTTTTGACGTAAATCAAGCGCTTGTTATTTATAAAATCACACAAATCGCGCTTGATCACGAAAATCCGTTAGAGATCAGTTTCCTGGCGTTTTACTTCCTGCCACACTTCTTCCATGGTATCGAGGTCGACGCCGGTCATTTCCAGGCCGCGGGCGGCGACAATACGCTCGACCTCGCGGAAACGACGCTCAAATTTGAGGTTTGCTTTCTGCAGCGCCACCTCGGCTTTGACGCCCAAATGACGGGATAAATTCACCGTGGCAAACAGCAGATCGCCCACTTCCTCTTCCAGTTTTGCTTCATCCACCACCGCCTGCTGCGCTTCATGCATCACTTCATCAATTTCTTCATGCACTTTGTCGAGCACCGGGCCCAGCGAGGTCCAGTCGAAACCCACTGCCGAGCAGCGGCGCTGGATTTTATGCGCGCGCATCAGCGCCGGCAGGCTATGGGGAATATCGTCCAGGGCCGAATGCTGGGCTTTTTCCGCTCGCTCCGCGCTTTTGATTTGCTCCCAGCGGGCCAGGACTTCCGTGCTATTGCCCGCCGATGCCTCGCCGAAGATATGCGGGTGGCGACGCTCCAGCTTGTCGCTGATGGCGGCGCAGATATCGTCAAAGTTAAAGCGTCCCTCTTCCTGCGCCATTTGCGCATAGAACACCACCTGGAACAGCAGATCGCCCAGCTCACCGCGCAGATCGTCAAAATCTTCCCGCTGGATAGCATCGAGGACCTCGTAGGTCTCCTCAAGGGTGTAAGGGGCGATGGTGGCAAAGGTCTGCTCTTTATCCCATGGGCAGCCGTTTTCCGGGTCGCGCAGGCGGCGCATGATGCCGAGCAAGCGGTCAATTTGAGTCATGTGACAATCCTGGAAATTTTAAAAATAGTCGGCCGGATAAGGCGTTTAGACCTTATCCGACGTTGCGAAATTGCCGGATGGCGGCTTCGCCTTATCCGGCCTACAGACGAATTAACCGCCGTGCAGACGGCGCGCGTCGATCACATCCGGCACCTGGTTGAGCTTACCGAGCACCCGGCCCAGCACCTGCAGGTTGTAAATCTCGATGGTCATATCGATGGTTGCCAGCTGCTGACGGGTATCGCTGCGGCTGGCGACGCCCAGCACGTTCACCTTCTCATTGGCGAGGATGGTAGTGATATCGCGCAGTAAACCGCTGCGATCGTTCGCCTCCACCCTGACCACCAGCGAGTAGCCCGCCGAGTAGCTTTCGCCCCATACCGCATCGACGATGCGCTCCGGAGCATGCGACTGCAGTTCAGCCAGCTGATCGCAGTCCGCGCGATGCACGGAGATCCCGCGCCCCTGGGTGATAAAGCCGACGATCTCGTCGCCCGGGATTGGCTGGCAGCAGCGGGCAATATGGTGCATCAGGTTGCCTACCCCTTCCACCACTACCCGGCCATTGTCCTTGGTGCGATTTTGCGGCGTGTAGGTTTTCTGCTGCAGTTGCTTCAGCGCGGCCGCATCCTGCTCGGCGGCGCTAGGTTTATTGAACTGCGCCTGCAGGAAGTTGACCATCTGGTTAAGGCGAATATCGCCGCCGCCGATAGCCGCCAGCAGTTCATCCAGTTCATTAAAGTTGTAGCGCGGCAGCAGATGTTTCTCGGCATCCTTCAGGCTGATGCCCAGATGCTCGAGCTCATCGTCAAGGATCTGCCGCCCGGCGAGAATGTTTTTATCGCGATCCTGTTTACGGAACCAGGCGTGAATTTTGGAGCGTCCACGGCTGGTGGTCACGTAGCCAAGGTTCGGGTTCAGCCAGTCGCGGCTTGGGTTCGGCTGCTTCTGGGTGATTATCTCAATCTGATCGCCCATCTGCAGCTGATAGGTGAACGGCACAATGCGGCCGCCAATTTTGGCGCCGATGCAGCGATGGCCGACATCGCTGTGAATATGATAGGCAAAGTCGAGCGGCGTCGACCCCGCAGGCAGGTCCACCACGTCGCCTTTCGGCGTAAAGACATACACCCGGTCGTCGAAGACCTGGCTGCGCACTTCGTCGAGCATCTCGCCGGAGTCGGCCATCTCTTCCTGCCAGGCAATCAGCTTACGCAGCCAGGCGATACGGTCTTCATAGCCGCGGCCGCCGCTGGTGCCGGCTCCCGCGCCCTCTTTGTACTTCCAGTGTGCGGCCACGCCCAGCTCGGCATCTTCATGCATCTGCCGGGTGCGGATCTGAATCTCCACCGTCTTGCCGCTCGGCCCCAGCACCACGGTATGGATAGACTGGTAACCGTTGGGTTTCGGGTTGGCCACGTAGTCGTCGAATTCATCCGGCAGATGGCGGTAGTGAGTATGGACGATCCCCAGCGCGGCATAGCAATCCTGCAAACGCTCAGCCACAATACGCACCGCGCGAACGTCAAACAGCTCGTCGAAAGCGAGGTGTTTTTTCTGCATTTTGCGCCAGATACTGTAGATATGCTTCGGCCGGCCATAGACTTCCGCCTTGACGCCTTCGGCTTTCATCTCCGAGCGCAGGTGGCCGACGAACTCTTCGATGTAATGCTCGCGGTCGATACGGCGCTCGTGGAGCAGTTTGGCAATGCGCTTGTATTCCGCCGGGTGCAGATAGCGGAAGCAGTAATCTTCCAGCTCCCACTTCAGCTGGCCGATACCTAAGCGGTTCGCCAGGGGAGCATAGATATTGGTGCACTCTTTCGCCGCAAGAACGCGCTCATCTTCCGGCGCGTCCTTGACCTCGCGCAGATGCGCGATCCGCTCAGCAAGTTTGATGACCACGCAGCGGAAATCGTCAACCATCGCCAGCAGCATACGGCGAATGTTATCCACCTGCTCGGAAGAGACCGAGTCGGTATGGGTAGCTTTCAGCTGGCGGATAGCGGCCATGTCCCGCACCCCGTGAATCAGGGTCACGACCGATTTACCTACGCTCTCCTGCATCACCTCTTCGCTGACAACTTCGCCGTCGGCCAGCGGGAACAGCAGCGCCGCGCGCAGCGTATCGATGTCCATACTTAGGGTGGAGAGGATCTCCACCATTTCGACGCCCCGCCACAGCAGCAGGTCCGCCTGCGGGTGTCCTTGCGTTTTTTCGCGACAATAATCCCAGGTTTCGGCTAAGCGCTCACACGACTGCTGGCTGGAAATTCCCAGACTCGCGATCCATTTCTTCGGGTCAAATTCACCAGCTTTATTAAGATGTGCACTTCTTACCGCAACCATTGTCCTCTCCTTAAGGGACCGGCCTGCCGAAGTCGGCAAGCCTCAACTTTCTACATGTCATCCTGCAGGTCGCGTCAGCATTCATGGCCAGGGTGGCTCTTCTGCGACGTTGTGAATGACCTTATGTAAGCCTGCGCTCAAACAACACCATTGATTCCAGATGGCCGGTATGCGGGAACATATCCAGCATCGCCAGGCGTTGAATCTGATATCCAGCCTGCAACAGGGTTTCGCTGTCTCGCGCCAGCGTCGCCGGGTTGCAGGAAACATACACCACCCGCCGCGGTGCCAGTTTTATTATATGCGGCATCACGCCCGGCGCGCCGGCGCGGGCCGGGTCCAGCAGCACTTTATCAAAGCCGTGCTTCGCCCAGGCCTGACGGGTGACGTCTTCTTCCAGATTTTCATGGAAGAAAGTGACATTTGATAAACCATTGCGGGCGGCGTTTTCCCGCCCCTTCTCCACCAGCGCCGGCACCCCTTCCACGCCCACCACATGGGCGGCGCGTGTCGCCAGCGGCAGGGTAAAGTTGCCCATCCCGCAGAATAGATCCAGCACCCGGTCCTCTGGCCGCAGATCCAGCCACTCCAGTGCGGTACGCACCATCTGCTGATTTACGCCGTCGTTGACCTGGATAAAATCCCGCGGGCTGAACACTAAGCGTAGTCCGTCTGAGGTATACCATGGCGCTTCGCCATGAATATGCTCCAGTATCTCGCTTTGTGGCGCGAGGTACAGGGAAAGACCGTGAGTTTGCGAAAAGCGTTCCAGTTTTTCCCTGTCTGTCGCCGGCAGGGTTGCGGTATGGCGCAGCACCATCAGCGGACCGTTGTCCGCCTGCACCAGCTCGACGTGGCCGAGATGGCGTAATGCGCTCAGCGCGCTTAAGCACTCGCGCACGGCGGGCAGCAATGCCTCAAGTTGGGGCACCAAAACAGGGCACTGCACCACATCGACGATCGCTTTGGCGTTGGCCTGGCGAAAACCCATCTGCAATTGTTGGGTCTTCGGCTGATAATTCAAGCTCAAGCGTGCGCGACGGCGGTAGCCCCACGGCGCGCCGGCGATGACGTCATCTACCTCGCGCTTCATCAGTCGCCCCAGCGCGGCGCGTTTACTTTGCTGCTGAAGCGGAACGCTGGCATGTTGTTGTTGGCATCCGCCGCAGACGCCAAAATGGGGGCAGCGCGGCGCCTGGCGCTGCGGGCTGTCGGTCAGTCGGCGTTTCACCTCGGCGCGGGCGTACTGTTTTTTATCTTCCACCAGCACCACCTCGGCCTGCTCGTGGGGCAGCACGCCGCTCACGAACAGCGCCTTCCCCTGATGGCGGGCAACACCCTGACCAAAGGGATCGAGGTCGTTGACTGTAACGGTTATGATCTGGCGCGTCGTCACACGCCGTTTTGCAGAGTAGAATTGCGCCATCGTAGAGAGTTGTCTCAATCAAATAAAACGAGCTCGTTCAGAGCGGCAGCGCCGCGAGGCGCAGCGACGCTGCACAGAACGATGATGTCTATATTCTCCCATAATGGAACCGCATGACCAACTACAGCCTGCGTGCTCGCATGATGATTCTGATTCTGGCGCCAACCGTCCTGATAGGACTGTTGCTCAGTATTTTCTTTGTCGCTCATCGTTATAACGACCTGCAACGCCAGCTGGAGGACGCTGGCGCCAGTATTATCGAACCGCTGGCGGTCTCCAGCGAATATGGCATGAACTTGCAAAACCGCGAATCCATCGGCCAGCTGATCAGCGTTCTGCATCGTCGCCACTCGGAGATCGTGCGGGCCATCTCGGTGTACGATTCGCATAACCGCTTATTTGTCACCTCCAATTACCAGCTCAATCCCAGCGAACTGCAGATCCCGAAAGGCGAGGCATTCCCCCGTCACCTCAGCGTCATCCGCGATGGCGACATGATGATCCTGCGCACGCCTATTGTCTCGGAAAGCTATTCTCCGGATGAATCACCCGAATCTGACGCTAAAATGCCGGGCAATATGCTGGGCTACGTCGCCCTGGAGCTGGATCTAAAATCGGTTCGCCTCCAGCAGTACAAAGAGATTTTTATCTCCAGCGTAATGATGCTGTTCTGTATCGGCATCGCGTTAATCTTCGGCTGGAGACTGATGCGCGACGTCACTGGGCCAATCCGCAATATGGTTAACACTGTCGACCGCATCCGCCGCGGACAGCTGGACAGCCGGGTCGAAGGCTTTATGCTCGGCGAACTGGATATGCTGAAAAATGGCATTAACTCGATGGCCATGTCGCTGGCGGCATACCACGAAGAGATGCAACACAACGTCGACCAGGCGACCTCCGATCTACGGGAAACGCTTGAGCAGATGGAGATCCAGAACGTCGAGCTGGACCTGGCGAAAAAGCGCGCCCAGGAGGCGGCGCGCATTAAGTCTGAGTTCCTGGCCAATATGTCTCACGAGCTGCGCACCCCGCTCAATGGGGTGATCGGCTTTACCCGCCTGACGCTGAAAACCGATCTCAACGCTACGCAGCGCGACCACCTGACCACCATCGAACGTTCGGCCAACAATCTGCTGGCGATCATCAATGACGTGCTCGACTTTTCCAAACTGGAAGCCGGGAAGCTGATCCTGGAGAGTATTCCGTTCCTGCTGCGCACTTCGCTTGATGAAGTGGTCACCCTGCTGGCGCATTCCGCGCACGATAAAGGGCTGGAGCTGACGCTGAATATTAAGAACAATGTACCGGACAACGTTATCGGCGACCCGCTGCGTCTGCAGCAGATTGTGACCAACCTCGTGGGCAACGCCATCAAATTTACCGAGCACGGCAATATCGACGTACTGGTGGAGCAGCGGGCCATCAGTAATTCCCGGGTACAGATCGAAATTCAGATCCACGATACCGGCATCGGCATCCCCGAGCGCGACCAGTCCCGGCTATTCCAGGCCTTCCGTCAGGCCGATGCCAGTATTTCACGCCGCCACGGCGGCACCGGGCTCGGGCTGGTGATCACTCAGCGTCTGGTCAAAGAGATGGGCGGGGATATTTCGTTCCACAGCCAGCCGAACCGCGGCTCCACCTTCTGGTTCCATATCAGCCTCGATCTCAACCCGAACGCCATTCCGGATACGCTGAACACCGACGGGCTTGTCGGCAAACGTCTGGCCTATGTGGAAGCCAACGCGACGGCGGCGCAGTGTACCCTGGAGATGCTGGCCGCTACGCCGCTGGAGGTTATCTACAGCCCTACCTTCTCCTCGCTGGCGGAAGCGCAGTATGACATTCTGCTGGTCGGTATCCCGGTTTCAATGCGCGATTTGTCGCCGCATCGGGAAAAATTAGCCAAAGCCTGCGCGATGTCCGATAACGTACTGCTGGCCCTGCCGTGCCATGCCCAGGTCAGCGCCGAAGCCCTGAAGCGCGACGGCGTTGCCGCCTGCCTGTTAAAGCCGCTCACCACCACCCGTCTGCTACCGGCGCTGGTGGCTACCAGCCACGCGCTTGCCTCCGCGCCGCTGATGCAGATCGACAGTCATAAGTTGCCAATGACGGTAATGGCCGTCGACGACAACCCGGCTAACCTGAAGCTGATTGGCGCCCTGCTGGATGATCTTGTGCAGCAGGTGATCCTCTGCGACAGCGGCCAGCAGGCGGTGGACAAGGCCAAGCAGCTGCAGATGGATCTGATCCTGATGGATATTCAGATGCCGGATATGGACGGCATCCGCGCCTGTGAGCTTATCCATCACCTGTCTCATCATCAGCAAACCCCGGTTATTGCGGTCACCGCGCACGCCCTGGAGGGCCAGCGTGAGAAATTACTGAGCGCCGGCATGAACGACTATCTGGCGAAGCCAATCGAAGAAGAGAAACTGCACGCACTGCTGTTGCGCTATCAGCCCGGCCTGCACAGCGTCGTTCCGGCGTCGCTACCGCCCGCAGAGCCGATCGTCGATCATAATCAAACGCTCGACTGGCAGCTGGCGCTGCGCCAGGCGGCCATGAAGCCGGACCTGGCGCGGGAGATGCTGCAAATGCTGATCGCCTTTATGCCGGAGGTGCGTAACAAAGTTGAGGAGCAGCTGGTGGGCGAGCAGCCGGAAGGGCTGGTGGATCTGATCCATAAACTGCACGGCAGCTGCAGCTATAGCGGCGTGCCGCGGCTGAAAAAGCTGTGCCATACCCTGGAAAGTCAGCTGCGGGCAGGCACCGCCGCCGAGGATCTGGAGCCGGAGCTGCTTGAGCTGTTAGATGAGATGGATAATGTGGCCCGCGAAGCGTGCCGGATGGGGGTGTAAACCCCGGATAGCGGCGCTACGCGCCTCATCCGGCCTACGCCCTACAGTCCGGTATTCGGTTGGTAGCCCCGGTAAGCGTAAGCGCCACCGGGGATGGTTCCCGGATCGCGGTGCTACGCACCTTATCCGGACTACAAATACCACTGCGCCAGCCGGGTTACCGCCTGTCGCCCATCTGCAAAACCGCGGCTACGTTACGCGCCGTCATTCGCAGGTTGGCGGCGGCATTGGCCAACGCTTCATCAAGGGTACAGATGGTATACAACACGCTGAATACCGCATCCAGCCCGTGCTGATGCACGACGCCAACATCGGCGGTAAGACTGCCGGCAATCCCGATCACCGGGACGTTAAAACGCTTCGCCACCCTCGCCACCCCCACCGGCACTTTGCCGTGGATCGTCTGGCTATCGATACGCCCTTCGCCGGTGATCACTAAATCGGCATCCGCCACCCGCTCAGCCAGCTGTAGCGCATCGGTGACAATCTCAATGCCCGGACGCAACTGAGCACCACAGAACGCATACAGCGCCGCACCCATGCCGCCCGCCGCGCCGCCGCCCTCAAGGCTCAGCACGTCGATATCTAAATCGCGGGCGATAATCCGGGCATAGTGCCGCAGGCCGCTGTCGAGCCGGTCGATCATCTGCGCCGTCGCCCCTTTTTGCGGGCCGAACACCGCGCTGGCGCCCTGCGGGCCGGTCAACGGGTTGGTGACGTCGCAGGCAACGTCAATCCGGCAATCTGCCAGCCGCGAATCGAGTTCGCTGAGATCGATTCGCGCCAGCGTCTCCAGCGCGCCGCCCCCGGAGGCAATTTGCTGGCCCTCGGCGGTCAGCAGTTTCGCCCCCAGCGCCTGCGCCATCCCGGCGCCGCCGTCATTGGTCGCACTGCCGCCAATACCAATAATGATCTGTCTTACCCCGGCGTCCAGCGCATGGCGGATAAGCTCCCCGGTACCCCAGGAAGTGGTCAGCAGCGGGTTACGCTGCGCCGGCGGGACGCTCTCCAGGCCGCTGGCCGCCGCCATTTCGATAAAGGCGCACTGGCGATCGCCGGACAGCCCGTAAAATGCCTCAACCGGCTCGCCCAGCGGCCCGGTGACCGTCAGCGGAACCAGAAGCCCGCCGGTCGCCGCCACCATGGCTTCCACCGTCCCTTCCCCACCATCGGCAACCGGCAGCTTGACGTACTCGGCGTCAGGATAAATCTCGCGAAAGCCTTGCTCTATCGCACTGGCCACTTCCAGCGCGCTCAGGCTCTCCTTCCAGGAATCCGGTGCGATCACTATTTTCATCTGCTGTCCTTACTCTGAGCCAACCCCTGGCGCTGTCGCGCAATGCCGGCCCCCCGCAGAGGCCGGCGGACTTTTAGCGCACCATGCATGGACGCTTGTTGTCAAAGGTCCAGCCCGGGATCAGATACTGCATCGCCATCGCATCGTCGCGGGCGCCAAGACCATGTTTCTTATATAGCTCATTTGCCTGCATCACGCGGTCCATATCCAGCTCAACCCCCAGGCCCGGGGTACTCGGTACCTGCACCATGCCGCCTTTGATTTCAAAAGGTTGTTTGGTCAGACGCTGGTTGCCCTCCTGCCAGATCCAGTGGGTATCGATAGCGGTGATCTTGCCCGGCGCCGCTGCCGCGACGTGGGTGAACATCGCCAGCGACACGTCGAAGTGATTATTAGAGTGCGAACCCCAGGTCAGACCGAACTCATGGCACATCTGCGCTACGCGCACCGACCCCTGCATGGTCCAGAAGTGCGGGTCCGCCAGCGGGATATCCACCGATTGTAGCGACAGCGTATGGCCCATCTGCCGCCAGTCGGTGGCGATCATATTGGTGGCGGTCGGCAGGCCCGTCGCGCGGCGGAACTCGGCCATCACTTCGCGGCCGGAGAAGCCCTGTTCGGCGCCGCACGGATCTTCCGCATAGGCCAGCACGCCCTTCAGCTGTTTACCAATCTGAATGGCCTCCTCAAGCAGCCAGGCGCCATTCGGGTCGAGAGTGACGCGAGCATTCGGGAAGCGCTTCGCCAGGGCGCTGATCGCTTCGGCTTCTTCAAAACCGGCCAGCACGCCGCCCTTCAGCTTAAAGTCGTTGAAACCATATTTTTCATACGCCGCTTCCGCCAGGCGGACCACCGCATCCGGCGTCATCGCCTCTTCATGGCGCAGGCGATACCACTCGCACTGCTCATCCGGCTGGCTCTGATAGGCCAGCGGCGTCGCATGGCGATTACCGACAAAGAACAGATAGCCCAGCATTTCGACTTCGCTGCGCTGCTGGCCATCGCCTAGCAGCGAGGCGACGTTGACCCCAAGGTGCTGGCCCAGCAGATCCAGCAGTGCCGCTTCGATGCCGGTCACCACGTGAATGGTGGTGCGCAGGTCAAAGGTCTGCAGGCCGCGGCCCCCGGCGTCGCGGTCGGCAAACTGATTGCGCACCGCGCCCAGCACGTTTTTATACTCGCCCAGCGTTTTGCCCACCACCAGCGGAATGGCATCCTCCAGGGTCTGGCGAATTTTTTCACCGCCCGGGATTTCACCGACGCCGGTATGGCCGGCGTTATCTTTGATAATTACGATATTGCGGGTGAAGTACGGGGCGTGCGCGCCGCTCAGGTTCATCAGCATGCTGTCATGGCCGGCAACCGGGATCACCTGCATGGTGGTGACAACGGGCGTTGAAGAGAAAGTCGTCATAGCATCATCCTTTTTAATTAGTGGCGGCCGAAAACGGGACGTTTGCGGTCGAATGTCCAGCCGGGGATCAGGTACTGCATCGGGCCCGCGTCGTTGCGCGCGCCGCCCGGCAGCGCTTTATAGGCCTCATGGGCTCTGCGCACCTGCTCCCAGTCAAGTTCCACGCCGAGTCCCGGCGCGTCTGGCACGGCAATGCTGCCGTTAATAATCTGCAGCGGATTTTTGGTCAGGCGCGCGTCGCCCTCCTGCCAGATCCAGTGGGTATCGATGGCGGTGGGGTTGCCCGGCGCGGCGGCGCCGACGTGGGTAAACATCGCCAGGGAAATATCAAAGTGGTTGTTGGAATGGCAGCCCCAGGTGAGCCCCCAGTCGTCGCACAGCTGCGCCACCCGCACCGCGCCGGAGAGCGTCCAGAAGTGCGGGTCCGCCAGCGGGATATCGACGGCGTTGAGCATCACCGCATGGCCCATTTCGCGCCAGTTAGTGGCTATCATATTGGTGGCGACCGGCAGCCCGGTGGCGCGGCGGAACTCGGCCATCACCTCCCGGCCGGAGAAACCCTGTTCGGCGCCGCACGGATCTTCGGCGTAGGTCAGAACATCCTGCAGCCCTTTACACAGCGCGATGGCCTCATCCAGCAGCCAGGCGCCATTAGGGTCGACGGTGATGCGCGCATCCGGGAAACGCTTTTTCAGCGCCCGCGCGGTGTCGATCTCCTGCTCGCCGGGCAGAACGCCGCCTTTGAGCTTAAAGTCTTTGAAACCGTAGCGATCCTGGGCGGCTTCCGCCAGACGCACTATCGCCTCGCTGCTCAACGCCTGCTGGTGGCGCAGGCGGTACCATTCGTGATCGCCCGGCGTATGGTCCAGATAACCAAGGTCGGTTTTCTGCCGATCGCCGATATAGAACAGGTAGCCCAGCACGGTGACGGCATCACGCTGCTTACCCGGGCCCAGCAGCTCGCAGACCGGCACATTAAGCACCTGGCCGAGCAGGTCGAGCAGCGCCGCTTCCAGCGCCGCCACCGCGTTAACCTTCAGTTCGAAGGTCCACGCCCCTTTGCCGAAGGTGTCGAAATCCGCCGCCTGATTGCCTTTGTGCACCTGCTGCACCACGCGATTGAGTCGGGCGACCTCCTGGCCCACCACCTGCGGGATCGCCGCCAGCAGCGTCTGGTAGATGACCTCTCCGCCTGGCGCTTCGCCGACGCCGGTATGGCCGGCGTTATCGGTTAACACCACGATATTGCGGGTAAACCAGGCGTTATGCGCTCCGCCGATGTTCAGCAGCATGCTGTCGTGCCCGGCCACCGGAATGACCTTCATCTCTGTGATAATCGGGCTGGATTGAGTAGTCATGATTAACGTCCCGCTACAGGTTTCAGTTCGATACGTTTGATATCGCCCACCAGCACCAGATAGCTCAGCACTGCCACCAGGGCATGGATACCGACGTAGATCAGCGCGCCGTTGAACGAGCCGGTGGTGCCGACGATATAGCCGATGGCGATCGGGGTGACGATGCCGGAGATATTGCCGAACATATTGAACAGACCGCCGGAGAGACCGCTAATCTCTTTCGGCGCGGTATCCGCCATCACCGCCCAGCCCAGGGCGCCGATCCCTTTGCCGAAGAAGGCCATTGCCATAAAGCCGATCACCATCCACTCCACGTTGACATAGTTACACATCAGCATGGTCATGGAGAGCAGCATCCCCAGCACAATCGGCGTTTTGCGCGCAATGTTCAGCGAGCCGGTGCGGCGCATTAACCAGTCGGAGATCACCCCGCCCAGCACCCCGCCGACAAAGCCGCACACCGCCGGAATCGAGGCGACAAAGCCGGCTTTGAGGATCGACATGCCGCGCGCCTGCACCAGATAAACCGGGAACCAGGTGATAAAGAAGTAGGTTAAGGCGTTGATGCAGTACTGACCGATATAGATGCCGATCATCATCCGCGAGCCGATCAGTTGCTTGATCTGCCCCATTTTGACGCTAAACGGCACTTTCTGCGCGCTGCTCTTCTGATCCATGTTGATCAGCGCCCCGCCTTCGGCGATATAGTCCAGCTCTTTCTGGTTCACGCCCGGGTGGTTGTTCGGATCGTGGATCACTTTCAGCCACACAAAGCTGATCACAATCCCCAGCCCGCCCATAAAGAAGAACACATGCGACCAACCCACCTCATGCGTCAGCCAGCCCATGATCGGCGCGAAAATAACGGTGGCAAAGTACTGGGCGGAGTTAAAAATCGATACCGCTGTCCCCCTCTCCTGCGCCGGGAACCAGGCGGCGACGATCCGGCTGTTGCCGGGGAATGACGGCGACTCGGCAAGGCCGACGAGGAAGCGCAGGGTAAACAGCGCAACGATAATGCCAAAGCCGCTGAAGATATCGACGAAGCCCTGCAGCAGGGTAAACATCGACCAGATGAAGATCGACCAGAAATAGACGCGCTTCGAGCCGAAGCGGTCGAGCAGCCAGCCGCCCGGGATCTGGCCGATGACATAAGCCCATGAGAAGGCGGAGAACACATACCCCATCCCCACCGGATCAAGGCCGATATCCCTGGCCATTTCCGAACCGGCGATCGACAGCGTCGCCCGGTCGCCATAGTTAAAAGAGGTGACGATAAACAGCATCACCACTATCCAGTAGCGGGCGTTGGTACGCTTTTCAGCCGCCGTCGCCGCCTGACTTAATGAACTCATTGTTGTACTCCTGAATCATAGCGTTTAGCTACGTTCATTCTGAACAGCACAACCTGTAGGGTAATCAGAATGACGTGGTCGTGTTTTGATAGTTGTCGTTATATCTGGCACTGCATTTATCACTGGCTGGAGCAGTATATGAAGAGGCACACCGCGGCTCACCGTGCATCCACACAGCTTTTACGCCGCTATTGCAGGTGGTTTGTGGCGAATGCCTGAAAGAATGGGGGGAAGTTCACGGAAATGAAAAGCCAGCGCCGCTGGCGCCGCATAGCGCAGCAAAAAGGGCCGGAGTGTGAAATACCTCACTTGACCCGGTGAAACTGGCTGGCTTAAGCCATGATATTGCTAAGGATATTGTGGCGTTTGCCTAAAGGCGTGGCGCCTGGAAAGCGCTACTATTTTGACGTCCGCGTATCTGGCCGCGACGTATTGAAAGAGCGCCCTCTGCGTAGGGAGAGGGCAGCGCTTTTATGCGAGCAGGGTGGCCCACTGCTCAACCCACGGATTGGAGACGCTCTCCGGCTCCGGGTCTTCGCTGGCGTCAATCTTCAGCATCTCGCCGATGCGCTTCGCGCCCTGCTCCTGCAGCAGCTGATCGAACTTCAGGCCGCCGCCGCAAAAGTTGGCATAGGTGCTGTCGCCGAGCGCGATAATGCCGTACCGCAGGTGAGGCTGATACATATCTTTGATGCCCTCATACAGCGGGACGATGCTGTCCGGCAGATCGCCCTGCCCGGTGGTGGAGGTGACCACCAGCACATACTTACCCGTGTAGGATTCCCAGTCGTTGACCTGCGGATCCTCATACACGGTAGCCTTGTGTCCCAGTCCGCTGAGGATCGCTTCCGCTTCTTCCGCGACCAGCAGCGAGTTGCCGTACATGGTGCCGACAAAAATTCCGACTTCCGCCATGCTATTATCTCCCTGGATTGACCTTATTCTCTTCATCCTGACCGCTGTCGTCGGCAAACTCAACCCTTTCATTTAGCGGGAGAAGCCCGCGCCAGCCAAACTGCGACAGCGCGCGCATCCAGACGTCGTCAAAACCGGCGCGCAGGGTCAGCGGCTCGCCGGTAAAAGGATGGGTTAACGACAGCTCGCTGGCGTGCAGCATCAAGCGGTGACAGCCGAAATGTTCCGCGGCGCTGCGGTTTTGCCGCAGATCGCCGTGCTTGCTGTCGCCGAGGATCGGATGACGGAGGTGGGCCAGATGACGGCGCAGCTGGTGCTTGCGGCCGGTTTTCGGCTCCAGTTCCACCAGCCCATAGCGCGAGGTGGGATAGCGCCCAGTCGCCACTGGCATCTCCACTGTCGCCAGACCGCGGTAGTGGGTTACCGCTGGCTGCGGCCCTTTATCTTCGCGGGCGAACTTATCGGCGATTCTATCCAGCTCCTCCACCAGCGGGTAATCCAGCAGCGCCTCTTCCATCAGCCAGCCGCGGACGATCGCATGGTAGCGCTTCCGGATCTGGTGCTGCTCGAACTGTTGCGCCAGCAGCCGGCCCGCCTCGCTCGACAATCCCATCAGCAGCACGCCGGAGGTGGGCCGGTCGAGACGATGAGCGGTAAAAACGTGCTGACCGATCTGGTCGCGCACGGTCTGCATCACCACCACTTTCTCGTCGCGATCGAGCCAGCTGCGATGCACCAGCCAGCCCGAGGGTTTGTTGACCGCCACCAGCCAGTCGTCCTGGTAGATAATCTCCAGCATCAGGCCTGCTCACCGGCAAACAGCGCGTCTAACAGCAGAAGTTCCGCCAGCATGGATTCGCGGACCGGGTGGGCCTGATCCAGAGCCATCTCGTAATAAGGCGCAACGGCAAAATTTTGCGGCAGCGGCTGGCCGCTCTCCAGCAGCTGGTGCATACGCGGGATCAGGACCCACTGCAGCCACTCCAGCGGCTCCAGGGTATCCAGGCAAAACGGCTTATCGCTGGCGAAGGCGCTGCTGTCCGGCGCCGTCTCCTGCCAGTGCTCCGTTTCGCGCAGCAGGGCTTCAATGGCGCGCAGGAGATCGCGCACGCTATCGTGAAGAGTCATGGGGAAACCTCGATGAGTTAAAAACCGGGCGCAGGATAGCAAATCCGCAGGAGAAATAAAAAAAGGGAGCACTGTATAAACAGTGCTCCCGGTTCGTTTTGCAGCAGTCCCGCTACATTGGTGCTCCCTGCTCGTCCTTGAAAACTTTTCCTGAGGTCTCCTGACCATGTTCATCCATAAACACGTGCATCCTGCTTTCACACCACCCCGATGCGAAATGACTTATCCATAAGTTTGTCCCGATCTTCCTGATCCACCGTTCATTCTGAGCGGCTCTCGTTCTCCATCCTGGAGGTGTCCATTACGCGATCCTGCGTTATCCTTGCTTCATCCTGAAGCCTGTCCCTGCAACGCCGTCCTGGCGGGTCCTGCAGAAGCGCCATCATCCTGATGTTCGCTTCATTTCGCGACGTCCTGTCGACAGACATAGGATCACTGATTCTGCCCCTTCTTACAACCCTTCTTGAGACAATCTCTTAAGATTAGTCCCCACTCAAAAGGACGAAAAAATTAAGATCTTATTTAATACCAACAGCTTATATAAAAAAGTATGGATTAAATTTACCTTAAATGATGACGATCTCTTACAGGTTTTGTAAGAGATCTCTCACAAACGATCTGGCAGACTGGATTACAGAACTGGCTCAAGGTGGTTGAGGAAACCCGCAAGTGAGGGAGAAAGCGTAATGCGTTTGGCGGTGCCGAGGGTCTCTTTGACTACCTCGCCGCTGAGATTACAGACGGAAATCACATCCAGTTCACTCTCGAGGGTGGCGATAAACAGCGTCGGCGACAGCTTCAACCGCTTCTGCACCACCAGGTGCCCGATTAAATTTTCCTGCACCCGCTGGAAATCCTCTTCACTCCAGGTCTGCAGCAGCGTCAAGGTTTCGCCGGCAAACCGGCCGGACATATCGCCGGCAAACTGAGTGGTATAATAAGAATGAAGCGGCTGTTGTACCACAATGTCGAGGGCGCGTTCAACCGCGCTGATATTTTGCGCCAGCGAAAACGGCTGCGGCTGCCAGAAAACGGCCTCGCCCTGGGTGTCGACAACGCAAGGCGACGGGACGCCGTAAAGCTCTTCACTGCGCGGCAGGCTGTGGCGCTGCTGCTGCCAGACGGCGCAATATCGTTGGGTAAAAGCGCGTAGCGCTTCTGCTGTCTGATGGTCCACCGGTTTCTCTCTTCACGTTAGACAGGATACACTGGAGCAATAGTGTACCCGCTTTACTATGGTGAAACATGTCTTCTTACGATAATCATCAGGCGCTGGCCGGCCTGACGCTCGGTAAATCAACCGATTACCGCGATACCTATGACGCCTCGCTGCTGCAGGGCGTGCCGCGCAGTTTAAACCGCGACCCGCTGGGCCTGCATGCCGATAATCTGCCGTTTCACGGCGCCGATATCTGGACGCTGTACGAACTCTCCTGGCTGAACGGCAAAGGTCTGCCGCAGGTGGCTGTCGGCCACGTCGAGCTGCCCGATACCAGCCTCAATCTGGTGGAGTCGAAAAGCTTTAAGCTCTATCTCAACAGCTTTAACCAGACCCGTTTCGCTAGCTGGCAGGACGTTGCAGAGACGCTGACTCGCGATCTCAGCGCCTGCGCGCAGGGGAAGGTTAAGGTATCGCTCTACCGCCTGGATGAACTGGAAGGCCAGCCGATTGCCCGCCTGCACGGCACCTGCATCGACGATCAGGATATCGAGATCGATAACTATCAGTTCAGCGCCGATTACCTGCAGGGCGCCGCCAGCGGCAAAATCGTGGAGGAGACGCTGGTCAGCCACCTGCTGAAGTCCAATTGCCTTATCACTCATCAGCCGGACTGGGGCTCGGTGCAGATCCAGTATCGGGGGGCGAAAATCGACCGCGAGCAGCTCCTGCGCTATCTGGTTTCGTTCCGCCACCATAACGAATTCCATGAGCAGTGCGTCGAACGTATCTTTAACGATATTCTCCGTTTCTGCCAGCCGGAATCGCTTTCCGTTTACGCCCGCTATACGCGACGCGGCGGTCTGGATATCAACCCCTGGCGCAGCAATGGCGACTTTTCCCCCGCCACCGGCCGCCTCGCCCGTCAATAATAAACAATTTCACAATTTGCGTGCGTTTAGGCGCGCGCAAGGTTGTGGAAACGCCGTTCGCAGGGCTATTGTAATCACAGGAAGACCATAAGCGTCCTGTAAGGAGTTCACTTGATTACACATGTTAGCCCGCTTGGTTCAATGGATATGCTGTCGCAGCTGGAAGTGGATATGCTTAAGCGCACCGCCAGCAGCGACCTGTACCAACTCTTTCGCAACTGCTCGCTTGCTGTGCTCAATTCGGGGAGCCTGACCGATAACAGCAAGGAGCTCCTGTCCCGTTTCGAAAATTTCGAGATTAACGTGCTGCGGCGCGAACGCGGCGTGAAGCTGGAACTGATCAACCCGCCGGAAGACGCCTTCGTTGACGGGCGGATTATCCGCTCCCTGCAGGCCAACCTGTTCGCCGTGCTGCGCGATATCCTGTTCGTTTACGGCCAGATCCACAATACCGTTCGCTTCCCGAACCTCGATCTCGAAAGTTCGGTTCATATCACTAACCTGGTGTTCTCGATCCTGCGCAACGCCCGCGCGCTGCACGTCGGCGAGGCGCCGAACATGATCGTCTGCTGGGGCGGCCACTCCATCAACGAAAACGAATATCTCTACGCCCGCCGCGTCGGTACGCAGCTGGGCCTGCGGGAACTGAATATCTGCACCGGCTGCGGGCCTGGCGCAATGGAGGCGCCGATGAAAGGCGCCGCCGTCGGCCATGCGCAGCAGCGCTACAAAGACAGCCGCTTTATCGGCATGACCGAACCATCCATTATCGCTGCGGAACCACCGAACCCGCTGGTCAATGAACTGATCATCATGCCGGATATCGAAAAGCGTCTGGAGGCCTTCGTACGTATCGCCCACGGGATCATTATTTTCCCGGGCGGCGTCGGCACTGCCGAAGAGCTGCTCTACCTGCTGGGTATTCTGATGCACCCCGACAACAAAGCGCAGGTGCTGCCGCTGATCCTCACCGGGCCGAAGGAGAGCGCCGACTACTTCCGCGTACTGGACGAGTTTATCACCCATACCCTGGGCGAATCGGCCCGTCGCCACTACCGGATCATCATTGACGACCCCGCGGAAGTGGCGCGGCAGATGAAAAAAGCGATGCCGCTGGTGAAAGAGAGCCGTCGCGAGACCGATGACGCCTATAGCTTTAACTGGTCGATTCGCATCTCGCCGGACCTGCAGATGCCGTTTGATCCGACCCACGAGAACATGGCCAACCTCAAACTCTCCCCGGATCAGCCGGTGGAAGTGCTGGCCGCCGACCTGCGTCGCGCCTTCTCCGGGATTGTCGCGGGGAACGTCAAAGAGGTGGGCATCCAGGCCATTGAGCAGTACGGTCCTTACAAACTGCACGGCGATCCGGAGATGATGCGCCGTATGGACGATCTGCTGCAGGGCTTCGTCGCCCAGCACCGCATGAAGCTTCCGGGCGGCACCGCCTATATTCCTTGCTACGAAATCATCGCCTGATTTCCCACTCTCCCGCCGGGGCATCGCCTGACGCCTGCCCCCGGCGGGCTCTCTTCCTCTGACTTCCAGAACGCGCTAAAAACCTTTCTGTTACTAATCAATCACCTGAATTATTTCTACATAGCCAAACGTTTGCGTTGGTAAAAACTGCGACAATTATCACTGCAAAAAATGGTTTTAAGCGCAAAAACGTCGACTAGTTCTCTTTTTTACAGTAAATCCCTCGTTATTACGCCGCTCCGCTTTTATCTCATATGCTGCAAATGGTAGCCTTCGCGCCACAAATCGCTGGCTGATCACCAGAAACAGGCTGTTGGACTAAAAATACGCACATTGAAAGTGGATTATTGCATTTGAGATCGCGATCACTGATGCATAAACCATATAAATGTATCTTTCCGGCCCAATTATTACGGAGAAAATTTCTAAAAAAACCGTAATTAAACGAATTTCATGTTACGCAATTGTATTTATTCATTAGATTTTGTTGATTCCTCCAGGAGATACAGATGGAAACCACTCAAACCAGCACCATCGTTTCGGGCGAAACCCGCAGCGGATGGCGTAAAACCGACACCATGTGGATGCTGGGCCTGTACGGTACAGCGATTGGCGCGGGCGTCTTGTTCCTGCCGATCAACGCCGGCGTTGGCGGCATGATCCCCCTGATCATCATGGCGATTCTGGCCTTCCCGATGACTTTCTTCGCCCACCGCGGCATGACCCGCTTCGTGCTCTCCGGGAAAAACCCGGGCGAAGACATCACCGAAGTAGTGGAAGAACACTTCGGCGTAGGCGCAGGTAAGCTGATTACCCTGCTTTATTTCTTCGCTATCTACCCGATCCTGCTGGTTTACAGCGTGGCGATCACTAACACCGTCGAAACCTTCATGGCGCACCAGCTGCACATGACGCCGCCGCCGCGCGCCATTCTGTCGCTGATCCTGATTGTCGGCATGATGACCATTGTGCGTTTCGGCGAGCAGATGATCGTTAAGGCAATGAGTGTGCTGGTGTTCCCGTTCGTTATCGCGCTGATGGTGCTGGCTCTGTATCTGATCCCGCAGTGGAACGGCGCGGCGCTGGAGACGCTCTCCCTGAGCGGCGCTTCCGTTACCGGCAACGGCCTGCTGATGACCCTGTGGCTGGCGATCCCGGTGATGGTCTTCTCCTTCAACCACTCGCCGATCATCTCTTCCTTCGCGGTAGCCAAACGTGAAGAGTACGGCGAAGGCGCTGAGAAGAAATGCTCCAGTATCCTCGCGCGCGCCCACATCATGATGGTGCTGACCGTGATGTTCTTCGTCTTCAGCTGCGTTCTGAGCCTCTCTCCGGCAGACCTGGCGGCGGCGAAAGAGCAGAACATCTCGATTCTGTCTTACCTGGCGAACCACTTTAACGCGCCAATCATTGCCTGGATGGCGCCGATCATCGCGATGATCGCTATCACCAAATCCTTCCTTGGCCACTATCTGGGCGCTCGCGAAGGCTTTAACGGCATGGTGATTAAATCCCTGCGCAGTAAAGGCAAATCGATTGAAATCAACAAACTGAACAAGCTGACCGCGCTGTTCATGCTGATCACCACCTGGATTGTGGCAACCCTGAACCCGAGCATCCTCGGTATGATCGAGACCCTTGGCGGCCCGATTATCGCGATGATCCTGTTCCTGATGCCGATGTACGCGATTCAGAAAGTCCCGGCGATGCGTAAATACAGCGGCCATATCAGCAACGTCTTCGTGGTGATTATGGGCCTGATTGCCATCTCCGCGATCTTCTACTCTCTGTTCAGCTAATTCATTCAACGCCTCCCCCCGCGCCGCTTTACGGCGGCGCGCTTTCCGACAGCACGGGAATACATATGATCAGCGTATTCGATATCTTTAAAATCGGCATTGGCCCTTCCAGCTCCCATACCGTTGGACCGATGAAAGCGGGCAAACAATTCACTGACGACCTGATCGCGCGCGGCCTGCTGGCCGAGGTGAGCAAAGTCGTCGTCGACGTCTACGGCTCCCTCTCCCTGACCGGTAAAGGCCACCATACCGATATCGCGATTATCATGGGACTCGCCGGCAACCTGCCGGACACCGTCGACATCGACGCCATTCCGGGCTTTATTCAGGATGTTAATACCCATGGCCGCCTGATGCTGGCCAACGGTCAGCACGAAGTGGACTTCCCGGTGGATCAGTGCATGAATTTCCATGCCGACAACCTGTCGCTGCATGAGAACGGCATGCGCATCACAGCCCTGGCCGGCGACAAGGTGCTCTACAGCCAGACGTATTACTCTATCGGCGGCGGCTTTATCGTTGATGAGGAGCACTTCGGCCAGACTACCGAGGCGCCGGTTGCCGTTCCTTACCCTTACAAAAACGCCGCCGACCTGCAGCGTCACTGCCGTGAAACCGGGCTGTCGCTCTCCGGCCTGATGATGCAGAACGAACTGGCGCTGCACAGCAAAGAAGCCCTTGAGCAACACTTCGCCGCGGTGTGGGAAGTGATGAGCGCCGGTATCGAGCGCGGCATCACCACCGAAGGCGTCCTGCCGGGCAAACTGCGCGTCCCGCGCCGCGCCGCCGCGCTGCGCCGCATGCTGGTGAGCCAGGACACCACCAACAGCGATCCGATGGCGGTGGTCGACTGGATCAATATGTTCGCCCTGGCGGTGAACGAAGAGAACGCCGCCGGCGGCCGGGTGGTGACCGCGCCAACCAACGGCGCCTGCGGTATCGTGCCGGCGGTGCTGGCCTACTACGACAAGTTTATCCGCAAGGTGAACAGCAACTCCCTGGCCCGCTATATGCTGGTCGCCAGCGCGATTGGTTCGCTGTATAAGATGAACGCCTCCATCTCCGGCGCCGAAGTCGGCTGCCAGGGTGAAGTGGGGGTCGCCTGCTCGATGGCGGCGGCCGGTCTGGCGGAACTGCTGGGCGGCAGCCCGGGTCAGGTGTGCATCGCGGCAGAGATCGCTATGGAGCATAACCTCGGCCTGACCTGCGACCCGGTCGCCGGCCAGGTGCAGGTGCCGTGCATCGAACGCAACGCTATCGCTGCCGTGAAAGCGGTCAACGCCGCGCGAATGGCGCTGCGCCGGACCAGCGAGCCGCGCGTGTGTCTCGATAAAGTGATCGAGACCATGTACGAAACCGGCAAAGACATGAACGCCAAGTACCGGGAAACCTCCCGCGGTGGTCTGGCGATGAAGATTGTTGCCTGCGATTAACCTGCTGGCCCGCCACGCGTCGGCGTGTCGGGCCATCGTCCTGCATAACTCTTTTTGTTATATCAATAAAATTTTAGTTATTTAATGGTTATAAGCGCTGTTTGTTACCTTACGCAAAACCGCTAAGGAGAACAGACAATGTCCAACCGATTCCGCCCCGCCTGGCTGCTGGTCCTCGCCGCCCTCTCTACCTCCGCGCTGGCCAAAGCGCCGGAAACCGTCAACATCGGCTATCAAAAGGCGAATATCTTCGCGCTGCTGAAGTACCGCGGCACGCTGGATGAGAGCCTGAAAAAACAGGGCATTGCCGTACGCTGGGTCGAATTCCCCGCCGGGCCGCAAATGCTGGAGGGGCTGAACGTCGGTAGTATCGATCTGGCCGCGACCGGCGATGCGCCTCCGGCCTTTGCCCAGGCGGCGCAAGCCGATCTGGTCTACCTTGCCCACTCCCCCGCTAACCCGAAAACGGAAGCGATTGTGGTGCCTGAACAGTCGGCAATCCACAGCGTGGCCGACCTGAAGGGCAAGCGCGTGGGGTTGAACAAGGGGTCTGACGTCAACTACCTGCTGGTTGCCGCACTGGAAAAAGCGGGCCTCAGCTATAAAGACATCACCCCGGTCTATCTGCCGCCGGCGGACGCCCGCGCCGCTTTCCAGCGCGGGGCGATTGATGCGTGGGTGATCTGGGATCCGTTCCTCGCAGAAGTGGAAACCAACGCGAAAGCCCGACAGATCCGCAATGCCGAGGGGCTGGTGCCGCACTACACCTTCTATCTCGCCAGCCGCAAGTTTGCAGATACCTACCCGGAGACAGCAAAGCAGGTGGTGGATGAGCTGGGTAAACTCAGCGCGTGGGCGAACAGCCATCAGGACGAGGCCGCCGGGCTGCTGTCGACCTCAACCGGACTGGATAAAGCCATCTGGCTGAAGACCCTGGCCCGCCTGCCCTACGGTGCCGAACGCATGACCCCGGCGGTGTATAACGAACAGCAGGCGCTGGCGGATACCTTTACGCGCATCGGCCTGCTGCCGGTGAAAGTCGACGTGCGCAGCGCCACCTGGTCGCTGGATAAACCTTGATTTTCCTGACGACGGGAAGCACTGCGCCTCCCGTCGCCGACAGGCTTACCCCGCCGTTTTCTCACCATTGCCTATCTGCCAGATAAAGGTGGGCGCTTCACCGTTCACCAGCCAGTTACCGATATTACGTGCCTTATAAATCACCGGATTATGCGAGGCAACCGTCCGCGCATTGCGCCAGTGGCGATCCAGCGCAAGGCGAGTTCGCGTATCCGACGCCCCGAGGGCATTAAACAGCTCCGTCGCCGCCCGCGGGATCCAGTCGCTGGCGATCACCTGCGCCTGCGCCGCTTCCACTTCCGCCAGCTGGTTACGCCGGGCAATCAATGCTTCGTCGTCGCTGACGTGCGCCACATAGGCCTGCTGCAGCGATTCCGCGGCCTGCAGGACCGCGGCCCGGGTCGCCCATGCCCAGCTGCTGATCTGCCCAACGACCTGCAGAACCTGGGCGTCATCGCGCGGCACGGCGGCGTTGCCGTGGCTGTACATCCGGGAGCGATGTTTGACGCCCTGCGCGGCATCCCGCTCAACCGCCAGGCCAATGCCCGCGAGGGTCGCCAGCAGCACATGCTGGTAGAAGGCGGTCTGATAGCGAAAGCGCTGGGCAAAATCATAGACATGTTCGGTTTCCACCCGAGCGCCGGTAAAGCGGGTGGTCCCGCTGCCGGTCAACCGCTGGCCAAAGCCATCCCAGTCATCTTCCCGCACCACACCGGTCTGCTGGGTGCTGACCAGGGCTATCACATCGCTGGCGGTATCACTGCGCCGGGCAAACACATCGATCCAGTCGGCGTACAGCGCGCCGGTGCTGTAAAACTTCTCGCCGTCGAGTCGCCAGCCGCCCTCTGTCGGCGTCACTCTGGTGTTCACCTCTCCCAGCTTAACCGCGCCGATCTCCGTCCAGCCGCTGCCCACCAGCTCACCGTCGAGGAAGCGACGAAACCAGCGGTCGCGCCCGGCGGAATCCGGCTGATTCAGCTGATCTTCCACAAAGGCAAAGTGCGCGCGCAGGGCCTGCGGCAGGTTAGAGTCCGCTTGCGCCAGCTCGATCAGCAGCGCGCTGAGCTGCGGCAGCGAAGCGCCCCAGCCGCCCTTCTCGCGCGGGATACGCAGCGTGCCGAAGCCCGCTTCTTTCAGCCAGCGGATCGGCTCATCGGGCAGAATGCGCTGCTGTTCGCGCTCCGCAGCGCCCTGGGCGATACGGGTGAATATCGGGCGGAAGGCGGCCGCCAGCGCGTCATAATCGGTGCCAGTGGAGAGCAGGGTCATTGTCAGTTCCTTATTCATGAAGTGCGTCGATATCTTCTCGCGTCGGTTCATGACGGACCGCCAGCAGGAAGAAAATGGGAATAATGGCGGCAAGCGAGACCACCCAGAACATCTGCGTGCCGAGGGAGGCCTGCAGCAGCGGCAGAATAAACAACGCCAGCGCGCTGCCGATCCCGGAGAGTGCCCGGCTGAAACCGACCCCGGTGGCGCGAATGGCAGTAGGATAGGAGAGCGCCGGGTAGATCATCAGCTGCGCCCCCGGGCCAAACCCTTCGGCGAACAGCCACAGCCCCAGCATCGCGATAGCCAGCACGATACCTGCCGTCGCGTGCGGTTGCCCCACCAGCGCCAGCACAATCAGCGCCACAAACTGCAGGGCGAAGCCGGCTATCGCCACATGACGCGAAGGATATTTCCACGCCAGATGCATACCGAGCAGCCCACCGGTAAAAGCAAACAGGGCGTTCAGCCCCAGCGATGCCGAAATAGTTTCGAAGACGCCAGCCCCGAGGAACTGGGCAAGAATTGACGGCAGGAAAAAGGCAATCGCCGTGTACTCGAAGGAGATACAGATATTCATCACCCCGGCGACGATAGTCCGCTCGCGGTAGGGTTTTTCGAACAGCACGCGGAAGCTCACTTTCGGCGCTGGCGCGGGCTTCGCCGCCGGGACCTCATGGGCATGGATCCCCCAGGAGTCGCGTAAAATACGCACTGCAGAGGTCAGATCGCCCTGGTTCGCCGCCCACAGCGGGGATTCATTCATAAATCGACTGCGGACGGCAATAATCAGCAGTGCCGGCACGGCGCCGAACAGCAGGGAGGCGCGCCACAGCCAGTCAAGATGCTCCTGCGGCAGCAGGAAATAGAGGCCGAAGATAATGAGAAAGCAGACGGTTGAGGCGGCGTACCACATCGGGCACCACGCCGCGAGGCGAGCCGCTTTGTTGCCTTTGCCGGCAAAGCGGGAAAACTCGGCCAGATAGGACATCGCTACCGGCAGGTCGATGCCAACGCCGATGCCCATCAGGAAACGGGCGCCAATCAACACCCAGACGTTCGGCGCCAGCCCGGCGGCGATAGCCGAAATCACGAAAAAGAACATATCGGCCATAAAAACCGAATAGCGACCATATTTATCGGTCAGCCAGCCGCCGATAATATTGCCGACGATAGTCCCGACCATAATGGACGAAGTCACCAGGCCGGTCAGCAGCGGTGAGAGCTGAAATTCACGTACAACGTCATCAATACCGTAGGAGAGCGTGGTTAAGTCATATGCGTCGAGAAAAACGCCCCCCAGCGCGAGGAAGACAATCATCCGCGCATATTTCGCTTGTTCCTTGCCGGAATTAATTAGCCGCGCCACATCCCCGACGCTACTGACCGGTACCGAAGCGATACCGGGATTATCCACTGGTAATGTACTCATTTTTTCACCTTATTATTTTGTGCAGGTCATCAGCGGTTATAGACCGCGCGCGACGAGAATCAAAACAACAAATCATTCTATAAAAATCAATATAATCAATAAGTTAATAAATATCACCAGCACAAAAAGGACGCGCTTTCACGCATCCTCAAGGGAAATAAATAACAACGAAAATAGACGTCGTGCAGGACGCTTATTCCGCGGACACTGGAACTAATACGTCTTTTACCAGCGGGTCATCGGTGGTTTTTAACCACGTCTGGATCCGCGGATCAGAAAAAGCCTGTTTTAATTTGACGATATTTTCCTGCGATAAATACGGTGTACCAATCACTAATTGCGAAGCAAAGGTGCGCGGCGCCGGCGGGAATAATATGCCTTTCTCACGCGGCACTTTCCCGGCGTCAAATTGCGAGACATAGCCGATGGCGGCATCCACCGAATTTAACGCCCGCGGCATGGTCAGCAGATCCAGCTCTTTAAAGACAAACTGATGCGGGTTACCGACAATATTTTTCAGCTTCGCCGTGCGCGGCTCCACCGCCGGGTCGAGCGAGATCAACCCAATGCGCTGGAGCAGCCACAGGGCCTGCCCCTGATTGGCGCCATCGTCAGGCACGACAATGGTCGCGCCGTTGGGCAACGCCTGTACCGACGAGTAGCGGTCGGAATAGATGCCAAACGCCCACTGGAACACCGGCACCGTGGTCGACAGCGCAAAGCCGTTAGCGTCCACCACCTGTTTAAGCCACCACTGATGCTGATAGATCGTCCCGGCATACTGACCTTCCGCTACCGCGCGGTCAGCCTGGACCGGATCCTGCACCCCCACCGCCTCCAGTTTCAGACCGTAATCGGGCGCAATATGCTGATTAATATACTCAATGATCCGCTGCTCGCCGGCCATCGCCGGCTCGTAGTGAATTTTTAACGTGCTGCCGAAGACCACCTGCTGGCTTTGGGTATGTCCCCGCCACCACCAGAAGGCGATGGCGAGCAGGATAATCACCGCCAGCGCCGCCAGCCAGGGCCAGCGCCGCGCTTTACGTAACTCAAATTGCTCTGTTGTCATACAAGGTTCCCCTGCGTGTGGCGTAAACGGTTGACCAGACGGTCACCCAAAAATTGAATCAACTGGATCGTGGCGATCAGGGCAACGATCGTCGCGATCATGATGTGGTTGTCGAAGCGCTGATAGCCGTACACCACGGCCAGGTAGCCGATGCCGCCGGCGCCGATGGTCCCGGCGATAGCCGAATACTCGATCATCGAGACCAGGTTTAGCGTCACCGCCGCCACCAGCGCGGGCATGGCTTCACTGAGCTGCGCGCTGGAAATGATTTGCCAGCGCGACCCGCCGCAGACGACCCCCACCGCGGTGACCTCCGCCGGCAACTCGCGCAGCGCGTTCTCCACCAGACGGCCAAAGAACGGGACGCCGGCGGCGATCATCGGCACTACCGCGGCGGGGATGCCAATCGTGGTGCCGGTCAGCCAGTAAGTGAACGGGATAATGGCGGCCATCAGCACCAGAAACGGCAGCGAACGTCCCATATTGACCACCCAGTTCAGCAGCCGGTACAGCAGTGCGTGCGGAAATAAGCCCCGCGGCGAGGCATTAAACAACACCACCCCCACCAGCCCTCCCAGCGTGACGACAAACAGCATCACAATGGCCACCATCAGCCAGGTTTCGCCATAGGCGGGGAGCAGCAGCGAAGGGATTTCGCCCCAGGGGGTATCCTGACTGATGACTGTCGGTTTCATACCGCCTCCCTGAGCAACGGCGCGCTGTCGAGGATCTCCGCCGTTATGCCGAGCTGCGCCAGCAGGCCCTGCAGTCGCGCGGGCGACAGGCTTTCGCCCTGAAAGCGCACTCCGGCCTGCAGGCGACCGGCCAGCCGACCATTAATCACCTCGACGTGACCGCCAAGGAGATCGATCTGCAGCGCCCACTGCTGGCTCAGGCGGCTGATCCAGTCGGTGGCCACCGGCACATCCCAGCGGTAGCTCAGACGCAGCAGCAGATCGCTGTGGGTAGCTGCCGCCGGCGTCAGCGGCAACAGCTGCTGGCCGAGCAGAGAATCGGGACGCGCCAGCAGATCTTCGATCCGCCCGTACTGGACGATCGTCCCGTCGCGGATCTCCGCCACCGCATCCGCCGCCGTGCGCACCGCGTCCATTTCATGGGTAATCAGGACGATCGCCAGCTGGTACTCATCACGCAGCCGCTTGAGCAGAGCCAGCACCGAGGCCGTGGCCTGAGGATCGAGGCCGGAGGTGGCTTCATCCGCCAGCAGAACGGACGGGCGCAGCGCCAGCGCGCGGGCAATGCCGATCCGCTGGCGCTGGCCGCCTGAGAGCTGGGCCGGCCAGGCATCCGCTTTGTGGCTCAGGCCGACGCTCTCCAGCAGCTCGCCAACCCGCGCCTTGATATCGCGCTCCACCACACCAAGCCACGCCAGCGGCAGGGCGACATTCTCCCAGGCGGTCCTGCGGCTCAACAGCGCCGAAGACTGGAAAACGGTGCCAATCGCCCGCCGTTCCCGGCGCAGCGCCTCGCCGGACAGCGCCGACAGATCCTGGCCATTGATACGAATGCTGCCGCTGTCCGGTTGCTCCAGCAGGCTGATGCAGCGCGCCAGGGTTGATTTACCGGCGCCGCTCGGCCCCACCACCGCGGTGATGGAGCGCTCAGGCACCTGCAGCGACAGCCCTTTCAGCACCGCGCTGAGCCGGCCATCCGCCGTGCGGTAACTTTTATGCAGGTCATCAATAGCGATCATGTCACCTTCTCCTCTACCGATGCCGCCGTGCGCGCATCGCGGCGGTAGCTGGCGCCCGGGTGAGGCGCGGCCAGACGCGGGCCGGCGCCGAACAGTTTTTCGCGCAGGGTCCCCTCGCGGTACTCCTGCTTAAAGACGCCGCGCTTTTGCAGCTCAGGCACCAGCAGCTCGACGACGTCGCGGAAGGTTTCGTGAGTGACGGCATAGGCGAGGTTAAAGCCATCGACGTCCGTCTCTTCGACCCAGGACTGCAGTTCGTCCGCCACGGTTTGCGCGCTGCCAACCACCAGCGGACCGAAGCCGCCGATCCCCGCCCAATCGGCCAGGGCCTGCACCGTCCACTGGCGGTTCGGATCAGCGGTCGAAAAGGCCTCCACCGCCGACTGAATAGCGTTGGTGTGCAGATACTTCAGCACCTGATCCGGCTGATACTGGCCGAAATCGATCCCCGTCCAGCCGGAGAGCAGCGCCAGCGCGCCTTCATAGCTGACGTACTGCTTATATTCCTGCCACTTCGCCTGTGCCTCGCGGTCGGTGTCGCCGACAATCACCGTCTGCAGGTTGAAGATCAGGATGCTGTGCGGATCGCGCCCCGCCTCAGCTGCCCGGCGGCGAATATCCGCCACCGTCTTCTTCAGCAGCACCTTCGACGGCGCTGCGACGAAGACGCATTCGGCATGGCCGGCGGCGAACTGTTTGCCGCGGCTGGACGCCCCCGCCTGATACAGCACCGGCGTGCGCTGCGGGGATGGCTCGCAGAGGTGGATCCCCGGCACGGAAAAGAACTGTCCCTGATGGTTAATGGGATGGATTTTCCGCGGATCGCTGAAGATCTTCCGCTCTCTGTCGCGCAGCACCGCCCCATCCTCCCAGCTTCCCTCCAGCAGTTTGTAGATCACCTGCAAATACTCATCGGCATAGTCATAGCGGGTGTCATGGTCGGTCTGGGTCTGCTGGCCGATATTGCGCGCCCCGCTCTCCAGATAGGAGGTGACGATATTCCAGCCCACCCGCCCTTTGGTCAGATGATCGAGCGTCGACAGACGACGAGCGAAGGGGTAAGGATGCTCAAACGACAGCGAGGCGGTCAGGCCGAAGCCCAGATGCTCCGTCACCAGCGCCATTGGGGTGATCAGAGCCAGCGGATCGTTGACCGGAACCTGCGTCGCCTGGCGGATCGCCGCATCGCCGCTGCCGTTCAGCACGTCATAGATCCCCAGCACGTCGGCGATAAACAGCCCGTCGAACTTGCCGCGCTCCAGCAGCCGCGCCAGATCCACCCAGTACTCCAGATCTTTATACTGCCAGGAGCGATCCCGGGGATGCGCCCACAGGCCCGGCGACTGATGGCCGACGCAGTTCATATCGAAAGCGTTAAGACGAATTTCACGTTGTGATGACATAGCAATCTCCATAGCGCGGCCCGTCGCCGGGGCGCACGCGGCAAAATGAATCAGGGAAAAGAAAGAGAGGTATTCAGTACGCAGGACATCGGGAGTCCTGCGGGATCCCGAGCGTGAGTAACGCTTGCGCCGCCACGTCAGCGGCATGGTCGGCTACCTGCGGCAGGCCCATCAGTTCGCCAAAACGCCCGCGGGCGGCCGGACCGGCCACCAGCACCGGCAGCGCCTCAACGTGCGGCTCAGCCACTGCCCGGGAACGGCTGTCCACCTCCAGGCCCATGCCGAGGGCATCGGCGCGAATCAGGCCGCGGCGGGCGAGGTCCTGTAAAAATGGCTGGCTGTCGGTCAGGGCGCGGTGTGCGGGTCCGGTGGTCAGGATCAGGTGATCGACGCTCAGCGTCTGCACGCCGCCGCCGCGCCGCGCCAGCGTCAGACGCAGCGTTTCGCCTTCACCGCTTATCGACAGTAGCCTGGCCGCCTGCACCTGCAGACTGCCCGTGCGCTGGCGCGCCTCCAGCACCTCGGCGACCTGCGGCGCCACGCGGTAGCGGTGGACATCCCAGTAATGGCGCAGATGGCGCAGAAAACGCTGGCGATCGGCGACGCTGAGCGCCTGCCAGATCCGTTGCCCCTGCTGACGAACCGCATCCAGCACCCCCTGCCAGCTCAGGCCCTGCTGCGCCGCATACGCGACGTCGAGGCGGATCTGGCGCAGGCGCTGGCGCAGGCTGCCCTGCTGATAGTCGCCAGGCCAGGTTGCCCCTGCGCCGCTAAGGTTGCCGCGCGACAGCAGGCCATGGCGCGAAAAGGCGACGATACTGCCGCGGTGGCCCAGCCGGTCCAGCGTCGCGACCGTATCGGCCATGGTTAATCCGGTGCCCATCACCGCCACCCGGGCGTGCGGGGCGATGGCATCGAGCGCGCCTGGCTGCCACGGGTTGGCAATCAGCGCCGGATGATGACGCCAGGCTTCGGCCTGTGCCGGCAGCGCAGGCGGTGGATGACTGATCGCCAGCACCAGCAGATCGGCCTTAAGCTGCAGGCCGCCGTCGGTGGTCACCATCCCCTGATGAAAAGCGAGCGCCCGATCGCGCAGGTGGCGAAGCCGTCCGCCGCTGGACGCCGCGGCGTCGGCAAAACGCTGCGCCACATAGCGACCAAACTGGCCGCGCTGAGGGTAGACGGAACCGTCCGGGCGCAGCGCCTGCACATCGACGGTAAAGGCAGGCTGATGGCGGTACCAATGATCGAAGGCGCCCTCTTCGTCGCCGGCCAGCTGCATGCGAGCGGCCGGAACGTTAATCCGGTGCGTCGGCTCCGCGGTGGAGTAGGCCACCCCGGCCCCGGGGGACTGGCGCGGCTCCAGCAGCGTCACGCGCACCCCGTTCGGCGCCAGGCGCAGCAGCTCAATCGCCACCGCCGCGCCGCTAAAGCCGCCGCCGATAATCACGATATGCGGTTCTGCACTCATCGCTGCCCTCCTCCGGTATGCTGTCTCATGGTCGCGCTCCTGGCCATCAGCTGGCGCTGGCCTGGCGCACCGGGCGCTTATCGCCGCCGATGGTTTCGCCAAACGGACCGGTGTTCACGCTGCGCGCCTTCGACGAGGCCGCGTTTTCCAGCGGCAGCAGAGGCATCACCAGCTCAGCAAAGCGGTGCGCTTCTTCCAGATGTGGGTAGCCGGAGAAGATAAAGTTGCTGATGCCGAGCGCCTGATATTCGCGGATGCGTTCCGCTACCTGCTGCGGATTACCTACCAGCGCGGTACCCGCGCCGCCGCGCACCAGTCCGACGCCGGCCCACAGATTAGGCGCAATGCGCAGATTATCGCGCGATCCCTGATGCAGGGCGCTCATCCGCGCCTGGCCGGCCGAGTCCATGCGGGCGAAGATCTTTTGCGCCTGGGCAATGGTATCGTCGTCAAGATGGGCGATCAGCCGGTCGGCGGCGGCCCATGCCTCTTCTTCCGTTTCGCGCACAATGACGTGCAGACGAATGCCGTACTGCAGGGTGCGTCCGCGGGCCGCGGCGCGCTCGCGCACCACCGCCAGCTTCTCCGCCACCAGTTCCGGGGGTTCGCCCCACGTCAGATAGCTGTCGATCTGCTCGGCCGCCACATCAATGGCCGCATCAGAAGAGCCGCCGAAATAGAGCGGCGGGCCATTCTCCTGCACCGGCGGGAACAACACCTCAGCGCCTTCCACGTGAATATGCTCGCCGTGATAATCCACTTTTTCCCCGCGCAGCAGGCGGGTGTAAACCTCAAGAAATTCGCGGGTCACCTGATAGCGCTCGCTGTGGCTGAGGAAGATACCGTCGCCTTTGTTTTCCACCGGGTCGCCGCCGGTAACGACGTTGATCAGCAGCCGACCTTCCGATAAACGGTCGAGGGTGGCCGCCATCCGCGCCGCCAGGGTTGGCGGCTGCAGGCCCGGCCTGACCGCCACCAGATAGCGCAGACGGCGGGTCAACGGCGCCAGCGCCGAGGCCACCAGCCACGAATCTTCACAGCTTTTACCGGTGGGGATCAGCACGCCGTAGTAGCCCAGGCTGTCGGCTGCCAGCGCCACCTGCTGCAGATAAGGTAAATCGACCGGGCGTCCACCCTCGGTGGTACCCAGATAACGGCCATCGCCATGGGTAGGTAAGAACCAGAAGACATTGATCTTGTCGGGAGCTTGCTGCGTCATTATCTATTTCCTATATAACCATATCCGATATTTATCGAAGAGATGTTTTAATTTGGTTATATGAGTGTTAGCGATAATCATGCCAATGGTGAATAAAAAATTAATCTTTTAAAATCAATGCACTGAAAACGGCTTCGCCGCGCCGCGCTGTTGCAAATCGCGCAGCCGCCGCGCATCCGCTGGCGCATTTGCAACAGCCGCGGGCCTTCCCCCTCTGGTTTCTGCGGCCGCCGCAGGATAAGTTCAGAGCGTCAACGATCGGAGGCCCGCTATGCTGAACCCAGAATCCCCTTCCACCGCTCCCGCGCTGATCGACCCGGCGTCGAAGGCCTTCCAGAGCCTGCTGGACAAACTCGCGCCAACGGAGGCGACCGTGCTGATCGTGGGCGAAACCGGCACCGGCAAGGAGGTGGTGGCCCGCTATCTCCATCATCACAGCGCCCGTCGCCAGCAGCCGTTTCTGGCCGTTAACTGCGGCGCGCTGACCGAGAGCCTCGCCGAAGCTGAACTGTTCGGCCATGAGAAAGGCGCCTTCACCGGCGCGCAGCAGGGACAGCCCGGCTGGTTTGAAGCCGCGGAAGGGGGGACGCTGCTGCTGGACGAGATCGGCGAATTAAGCCTGCCGCTGCAGGTCAAGCTGCTGCGAGTGCTGCAGGAGCGTGAAATTACCCGCGTCGGCTCACGCAAAGCGATTAAAGTGAATGTCCGGGTGATTGCCGCCACCCACGTTGACCTGGCCCAGGCGATCCGCGAGCGCCGCTTTCGCGAGGATCTCTACTATCGACTGAATATCGCGGTGGTGCCGCTGCCGCCGCTGCGCCAGCGTCGGCAGGATATCCCGCTGCTGGCGCACCACTTTTTATCACTCTACGCCCGGCGCCTCGGGCGGCCAACCCTGCGTCTGGCGCCGGAATCACTGGCCCGGCTGATGGACTATTCGTGGCCGGGCAATATTCGCGAGCTGGAAAACACCCTGCACAACGCGGTGCTGCTCAGTAAAGAAGAGGAGATCAGTCCTGCCCAGCTGCGCCTGGCGACGCTCAACGACGCCCCGGGGCCGGCGAGCGATCATGAACTGGACGACTTTATTCGCCACCAGCTGGCGCTTCCCGGCGAGCCGCTGTGGCAGCGAGTGACCAGCGCCCTGATTCGCCACGCCATGGCACATTGCGACGATAACCAGAGCCAGGCGGCCGCGCTGTTGGGGATCAGCCGGCATACCTTGCGCACCCAGCTCGCTAACCTCGGGCTGATCAAAAGCCGCCGCCGCCCGCCTGCGCCGCCGCGGGCGTTCGCCAACGCAGCCGGGGCCGATCGCGAACTGCGCATTGGCTACCAGCGCTTCGGCAGCCTCGGGATCCTGAAAGCCCGTCAGAGCCTGGAAACCGCCTTCGCCAGCCTCGGCGTCAACGTGCTGTGGAGTGAGTTTCCTGCCGGACCGCAGCTCCTCCACGCCCTCGCCTGCAACGAGATCGACTTCGGCACCACCGGAGAAGCGCCGCCGGTGTTTGCCCAGGCCAGCAATAGCGAACTGATGTACGTGGCGTGGGAGCCGCCGGCGCCGCGCAGCGTGGCGATGGTCGTCCCGCAGGAGAGCGACATTCGCCAGCTCAGCGATCTGCGCGGTAAACGCATCGCCCTCAATAAAGGGTCGAATGTCCACTGGCTGCTGCTGCAGATCCTCGAGGACGCCGGCCTGGGTCTGAACGATGTGCGGGTGGTCTATACCCCGCCGAAATATCCGCTGACCGCCAGCGACTATCTGGCGGTTGACGCCTGGATGATGTGGGATCCGCTGCTCAGCGACGCCGAACACACCGGCGAGCTGCGGGTGGTCGCCAGCGGCGAAGGCCGGGTCAACAACCATCAGTTTTATCTTTCGCGACGGGACTACCTCGCTCAGCATGGCGATATCATGCGCCGCCTGCTGACGGAGCTGACCCACACCGGGCAGTTTATCGACTCGCATCGCGGCGAAGCGGCCCGCTTACTCTCGGCAGAGCTGGGGATCGACGCCCGGTCGCTGAGCATGGCCCTCGCCCGCCGCAGCCATCGCCCGCGGCCGATGGATCTGTCGGTGATCCGCGCCCAGCAGACCATCGCCGATCGCTTTTACGCCCTCGGGCTTATCGCCAAACCGGTCCCGGTGCGCGAAGCGGTGTGGTACGGCGAACCCGCGCCGGACGTCATCAGACCGCTGATGGCGGTCAGTTAGCGAAATTTGCGCGTTATCTTCCTGATTGTTCAGGCGCAGATAGCCTCGATCTGATGGCGATGTTACCCTAAAGACGCTGAGAATAAGGGGGTATCTGTGGCTGTTCATCTGTTAATCGTCGACGCGTTAAATCTGATCCGCCGCATCCACGCGGTGCAGGGTTCACCCTGCGTCGATACCTGCCTGCATGCCCTGGAGCAGCTGATTGTCCACAGTCAGCCCACCCACGCGGTGGCGGTGTTCGATGATGAGGATCGCGCCCACGGCTGGCGCCACCAGCGCCTGCCGGAGTACAAAGCCGGCCGCGCGCCGATGCCGGAGACGCTGGTAGCCGAGATGCCGGCGCTGCGGGCCGCCTTCGAACAGCGGGGGATCCGCTGCTGGGCCTCGCCGGGCAGCGAAGCGGACGATCTCGCCGCCACCCTGGCGGTAAAGGTGGCCCAGGCGGGCCATCAGGCCACCATCGTCTCCACCGACAAAGGCTATTGCCAGCTGCTGTCGCCCACCATCCGCATCCGCGACTACTTTCAGAAGCGCTGGCTGGACGCCCCCTTCATCGCCAGCGAGTTCGGCGTCACCCCGGAGCAGCTGGCGGATTACTGGGGGCTGGCGGGGATCAGCAGCTCGAAGGTGCCGGGCGTGGCGGGCATTGGACCCAAAAGCGCCGCCCAGCTGCTGAACGAGTTTCAGGACCTGGAGGGGCTGTACGCCCGCCTGGCCGAGGTCCCGGAGAAGTGGCGTAAAAAGCTGGCCGCGCATCAGGAGATGGCCTTCACCTGCCGGGAGGTGGCCCGCCTGCAGACCGACCTCCAGCTGGACGGCAATCTGCAACAGCTGCGGCTGACGCGCTGACCATCGTTAAGAGGTGCGCCGGTGCAGGGTGACTGCCTCCGGCACTGCCTGCTTTACCCGGGCCAGGCAATCACCAGGCCGCCTGATATAACCCGACGATATCCGCCAGGCTCGCCTCGCGCGGGTTGCCGCCGGTACACACATCCGCCAGCGCCGCCTGGGCCAGCGCCGGAATATCCTCTTTCCTGACGCCCACCTCGCGCAGATGGCCGGGAATACCGACATCGCGGTTAAGCTGGCAGACCGCCTCTACTGCCGCCTCGCGCGCGGCGGTCAGGCTTAACGCTTCCACCCTGACGCCCATCGCCCGGGCGATGTCGCGATATTTTTCCCCGGTCGCCTCAGCATTAAAGCGCATCACGTGCGGCAGCAGGATGGCATTCGCCACGCCGTGCGGCGTGTTGTAAAAAGCGCCGAGCGGATGCGCCATACCGTGTACCAGGCCAAGCCCAACGTTGGAAAATCCCATCCCCGCCACATACTGGCCGAGCGCCATAGCTTCCCCCGCGCCGGCGTCGCCGGCAACCGAGCCGCGCAGCGCGCCGGCGATGATCTCGATGGCCTTGAGGTGCAGAGCATCGGTCAAAGCCCAGGCGCCGCGAGTGAGGTACCCTTCGATAGCATGCGTCAGGGCGTCCACGCCGGTAGCCGCCTTCAGCGCCGGCGGCATAGCGTCCATCATATCGGCATCGATAAAGGCCACCTGCGGAATATCGTGCGGGTCGACACAGACGAATTTGCGCCGCTGTTCTTCATCGGTGATGACATAGTTAATCGTCACCTCCGCCGCGGTACCCGCGGTGGTCGGCACCGCGAAGATCGGCACGCTGGGCTGACGGGTGGGCGACAGCCCCTCGAGGCTACGGACATCGGCGAATTCCGGGTTACGCTGAATAATACCGATCGCCTTACAGGTATCCTGCGGCGAACCGCCGCCGATGGCGATCAGGTAATCCGCCCCGCTGCGTTGAAAGGCCTGCAGCCCCTGCTGGACCACGGCGATGGTCGGGTTAGGGATCACGTCGCTGAACATATCCCATGCCAGCCCGGCGGCATCCAGTTTGTCGGTGACTTTCGCCGCCACGCCGCAGCGGGCGAGAGTGCTGTCGGTGACGATCAATGCTTTACGATAGCCGCGCCGCACCGCTTCATCGGTTAATGCGTTTATCGCCCCCCGGCCAAACCATGCCGTTTCATTGAGGATCATTCTGTTTGCCATCGTGGCTCTCCTGTTAGCGTTGCGGCATCACTCTTCAATGCGTAATCCGTAGGTTTTGAACTTCTCCAGCACGATGGCGATCGCCTCGTCATCCAGCACCGGGACCGGGTCGGTAATCGCCAGCGTACTGAGGTAGAGCTGGGCCAGGACCTCCACTTCATGCGCCAGCCAGAGCGCTTTCTCCAGGCTGGCCTCGCAGGCGATCAGGCCGTGATGCTGCAGCAGCGTGGCTTTGCGGTGCTTCAGCGCCACCGCGACATGCTCAGACAGTTCGCGGGTGCCGAAGGTGGCATAGGGCGCGCAGGGGATCGAATTCCCGCCGGCCGCGGCGATCATATAGTGGATGGCCGGGATGGGCCGGTTGAGGATCGACACCGCCGTACAATGGACAGCGTGATTGTGGACCACCGCCTGGGCATCGGGTCGCGTCTGGTAGGCCGCCTGATGAAAACGCCATTCGCTGGAGGGCAGTTTTCCCTGCTCATGCTGGCCGTCGGCATCAATAAAGACGATCTTGTCTTCCGTCAGCTTTTCATATGGGATACCGGTAGGGGTGATCAGCATTCCTCCCTGATAGCGCACGCTGACATTGCCGGCGGTCCCCTGATTTAACCCCAGGCGGGTCATTTCCAGGCAGGTATCGATAATCTGCCGGGCCAGTCTGTTTCTTTCCATTGCGTTCCTCTTTTGGTGACTCATCATCCATCAACGGCAGGGCAACAGAAATATCGTCGGCTACCGTGGGATAGGGTGAATAATGGTCTTCATCATCAACCTGAATATTCAAAGGGGAATTTTCATGATTATTTTTTGTGAGCCGCGTCAATTATTCCGCCATGAATAAAGCAACCATACCCATTACGAGAGAGATTAAAATGCCCGTTCTTAATAATATTTCATCAAGCGGGCATTTTATTTCTTTGTAACATTTGCCCGTTTTCCACGATATATATTCATTCGGTCATTAGCGTTGTGGTTTTGTGAATTTATTTTCTCAAACGGTCAGCGTTTTTGAAAAATTAAAGTGACAATAATCACATAAAATGGCCCACAGTACGTTAAGTGTGACCATCATCATATTAACAGACGGTTTTTATTTGAAAATGAAGCCATGAGTTCCGCCGTGACTTTCATCTCACTCACCGGCGCGTCACCTGAGCTCACTTAATTTTGCAGTCTGCTGCAGCACCAGACTGCGCCCTGAATGCTGTTGTAAATGCTTCTGAACTGATGAGGACGCTATGGGAAACACAACGATACCAACGCAAAGTTACCGCGCCATGGAGAGCGGGCAGAGTAAGAGCTACATTATTCCTTTCGCTCTGCTGTGCTCCCTCTTTTTTCTGTGGGCGGTGGCTAATAATCTGAATGATATTTTATTGCCGCAATTTCAACAGGCCTTTACCCTGACTAACTTCCAGGCCGGATTAATTCAATCGGCCTTTTACTTTGGCTATTTTATTATTCCCATCCCCGCCGGGATGTTGATGAAAAAATTCAGCTACAAAGCCGGCATCCTTACGGGTCTGTTTTTATATGCCTGCGGCGCCGCGCTGTTCTGGCCTGCCGCCGAAGTGATGAATTACACCTTATTTCTCATTGGATTATTTATTATCGCTGCCGGGCTTGGCTGTCTGGAAACCGCGGCCAACCCGTTTGTCACCGTCCTCGGTCCGGAAAGCGGCGGTCACTTCCGCCTTAATCTGGCCCAGACCTTTAACTCATTCGGCGCCATTATTGCCGTGGTATTTGGCCAGAGTCTTATTTTGTCTAACGTCCCGCATCAGCCGCAGGAGGTGCTGGATAAAATGACGCCGGAACAGCTCAGCGCCTGGAAGCACAGTCTGGTCCTGTCGGTACAAACCCCCTATATGATTATCGTGGCCATTGTCCTGCTGGTCGCCCTGCTGATCGTCTGCACCCGCTTCCCCTCCCTGCAAAGCGATGACCACAGCGACAGCGCGCAGAGCACTTTTTTCGCCTCGCTGACGCGCCTGATGCGCATCCGCCACTGGCGCTGGGCGGTACTGGCCCAGTTCTGCTACGTCGGCGCGCAAACCGCCTGCTGGAGCTACCTGATTCGCTACGCTATCGAAGAGATCCCGGGCATGACGGCCGGTTTCGCCGCCAACTACCTGACCGCCACCATGGTCTGCTTCTTTATCGGCCGTTTTACCGGCACCTGGCTTATCCGCCGCTTCGCGCCGCACAACGTGCTCGCTATCTATGCGTTTATCGCCATGCTGCTCTGTTTGCTCTCCGCCTTCAGCGGCGGCCACGTCGGTCTGCTGGCCCTGACCCTGTGCAGCGCCTTTATGTCCATTCAGTACCCGACCATCTTCTCGCTGGGGATTAAGCATCTGGGCCAGGACACCAAATATGGCTCGTCATTTATCGTCATGACCATTATCGGCGGCGGGATAGTTACCCCGGTGATGGGCTTTGTCAGCGACGCCGCCGGCAATATCCCGACCGCCGAACTGGTCCCGGCGCTGTGCTTCGCCATCATCTTTATTTTTGCCCGTTTCCGTTCACAAGCGGCGACGAACTAAACCTGTTATCCGCATAACCTGAGGGATCTGTAATGAAAAAAATCAGCTTACCGAAGATCGGTATTCGTCCGGTAATCGATGGTCGTCGCATGGGGGTCCGCGAGTCGCTGGAAGCGCAAACCATGAACATGGCGAAAGCCACCGCCGCGCTTATCAGCGAGAAACTGCGCCACGCCTGCGGCGCCCGGGTGGAGTGCGTGATTGCCGATACCTGCATCGCCGGTATGGCCGAGTCGGCCGCCTGTGAAGAGAAATTCAGCAGCCAGAACGTCGGCGTCACCATCACCGTCACCCCCTGCTGGTGCTACGGCAGCGAAACCATCGACATGGATCCGCTGCGCCCGAAGGCCATCTGGGGCTTTAACGGCACCGAGCGTCCGGGGGCGGTCTATCTGGCCGCGGCGCTGGCGGCCCATAGCCAGAAAGGGATCCCGGCGTTCTCCATCTACGGACATGACGTGCAGGATGCCGATGACACGTCGATCCCAGCGGATGTCGAAGAAAAGCTGTTGCGCTTCGCTCGCGCCGGCCTGGCTGTCGCCAGTATGAAAGGGAAAAGCTATCTGTCGCTGGGCGGCGTCTCAATGGGCATCGCCGGATCTATCGTCGACCACAACTTTTTTGAGTCCTGGCTCGGCATGAAGGTGCAGGCTGTCGACATGACGGAGCTGCGCCGGCGAATCGATCAAAAAATCTATGATGAAACCGAGCTGGAGATGGCGCTGGCGTGGGCGGATAAACACTTCCGCTACGGCGAAGATCAGAACGCTGAGCAGTATAAGCGCAATGAAACGCAGAGCCGCGCGGTGCTGAAAGAGAGCCTGCTGATGGCGATGTGCATCCGCGACATGATGCAGGGCAACCCGAAGCTCGCAGAAAAAGGGCTGGTGGAGGAGTCGCTGGGCTACAACGCCATCGCCGCCGGTTTCCAGGGTCAGCGCCACTGGACCGATCAATACCCCAATGGCGATACCGCCGAAGCGCTGCTCAACAGCTCTTTTGACTGGAACGGGGTGCGCGAACCGTTTGTCGTCGCTACCGAAAACGACAGCCTCAACGGCGTGGCCATGCTGATGGGCCATCAGCTCACCGGCACCGCCCAGGTGTTTGCCGACGTACGCACCTACTGGTCGCCGGATGCCGTTGAACGGGTCACCGGGCAGCCGCTCACCGGGCGGGCGGAGCACGGCATCATTCACCTGATTAACTCCGGCTCTGCGGCGCTGGACGGCTCCTGCCAGCAGCGCGACGCGCAGGGCAATCCGACGATGAAACCCCACTGGGAGATTGAGCAGAGCGAGGCGGATGCCTGCCTCGCGGCGACCGAATGGTGCCCGGCGATCCACGAATACTTCCGCGGCGGCGGCTTCTCTTCCCGCTTCCTGACCGAAGGCGGCGTGCCGTTCACCATGACCCGGGTGAACATCATCAAAGGTCTGGGGCCGGTGCTGCAAATTGCCGAAGGCTGGAGCGTAGCGCTGCCCAAAGCGATGCACGACCAGCTCGACGCCCGCACCAACTCCACCTGGCCCACCACCTGGTTTGCCCCACGCCTGACCGGCAAGGGCCCGTTCAGCGATGTGTACTCGGTGATGGCCAACTGGGGCGCCAACCACGGCGTGCTGACCATCGGCCACGTTGGCGCAGATTTCATTACCCTCGCCGCCATGCTGCGCATTCCGGTCTGCATGCACAACGTGGAAGCGGCGAAAATCTATCGCCCTTCCGCCTGGGCCGCGCACGGCATGGATATCGAGGGCCAGGACTACCGCGCCTGCCAGAACTACGGGCCGCTGTATAAGCGTTAACAGGTTGGTTTCGCCCGGAGGCGCAGGCTTACCTGGCCTACAGACGCGCGCGGTCTGTAGGCCGGATAAGCGCTGCGCCATCCGGCAATGTTGTTTCGGGAGTCACTATGAAGCAAGACGTTATCCTGGTCCTCGACTGCGGCGCCACGAACGTGCGGGCGATGGCCGTGGATCGACAAGGGAACATTATCGCCCGCGCCGCAACGGCGAACGCCAGCGACATCGCGGCGGAAAAAAGCGACTGGCACCAGTGGTCGCTGGAGGCCATTATGCAGCGCTTTGCCGACTGCTGTCGGCAGATCCATGACCAGCTGGCCTCCTGCACGGTGCGCGGCATTACCGTCACGACCTTTGGCGTCGATGGCGCGCTGGTAGATGAGAAGGGTGCCCTGCTGTATCCGATCATCAGCTGGAAATGCCCGCGCACCGCGGCGGTGATGGAGAAAATCAGCCAGTATATGCCCGCGCGCCAGCTGCAGCAGATAGCCGGCGTCGGCGCGTTTGCATTCAACACCCTGTATAAGCTGGTGTGGCTGAAAGAGAACCACCCGCAGCTGCTGGCGCAGGCCCATGCCTGGCTGTTTATTTCATCGCTGATCAACCATCGGCTGACCGGGGAGTTCACCACCGACCTCACCATGGCGGGCACCAGCCAGATGCTCGATCTCCGGCAGCGCGATTTCAGCGCGCCGATCCTGCAGGCGACCGGCCTGCCGCGCCGCCTGTTCCCGCGGCTGGTTGAAGCAGGCCAGCCGATCGGCGCCCTGCTGCCGGAGGCCGCTGCGCTGCTGGGCCTTCCCGTCGGGATCCCGGTTATCTCGGCCGGGCATGACACCCAGTTCGCTCTGTTTGGCGCCGGCGCCGGGCAGGATGAGCCGGTGCTCTCCTCCGGGACCTGGGAGATCCTGATGGTACGCAGCGCGCAGGTCGACACCTCGCTGCTCTGTGACTACAGCGGCTCCACCTGCGAGCTGGACAGCCAGCCGGGCCGCTATAACCCGGGGATGCAGTGGCTGGCCTCCGGCGTGCTCGAGTGGGTGCGCAAACTGCTGTGGAGCGCTGACACCCCATGGCAGACGCTGATTGACGAAGCGCAGGGGATCCCGCCCGGCGCCCAGGGCGTCAGGATGCAGTGCGACCTGCTCGCCAGCCAGCACGCCGGCTGGCAGGGCGTCACGCTCAACACCACCCGCGGCCATTTTTACCGCGCCGCGCTGGAGGGGTTAAGCGATCAGCTGGCGCAGCATCTGCAAACCCTGGAAAAAATCGGCGGCTTCAGGGCGAAAGAGCTGCTGCTGGTGGGCGGCGGCAGCCGCAACGCGCTATGGAACCAGATCAAGGCCAACCGACTCGGGATACCGATCAAAGTCCTCGACGATGCCGAAACCACCGTGGCCGGCGCGGCGATGTTTGGCTGGTATGGCGTGGGCGAGTTCTCTTCGCCAGAACAGGCCAGAGCGCAGGTCGCGTACCGCTACCGCTATTTCTGGCCGCAAACTGAACCTGAACTGATAGAGGAAGCCTGAGATGCTCAAAACCATTTCCCCGCTGATATCGCCGGAACTGCTGAAAGTGCTGGCCGAAATGGGCCATGGGGATGAAATCATTTTTTCCGATGCCCATTTCCCGGCGCACAGCATGGGGCCGCAGGTGATCCGCGCCGATGGCCTGCGAGTCAGCGATCTGCTGCAGGCGATTATCCCGCTGTTCGAATTAGACAGCTATGCGCCGCCGGTGGTGATGATGGCCGCCGTCGAAGGCGATGCGCTCGACCCGACGGTGGAACAACGCTATCGGCAGGCGCTCTCAGCGCAGGCCCCCTGCCCGGATATCGTGCGGATTGACCGCTTTGCCTTCTACGACCGGGCGCAAAAAGCCTTTGCGATCGTTATCACAGGAGAGTGCGCTAAGTACGGAAATATCCTTTTAAAAAAAGGAGTCACGCCGTAATCTCATGCCGGAGCGTCTGCCTGATGCAGACGCTCAATCAATGATGGGATGAGAATAAATGAAAGCAGCCCGCCAGCAGGCGATCGTCGATCTCCTGATCACCCACAGCAGCCTGACCACCGAAACGTTGTCAAAACAGCTCAACGTCAGCAGGGAAACTATTCGCCGCGATCTGAGCGAGCTGCAGGCGCAGGGCAAAGTGCTGCGTAACCACGGCCGGGCCAAAGTGATCCACCAGCGCAGCCAGGACAGCGGCGATCCTTTCCACATGCGCCTGAAAAGCCATTACGCGCATAAAGCCGACATCGCCCGCGAAGCGCTGGCCTGGATTGACGAAGGGATGGTGATCGCCCTCGATGCCAGCTCCACCTGCTGGTATCTCGCCCGCCAGCTGCCGGACCGCCCGCTGCACGTCTTTACCAACAGCCAGCCCATCTGCCAGGAGCTGGCCAAACGCGACCAGATCACGCTCACCTGCTCCGGCGGCACTCTGCAGCGGAAATATGGCTGCTACGTGAACCCGGCGCTGATTTCCCAGCTGAAATCGCTGGAGATCGATCTGTTTATTTTTTCCTGCGAAGGCATCGACCCGCAGGGCGCGCTGTGGGACTCCAATGCGTTCAATGCCGACTTCAAATCGATCCTGCTTAAGCGGGCGGCGCAGTCGCTGCTGCTGATCGACAAAAGCAAGTTCAACCGCTCCGGCGAGGCGAGGATTGGTCATCTGGATGACGTGACGCATATTGTGTCGGATGCGCCGCAGCCTTAAGGGGAAGGCCGGAGGATGCGCACGCGTCTCCGGCCTGAGGGGGAAGGATTAACGCTCGTCGCGACGTCCGCCGACGGCGGCCCACAGGCGGCGCACGTGAACGGTCACCTCTTCACGATCGTGATACAGCTGACGCGCCTGGATCTGGGCGTTAACGCCGTGCTCGTCCAGCTGGGCCTGAATATAGGCCAGATTCTGCGACACCTCTTCATAGCGCTTTTTCATCGGCAGCTTGAGGTTGAAGATGGTCTCCCGGCACCAGCCGTTGACCAGCCACTGCGCCATCAGCGCCGCCACCTTCGCCGGTTTCTCCACCATATCGCAGACCATCCACGAGATGTTGTTGCGGTTCGGACGATAGCGGAAACCGTCTTCGCGCAGCCAGGTCACCTGGCCGGTATCCATCAGGCTCTGGGCCATCGGGCCGTTATCGACCGAAGAGACCCACATGTTGCGCTTCACCAGCTGATAGGTCCAGCCGCCCGGGCAGGCGCCGAGATCGACGGCATACATGCCGTTCGCCAGACGCTCGTCCCACTCGTCCGCCGGAATAAAGACGTGGAACGCCTCTTCCAGCTTGAGGGTGGAACGGCTCGGGGCGTCGGAGGGAAACTTCAGCCGCGGAATGCCCATATAGAACGGTGAGTTGTTGTTGCTGTATGAGTAGCCGGTATAGCAGCAGCCGGGTGCGATAAAGAACACATGCACCACCGGTCGCTTTGGCGTTTCATAGTTGGTCAGCACGCCCGCCTCGCGCAGCGCCGCGCGTAACGGCACCGTAAACTTGCGGCAGAACTTCATCAGCTCTTTGCTTTCGTTGGTATCCGCCACTTCCACACGCAGCTCGCCACCCTTCTCCACCACGCCCTGCAGCATGCCGACGATCGGGGTTATGCGATCCTCCGGCGGCAGGTCGCGCAGCAGTTCGCCGACCACAAACATCTGACGGGCGAAAATCAGCGAGCTGAACGGCAGATCGCGCACCAGCTTCTCGCCGTCGTCCTGCTGATAACCTTCAAAAATTACATAGCCAGAGTCTTCTTTGACCCGGGCAAAACCAAACACCTCAAGGCGGGCTGCCTTATCGGTAATTTCTGCTGCGCACTCTTTCTCAAAACCAGGGCGACAATAGAGGACAACCTTATTCATGAACAACGCCCTTACGTTTCAGACGAATTGCACCAATTAACATTAAAACCCAACCGGCGAGGAAGCTTACGCCGCCCACCGGGGTCACGAACGCCCACAGACGTAAATGAGAGAGCGCCAGACAATAGAGGCTGCCGCTGAACAGCACGGTCCCTAACGCCAGAAATACGCTGCTCCAGTAGAACCAGATACTGATCCGACGCTGCATCGCCACCGCCAGACCAAAAATCGCCAGGGTATGGAAGGCCTGATACTCCAGGCCGGTATGGATCCAGGCCATCTCCGCCGCACCGAGCGATTGACTTAAGACATGCGCGCCAAAGGCGCCCAGAGCCACAAAGATAAAGCCGCTAATCGCGGCGAATATCAGCATAAAACGGCTGGTCATGTTGTTACCCTACAAGTAATTATTGTTCATAACGAAAGCGGAATTTTTCTTGTTCACTTGCCGCTTTCGCCAGGATCCACTGCCGGAAAGCGGCTATTTTACCCAGTTCTGCCTGACTGTCATGGCAAACAAGGTAAAACGCATTCTTACTGACCAGAACATCATTAAACGGACACACCAGACGACCGGCTTCAATTTCGGACTGCGCCATGACGTTGTTGGCCAGCGCCACGCCCTGCCCGTGAATGGCCGCCTGCAGCACCATCGCGCTATGGCTGAAAATCGGCCCCTGCTGCACATTAATATGGCTTAGACCAAGCTGACGGGTATAAGTTTGCCAGTCGCGGCGGGACGCATCGTGAAGCAGGGTATGTTGCGCCAGATCGGCAGGCGTTTTCAATGCTTTGTCGCCGGTGAGCAAGAGCGGGGAACAGACCGGCAGCAGATACTCGGCGTACAATTTTTCCACACGCAGGCCCGGCCAGTTGCCGCGACCATAAAAAATCGCCACATCGACATCGTCCGCCAGCTTATCCTCCTGACGGTCCACCGCCTGGATCCTGACGTCGATTCCCGGATAAGCTGAGTTAAAGCTTGTGAGTCTTGGCACCAGCCACTGAATGGCGAAACTTGGCAATAAACTGACCGTTAATGCCCCTTTGGCGCTGCGCGCCTGCAGTTTACGCGTCGCTTCCGTCAGTTGCGAAAAAATCTCTTTAATATCCTGAAAATAGCTCTGCCCTTCTTCCGTTAACAGCAGCGAACGATTGCGCCGACGGAACAGCTTAAGGCCCAGAAAATCCTCGAGAGACTTGATTTGATGGCTGACTGCGGCCTGCGTCACAAAAAGCTCATCGGCTGCCCGAGTGAAGCTGAGATGACGTGCGGCTGCATCAAAAACACGTAATGCATTCAGAGGTGGTAATCGCTTCGACATGGTTATTCTGGCTTAGATGTTAACTCAATTTAACAAATAGGAAACAATGATTAACCTATTAGTTTTTTTTATCTGAGCCATTATAAATTGTCCGTTGAGGTTCTACCAGCAAATACCTATAGTGGCGGCACTTCCTGAGCCGGAACGAGAAGCTTTTTTTGGAATGCGTGTTCCATCAAGCTTTTGGCTTACGGTTGTGATGTTGTGTTGTTGTGTTTGCAATTGGTCTGTTTTTGCAGACCCTGGTAGCAAAGCTACCCCTTTTCACTTCCTGTACATTTACCCTGTCTGTCCATAGTGATTTAATGTAGCACCGCAACGCGCGGTGCTTTTTTTTGCCTTTTTACTGCCTTACTCGTCCAGTTCACCCAGTTGTTTCACGTCAGAGCGATTGATCTGCTGTTTGTTGCCCCACGCGTCTTTATACGAGATCATGCCAGTGTCATTATCGGTTTGCGGTTTCCCGTCGGTAACGATGGTCCGCCCATCGTTGGTATGCATCACATAGTTAGAGGAACAGGCGCTCAGGCCTAAAGTCAGCATACAGGCAGAGATAATCGCAGCGGCCTTAGTCATTTTCATTCTTCTCTCCTTACGGCTATTTATACTATTCGTAACTCGTTAAGTAATAGGTTAAAACACAAACCCAACACTTTTCAGCATAACCCTCTTTGACCGACGTGGAGTCACATTCGGACAATTCCACAGGACGCAGAGACCTTGTCACGCCCGGCAAATTGCGCGACGATCGCGGTATTGATACGAGGAATTCCATGAACGCATTCAACCCGGCGCACTTTCGCGCGCAGTTTCCGGCTCTGGCCGATGCCGGCGTCTATCTCGACAGCGCGGCGACAGCGCTCAAACCGCTGGCGGTGATCGACGCCAGCGACCAGTTTTATCGCCTGAGCGCCGGCAATGTCCATCGCAGCCAGTTCGCCGCCGCCCAGCGGCTGACCGAGCGCTACGAGGCGGCCCGCGATCGCGTGGCGGCGTGGCTTAACGCCCCGTCCGGCAAAGATATCGTCTGGACGCGGGGGACCACCGAGGCCATCAATATGGTGGCGCAGAGCTACGTCCGGCCGCGCCTGCAGCCTGGCGATGAAATTATCGTTAGCGAAGCCGAGCATCATGCCAACCTCGTGCCCTGGCTGATGGTGGCCGGGCAGACCGGCGCCAGAGTGGTCAAACTGCCGCTTGGCGCCGACCGTCTGCCGGATATCGCCAGCCTCAGCGCGCTGATTACCCCGCGCAGCCGGGTGCTGGCCATCGGCCAGATGTCCAACGTCACCGGCGGCTGCCCGGACCTGGCCCAGGCTATCCGCCTTGCCCACGCCGCCGGGATGGTGGTGATGGTCGATGGCGCCCAGGGGGCGGTGCATTTCCCCGCTGACGTGCAGGCGCTGGATATCGATTTTTACGCCTTTTCCGGCCATAAGCTGTATGGCCCGACCGGGATCGGCGCCCTGTACGGCAAAAGCGAGCTGCTGGCAGCGATGTCGCCCTGGCTCGGCGGCGGGAAAATGATCGCCGAGGTCAGCTTTGACGGCTTTACGCCGCAGCCGGCCCCCTATGGCCTCGAGGCCGGTACGCCGAATGTCGCCGGGGTTATCGGCCTCAGCGCCGCGCTGGAGTGGCTGGCGCAGAGCGATATCGGCCAGGCGGAAAACTGGAGCCGCAGTCTGGCGAGCCTGGCGGAAGAGGAACTGGCGAAACGGCCGGGCTTCCGCTCTTTCCGCTGCCAGCAGTCAAGCCTGCTGGCCTTTGAATTTGAGGGTATTCATCACAGCGATCTGGTGACGCTGCTGGCGGAGTCCGGCATTGCCCTGCGCGCCGGACAACACTGCGCCCAGCCGCTGCTGGCGGCCTTAGGGGTCAGCGGCACCCTGCGGGCCTCTTTCGCCCCCTACAATACCCAAGACGATGTTGCGGCGCTGGTCCACGCGGTGGATCGCGCCCTGGAAATTCTGGTGGATTAATGACAACTCTGCACCCCTTCGGCACAACCATTACCGACGCTACGCTGCGCCAGATCTTCGCCCCGCTGAACCAGTGGGAGGATAAATACCGTCAGCTGATTTTATTGGGCAAAAAGCTGCCGACGCTGACCGACGAGCGCAAAGCGCAGGCCCATGAGATTGCCGGCTGTGAGAACCGCGTCTGGCTGGGCTATGAGGAGGACGCCGAGGGCAGGCTGCACTTCTTTGGCGACAGCGAAGGAAGGATTGTGCGCGGTCTGCTGGCGGTACTTTTAACCGCCGTGGAAGGAAAAACCCGCGCCGGGATCCTGGCGCAGGATCCGCTGGCGCTGTTCGACGAGCTGGGGCTGCGCGGCCAGCTCAGCGCCTCGCGCAGCCAGGGCCTCAGCGCCCTGAGCGAGGCGGTGCTCGCCGCCGCCCGCGAAAGGTAATCTCCCGATTTCGCTTTCCCGCCGCCGCGCCCGGTGGGCAAACTACTTTCCGGCAGCCGCAGCGTCACGCTGCGCTTTCGCCAGCATCTTCTTCAGGGCATGCGACACCGCGACGAAGCCGAAGGTCGCGGTCACCATCGTCGCCGCGCCAAAGCCGGAAGCGCAGTCCATCCGCTTCGGCCCTTCCGCCGTGCTCTTCATTGCGCAGACGCTGCCGTCCGCCTGCGGGTAGACCAGCGCTTCCGTAGAGAAGACGCAGTCTACACCGAGCTTACCTTTGCTGTTTTTCACCACCCCAAACTGGCTTTTCAGCCGCTCGCGCAGTTTGGCCGCCAGCGGATCCTGGATGGTCTTCGCCAGGTCAGCGACCTGGATCTGCGTTGGGTCAATCTGACCACCCGCCCCGCCGGTAGTCACCAGCGGCACCTTGTAGCGGCGACACCAGGCGATAAGCGCCGCTTTCGGCCGGACGCTATCGATCGCGTCGATAACATAGCTAAAGCCGACGCCAAGATATTCCGCCACGTTTTCCGGGGTCACGAAATCATCCACCACCGTCACCCGACACTCCGGGTTGATGAGACGAATACGCTCCGCCATCACCTCCGCTTTCGCCAGCCCGACGTTGCCGCTGAGGGCGTGGATCTGACGATTGGTGTTGGTGACGCAGACATCGTCCATATCGATAAGGGTGATCGCCCCGATGCCGGTCCGCGCCAGCGCTTCCGCCGCCCAGGAGCCGACCCCGCCGATCCCGACCACGCAGACGTGGGCGTCGGCAAAACATTGCAGCGCTTTTTCACCATATAAACGTGCCGTACCGCCAAAACGCTGGCGCCAGGCATCGCTGATTACAACAGACATAGAACCTCAGAACAAAATGACAGCGCCCGGAGGCCGCCGCAAGCGGCGTCATCCGGGCGCCCTGGTCAACAGGCACGGCCAGGGGGGTTAGCCGCTAAAAACATTCCCCGCGCCCGGGGCGTTTTTCAGCACCCATACGCGGCCGTAGTGGTTATACCAGCCGGCACGGTGGCCCGCGTCAGGCCCAATGCCCTGATAGATGTCGAAATGCTGACCTTTGATGGCCCCGCCGACGTCGAGGGCGACCATCAGGCGCAGTTCGTACTGGCCGTTAAACTTGCCGTTATTATCCAGCAGAGGCACCTCGGCCAGCAAGGTGGTTCCTGGCGGAATAATCGACCGGTCGGAGGCCACCGAGGCGCGGCCGATCAGCGGCACAGCGCTGGCCCCTTTCACCGGCGCGAAAGACTGCGGTTTAAAGAACACGAACGACGGGTTCTGCTCCAGCAGCTCGCGCACTTCCGCTTCGCTGTGCTTTTCACCCCACTCGCGGATCGCCTGCATCGACATATCTTCTTTCTTCACTTCCCCGCGGTCGATTAGCACTTTGCCGATGCTGCGATAGGGCCAGCCGTTTTTCCCGGCATAGCTAAAGAAGTTGAGCGGCGAACCATCGCCAAAGTCGATATAGCCGCTGCCCTGCACGTCCATGATGAAGTTATCCATCAACGAGTTGCTGTACGCCAGCACATAGTTATCGCTCAGCGCGCCGGCATAGATGCTGGCGCGGGAAGGCAGCTTACCGCGCTTTGGCGGCATACGGTAAATGGGGTACTGGAATTCGCCCTGACGGGTGTGGCGCGCCTGCACCACCGGCGTGTAGTAGCCGGTAAACTGGACGTTGCCATAGTTGTCGACGCCCTGCATCTGCCAGGCGTCGATGCCAAACTGGCGCAGCGTACGGGTGTCGCCGCCGGCGCGCAGCCACTCCTGCAGCGCGTTATAGACGTTGCTCTGGCTATTATAGAGGCGTGGCGAGGCGTTACGAATTTGATTAACCTGCTCGGAGAAGTCGCCGGCGTTGATCGGCGCCCCGACGGCATCCGGCTGGTTTACCAGTGAAAACGGCTGGGTGAACTTGCCATCGCTATATTGCTGACCGCGGTCGGTCGGTTTTGAGGAACAGGCGGCGAGCATGGCCAGCATTGCCCCCGTCGCTACATATTTTGCCCAACGTCCTTTCATGGTGTCTCATCTTTTGCTGCGAAGCCTTAGTGCGTGTTGAAGATAACAAAGCGCCGGAGCTATTGAAATGCGCGATCTCATCGATGGCACAGATTTGTGTAAAAAAACACCACAACGTGGCGTTTTATAAGCCAATTCTTACAAAAATGTCGATTTGGTCGAAAAAAGGTTGCATCATCTCGCTAGCGGAGTATAGTGCGCTTCCACGGACGCGGGGTGGAGCAGCCTGGTAGCTCGTCGGGCTCATAACCCGAAGGTCGTCGGTTCAAATCCGGCCCCCGCAACCAACATTACAAACACCCTCAAGGGTGTTTTTTTGTTTCTGCCGCCAGCAAAACCTCTGCCGAAAACGGGAACGGCCATTGCCGCCCCCATCTCCTGCTTACCCCTTCGGTAACACAATATTGCTTGCCGCCAGCATGCCCATGCGATGGTACATCGCGCAGGCCGCCTCGACGATCGGCATCGCCAGCGCCGCGCCGCTGCCTTCTCCCAGACGCATGCCCATATTGAGATACGGTTCGAGACCCAGGTGCGCCAACGCGATACGCGCCCCCTTCTCCGCCGAATAGTGGGACGGGATCAGATACGGTTTCACCTCCGGCGCTATCTGACACGCCGCCAGCGCCGCCGCGTAGGAGAGAAAGCCATCCAGCACCACCGGCAGCCCACAGGACGCCGCCCCCAGCATGACACCGGTCATCCCCAGCAGATCGAAACCACCGACTTTGCTCAGTACGTCGAGGCCATCATTCGGGTCGGGCTGATTGACGGCGATAGCCCGCCGCACCACCTCCACCTTGTTGCCAACCTTCGCCAGCGGCAGATTGGCGCCAATCCCGACCACCTCCTGCGCATCGCTGCCGGTCAAAACGCTGACGATCGCTGCCGCCGGCGTGGTATTGGCCATCCCCAGTTCGCCGACGCCAAACAGGGTAACGCCCTCCTGGGCCAGCGCGCGGGTGTAGCGCATCACCTCCAGCAACAGCTCCTGCCCCTGCTCACGGCTCATCGCCGGACCGCGGGCAATATTGCCGCAGCCCCGCGCCACCCGCATATTCACCACGCCGGGGAGCGGTTCGCTATCGATACCGACATCAATTACATGCACTTTCGCCCCGGCCTGGGCGGCGAGCACGCAGACGCCGGTGGTGCCGCGGGTCATATTTGCCGCCTGGATGGCGGTGACCGCCTTCGGCGAAATCGCCACCCCTTCGTCCCACACTCCATGGTCGGCGCACATCACCAGCAAGGCCTTTTTCGCCACCTGCGGCTGGCCGCCCAGGCCGGGCATTCCCGCCAGCTGCACCGCCAGCGCCTCCAGACGCCCGAAGCTGCCGGGGGGCTTGAGTAAGCCGTCGATGTGTTGCTGTGCCCGCGCCATGGCGTCGGTGTCCGGCGCGGGGATCGCCCGCAGAACCGTGTTTAAATTTTGCATACAGAATCCCTGCCAGGGCTGGCCCGGTCAGCCAGCGATTGAGTTATTTGATTTTGACGCCGATGCCGGAGACCACCAGCCAGACCGCATCCGCCGCGGCCGCCAGGCGCTGATTAACCCGCCCGGCAATATCGCGAAAATGCCGCGCCAGGCGGTTCTCCGGCACAATGCCCATCCCCACCTCGTTGGTCACCAGCACGACGTGCGCCGGACAGCGCTGACAGGCGGCAATCAGCACGCCAATTTCGTCATCAATAGCCCGTTCCATGGCGGCGTAATCCCAGCCGTCGGGGTCGCTGTCGCCGCCGAGCGCGAACAGCAGGTTGGTGACCATGGTGGTGATGCATTCCAGCAAAATCGCCTCCGCTGGGGCGATAGCCGGAGTGATCAGTTCATCAAGCTGCTGCCAGCGCTCGGCGGTGCGCCAGTGGGCGGGCCTGCCGTCGCGATGATGCTGGATCCTTGCGGCCATCTCGTCGTCAAAGATTTGCGAGGTGGCGATATATAACACCTGCGGCGCATCGGCAATCAGCGCCTCGGCATGGCGACTTTTGCCGCTGCGCGCGCCGCCGGTAACCAGAGTCAGCATAGGGGCTCCTGATGTTGGCGCATGATGGCGTAAATTTTATCGATGGCGATATGTTCGCGCATGGCCTCGGCCAGCCGATCAAACTGCCGGGTTTTATAGCGGGCATACTCCAGGGCGCTGTCCAGCGGCGCCAGCCCTTTGCGCTGGCGCAGGCCGTTGAGCAGCGCCCGGGTAAAGGCATCGCTGTCGAACAGGCCATGGAGATAGGTGCCGAACGCCAGGCCGTCGTCGCTTATCGCCCCGTCGTCCACTGCCTGCCCCGCTTTATGCAGCTGCAGCAGCGGCGGGCAGCCTGCCTCGCGGCGCGTCTCGCCCATATGAATTTCATAGCCACTGACGCGCAGCCCCGCCGCGTCGGCTAACCAATCCGGGAGCGCAGACCCCAGGGTCGCCTGCACCTGGGTGGTGGTTTTGTGCTGGGCGAAGTGGGTCACGGTCTTCAGCACCCCCAGCCCGGGCTGGGCGCCAAGGCCAGACTCCACCTCATCGATAATGGTTTCGCCCAGCATCTGATAGCCGCCGCAGATCCCCAGCAGCGGCACCTTGCGCTGCCGGGCCTGCTCGACCGCGTGCGCCATGCCGCTCTCGCGCAGCCAGCACAGATCGCCGAGGGTATTTTTACTGCCCGGAAGAATGACCAGGTCGGCGTCGGCCAGCGCCTGCGGATCGCGGACATAGCGCACCCGGACGTCTGGCTGTGCCGCCAGGGCGTTAAAGTCGGTAAAATTGGCAATATGCGGCAGGTGAACCACGGCGATGTCGATATCGCGCCGGTCGGTGCGATGGTATTTCCCGGCCTGCAGCGCGACGCCGTCCTCATCCTCGAGATCCACGTCAAGCCATGGCATAACGCCCAGCACCGGCACCCCGGTCAACGCCTCGATTTGCTCTATCCCGGAGCGCAGGAGCGCCACATCGCCGCGGAATTTATTGATGATCACCCCTTTCACCCGCGCCCGCTCCTGAGGCTGCAGCAGCGCCAGCGTGCCGTAAATCGCGGCAAACACCCCGCCGCGGTCGATATCGGCCACCAGGATCACCGGGCATTGCGCCATCTCGGCCATGCCCATATTGACGATATCGCGGTCGCGCAGGTTAATCTCCGCCGGACTGCCGGCGCCTTCCAGCACCAGCGCCTCATACTCTCCGGCCAGGCTCTGGTAGACCGCGAGGATCTGCTCGCGCAGGCGCGGCTTGTACTGGTGATAGCTCATCGCATCCATGCTGGTCGCCACCTGCCCCATCAGCACCACCTGCGCCTGACGGTCGCTGGTGGGCTTGAGCAAAATCGGATTCATGCGGACATCTGGCGCAATCCCGGCCGCTTCGGCCTGGAAAATCTGCGCCCGGCCCATCTCTTTGCCATCCGGCGTAATGCCGGAGTTCAGCGCCATATTCTGTGATTTAAACGGCGCGGTACGCAGCCCATCCTGATGAAAAATGCGGCACAGTCCCGCCACCAGCACGCTTTTCCCCACGTCGGAAGCCGTGCCCTGCAACATCACTGCCAGCGTCATGACGCCTCCTTTATCGCGCCTATCGCGTTGTTGTGCATCCGCTGAAAAAACTCCGCCTCGGTTTTACACAGCGGCAGCCCCAGTTCGCTATGAAGTTTCACCAGCCACGGCTGCGTCAATCCCGCCCTGTCCATCGTCTCCGCGCAGGCAAATACCTCGCCGGGATCCCCCGCGGCCAGTACTTCGCCGTGACGCAGCACGTAAACGGCGTCGCTCACCTCATAGATCAGATCGATATCGTGGCTGGAGATCACCACGCGCCGCCCCTGCCCGACAATGCGGCGGATGATGGCGATCATCTGCGCCCGCCCGCGTGGATCGAGGCCCGCGGTGGGCTCGTCAAGCAGCAGGTAGCGCGCCTGCAGCACCAGCGCCCCGGCGATTGCCACCCGTTTTTTCTGCCCATGGCTGAGGCACTGGATCGGCTGCTGGCGAAACCCCTGGGCATCGACGAGGGTCAACGCCTCATCCACCCGGCGGGCGATCTCCTCTTCCGCCACCCCGAGGTTACGCAGACTAAAAGCGATATCGCTGTCGATATCGGTATAGAATATTTGCTGGTCCGGATCCTGAAATACCGTCGCCACCTGCTGGCGCAGCGCCAGCAGACCGCGCTTGCTGTAATTCAGCGCCTCTCCCTGCCACAGCACCGCCCCCTGCTGCGGGCGCAGCAGGCCGCTCAGGTTCATAAACAGCGTCGACTTTCCGCAGCCGTTGGCCCCCACCAGGCCGGTCACCGCATGGCGGGAAAAATCCAGCGTCAGCCCTTTAAGTACCGGCTCATCCTGATAGCGAAACCAGAGATCGGTTGTGGCAAGCATACTTATCCTTAGAGGTGAAAATCACCCTGGTACAATTTGATATCCAGCGCCGTGCTCATCTGCTGATAGCGCAGGAGGACGCGGGTGAACAGCAGTCCCACCAGCATCGCCAGCGAGCGATAGCCCTGCGGCACGCTACCATAGCCAAAACGCAAAGTTTGCGCGCGGTGAATCGCCATCGCCTCGTCTAACAGAATAAAAATGAAGCGCCAGGTCAGCAGGATCTGCTCCGTCAACAGTCGCGGTACGCGACCGCGCTTGAGCAAGATAATCAACTGGGGGAAAGGCAGATTAAGCACCAGCCAGAGCATGGCCGCCATCGCCGCCAGGCTGCGCCAGAAGGTCTCCCCGGCCACGGCCAGCCCCGGGGCGGAAATCCCTATCGAGAAAGCGCCCAGTCGGATGCTGGCTAACAGCATCTGCGGGTCGCGGCTGACGCTGAACACAATGGTCAGCACGCCGACCAGCAAAAAGCCAAAGGGTAGCGCCATCCAGCGGCACCAGCGCCAGAATGAGACCCGCAGCAGCCAGCAGGTCAGCGCGGCGGTCAGCGCCAGCGTCAGCGCCTGGCCCCACGCCGGCAGCGTAAAGGCCAGCGCCATCAGCAGTAGCCAGAGCAGAAACTTACGCTCTGGCGCCACCTGCAACCAGCGGCTCTGGTAGCTGAGTCGGTCAAACCCGGTCATCACGGCGCTGTCTGCCCCTCGCATATCCGAGAATGTAAAAAATCACCGCCGCGCCCAGCGAGCCCTGCAGGGTAAACAGCAGGCTCTCAATCTCGCCGCTCGCCGGTTCATATAGCGGCTGGAACCAGGGTTGATAATCCGGCGCCACCACCTGGATCTGGCTCTCCGCTTCGCCGTCCGAGCCGCCAAACTCGCCGCCGTGGTTAATAAAAAATGGCAGGATCATCAGGGCGGCCACCATCGCCAACAGGATCAGGGTCTTTTTCATATTAATGTCCCTCCGCGGCGATCAGTCGCCGTTTGGTTAGCTGATCGTAGATCATCACGGTGAGCAAGCCTTCCGCGATGGCGATCGGGATCTGCGTCAGGCAGAAGATGCCCATAAACTTGGCGATCGATCCGCCTGCCCCGGTTGCCGGATCGGGAAAGGCCACCCCGAGCTGGACGGAGGTGACAAAGTAGGTCATCAGATCCGCCAGCATGGCGCAGAGAAAGACCCCGACATCGCGACGGATCCCCGCCCGACAGGCCAGCTTCCACACCAGATAGCCGACCATCGGGCCGATCACCGCCATCGACATCCCGTTGGCGCCAAGGGTGGTCAGGCCGCCATGCGCCAGCAGCAGCGCCTGGAACAGCAGAACGATCGCCCCCAGCACCGCCACCACGCCCGGCCCGAAGAGGATCACCGCCAGACCGACGCCGGTCGGATGCGAGCAGCTGCCGGTCACCGACGGGATCTTCAGCGCCGAAAGAACAAAAATAAACGCCCCGCAGAGGGCCAGCAGCACCTTCTGATTGCTCTCTTCCTGGACGATACGCCGCAGGCGCACCAGGCCGTACCACAGGCAGGGTAAAAACAGCAGCCACCACGCCAGCGCCCACATCGGCGGCAAAAAGCCCTCCATGATATGCATGGCGAACGCCTCCTGCGGGACGATGATCAGCAGAACAGCGGCCGCCAGCCCCCCATACGAAAGCTGCTTCAGCGATTTCACCTGATTCATTACGCCTCCTCCCACTGTTTGTTAACCAGAATGGTCGAGAAATAGGGCAGCGGCTGGTCATCGCTGACCTCGCGCAGACGGCGCCAGCACTGCTCGCCCGGCAGGGTGGCCTCTGACATCATCAGCGCCGCATCCAGCAGCCCCGCCTGCGCCAGCAGCGCCTTAATGCGGGCGAAGCGGCCGTAGACTTTCATCAGTACCAGACTGTCATGCTGGCGCAGCGCCGCGGCAATGTCCGCTTCCGGCGCGGTGCAGGAGATCACCGCCAGCGACTGCTGCTCCATGGCCAGCGGGGTTTTCGCCCGCGCGGCAATGGCGGCGAAGGAGGTAACGCCAGGGACAATCTCCAGCCAGTCCGGGCAGCCAATCCGCTGCAGCAGAAAGACCCAGGTGCTGAACAACATGGCGTCGCCGAGGGTGATAAACCCGACCTGCCTGTCCGCCGCCACCTCCTGGGCCAGCGCCGCGGCAACGTCGTTCCACACCGCCTCTTTTTCCGCGCTGTCGGCGCTCATCGGAAAATGGCAGCAGCGGACCTCCGTGTGTGCGCCCAGGTACTCGCGTACGATGGAGAGCGCCAGGCTGTCGCCGCCTTTGCGGCCGGCTGGCGCATACAGCACATCCAGCTGGCCGAGGATCCGCGCCGCACGCACGGTGATCAGATCGGCCGCCCCCGGCCCGCTGCTCAGGGCGTATAGTTTGCCGCTCATGCTGCTTTCTCCATCGTGTCGTTCAGCGCCTGCTGCAGATGGGCGACAAACATCGCCCGCACCGCCGGATTCTCCCCTAATCCGTTAAGCCACGGCGTGGCGGGGATACCGGCGGCATTGAAGCGGGTTTTCCACGAATCGTCTTCGTCGGAGGCCATATCATTAATGGCATGATCGCCGGCCACCAGCATCAGCGGCATCAGATGCACGCCGGTCACGCCCTGGCGGGAGAGTTCGTTAATGACGATGTCCACTTCGGGATAGCTTTCCACCGCCCCCACCCGCGCCGGAAAACCCTGCACCGCCATCATATGATCCAGACAGGCGTAGGCCGCGAAGGCGTGGTGGCTGGCGCCGTGCCCCATAAACACCACTCGCTCCGTCGCCGCCAGCGGCGGCATCTGCTGGCGCAGGGCCTGCATCAGCTGCACATAATCGCCATGACCGCTCAACAGCGGCGCGCCCAGCGTCAGACGCTGAAAGCGCGGGCGCATACTCTGCACTTCGCGAACGATCTTCTCGTACTCGTCGCCGTTGATAATGTGCAGGGACTGGATAGCCACATCCTGGTATCCCTGCTCGGCCAGCTTTTGCAGAGCCTGCAGCGGAGTATCGATATGAATACCATCGCGCTGCTGCAGTTTGCGAATAATCATCCCCGAGGTGAAGGCGCGGAACAGCGTGCGGTCCGGGCAGCTGGCGGCCAGATCGCGCTCGCAGGCGGCGATGTTCTTTTCGCGGGTGTCGTGATAGCTGGTGCCAAAGCTCACCACCAGAAGTGCTTTTTTCATATCCTCTTCCTCAAGTCGCCGACAGCCAGCGCGTCAGCCGCGCAGTGAAATCGGCCTGGCTTTGCAGTAGTTCATCGCCCGTCACCAGCGGCGCCGGACGGGTAATGACGATGCAGGGGATCCCCGCATCAAGACAGGGTTGTACTTTTTCCTGATAGCCTCCTTCCGCCCCCGAGGCTTTCGTCACCACAACATCGGCCCGGCACTGGCGATAAAAGGCGGCGTTAAATTCGGCGCTGAACGGCCCGCAGAGGGCGAAGATCTCCCCGACGCCAAACCCCAGATCGCTACAGTGCTGAACCACCTCCGGCACCGGCAGCACCCGGGCGAGCAGCGTTTTCTCCGCCAGTCCCGCCCGCCAGGCCGCCAGATCTTTGCTGCCGGTGGTCAGCAGGATCCGCTCGCCGAGGCGACGAGCCACCGCGCAGGCCTCGTTCAGATCGCCGACCACGTGAAGTAACGGATGGCGCAGATCGCTCAGCTGCTCCGGCCTTTGATAGCGGCTGAGCAGAACCCCGACGCTGGCGCAGGCGCGCACAATATTTTGGCTGACCACCTCGGCGTAGGGGTGAGAGGCATCGATCACCCAGCGGGTGCGCTGCGCTCTGAGCCACTCCGCCATCTGCTGCCACTCCATACGCCCGCAGCGTATCTGCCCGCGGATATCGCCGGCCAGCCGCTCGCCGGTAGGGGTTGCCACCGACAGGGTGTAGCGCACGTCGGCGGCGTCCAGCTGCTGGCAGATCGCCCGCGCATCGCTGGTGCCCCCGATAACCAGCACGTCGCCGTGATTCACAGCGCGTAGCCTCGCGGGGTGATCATCAGGCCGTTGTCGATGTAAGTCGCTTTGTTGCCAACGATCACCAGACTGGTCATATCCACTGGGGCAAAATCCATCTCCCCGAGGGTGGTCAGCCATTTCTCCTGCTTTTTGCGTCCGGCGGATTTGACTACGCCGACCGGCGTATCTGCGCTTTTACTGGCCGCCAGCAGCGCAAAGGCGCGCGCCAGATGTCCTTCGCGGCCGCGGCTGCGAGGGTTGTAGAAACAGATAACGAAGTCCGCTTCCCCGGCGGCGACTATGCGTTTTTCAATCACCGGCCAGGGCGTCAGCAGATCGCTAAGGCTGATATGGCAGAAATCATGCATCAGCGGCGCGCCGAGCAGCGAGGCGGCGGCGATACTGGCCGTCATCCCTGGGATCAGACGGACCTCAATGTCCAGCTGCTGCTTATTAACCAGCTCCAGCACCAGCCCCGCCATGCCGTAGATGCCGGCGTCGCCGCTGCTGATCAGCGCAACGTTGTGCCCGGCCTGCGCCAGCTCGATGGCCGCCTGGCAGCGCTCAATCTCTTTGCACATGCCGGTTTTGATCACCTGCTTGTCGCCGGTAAAGGCTTTCACCAGGTGGGTGTAGGTCTTGTAGCCCACCACGATCTCTGCCGCCTGCAGGGCCTCCACGGCTTCCATGGTCATCATCGCCTGCGAGCCAGGGCCAATTCCGATTACGCTTAACATCAGTGTGTTACTCCCAAAGTAATGGTCACGCCCTGCTCACGCAGGGTTTCGCCTGACAGGTTTCCCTGACTCAGCAGCCAGGCCACCGGGCCGGAGACGCTGCCGACGCCGACCGTCTCCCGGACAAAAGACGAGGCCGGAAAGCGGTGCTCGTGCTCGCGCAGCGCCTCGGCGCTAAAGGTTTCGAACGGCACCCGGCAGCGGTGAGCCAGCTGGCGCAACCCCGGCTCGTTTGCCTTCAGGCTCACGCTGCCGATCGCTTTCAGCGCCAGCGGGTCAAGACGCTGAGCGGCAAGCTGGCGATCCAGCAACGTACTGAGCAGCGCGCAGGGGGTGTCGCGCCGACAGCCGATCCCCGCCACCACCCGCTGGGGCACCAGCTTCCAGTGA
>NZ_MJDM01000005.1:2088600-2090323 GCF_008452795.1 Klebsiella sp. AqSCr
GGCAGCGGCGGCAGCGCCCGGCGCAGGGTGACGCAGATCAGGGCGTCGAGCGCCGGCAAGCGCGCCAGGTCGCTTACCGGGATAAACCCGCGCCGGTCGCAGCGGCTTAGCGCCCCGGTAAATTCGCCGTCGCACCACAGCCCCACCCGCTTACCGCTCACCAGCATCTGGTTAACGGTTTTCACCGCCGCGCGAAAATCGGTCATCCGGGCGTTCAGCTGGAAGGCCAGCGTGTCGAGGGCGGCCAGCTCGTTGACGTCGGTGGCGGTGGTGATCACCGGGTCGGCGTCGAGCATCCCGGCGAGATAGCGGGTCAGCGCATTGGCCCCCCCGGCATGGCCGGAGAGCAAGCTGATGACGTGCCGGGCGCGCTCATCAATCACCACCACCGCCGGGTCGCTGAGCTTGTCATTCACCAGCGGGGCCAGCACCCGCACGGCAATCCCGGTGGCGCCGATAAAAATCAGCGCCGAGAAGCTGCTGAACGCCTCGCGGGCAGCGCTGGCAAAGCCGCCGTTGAAGGGGATAAACCCCTCTTCCTGCAGCGCTTCGCTGGTGTAACAGGTAAGCGGCAGCATGGCCGCCAGCCGTTTTGCCAGCCGCACGCCGCCGGGCGTCAGGCAAAACAGGGCAATGGATTCAGGCTTTACGGTATTCATGGCTAAAATCCGCTGCGTACAGTTTTGAGTAGTGATACTCATCGCCGAGGAAGGGGCCGACCAGGATCAGCGCCGTTTTGCGGATCCCGGCGTCGCGTACTTTGTCGCCGATGTCCGCGAGGGTACCGCGGACGGTCTGGCTTTCCGGCCAGGTGGCCTTGTAGATCACCGCGACCGGGGTGGTCGCGGGGTAGCCGCCCTCCACCAGCCGCTCCGCCACCCGGTGAATACGTTGCACCGACAGGTAAATCGCCATCGAGGTTTGATGGCTGGCAAAGGCTTCCAGCTGTTCGCGCGCGGGAACCGGCGTGCGCCCTTCCAGACGGGTAATAATCAGACTCTGCGAGACTTCGGGTACCGTGTACTCCACCCCCAGCTCCGCCGCCGCGCCGAGGAAAGCGCTGACGCCCGGCACCACCTGCCAGCGGATCCCGCGGCGGGTCAGCTCTTCGCCCTGCTCGCGCACCGAGCCATATAGCGAGACGTCGCCCGTCTGCAGACGCACCACCGTTTTTCCCGCCTTCACCCCCGCCTCCATCAGGTCGAGGATCTGCTCCAGATGCAGCGCGGCGCTGTCGTGGCACTCCGCCTGTGGCGGACAGTAGGCCAGTAGCTCGGTGTTGATCAGCGACCCGGCGTAGATCACTACCTGCGCCTGCTGTAGCAGACGGTAGCCTTTGAGAGTAATCAGTTCGCGATCGCCCGGACCGGCGCCGACGAACCACACGCAATGGGGATCAAAAGTCTCAGCCATGGTTTTCTTCCTTCTGACAGGCGATGACAAAAACGGGATTATGGGGTTTGAAGTAGTGGCCGCTGCCCAGGGTAGCCAGGGTGGAGACCGCCAGCTGCTGGCAGTCCACCTCGTGGATGCCGCTCTGCCGCAGGTGCGCCAGGGCGCTATGAAGGTTTTCCTGCAAAATAAAAGTCATCACCAGCCGGCCGCCAGGATGCAGCTGCGCCAGCGACCAGTCGATCAGCGCCGTCAGGTGGCCGCCGCTGCCCCCCATAAAGATCGCGTCGGCTTTGTCGGCGACCGCCAGCGGCGCAACAACCGCCATGGT